>JAIESQ010000014.1 GCA_019745975.1 Pirellulales bacterium
GGATGCGGTAGCTCCGCACGTCCGGTTTGAGGAGGGGAGAGGCGGCAGCAACGTGCTGCCCCTCTCCTACTCGACTGCCATCCGTGGTTAAGCAATTCTCTTCCGTGCAATCCGCGGTCACGTCCCCGGTTCGTGCGGCACGATCGTCTGATAGACGCCGAACATCATCTCTTCCCAGGTCTGCTCGCCGAAGGTGACCAGCTTCGTCGGGTCGGGGTTGGCCGGGTTGTCGGCCGAGTTGTCCCACTGAGCGTAGCAGTACAGCCGGCTGCCGGCGGGGATCATCCGCGGCTCGACCAGGTCGTAGCGCAACTGCCAGTTGAAGTCGTAGCGCGGCACGTCGAGCAGAATCTCGCGCGTGCCGTCGGCCCGCTCCAGCTCGAAGCGGAACGCCTTGCCGCGGACGTGCATGTGCGGCGCGAGGTTCAAGAGCAGCGTGTCCTGGCGGAACCTCTTCTTGGCCGCCAGGCGATAGTCGGCCTCGCCCGGCGGAATACGCAATCCGATGTTGCCGACGATCTCATTGCGCACTTCGTGACGTACTGTCTTGGGGTCCGCGAACACCAAACCCAGCGAGCTGCGGTCGGCCTGCTCGGTGCCGACTGGCGTGTAATGCATTTGGAAGCGGATCTTGGCGCCGGCCGGAATCCGCAGCGCCATGCCTGGCGCGAACAAGAACGGCGGCGTCCCCGGCGCGTAGCCAGCAATTTGATTCTTCACCTGGCTAATCTGAGCGTTGCCCCCCGGTTCGACGTAGTAGGCGACGTGATGGTGTACGACGGCGCGATTGCCGGGGCGCGCCTCGGCCGCGCGCACCCACTTGTCTTCAGTGAAGCCGGGATCGATCTCGAAGGTCTGGTAATCTTCCGTCCCTTCGGCCCGCACCACGAACGGCTCGCCGCGCATGTAAAACACGACGTCGGGCTCCGGGATTTGCCAGCCCTGGGCGAACTGTGGCGGCGTGGGCAGGTCGGACGGATTTCCCTGCGGAGCGCCGTTGGACACCCAGGTGCGGAGGGCCGTCAGTTCGTCGCCGGTCAAGCGCGGATCGTTCTGAAAGTGGCCGTGAGCGGGATCGGCGAACCAGGGGGGCATGCGACCCTGATCAACCACTTCGCGGATCATCTCGGCCCAACCGGCGGCCTCTTCGTAGCTCGTCAGGGCAAACGGTCCGACTTCGCCCGGCCGATGGCAACTGACACAGCGGCTGTTGAAGATGCGCACGATCTGGTTGGAGAACGTCACGTCGCCGTGTGGCGTGGCCCGCGGCGCACGACCGATCAGGCAGCCCGGCGCCTCGGTGCGCGGCACGCCGACCGCATCCCCGGCCAAGAGCGCCTTGATGGCGTCGGCCAGTTCGTGCGTGCGTGCTTCGCGGCGAGCCATGCCCACGCTGTATTGATCGTCGATCCGCCCCTGATAGCGAACGCGGCGCTCGGCGTCGAGCACGAACACCTCCGGCGTGCGCGTGGCCCCCAGCCGATCGGCCAGGGCCTGATCGCGATCCTTCAAAATCGGAAACGCGATCTGCTGCTGCCGCGCGATTTGGGCGATCTTGGTGAGCGCGTCCTGCCGATTCGCGTTGATGCCGACGAAAGCGACCCCTTGCGCCTCGAACTCCGCGGCCAAGGCGATCAGCCGCGGAACATAGAGCTTCACCAGCGGGCAATCGGTCCCCAGAAACACCAGCACCACGAGTTTGCGGTCGGCGAACTCCGCCAGGGAGCGCTCACGGCCGTAATAATCGGGCAAGCGAAGGTCGACCGGCTCGCTGGCGGCAGGTGTCGATGTCTCGGAAGTCGTTGCTTCCGCTGCACCGGCGCTGGAACTCAGAAATGGCCCGATCGCAATCAACGCCAACCAACCGGCCGTCGCCGGTAACGTTCGCCCCGGCAGTGCCATTCTTGGGTAAACCCCGTTGTTAGTTCGCATGGCAATCGGATTCCAAGTCGCAAATGATTCGCTAGCAAATTGCGGCCCGCTGGTGATAGTACTCTCGATGCCAGCAGAAGGTGTCACGAGCGGCCCGATGCGGGATCGCTCAGCTTGACCGGCCGCCACCGCGACCCGAGCAGTATCGGACATGGGCGCGCCGGCCGCTAGCAAATTCAGCAGAGAAGAGTGCCGCTGCGCCGGCCAAGGTTTGCGTCCAGAGGCCCCAACCGCTGGGGGGCTCGCTGAGACCAGCTATACGCGAAGAAGCGGGCTGAGAGCTAGTTCGCCCGCTGCGCGGTGGGGAGCTCGACCGCCCGCGCCTCGGCCGGGGCCGCCGCGGACGTCGGGGCATAAATCGCTTGCCACAATCCCACCTCGAGCTGGTGCAGGGACTGCACGTCGAACCGCGGCAGCGCCGCCAGCGTGCGAACTTGCGGCGGAATGGCGACGGGGCGGCCCGTCGGCAGCTTGGCAACGGCGAACGCCCGCGTGTTCGGGATACCGAGTGTGAACTTGCTGGCGTCAACGTAGAGCTGGTTCTCTTCGACCATGTTACGCGGCAGCCACTGCACCTCGGCCGAAGCCTGGGCATAGTCGCCCGCGGTGTCGAGCTCGACCTGCCAGGCCAGCGTGAAGAACTGGGCATTGCGATTATCTACCATCACGGCATAGCGCAAGATCGAGTCGACGTGTTCGACGCCACGCCGCACGATGGCGCGAAAATCGACGATCGCCATGCCGTCGGTCTGCGCGATGCGCTGCACGCTATCCATGTTGCGTTCGGCGCCATTGAGCACTTGCCGCTGAATGAGCCCGAGGTTGCCCGGGCTTTCGCTGTTGAGCACCTGATGGCCGCCTTGCACGGTCACGGCCAGGCCTACCGCCACGCGATCGAGCGCGTAGGGATGGGTCGCTCCCGCGGGGTTCTGCTTGGCCGACGCCAAAATGATCGTAGTCAACAAAGCGGCATTCTGCCGCACGACCTGCATCACCTGATTGACGTCACCCTGAGTCACCCGGGGCTGACTCTTGATGATCAAAGCGCTCCAATCGCGCGGCGCCGTGTCGCCGATAAGCGTGCCAGCGGCAATGCGGTCGAGACCGCGCGGCTGCGTATCGAAGCGCGGGGTGAGCTTCTCAGCGGCCCGCGTTGGGATCGCTGTGGCCAAGGCAGCAAGCCCAACCGCAACCAGCAGCAAATTCCGTCGGCCAGCGGCGCGTGACCAGTGGTTCATGACAGCATCTCCCTATCCCGCGCGAATCCAAACCGGCGTGGGTTGTCTCGCGTACTAGTCTACGGGCTAGGCCCCGATTCGGACAACCACGCTTAGCTCATCGCGCTGGCAGCTCCTGGCTATTGCGGGAACTGCCAGCACTTGTGTTGGTAGCTAGCCTGGCTTGCCACTGCTCTTGTCGATCGAGGTGGGCTCGTCTAAGCTTCCGCTCCCCGCGACCCATCCCGATTGCGCGGGGCATTTCGGTCACGGATGACCCAGCCCGCACTTCGTTGAGAGCCGTTGGAATGGAATCCAGGCAATACGTTCGGATCGCGAATCTTGAACCCGAATATCCTGCCGCACCGGTCGCGCGCGATCGCGAGCCAACCGAACCGCGGCTGAGCACGGCCGTCAAACAGTCGGTGCTGCGCACGCGACACTGGCTATTGCAGGAGCAGCACGCCGACGGCTATTGGTGCGGCGAGCTCGAGGGAGACACGATCCTCGAGAGCGAGTTTATTCTGCTCTTGGCCTTCTTGGGCGAACATGAATCGGACCTGGCCCGCCGCATGGCGCGCCACCTGCTCGAGAAGCAGTGCCCCGACGGCGGCTGGACGATGTACCCCGGTGGCAAGGTCGAGATTTCGGGCACCGTCAAAAACTACTTCGCGTTGAAGCTCACGGGCCACGACCCGTGCGCCGAATATATGCAGCGCGCCCGAGCGGCCATTCTGCGCCACGGCGGCGCCGACGCGGTCAACAGCTTCACTCGCTTCTATCTGGCGATGTTGGGCCAGATCTCTTACGAGCAGTGCCCGTCGGTTCCGGCCGAGCTGATGCTGCTGCCCAGTTGGAGCCCGATCAACTTGTATCGCGTCAGCGCCTGGTCGCGAACGATCATCGTGCCGTTGTCGATCGTCTCGGCCCTGAAGCCAGTGCGCACGTTCGCGCCCGAGCTGGGCATCCGCGAGCTGTTCATCGATCCCCCCGACACCTGGCCGCTGCCACGCTGCCCGGGCTTGGCCGGCAGCACGGGCCTCGTGAGCTGGGATCGCTTTTTCCGGCTGGTCGACAGGGCCTTCAAGTGGTTCGAGCGGCGCGATTGGACGCCCTTGCGCAAGCGCGCGATCGCCGCGGCCTGCGATTGGACCTTGGAGCGGTTTGCGGCCAGCGATGGTCTGGGAGCCATCTTTCCGCCGATGGTCTGGAGCACAATCGCACTCAAGGCGCTAGGCTATCCCGACGACGGACCGGAACTGAAATACTGCCGCGCGCGCCTCGACGGTCTGCTGTGCGAAAACGCCGCCGAAGAAACTGCCTGGCTGCAACCTTGCAAGTCGCCGGTGTGGGATACCGCGATCACGCTCCGCGCGCTGGCCGACAGCGGCCTGGGCCCCGAACACGCGGCGATCCAACGCGGCACGCGCTGGCTGCTCGATCGCCAGATCCGCCAGCCCGGCGACTGGTCGAAAACGGTCGCAGCCGAACCCGGTGGCTGGTGCTTCGAACACGAGAATAGTTTCTATCCCGACCTCGACGACACGGCCATGGTCGTGAGCGTGCTGCGACAGCAATTCCAGGGCGATGCGCCCGACGCGCCAGGGTTACCCCCTGGCTTGCAGCTTGTCGGCGAACACGTGGCCAGCGATCGCAAGGAGGCGCATCAACGAGTCGGTCGCTGGGACGAAATCGCCGCCGCCATTGACCGCGCACAGCGCTGGATTCTGGCCATGCAGAATCGCGACGGCGGCTGGGGCGCCTTCGATCACGACAACGATCACGAGTTTCTCTGCTACGTCCCCTTCGCCGATCACAACGCGATGATCGACCCCAGTTCGCCCGACCTCACCGGCCGCGTGCTCGAATCGCTCTGTCGATTGGGCAAGCGCGTGGGGGACAAGGCGGTTGATCGCGCGGTCGACTACTTGCGCGCCACTCAGGAGGCCGACGGCAGTTGGTTCGGCCGCTGGGGAGTGAATTACGTCTACGGCACCTGGCTGGCCCTGTCCGGCCTGACCCAAGCCGGCGTCGATCGCCACGATCCGATGATTGTCTCCGGCGCCAACTGGCTCTTGAGTTACCAGCAGCCATGCGGCGGCTGGGGCGAATCGCCCGACAGCTACGACAACCCCAGCTTGCGCGGCCAGGGGAACCCCACCGCCTCGCAAACCGCCTGGGCGCTGTTGGGCCTGATCGCCTCCGGATACGCCGATCACCCGGCCGTGACCCGAGGGGTGCGCTACTTGCTCAGTCAGCAGTTGCCCGACGGCAGTTGGGACGAGCCAGAATTCACCGGCACCGGTTTCCCGCGCGTGTTCTATCTGCGCTATCACCTGTACCGCATTTATTTCCCGCTCATGGCCCTGTCGCGTTGGGCCACAGCCGCGTCGGCCCGACACGATGACACCCCCGAGCGTTTGCGGGTGGTAGCGCCCGTCGCACCCGTGACCGCCGCCAGCGCCTAAGCCCGAACCACCAGCGCCGTCGGCCAACTACCGCCCGGCGATTTTGCCCGCGTTAACTTCGACCCACCAACCGATCCAGGCTCGACCACCAGGCAACGCTTCTCGGCAACCCTCTGCCCTTGTCTGCAACGGCAGGGTGAGGGGTTTCCAGAAACCGAGAGTTGCCATCTGGTCGCACCACAGCAGGGAGGCTGTGCCGGTCATGCGATTCCCGCTCTCGCTCACCAGCACCATGACGGCGTACATGCTCAAGAAGAAGCTCGCGGGCGAGCGGCGCTACCCGCTCGTACTGATGCTCGAGCCGTTGCACGCTTGCAATCTCACCTGCACCGGCTGCGGGCGGATTCGCGAGTACGTGAGTACGATCAAAGACAAGCTCACGGTCGACGAGTGCCTGGCCTCCGTCGATGAGTGCGGCGCGCCGGTCGTGAGCATCTGCGGCGGCGAGCCGATGATCTACCCGCAGATCGAAGAGCTCGTAGCCAAGATCATCGAGCGCAAGAAGTTCGTCTACCTCTGCACGAACGGCATGTTCATCCGCAAAAAGCTCGCGGGCTTCAAAGCCACGAACCGCTTTTTCTTCAACGTGCATCTCGACGGCATGGAAGACTCGCACGACCTGGCCGTCGAGCGCAAGGGGGTATTCACCGAGGCGGTCGAAGGAATCAAAGCCGCCAAGGCGGCCGGCTTCATCGTCTGCACGAACACCACGATCTACAAGGAAACCGACATGCACGAGATCGCCGTGCTGTTGGGCTATCTGACCGAACTGGGCGTCGACGGCTTCATGCTCTCGCCGGCCTATGGTTACAGCGCCGTGCAGGAGACGAATCCCGATGGCGCCGCCCAGATCTTCATGACGCGCGAGGATGTGCATGCCAAATTCAAGCAGGCGCGCGATCTGTTGCGCGGCTTCAAACTCAACACGTCGCCTGTGTATCTCGAGTTCTTGCGCGGCGAGCGCGATTTGAAGTGCGCCGCTTGGGCCAACCCCACGCGCAACATCCGCGGTTGGAAGGGCCCTTGCTACCTGATCACCGACAAGCACTACAAGACGCACAAAGATCTCGTGCAACTGACCGATTGGGACAAGCTCGGCCGTGGCAACGATCCGCGCTGCGAACACTGCATGGTACATTGCGGCTTCGAGCCGGCCGCCGTGCTCGGCGTCAACAAGCGGCTCGGCGATACGTTCAAGATGGCCCTCTGGCAATTGACGTAGGGCGAGGCTCCTTTGTTGATCGTGTGCCACGGGCTCTGCCCGCGCCGTCTGCTCTGTGGCATTGGGTGCCACTGCTGGCTTGTCCAGCAGTGCTTGGATCGAGTGTGTACTGCGATGCTTCTTGCAGTGGCAGCCGATGTGGCGCGGTATACTCACCGGCAGTATGCATCGCGCCCACGCCAGCGCCCGAACGTACGACCAATGGCGCGATGTGCTGCGCGGAGTGCGGTTGCCGGCCGTCGTCGTCGATCTAGCCGCCTTCGATCGCAACGTCGCCCGTTTTGCCGACGTGCTGCGCCAGGCCGGCCATCGCCACACGCTGCGCGTGGCCACCAAGTCGATCCGAGTGCCGGCGCTCATTCGCCGCGTGCTCGATTTCGGAGCGCCCTATCAAGGGCTGATGTGCTATGCGGCCGAGGAGGCGGCGTTTCTGGCCAGCCAGTGCTTCGACGATTTGCTCGTCGCCTATCCGACCGTGCAGCCGAGCGATCTGGCGGCGCTGTCCCAGTTGCACGCGGCCGGCAAGAGAATCCGCCTGATCGCCGATATCCGCGTGCAATTGGAACGATTGTCGGCGGCACTTGCGCAACGAGATCACAACTTGGGTGCCACTGCTAGCTTGCCTAGCAGTGCATCTGGGCGCCCGGCAATGCTGGACGAGCCAGCAGTGGCACACACTTCGGTTCAAGCTTCGACGCGCCCGTTTGAAGTCGTGCTCGATGTCGATATGTCGTGGCGCCCCGCCGGCGGGCGCCTGCACCTGGGCGTGCGGCGCAGCCCGCTACGATCGGTCGACGATGTCGTCGAGCTGTGCCGCGTGGCGCGCGACTTGCCGAACCTTCGCATCGTCGGCCTGATGGGCTACGAGGCGCAAGTCGCCGGGCTGGGTGATCGCAATCCGTTCAAGCGGCTGACCAACCCGATCGCTGGCGTGATTCGCCGCCGCTCGGTGCAGGCAGTCGCCCGGCTGCGCGAGCAACTTGCCGCGTCACTGGTGCGCGAAGGGATCACGCTCGAACTTTTCAACGGCGGAGGCACCGGTTCGGCCGATTACACGGCGGCCGAACCGTGGCTCACCGAGGTGACCGTCGGTTCCGGCTTCCTCTGCTCGCACTTGTTCGATTACTACTCGAACGTAGCGCCCGAGCCCGCCTGTTTCTTCGCCTTGCAAATGACGCGCAGTTCCGATGTGGGCTATGTGACCTGCCAGGGGGGTGGATACATCGCGTCCGGCGAGCCGGGCTGGGACAAAGTGCCGCGCCCCTGGCTGCCGGCCGGGCTGAAGCTTGTCTCAACCGAAGGGTGCGGCGAAGTGCAGACGCCGCTCGCTGTGCCGCCAGGCGTATCGCTCGTGCCTGGCGATCCGGTGTTGTTCCGCCACGCCAAAGCGGGGGAACTAGCCGAGCACTTCAACGAGTATCTATTGGTCGACCCCTCGGGCAGCGTCACCCCCACGCCGACGTACCGAGGACTGGGGAAGGCGTTCCTATAAACACTCACAGCGCGGTGTTGCGGGCGTGTTCGTGTCTCACCTCCACATCCGCCGTATAGACACCGACCTCATACCCCAGAATCTCCAGCGGAGTGCGGCCCGCGTAGTGTGATCCCTTCAGGCCGGAGTAGTAAAGCGTCAGCACCAGCCCGCGCACTCCCATCTTGGCGAACCGCAGCGTCGCGCCCAGCGGCGTCGGCACGCGGTCGCTCGACTCAATCAAGGCCACGAGCAATCGCACCAGCGCCGTCGGCAGCGCGCCGCAGACGGTCAACAAGGTCAGCACGTCGCCGCGGTCGCGCTGGGGCATTTCGGCCAGCAGCTTGTCGACGTGCTCGCCGCAACCCAACCGCGAGAACGAGGGAAACGCTTCGTCGCCAGGCAACAAGGCATCCCCCAGTCGGTCGAGGCCGCGCTGCTGTCGGGCGTTCAAGTATCGCGAAGGATGTGACACGCTGTTCTCTGCTTAATCTCGTGGTCGCTGGAAAAGCGGGACAGGCACCTCGACGCGGACTTTAGTCCCACGGCTGCGGCGTTTCTGCTCGGAGCCAGTCCCGGTTTTCCAGCTCCTCTAGTGCGTCAGCCATTGGCGGCTCGCCCGCAGGCTCAGCGCCATGATCGTAAACGAAGGATTAATGCCCGGGGCCGTGGGGAAGACGCTCGAATCGGCGACCAGCAAGTTCGGCCGCCCATGCACGTGAAAGTCGGGCCCCACGACCGACGTGCGCGGGTCGGTGCCGATCGGGCAGCCCCCCATCAGGTGCAGGCCGAAGACCTGTTCGCAGCGGATCGTGTCGATCGCGCCGGCCGCGGTGTGCAGGTCAAACGCAATGTCGAGGCCATGGCGCACCTTCTGATGGTCGAGCGCCGTGAGTGGCTTGTCGACTACCAGCTTGCCGCGGCGGTCGAGCGCGATGCGGCCGACCGGTTCGTCGCGGATCGCCACTTCGACACAGGCGATATGCCGGTACTTGCGCATCTGCTGGTAGTGGGCCGCGCCGCGACTGGGCAACAGCATCGCGGTGGCGATCGGCGGGGCAAAGACATTCTCGAGCTTGATGCCCGCCTCGCGGAACCGTTCGTCGTGCGATTCGACCGATTGCAGCGCTCCTTTGTGAGCGTTCACCGGCTCGCGATGCACGCCGTAGGTCATGAACTGCGGATGGCAGCAGAACGAACTACCCAAGGCCGGCAACGTGGCGGCGATTTCGCGTGAGCGAAACAAGATCGCCGTGTTGCCCAGCGCTCCGGCGGCCAGCACCACGCGTCGCGCTTGCAACTGCCGCTCGTGCCCGCGCTGCCGGCCGGCCAGTCGGACGTGATCGCCGGCGTCGTCCAAGTGATCGATCTCGAACTCGGTTTCGATCTCGAGCCCCGCGGCCCGGGCCTTCGGCAGCAGCGTCACCAACGTGCTCTGCTTGGCGTCGCGAGGGCAGCCCCCCAAGCAAACGATGCAGTCGCTCCCTTTATCCAAGTGGCAGTTGTCTTGCGATCGCAGGATCGGCGCCCAGTGATAGCCGCGCCGCTCGAACGCCTCGACAAACAGCCGCGCGTTGCGATTGTAGAACTGCGGCGGGATTTCGTCGGCCACGACCTGCCGGCGCAGGTCATCGTAGATCGGGTCCATCACCGCGCACTGAAAAAAGCCAATGCCCGAGCGGCCACGCCAATCGTCCCAGGCCCGGGCGTCGAAGCGATTGAGATCAGCCTGGTTGACGACCGACGTCCCCCCCAGGCACTTGCCGCGCAAGAAGCCGAGCCGGGCGTCGCGGCTGATCTCCAGCCCGCCGTTCCAGAACATCTGCGTCGAGTAACCCAGCTCGCCGGGCGGATAACTGTGGCGATCGAAGGCGCGCCCTGCTTCCACCAGCAAGCACTTGGCGCCGGCGGCCGTGAGCTCAAAGGCGATACGCCCGCCCGAGACGCCCGAGCCGACGATGGCGAAGTCGTACATGCCGGGCTGCCGAGTGAAAAGAAGCCGGGGCCAGGTGAACCCGGTCGCGAAATCGTGGTGGTCGCGCCGCAACGCAGAGCTTCGGCGAATCGCCGCGGCGAGTCAAGCGGGCTGCGGCTCGGCGAATACGATTGTGGCACGGCCATCTTGGCCGTGTATTTCATGGGCTGGAAGCCCATGCCACGAACGAAGTCGCGCCGCCTACAGATGTTCTCACGACCGGGGGCACTGCCAACGCCGAGTCGCGAGACGGCGCTCACTCGCTCGGCACGCGGCGCACCGTGTAGTGGGCCTCGTCGGGCACAAGCGCCGCTCCGCCGGGACCAAGCCCGCGCAACCGAATCTCGTAAACGCAATCGGTGCGCAGCTTGCCCAATTCGAGCCGCGCTTCCAAGCGTTCGGTCGAAAACTCAACCGCGCGAATCGTCTCGCGACGGCGGTCGACGTCGGGCCCGCCGTACTCAGGGGTCGAAATCCGCCGATACGATTCGATTGCATAGTTCTCAGCGCTGGCGCCGCGATCGGCGTCGACTGGCCCGGTGAAGTGAATCGTGAAGCCACGCGGCGCGATCGTGACCTTGGCGATCCCCAGCGGCCACTGGCCGGTCGGCCGCAGCCGCACGATCGAACCGGTGTTCGCCCCGGCGCCCCAGCCGCTGTCGCGCAGGTTGCCGACGTACAAGCCTCCCGCAGGCGAAACGGCACAAGCAACCGGCCCTTCGAACGTCGGCGCGTCGGCGGTTGCCGGCGGCACGCTGAACGGATAGGCCGCCCCCTGATAGACGCCCTCGACGCGTTCGAGCGACATGCGAATCAAGCGCCGCGTATCGTATTCGCAACCGATCAGATGTCCCTCGAAGGGGCCAAACACATCGCGGCCCGTCTGGCGACGCAGGGCAGGGGGGGTGTCCAAAAACGCGATCCCGTTGACGCTGCGTGTCCAGGGGTGCGGGATTTCGATGGCCGCCGCGCGGAACTCGGGCGGCTTCACGCCTGCGGCAGCGAGCTCTCTCGCTTCGAGCTTGTTGATGAAGCCGTAACGCATCGCCGGTTCGACGTGGTTCAACTCGTTGAACGGGTTGTAGTTCCCCTGGTTGTCGCTGGCGAATAATTCGCCGTGGCGATCGACGGCCAGCCCCATCGGGAAGCGCAGCCCTGCAGCGTAGGGCTCGATCGTCCAAGGCTGACGCGGCGCGGCCCCGCGCGGCGGCGGCAACAACCGCACAATGCGGCCGCGCAAGAACGCTTCGGCCGGTGAGCGGTCGTCTTGCTGGCAAGGGAGCGCAGCGAAATAGCCCCCTTGGCCGTCGCCTGGCAAGCCGACCGCCCAATCGTGATAGTCGTCGGTGCGCCCCCAGCCGGAGGCGAGCACTTCGAACGTATCAGCGACCTGATCATTGTTGAGGTCCGACAAGCGCACCAGGCCCGGCTTATGGATGACGTCGACGGCGTGTTGCTTCGCATGCCCAAACGAATCCGCAATTCCATACGGCGCCGCCAGCCCATCGGCGAACAGCTCAAGCCGGTCTTCGAGATGATCGTTGTCTTCATCTCGGGCGACATAGACTTGTCCCTTGAGCGACGTGAAGACAAGCTCGCTGCCATTGCGCCAGGCCAAGCTCGTCGGCATGATCTCTGTTGGCAGCGGGAGTTGAATTGCCTCGAAGCCCGGCACTACGCCAAGCTTTGTTGCGATGGGCGGCACTTCAACTGACTGTGGTGCAAGGTATTGATCGACCGGGGCGAAGCTCTGGTACGCAACTTCAAAACTTGCCGCACCCTGTAAATCTGGCGTGCTCCGCAGCACATGTTCGACGCTGGCCTGGGCCAGCGATTCGATTTGCCGATCTTCGACGACAGCGCGGGCGCTTCCCAACGCGCGGCCGATACGCAGTGCTTGTCCCTCGTTGGGTGCGGGCCAAACTTCGCCGGGACCTGCCCAAAGGCGCAGCACCACCTGCCAACCAGGTGGTACGCCGGTGACTTCGACGCGACGAGAAAAGCCGCTCGAATCTCCTTCGACCGCGGGAGATTCCGGCATCAGGCTTTGCATTACTTCGAGTTCGCACCGCACGCTGTCGTCAAGCAGGAACTTCAAGCGCTCACGAAACCGGAAACCGGGCGCCTCGTCGAAATAAGACTCGAGCCGCACCAGCGATTGCCCGACGCGCTGCGGGGCCACGATCTCCTCGCCGCGCACCAGCAAGATATCGCTCGTCGCCAAGGCATCGTCATCGTTCTCATTGTCAGGCAAAGGCGCCACAAGCGTGCCGCCAGGCTCCCAGTGCCAGCTTTTCCCCTTGGTGCGCTGCCGGGCCGTGTCGCCAATCCACCAGGCAGCAAGGCGGTTCGTCTCCAGATCGAACAAAATGTTGTGGCGGTTAGCCAACCCGATCACCAGCGGATCGACGAACTTACGATCGCCGAACTTGAACACGTCCTGCACGACCACGGGCGATGCATGTGGTTCGCCGGGCTGGCGCTCGATGTTCCGCTGCCGCAGCACGCGCACCGGGTTCGGCTCGGGTGGATTAAAGCCGGGGCGATTCAAGACCGTCCAGACCGCCGCCAATTGCACGTCGAGTCGGTCCTCGCTCACCCCGCGCACCGGCTGCTGCACGGCCGGCATCTCGATTCGGGGTACGATTCGGGCTGGATTGCGCACCCAGCGTTCGAACCAGGTCGATCGTACGCGCTCGCCGACCAGGGAGAGGTTCACCCCGCGCGTGCCCGGCTCGCTACGCAGTGGTTCGACATTGCCGATCTGATGGCAGCTTACGCAGCCGAAACCGTCACTGGTGACCAGTCGCGCGCCGGGCGCGACGAGCGATTCGCCGGCCAGCTCGGTCAGCGCGCGGCTCGAGAAACCTTCCTCGGCAGCCGGCGCCCCCTCTGGGATGCGATCCGTCGCAACGAAGTGTTCGACCAACTGCGCCACGTCGGCGTCGTTGAAATCGAATCGCGGCATCCGCACCGATAGCCAGGGACGCAGCGGATCGTGGCTCAACTTGATCGCCGCCGACAGGGCCTTCTCATGGAGCTTGTCCCCCACCGAATCGAGCGGGGGCGGTGTCAATCCACCCAGCGACGTGCCCAACGCCGGGAGCGCTGCTGCGATCGCCGGCGCTTGCGCGGCCAGGCCCAGTGCACCTCCGCGGGCGTGGCAGCTCAAGCAGTTGTGCTGGGCCAGCAGACTTGTTCCGCGATCGTGTGCGCTTTGTTGCGCGCCGGGCACGACGGCCGCCAAATACGTGCGAACGGCGGCTGCGTCGTCCGCCGATAGTCGATAGCCCGGCTGACCGGCGCTCGGCCGCGGTTCGCCCAGGCAACTCGCGCTCCAATCGCTCGCGCCCGTTAACGGATGCTCGATCACCGCCGGCTTCGCGATCCCCTCGGGCAGTTGATGGCAGGCCGCGCAACGAGATTGCTCGATGATGCGCCGCGCCGCCGGACTGTCATTGATGGCCGCGGCGGCGGCCGCATTGTCTTTCGCAGCTTTGTCCGAACCGCGCAAGGTCGCCAGATAAGCCGACACATCGTCGCGCTCCGCGGCATTCATCCGAAACACCGGCATGCGATGCGCGGCGTTGATCGCCGCCGGATCAGCCAGCCAGCGCACGAAAAAATCGGCTGGCCGCTTATCGGCAATGCGCGTTAAGTCGCCGCCATCGTAGGCCCCGCGCGTGCCAAGCTCGCCTACCTGGTGGCAGGCCAGGCAGCCCAGTGTGTGTACGAGCGTCAGCCCACGTTCGACCAGGGTGGTCGGCGGCGGCTCTGGCTCGGCTGGCTTCGATTTGGATTTCTTCTTCGACCGAGACTCCGCTTCGTCCGCCGACTCGGCCACGTCCGTCTCAGTGGTCGCGGTCGAACGACTGGCCACGGCAACCGGCTTCGAGTGTTCTTCCAGCCAGGCCGCGATCGCCCGCGCGCTCGCGTCGCTCAATCCCAGGTCTGGCATACGCGCCGCAGGCGCGGCGCCGCGCGGGCTCGCGAGCCAATGCGCGATCCAGCCCGGCGCGAAGTTGCCGGCCACGCGATCGAGCGCGGGCGCCGGCAACAAGTCGGCCGCTTCTGGCGGCACATGGCACGCGCCGCAGCGGAGTGCTTGCACTAGCTCGCGGCCATGTTCGAATCGCGTGTCGGGCGAAGTCGCCGGGTCATGAAACAAATACTGCTCCCCGACTGGTTCTAGCCCAAAGCCGGGGCCGGTCCAGAAGAGCGCAATCCGCGCCAGGCCAGACGCGGATTGGTAATCGATCTCAAGCGGCTGATATCCGTACTCTAGTTCGAGCGATTCGCTCGCTAGCCAGCCCGGCTCCGCGCGGCTTCCTTCCAGCACGGTCTTGCCCGCCAGGCGAATGACGACACTTCCGCCCGCAAAAGCGTGCAGGCGGTATCGGCCAGCGGCCTGCGTCCCCAGCAGCCCCCGCCAGTGGACGCGAAACGGGCCAGCCGGCCAACGCACATCGGGCGTGGCGCGCTGCCAATCGAAGGCAATTGCCGGATCGACGCGGCGAACAACTCGCGCGGGGTGGCCGTCGCCTGTGGCGTCGGCGTCAGTCGCGTACTCGCTGATCAAGCCCCGAGCGAGCTGCGGCAACGGCCCGGCGTCGTCGCTGGCGGCATCTTCATCCGCAGCACCGCACAAGTCGGCCCAGAGCGCGACTTTCGGCATAAAAACCAGCAACCAGACCGCGAGGACAAGAATCTCGCGCCACGAAGCACACGTCGCCACGACGCCCATGCTCGTCCCGCCCGAACCAGCGCGCGTGGGTGGAGCGAACATGCGGAGCTTCGCCCGGGCGAGTGGTTTCCGGATAGGCTCTTAGTCCTGAGCGCCGGCGCCGCTAATGAGTTTGACGAACTCGCGGTTCGACTTGAACTTGGCGAGCTTCGACGTCAACTGCTCCATCGCGTCGACGTGGTGCATCGAGCTGAGCGTACGCCGCAGCATGGTCACGGCGTGTAGCGTCTCCGCGTCGAGCAGCTTCTCTTCGCGACGCGTGCCCGACTGGCTGATATCGATCGCCGGCCAGACGCGGCGGTCGGCCAGCTTGCGGTCGAGCACCAGCTCCATGTTGCCCGTCCCCTTGAACTCCTGGAAGATCAGCTCGTCCATGCGGCTGCCGGTATCGATCAGGGCGGTGGCCACGATCGTGATCGAGCCCCCTTCTTCGAAGACGCGGGCCGTGGCGAAGAGCTTCTTGGGGATGTCGAGCGCCTTGACGTCGACGCCACCGGTCATCGTGCGGCCGGTGTTTCCCACCCATTTGTTAAAGGCGCGGGCCATGCGGGTGATCGAATCCATGAGCAGGAAGACGTCCTTGCCCAACTCAACCAGCCGTTTGCAGCGTTCGATGATCAACTGGCTGAGCCGCACGTGGCTCTCGACATCACGGTCGAGGCTACTGGCGACAACTTCGCCGCTGGTGGCCCGGCGGAAGTCAGTCACTTCCTCAGGGCGCTCATCAATCAACAGGACGATCAACTTGATGTTGGGGTAGTTCTGCGCGATCGCCTGGCTGATCTGCTGCAGCAAGATTGTCTTGCCGGTGCGGGGGGGGGCGACGATCAGGGCGCGTTGCCCCTTGCCCAGCGGCGTGAGCAGGTCCATCACCCGCGTGCTTAGCGGGTTCTGACCGGTCTCAAGCTTCAGCCAGCTCTCGGGGTTGATCGGGGTGAGCGAGTCGAACGACTTGACGTTGGGGTAGTTCTCCGGCGCGCAGCCATCGATGTCGAGAATCTCGCGCAGCCGTGGGCCCTGCTGCTTACGGTGGTGCTGCACCATGCCGTTGATAAACAGCCCCTCGCGCAGGCGATACTTGTCGATCATCGCGCCGGGGACAAACGGATCGGTGCGTTCGCGCGAGTAGTTGTTCTTGGGATCGCGGAGAAAGCCGTAGCCGTTGGGGTGCAGCTCGAGCACGCCGCTGGCTGCCTCGAGGGGCGCCGGCTCGCCGTTCTCGCTCACGGGCTCGGTGTCGCTCACCGGGGCGCCGATATCCCCCTGCTTTTCCCAATTCGGTCGAGGCCGACCGCGTCCGCGAGCTGGTCCGCGACCGCCGTGCCCACCGTGTCCGCCACCTTGTCCCCCACCTGGACGTCCATAAGGGCGGGAGCGCATTCTCTTCTTTCCCATACCGTTACCTGGAGAGATTGCCCATCGCGAAGTCGGGGCGCATACGAGTGCCAAGCCTTTGCGCAGGCAGTGTCCCATGCGAAGTGCACGGGCGTGTTCGTTCATTACTCAGAGCAGGCGGTCGCACACGATGGACCGCCTGACCGCGAGTTTCGCATCACCACGAAAATCGTCGATTGGCGCCGGGTTGCCTCAAGCCAAGCAGCAAGAGCACCTCAACCCACACGCACTTCGCCTTGGGCCACGATCCCTTGACCTTCTGGGTCCTGCGGAACCTGGTGAGCACGCAAGGCGTGGACCACGGGCTGCCACGCGACGAACAAGTCGCACGGGCGCCGGGATCCGAATTCGGCACGCCGGAAACGGGTTCCGGCCTAGAAGCGATTCTGCCCCTGGCAGTTTGACGCTGCCCGGAGCGGGCCCACAGAAACCTGCCTCCCGGCCGGCGGAGAAAAATCACCCGCTTGGCAGGAGGTTGCCGACAACTCGTCAGCCGCTGGAATGCCCGGCGTTCCCTGCTCTGGAACCGCGACTCACTTGCGGCCCGCCGGAGCTACCAATCGAGAGTTGGTCGGCCCGATGGTTTACCCAGGGGCCTATGCAAGCACCGCACCAAGCAAATCGGTCAAAATTGCGCCCGGGCGGAAGTTGGTAACTACGCGAATCTTAACCTGCGCACGCCTCGTGTCAAGCTGTCGTACGGGAGAAATCCCCCCCCGCTCGCGCCCACAGCGCCCGTATTCTAAATCGGCCGCGTACGCATTGCTAGCACATTCATTTCTTCGCTTCGGGGCCTGCCGGCGTGCCCTGACGTTACATCCCGCAGAGTTTTCCTATGTTTGGCAACCGGTACCTTCCGATAAAAGACTGGGCCAATTGCCCCCTGTACTTGGTAGGGGCCGGCCAGATTCTGCTCTCGTCGAGGGTCAAAGGATGACCACGATTCGCACCCCGTGCCAGCGAGTGATGTCGGGCCTGCTTGGCCTGGCCCTCGTTGCGCTATCCGTGTCGGCACGCGCCGACGAAGCACCCGGCCCCTGGCAAACTGATTTGGAATCCGCCAAGCGCATGGCGCACGCTTCGCGTCGACTGGTGCTGGTGCATTTCTGGGCACCGTGGTGCGCCGCCTGCACAAGAATGGAAAACGACGTCTACGCGCAGCCCGGCTACCATGAAGCCCTCGCCGGCATGTACGTACCGGTGAAGTTGAATGCCGATTCGAACCACGAGCTCGTCCAGCAACTCGGCGTGACAGCGCTGCCGACCGATGTCGTCATCACACCCAGCGGTCAGGTCGTCGATCGCCTGCAAGGAGCCCAGGACGCGCAGACCCATCTGGCGCGCATGACGCAGATCGCGCGCAAAGTGAATCCGTCAGCGCAGCCGGGTATCGTAGGTCCGGCGGGCGCCGTACCGCAGGCCCCAATCGTCAACGCGGCGCCAACGGCTCCAACTCAGCCCGGCGCCAGCGTCGTGGCACCGTGGGACAGTGCGCCTGCTCCAACTCAGTCTGCCGCAATGCAACCGCAGGGCACGTTCCAGCCCGTTGCTACACACGGTGCGGTACAAACCCCAGCGCCGACGCCAGCGGCGGCAGCCGGTTCACCCGCGCCAGGGCTCGACGGCTATTGCCCGGTCAATCTTTGCGAGCGGCACCTGTGGACGAAAGGAAGCCGTGACTTCGGCGCCGTCCATCGCGGGCGCGTGTACCTGTTCTCGTCCGCCGAAGCGTGCAATCGCTTTCTCGCGAATCCCGATCGCTACGCCCCAGTCGCCGGCGGCGATGACCCCGTGGTGGCCATGCAGCAAGGACAAGCGGTCGCGGGCCGCCGCGAGTTCGGCATGTTCTACCAAGGGCGGGTGTTTCTGTTTGCCAGCCCGCAGACGCGCGACGCCTTCAAGGCCGACCCGAATCGATACGCCGCCGAAGTGATGCAAGCGCGGCGCTAAACTCGCGGCCGGCGTTGCCTTGCTATTCCGCGTCCGTTGGGGCTTCCCTATCGCTGCTGGCCGGGTCTTCCGCGCCCGCTGGATCGCCGGAGGCCGGCTTGGGCTTCTTCGGCGGCTCCGCGTTGGGATTAGGAATCTCGATCGAGAGAATTTCCACGACGATGTCGGCTGGGGCGTTCTTGGCCTTCGACTCTTGATCGGCCGGGGGCGCTGCCGGTGTGCCCGGCGCGGCTTCTCGCAACGTCACCATCACGTCGACCGACCGCATGCGCCGTGCCGCGCTCCCGGCTCCCAGGAAGTCCACCCAACGGCCGTCGTCCAACAGCCGCGTCTTGGCCCCCTTGAGCTGCCGCTGATAGTGCGTGGCGACCGTGATTGGACGGTTCGATTCCTCGAACCGCACGTAGTTGATAACCAGCGTGCCTGGATTCACTGAGCCCAGTTTCCCCTTGAGATCGGCAGGCCAGTTCAAGCGATAACGGGTGACCGGCTCGGCCTCGGTGTGAAAGTTCAGATGCAAATCGGGATCGCCTGGGGGTTCTTCCGCTTTCGCGGCCGCTGCCGCGGTGCCGAACGAATCGTCTTCGGGCTTGTCGGCGGGCTCATCGTCGGCGCAGGTGCTCATGTCACCTAACTCGCAGCGGGCCAGGAGTTGCTCGATGAGCGGATCGGCCGGCGGTGCGGCCAGCAATGCGGCGCCGGCGCGCATGTCGCGCGACGCATTGAGCTGCGCCACCTTGCGGTTGCTATTCGTGGCCGCCGCGTGAAACCGTTCCATCAGCAGGCCGACAAAATCCTCGCTGGCTTGCATCCATTCGTAGGTTGCTTTGAGCTTGTCCGGCGGGGCTGGCGCGGCCACGGGGGGCGCATACGGTCGAGCCGTGCTGCGGCGCGGATCGGCTTTATTGGCGCGCTCCTGGGCCTTGGCCGGGTCCTCCTTGCGCGGCATCTGCTTGACGACGATCAGCATCCCCGGATCGTGCATGTACGTGCCGAGACTGCCGCCAAACGCCACGTCTCGCGTCCCTTCGTCGGCTAGCGTTCTCATGTATGCCGCCAACTGTTGCCGCACGATGGGGAGCGGGGTGGCCATGCCGAACAGGATCAGCGGCGCGACCTCCTGCGGCTGCGCGTTGCCCGATAGCAGAAACTTCGTCGCCTCGCGGCGCAGCACGTCGAGCAGCTTCGGCTGCCACAACTGCTGCGCGATCCGGGCGGCTAGCTCATCGGTCATTTCGGTGGTCGTGCCCGGCACGGCCAGGTTCATCAGTCCTGGCGGCAAGCCACCGGGGATGCCACCACCGGGACGATTGCGCGGTTGGAAATTGGCCGGAATGCCGATCAGCCGATCGACGGCCAACGTCGCCTGCGCGGCGAAATAGCCGAGCAACTGCGTGCGCTGACTGGGTTCCAATTCGCCATCGGCATACAGGATGACCTGGGCGCCAAGGTTCTCGGGCTTCGGCTCGATCAACAATGGCCGCACCATTTCACGAAACTTGGCGTCGGCCGCCGGCGCGACGAAGTGCTCGGCCAGCTTGATGCGCAGCGCCGGGGAATTGACGGCACGCACCTCGCGAAACGCGGCTTCGCGCAGCTCGGCGGCGCTGTAGGTATCGGTCGGAACCCCCGGCACGGGATGGGCCGGCGCGGGGGCCGCCGCGGCAGCCTCTGGTCGCAGCGATTCCGGCTCGATCACTGCTTTCAAGAGCAACGCTCCATGCGCGGCCGACGGCGCGGCGGCCGCCGAGCGCACGATCGCTTCACCAAGAATGCGCGGACTGATGCCAGTCGGAATCTTCTCTTGCAGCAATTCCGTGAGCGCTTCGTCGGCGACGGCAGTTTTGTTGGTCGCCAGCGCCGCAACGAGCGCCGTCACCAGCGATTGATTGGGGGGCTTGGGAGGTGGCGGAGGTGCGACCGGAACAGGCGGGGGCGCGAACGGTTGCGGCGCGAGCGTGGCCTGATCGGTGGGTGGTGCCGGCGCCGCAGCGCCTGGCACGACCGGGGTTGTTGGCGGCGTCGCATCCGTCGGATTCACCGGCGCGGCCCCCGGCTCGGCAGCAGGAGTGGCCGCAGCAGCCGCGGGATCAGTGGGCCCAGCCGCCGGCTCGGCCGGCGGCGGAGCGGGCGGCTCGTAGCGGATCAGCTCAATGAATAGTCGGGCGGTTTCCTCGTCGCCGACTTTGGCCGCGGCCAGCTTGTTTACCGCGTCGAGCAATCGGTAGTCGTCGTCGACTTTCGCGGTGCGATAGTCCTCGGGCTTCCACTGCGCCACGTCGGCGGGCCGCTCAATCTTAGGTGGCGGCGGTGGTGGGGGTGTGTATACCGGCTCAGGGACTGGCGCTGGGGCAGGCTGCACCGCGACGGGCGCCGGGGCAGCAACTGGCGCAGGCGCCGGCGCGGGGGCTTCGGCTACCGGCGTCTCTGGCTCGCTGGAACCGCCACAACCGGACAACGCCGTCAGTAAGAACACCGACGCGGCCAATTCCACGTGACGGGTGAACAACCTGCTTCGAAATGAGTTGCAACGCATCGCCGAGTCACCCTCCGCGAAAGTGTCAACCGTGGCGTTCCGATGAGTCCAAAAAAAGCTGCTAAAGCGCGATCCACAACCGCGATTCAACGGCGGCATCATCGCTATCGACGATGCTAAAGCACGCGGCGCAATGTAGCAATCAACGGTTGTTCGCCGATGCCAGCAACTCGCGATACAGCGCCACAAACCGCTCGATCATCCGCGGCACGCTGAACTCCTCAACGGCACGGCGGCGGCCCGCCTCGCCCAGCGCCCGGGCACGCTCAGGGTTGTCCAACAGTTCGTTCGCGCGGGTGGCAAACGCGGCGCGATCCCCCACTGGCACCAGGTACCCCGTTTCGCCCGACACCACCAGGTCGCGATTGCCGGGAATGTCGGACGCAACGACCGGCACGCCAGCCGCCATGGCTTCGAGGATCGAGTTGGGCATTCCCTCGTAGCTGCTCGCCAGCCACAAGAGGTCGAAATGCGGCATCAATCGCGGCACGTCGTCGCGCGCGCCGAGAAAGTGAACGCGATCGGCGATGCGCACCGCCTCGCGATAGCGCTCCAGCCGTGCCCGCTGCGGCCCGTCGCCGATCACCAGCACGTGTACGTCCGGGCGAATCACTTTCAACAGGTCGGCTGCCCAAATCAGGTCCTTCACACGTTTCTGTGGCCAGAGCCGCCCCACGACGCCGATCAACCGCGCACCGGCCGGCAGCCCCAGCTCGGCCAACAATTCGGCGCGCGGAGCATTGTTCGGCGGCGGCGCCTCGACTCCGTTGCGGATGACGACGAATTTCTCCGTCGGCAATCCATGCTCGATGTAGAACTCGCTGACTCCGCTCGAGTTGACGACCAGCCGCGCGGTCTTGCGCGCCAGCCAGCGGTCGATCGCCAGCTCATGCCACACCTTCCAGCGATCGACGCAGCGCTCGCTGGCGACGATGCACGGCACCCCCGCTCGCTGCGCCGCCAGCCGGCCGTAGCTATTGGCCGCGAACAGCCAGGTTTGCACCAGATCGGGCCGCAATTGCCGGATCAACCGCTCGAGCTGATGGTAGGCGCGGGGATCGAATTTCCAGCGTTTGCCGATCACGGTGACCGGGATGCCCGCCGCCACAAGTTCGGCGTGCAACGGGCCGGATCGCGTCAAGGCGCAAACGTGCACGTCGAACTCGTCGCGCGGCAAGCCGCGGGCCAGCAAGGCGAGCTGCTTTTCGGCGCCGCCTCGTTCGAGCGTCGGGATGATCTGCAGGATGCGTTTCGTCACTTCGTGTACTCAATTCCGCACGGAGCGTGTCGCGTCATCGTCCCCCAACAGCGCGGTGCTCGGCAAGAACCCGCTCGAAGAGCTCGAGGTGCCGCGCGGTCCAGGGAGCCAGTGAAAACTCGTCCGCCACACGACGTCGCGCGGCATTGCCCAATTCGGCGGCTTGTGACCGATCCGCCAGTAGCCGACCGATGGCAGCGGCCAGCGCCGCCGCATTGCCCACCGGCGCCAACAGCCCTTCTTGCTGGTGCCGCACAAGCTGCCGATTTCCCTCGATATCGGTGGCGACGATTGGCAAACCGGCGGCCATGGCTTCCACCAGCGCCAGTGACATGCCTTCTTCGTGCGACGGTAGTACAAAGCAATCGGCCGCGGTCAGAAAGTCGTCGATCGAGTCGAACGCCCCGCACAGGACCACGCGACCCGAAAGCTGTTGATCTTCGATTTGCTCGGCCAAAGCCCGGCGCTGGGGGCCTTCGCCGACGATCCACAACCGGGCGGCCGGCCAGGTTAAATCGACCACCCGCCACGCCGCGATCAGGTCCGACAAGCCCTTGGCCGCGTGCAGCCGACCAGTGTACACGGCCAACGGTGCGTCGGCAGGCAGGCTCAACAGCGGATGCGCCTCGGCCAGCGACGCCCGGGCTTCGCGACGCGCATCGCCGTCGCGCGGCGGTCCGATCGGCACCGCGTTGGGGATCAATTCGACGCGCGTGGACGGATAGCCGGCGCCCAACAGTTCTTGCTGAATCGCTGGGCTCGGCGCGACGATCGCGCTTGCCGTTCGACAGCGCGCGGCGATTCGCCCGCCACAGCGCCCTTCGCGCTGCCAGGCGACGTCCCCCGTGGCGCCGGCCCCCTCGGCGCGCAACACGACGGGGAAGTCACCCCGTTGGCTCGCGCTGAGCGCCGCGTAAGCATCGTGCTTGAGCATCGATACGTAGACAAGATCGAACTCGTGGTGCTCGTCTCGCAGCCACCGCGCCAAGCGTTGCATATAGCGCAACGTGCCCCAGCCTCGCAGCGCCGGCTGCTCGAGCCGCACCACGCGCACGCCGCGATGAATCACTTCCCGCGGCCAGGTGCGTTCCCAGCACGCGGTCAGCAGCGTGACCGACACTCCGGCGTCGACCAACGCAGTCGCCAGGTTCGCCATCACGCGTTCGGCACCGCCCACCAGCGGCCAGAAGCGGCGCGTCACCAGCACGACACGCAGTGGGCTCACGCGCGCGGCTCCCCGTCGTTCGCGGGGCTCTGGATTTCCGCAGGTTCGAGCGCCGCCAGAAACGGCAGATTGCGGTACAAACCGTCGTAATCCAAGCCGTAACCCACCACGAATTCGTTGGGGATATCGAAGCCGATCCAATCGGGCTCTAGCACGATCTCCTGTCGCCCGACCTTGCGCAGTAGCACGGCCACGCGCACCGACGCGGGGTTCGTCGCGTCGACGAGCGAGATCAGTTCTTCGAGCGTGCGCCCCGTGTCGTAAATGTCGTCGACGATCAGCACGTCTTGTCCACGCAAGTCGACGAGCGAGCTGGCGTCGACGTAAAGCGGGCCCGGGGCGATCGAACGACCGCGATAGCTGCGCGCCTGCACGAGCATGATGCGCAGCGGCATTTCGAGCTGGCGAATCAAGTCGGCCAGCAAGACGATGCTGCCGGTCAAGACGCCGACAATCGTTAGCGGGCGGCGGCCATAGCGCTGGTTGATCTGGCCGGCCATGCGCATGACCCCCTCGCGCAACTGGTCGGCCGAAAGCATTTGCTTCACGCGATCCTCATCCGATGCCGCCTAGACGGTAACGCAAACCTGCTGCGCCGCGGAATTCGCGTGACCGCACATTGCAGCTCCGGCGTTGCTGTTTCGCCACATTGTAGGGGCTGGCGTCTCGCCGACACAGCTATCCTAGCGCCTTGCTTGCCAGGGCCGCGACCGGGATTAGGATCAAGGGAAACCGTCCTGGGACCGCGGAGCTATCGGGCCATGGTCACTTGTCTCGCGCCGCTGGTCGAATATCTCGATCGTTTGGACGATCGCGCCCCCATTGACCAGCTCACGGCGCGCCTAGCCGAGCTAGCGATCGACTGCGACGAACTACACGAATGGATGCAGTTCAGCCAGCAGCACTACGCCCGCAATCTCGTCGCCGCGGGGCCCTGGTACAACCTGCTGGTACTCTGCTGGCTCAACGGGCAGCGTTCGCCGATTCACGATCACCTCGGCTCAAGCTGTGGAGTGCGCGTGCTGCGCGGCACGATGACCGAAACGCAGTTCAAGTTCTCCGCCAACGGCCTGGTCTTCGCCACCGGCTCGCGCGAATGTCCGCCGGGGTCGGTCATCGGCAGCCTCGACCACGATCTGCACCAGGTCTCGAACCTGCAGGCCGGCGCCGCCGACCTCGTGACTTTGCACGTCTACACGCCGCCCTTGCGCTTCATGGGCACCTACTCGCTGACCGACAACGTTCGCGGCCAGGAAGCTATGCTCTTGGAATTCAGCGACGCGGCGGGCATCTAGCTTGGCGGCGATCGCCGGCACCAACCCAACTTGCGAGCATCACCATGATCGAACAGCGACACGTCGTCACCGCCGAGCCCGAGAACAGCGAGACGCCGCTCGAATCGCTGCGCAGTTGGGTAACCTCCAATCGGCTGTTCTTCGTGCGCAACCACTTCGGCGTCCCAGCGATTGACCGCGATACGTGGCGGCTGTCGATCGGTGGGCTTGTCGGCCGGCCGCTCGACATCTCCTGGGAACAGCTCGCCGCCATGCCCGAGCGCACCGTCTTCGCCACAATGGAATGCGCCGGCAACGGACGCTCGTTCCTGACGCCGCACGCGCACGGTGTGCAATGGGGCGCCGGCGCCGTCGGGCACGCCGAGTGGACCGGCGTACCGCTGGGGCTGCTGCTGGAGGAAGCCGGTTTGTCGGCCGACGCCAGCGAAGTGCTTTGCGAAGGGGCCGATCGCGGCCGCGAAGCTGATCATCCCGACGAAATGCCCTTCGCGCGCAGCCTGCCGCGCGCGAAGGCCCTCGATCGCGACACCCTGATCGCGACGCGCATGAACGGCGAGTTGCTCGAGCCGAATCACGGCGCGCCGGCGCGGCTGCTCGTGCCCGGTTGGTACGGTGTCGCCAGCGTCAAATGGCTCACGAGAATCGCCGCGATCGATCGTCCCTTCGCCGGCTACTTCCAATCGACCAAGTACACGGTCCAGCGCGAGACCGGCGCAGGGCGCGAGCGCGTAATCGTCGGCCCGATGTCCATCAAATCCGAGATCATTCGCCCGCGAACAGGAGACGTGTTGGGCTTGGGCACCAACCGCGTGTTCGGCGTCGCCTGGGCCGGAGACGACGCCGTGGCGCGCGTCGAAATCAGCACCGACGGCGGCAACTCCTGGACTTCGGCCGAACTGATCGGGCCCAGCGCGCGCTACTCCTGGTCGCTGTGGGAGTACCTCTGGGAAACCGGTGAACCAGGGCCACGCACTATTCTCGCCCGCGCCATTTCGTCGCGCGGAGCGGTGCAACCGCTCGAGCACGACCCGCTCAATGGCGTTTACCTGATCCATCACAGCCGGCCGTGCGCGGTGCGCGTGGCGGCAACGCAGCGCGTGCAGGCTGGCAGTGCCGACGCGCAGACACTGATGTACGACATGGCCTGGTTCGCCGAAGAGAACAGCCGCCGCCCGCTCGATGTGGAACTGGAGTTTTCGGCCGGGGCAGGGATCTGACGCGCGACGCTATTTCGCCGCCGCCCGCGCCTGTTGCGCCTTCCACAAATCCGGCGTCGACACGCAGCGGAAGCCCAAATGCCCCATGCTCGAATCGGGTGTGGTGCCGCGCCGCGCGCCAGGGCGGTAGCTGCTGCAATACGTCGCGTTGCACAAGTACGAGCCGCCGCGGTGCACGCGCTTGGGAGCATACGGCTCGGCCGGATCGAAGCTCTGCGCTGGCCCAGTCGGATTGACGATCACGCCCCCCTTGGTCGCGACCACCTGCAGCCGATAGGTATCGAGCCGGAACCAGTCGCTGCACCATTCCCAAACATTGCCGGCCATGTCGTACAGGCCGAAGCCGTTGGGCGGAAACGTCTTGACCGGCGCCGTGCGCATGTAGCCGTCGCGCTTGGTGTTCTCGTTCGGAAAGTTCCCCTGCCAGATGTTCGCTTGCGGCCGCGCGTCGGAGACGGGCTCATCGCCCCACACGAACGGCATACGCTCGAGTCCGCCGCGGGCGGCGCGCTCCCATTCGGCTTCCGTCGGCAAGCGCTTGCCGGCCCACTTGGCGTAAGCGACCGCGTCGTCCCACGAGACGTGCACCACGGGGTGGTTCTCGCGACCTGTGAGCGAACTATCGGGCCCCTCGGGATGGCGCCAGTCGGCGCCGGCTGTCCACGACCACCATTGCGACACGTCGTCGAGCGGCACCGGCCCGGGCGGCGCGCGAAACACCAGCGAAGAGGCGACAAGCACCTCGTCGGCCGGCTTGGGAGTGCCGGGGGGTAGTTGCTTCTTGAGCTCTTCCCAATCGGGCTTGCGCTCAGCGGTCGTTACATACTTTGTTGCTTTGACGAACTCGGCGAATTGGGCGTTGGTGACTTCGGTCTGGTCGATCCAATAGCCGTCGAGCTTCACTTTGTGGAGCGGACCTTCGCCGGGCCAGGCTTCCGGATCGTCGCTCCCCATCGTGAACTCGCCAGGCGGAATCCAGACCATCCCCGGCGGCGCTTCGGCCGGCTGCGCGAGGATCTGGCCGACCGAGAACATCAATGCCGCCAGCGCCGCAAAGAACCGCGATGCCAGCGCGCGGCGAGCGTTCATGGCAAATGACTCCGTGCAATTCATTTGGTGAGAAGCAGTTTCAAAAACCTTGTTTGGGTGCCACTGCTGGCTTGCCCAGCAGTGCAAAGTTCGATAGGGCACTGCTAGACGCTTCTTGCAGTGGCACTCGACGCCGGTTCAATGCTGGTTTTGAAACTGCTTCTAGTCTAACACGCCTGGCCCTGCCGGTACCGCGCAGCGGCACGCTCCAGCGCGGCCGTTCAGCTTGCCGGGCGCAGTTCCAGCGTATGCGCCGTCGCCCCGGGCAAAAACGGCGTCGGCTTCCCATCGCACCAGGCGCGGTGCGCATCGTCGTAATGCGGCGACAGTGGATGTCCGCTCTGACCGCAGGGCATGTGGAGGTACGCCTTGTCTTCGTGCCCTGGCGAGACCGCCATCCGCTGCGAGGCGCCCGAAGTGGGCGTCTGAATGCGCGGCAGATCGGCGCTATCGCCGGGCAATGGCTCAGCCGGCATGTCGAGCCAGCGTCCCAGTCGGGGCTCGCCGATGCTGAGCGGATGCTGAATTCGCGTGGTGTTGCGCTGGCCCCAGGTCCGATTGGCCAGCGAGCCACCCGCGGCGGTCTGCTCCACGTACACGGTGTCGACCGCGCTCAGCAACAAGGCCTCCCAATTCGAATACTTGGGATCGAGCAAATGGCGTGGCTGCTGCGTCACCAATCGCCAGACCGGACCCTCGATCCGCTCCAAGCGCATCATGTTTAGATCGCGATCGACCTCTTTGGCCTTGGCCACCAGCGGATCGACCGCGCGGCGCAGCACCTCGCGCCGCCAGTCGCGCACCAGCAGATAGCCCACCGAATTGATCGCCGCGCGCCCCCCCCACTTTTCGACCTGCTCGCGAAACTCGCGGCGCGTGGGGCGTTCGGCGAGCGCTTCGTCGGTGAGCGTGTCCAAAAGCAATTTCTGCCAGCGCTCCAGAAACACCGCGTGATCGTCCAACTGCACTTTAAGCATGTCTTGTTCGTCGACCTTGTCGAGCGCCGCCAGGTCGTCGCGAATTTGCTGGGCACGCGCCCCCAGGTCGTAGCCGCCGTCACCCATGCGCGCGAGATTGTCGCCCCCAACGACGCGCGCGTTCGCGGTCCAGATCCGGCCATCGGGCGGATCGACAAACTTCGGATACTCGTCGGGCGATCGCCAGCCATCCCAGCGGCACGAACCATCGGCCCAGGAGGTCGGCAGCCGGCCGTCGAAGCCGACCCGCCGCGGCATCCGCCCGATAATCGTCCAGGCAATCCGCCCCGTGCGATCGCCGACAACGAAGTTCTGATGCGGGGAACCGCACTGTGTGGCCAGCGCCAGCGCCGCGTCGAGATCGTCGACATTCTCCATCCGCAGCAAGCCCAGGTTCACGCCGTCGACGTCGTGCGCCACCCAGCGGTGGGCTAGCGGGCGGTTCTCCGCGTCGCGGGCCACGATCGGGCCCCAAATTGTCGACACGATCTCCAGCGGCTGCTCGGCGCCTCCCTTGACCTTGATCAGTTCGGTCGCGTGCTCAAAGCGGCGCGGACCGTCGGGCGTGAGGTATTCCTCGGGGTTATCCGCCGAAACTTCGACCATTACCAGGTCGGACCAGTCCCCCTCGCTGTTCGTGAAGCCCCAGGCGATGTGGCCGTTGCTCCCCACGACCATCGCCGGCGTCCCAGGCAGCGTGACTCCGGTGATCGACCGCTCGGTGCCCCCCGCGTCGCTCCAGACAAATCGCGCGCGATACCAGATGTGGGGCACGCGAATCCCAAGGTGCATGTCGTTGGCGACAATCGCGCCACCATGTTTCGAGCGCGCGCCGGCCATCGCCCAGTTGTTGCTCCCCGGCCGACACTCCTCGTCGCGGTCGACGCGGAAAAAGGCCTTGGCGAACCGCGCCGCCGCATTGTCGCGCTCGCCGGCCGCGGCAGCCCGCGCGGGTTCGGCCGCCGGTTCGTCGGCTGGCGGATTCACGGCCGGCGTCGCGCGTAGGTCGAACACTTCGGCGCTGGGAATGGCCGCGACTTCCAGCGGTGCGCCTTCGAGCGGCGCATCCCACTCGGTCCCTAGCGGAGTGAGAAACTCATACAGCGAACCCGGCAGGCGGTCGTGCAATAGCCCTAACGCCCTTTCATCGACAGGGTCGCTTCCTTGCAGATCGAGATACATCGCATAGAGCACCAGCACGCTGTCTTCGACTTGCCACGGTTGCGGCTCGGTGCGAAAGACGTAGTACTCGAACGGCTTCTTCTTAAGCGACTTCACGCCCGCGTTCACCCCATTGGCATACGCTTCGAGCAACTCGCGGTCGTCGCGCGTGTGGGGCGCTTCGACCACTTGCTGGGCGCGCCAACGAAAGCGGTGGATGCGATGCTGGCGATCGGCGTCGACCACGGCGCTTCCCACCAACTCGGCCAGTTCGCCCGCCGCCACGCGGCGCAACAAATCCATCTGAAAGAACCGGTCCTGTCCGTGACAAAAGCCCGTGGCGAAAGCCAGGTCGACACGGCTGCGCGCGGTGATGGTCGGCACGCCGAGTTGATCGCGCTCGACGCGGACTGGCGCCGACAGGCCAGCCAGCGCGAGTTGTCCATCGAGCTGCGGCAAGCTGCCTGCGAGCTGGCGGTATCCCCAGAAGACGGTTCCGCCCACCAGCAGGGCCAGACCTAAAATCACGGCGACGGAAATGCGCACGAGACGACGGAGCATGACGTCACTTGCTTCGGATAGAGGTGTCTAGCCTGCTTGGCGCGTGGCGCGGATTGGCGGGCAAACATGCAAGATAACCGCTAGCCAACGGTCCGGCGAGTGCGCGTTATCGCGACTTGTCGCGCTGCAGGGGGGTGCCCGTTAGTCGGCGTCGACAGGCGCCCAATGTCCACCCCAGCCTTGGTAGAGCGAGTCAAGTAGCGCTTCCCAATCGGCCCGCGAGCGACTATCGGGGAAGGGCTGCGGCGCTACCGGCGAGACGGAGCTCCAAATGATCTCGAACTCGCCGTTGGCCTGTAGCCGGCCGATGCGCGCCGTCTGTGCGACATGCATCGTGGCCGGGTCGACCCACTCGTTTCCGGCCGGCCCGTCGATGCGCTGACTCTTCAGGGCCTCACGCACGGTGGCGACGTCGTCCGTGCCGGCGGCGGCGACCGCTTGGGCCCACAGTTTGACCCCCACGTAGGCGGCGACCATCGGATCGGTCGCTTTGCGCTGTCCGTTGAAGTTGTAGGAAAGCGCTTCGAGGAACTTCTGGTTCGTCGGCCGTTCGATCGCCGGAAAGTAGCTCCAGGCCGCGTAGTCGCCGGTCGTCGCCGCCGAGTTGAGGCTCGACAGCTCGTTCGAGGTCAGGCTGAACGACAGGACCGGCACCTTGTCGGGCCGGATGCCGGCCGCGCGCAGCGCCCGGAACAAGGCCACGTTCGTGTCGCCGTTGACCGTGTTGAGGATCACGTCGGGCTGCGCTTTGACGATCTGCTGCGCCACCCGCTCGACTTCGATCGCCCCCAGCGGCAGGAAGGCCTCGCCCACCAGCTCGGCCTGGCCCATCGACTTCAACTGATCCTTGATGATCTCGTGGGCCGCCCGCGGGAAGACGTAGTCCGACCCGACATGAAAGAAGCGTCGCTTGTCGAGGAAGGCGTAGCACCACCGTACCGCCGGAATGATCTGCTGGTTCGGCGCGGCGCCGACGTAGAGAATGTTGGGCGACTCTTCGAGCCCTTCGTACTGCAGCGGATAAACGAGCAGGTGATTGTTGGTCTCGACGACCGGCTTGACGCTCTTACGCGCCGCGGAGGTCCAGCAGCCGAAGATCACCGAAACATCATCGACGGTGATCAACCGCTCGGCCTCGGCGGCGAATGCGTCCCAGTCTGACTTGCCGTCGCGGACGACCGCTTCGACCTTGCGGCCCAATAGTCCGCCCGCGGCGTTGACTTCGTCGATGGCCATGAGCGTGGCGTCGACCACCGGCGCCGAGCTAATGGCAATCGTGCCCGACAGCGAGTGCAGCACGCCCACTTTGATCGACGGGAGATCCGCGCCCACGGCAGTCGGCGCGGCGCTGTGGGGCCACCACTGGATGCCAATAGCGGCCGCCACACAGCCGCCGAAGCCGGCGATCACCGACCCGACGAACAGCCGCCGCGAACGTCGCCGCGCGGCTTCCACCCGGCGGATCACCTTGGGCCGTGCGCTGGGACGCGTGGCTCCGCTCACGGGCAAACGCGAGCGCTGGCGAGCACTGGTGCGGCGCAGCAGGGCGGTCTTGTCGCCGCTGTTAGCCCCCAACAAAGGAGGTTGACCATTCAAGTAGCGGTGCAGATCGTCGGCCACACTCTTGGCCGTCGGATAGCGATCGGCGAGTTCCTTCTCCAGGCACTTCGAGACGATTTGCTCCAGGTGCGCGGGGCAATCGTGACGCAACTCGCTGATCGGCTCCGGATCGTCGGAGACGACCATCTGCACGGTCTCAACATCATTGCGACCGACAAACGGCGGCTGCCCCGTGAGCATCTCGTAGAGAATCACCCCCAGCCCGTAGACGTCGGTCCCCGGGCCGATGTTCTCGGTTTCGCCCAGCGCCTGCTCGGGCGCCATGTACGAGGGAGTGCCCATCACCGAGCCGACGCGCGTAAGCTGCACTTCCCCTTCGAGTCGCTTGGCCAGTCCGAAGTCGGTGAGCTTCGGGATGCCCAATCCGCTGCCGTCTTCCAGCGGCGCGTCGGGTCCCGACAAGAGCACGTTCGCCGGCTTCAAGTCGCGATGCACGATCCCCCGCTCGTGCGCGTGATGCAGCCCGCGCGCCACCCCTTCGGCCAGCAGAACCGCGTCGCGATACTCCAACGGCCCGTCGATGAGCAGCCGGTCGACGCTCCCTCCTTCGACAAACTCCAGCGTGAAGTACGGGCAGCCATCCTTGCTGCCGATGTCGTAGATATGGACGATATTCGGATGCTGTAAGCGCGCCACCGCCTCGGCTTCGACACGAAACCGCGACAGGGCCGTGGGTGACGCATGGATGCCCGAAAGCACCATCTTGATAGCGACCAGTCGATTGAGCCCGATCTGCCGCGCCTTGTAGACGATCCCCATGCCGCCGCGGCCGAGCTCGCCGAGAATCTCGTAGCCCGGTAGCGAAGGGGCCGTCGGCAGATCGCCCGCGGGGCGCGGCCCATCGTCGACGCTCGAGTTTGCGCTGCGATCGACGGTTTCGCCCAACGTTTCAACTTCGCCGAGCGCGGCCAATCGCTCGCGAAAGGTATCGAGCAACTCGGGGCAATCGCGGCACAGCTCTTCAGGCGAGACCTGCGTTCCCTTGCGGAGGTTGCGCTCCCAGCGCAAGAGCAGATCGCCCAGCCGCGCATCTTCGCCCATGGTTGGCCGCCTTGGCAAGGAAGCATCCCGTTCGAGGATTTACGCCGGGCGTATGGTATGCGATCGCGCGGCGCACGCGCACCGCTGGCGCTCCTGGCTCACCGTCTCCCTGCGCGCGGCGCGATGCTCCTGATCTCCGAGAAATATGGCTTATTCAGCGGGCGCCGGCAACCTGGCCAGCAGGGCAGCATGCGTTGGGCGAATGGGAACAGATCGATAGCGCCACGACCTTGCCAGGTCGTCGCAATCCGCACACGTCGTACTACGCGTCGACCAGTTCGCGCGTCGCGGGCGCGACCGTGCCTGGGGGCTCGAGCCAGTGCCGCATGGCGGGGGCCGCCACCAACGACGTCACCAGCGCCATCACCACCAACGCGACATACGTTGGCTCGTCGATCACTCCTTGCTCCCGGCCGAGCGACGCTAGGATGATGCCGATCGCGCCGCGCGCGTTCATTCCCCAGGCCACGGCCCACGAGATGCGCGACGGCAGCCGACTCAGCCGCGCCGCCGCGTAGACGCTGCCGATCTTGCTGACCGACGCGACCACGAGCACCGTCGCTAGCAGCGCGAAATCGAAACTCGTCACGAAATTTGTCGTCAGCCCCATCGACACGAAATAGATCGGCACGAAAAAACTCAGTACGAACTGGTTCATCGCCTCGTAGGCTTCACTGCGTTCCTGGTCGCTGGGAGCCAACGACAAGCCGAGCAGAAACGGACCGAGAAACGCATGCACGCCGATCCGCTCGGCCACGGCCGCCGACAGCAACACCAGGATCGTCGCCAGGCCGATGAATCCACTCGGCCACACCGCGTGCCGTCGGGCAACACGCAGCGCCGGCATTGCCACGAACCGCCCCAGGACGAGCGTGCCCGCGAAGAACAGCAACACCCACACGAGCGACAGGGCGCTACTCTGCAGATCGCCCGACACAACGGCCGATTCGCCCAGCGACGAACCGGGCGGCGTGAACACGCTGAAGATCGCCGCCAACAGCGACCAGCTCATCAGATCGTCGATCGTCGTGGCGGTCATCAGTAGCGCGCCGAGCCGATCGCGCAACAGGCCGAGTTCCATCAGAATGCGCGCGAGCACTGGATTGGCCGTGTTCGCCAGCGCCGCGCCGATGAACAACCCGAACGCCAGCCGATGTGCCTGCGCTTGCTGGCCCCACAGGTCAGGCAGGAGGTAGACCACGGCCACGCCGCAGGCCAAGGGCACCAGCGTGCCAATCACGCCGATCAGAAAGGCCGTGGTGCCATGCTGCGCCAACTGGCCGAGATCGATCTCCAGTCCCACCACAAACAGAAAGAACAACATCCCAAGCTTAATGGCCCCTCCGCGCAACAAGGCGACGTCGCCGGCCGCGGGAAAAAGCTGTGCCTGCAACTCCGGCGCGAGCCAGCCGAACACTGTCGGGCCGAGCAGAATGCCGCCGAGCATCTCGCCCAACACGGCCGGCTGATGCAGCCGCCGCATGACGTGCCCGCACCCCAGCCCGCACGCCAGCATCACGGCGATCTGCACGAGAAACAGGATGAAGTCGTCGGCCGTCATGCGAGGCTCAAAGGGCTCCGTTGGGTGGCCCCGATCTTATCGGGGTGCCGTAGGCACAAGAGGTCCGATGTGAAATCGAGGTTTAGCGAGCGATGACGCAACACACCTTCCTCTTGTCGCTGCGCGACACGGACAGGGTCCGTGCCACCCAACTCAGCCCCTCCCCGCAAGGCTTCGGAGAGCTCCTTGACGTCACTCCACCGCCGAGGGGCTCATGTTCATCTCGCGGCGCATCGTGTCCATGGGCGCCACCACATCGTCTACCTCGTCGGTGAACAAATTGCCGATCAACAGGTCGGTGATGTGCCCCTTGAGGTCCGGGTGCTTCTTCACAAAGCGGCCGAAGCTGAAGCCATCGTAGTACTCGCACACCAGCCGCCGCATGCGCTCCATGCCGCGCGCGAAGTCGGGCCCCCACTTGCCCAACTGCGCCTTCGACGTATCGCCGTTGGCCAACCCTTCACTCACGGCGTCGGCCGCCAATTGCCCCGACTTCAGTGCCAACAGCACGCCCGACGAATAGAGCGGGTCCAAGAACCCGAAGGCGTCCCCCACCAGCACCCAACCATCGCCGGCCCACTCTCGGGCGCGATACGAATAGTCTTTCGTCGCGTAAAAGCCCGATGCCTGCCGGCCGATCGACACCCGTTCCTTGCACGCGGGGCAGTTGTCGAGCTCCTGTTGGTAGATCGTGGCGTGATCGCCGCGGCTCTTGTCGAACAAGTATTCGAACGACGAAACGATGCCCACGCTGACGATATCGTTGTGCAGCGGGATGTACCAGAACCAGCCCTGGCGATTCTTGGTTTGCAGCACCAACGTGGCCCCTTCATCCTGGCCGCTGTCGCGGTAGGCACCCTGAAAATAGGTCCAGAGCGCGCCCTTCTTGAGCGCCGGGTCTTTCTCCAGCAAGTTGAAGCGGCTGGCAATTAAGTGGCTCTGCCCGCTGGCATCGATCACCACGCCGGCCCGCACTTCGCGCACCTGGTCGTGCTCGTCCTGAATCTTCACGCCGACGGCGCGCTGGCCCTCGAACAGCACTTCGAGCACCCGCACCCCTTCGTGTACGTCGACGCCATGCTCGCGGGCGTTGTTGAGCATCATTTCGTCGAACTCGCTCCGCAGCACTTGCCAGGTCTGCGAGCATTCGTGCGGGCGGTGCTGCATGAAGTAGAACGGCTCCGACAACCGGCCACTCGAGCCGACGAACTGCACGCTGTATTTCTTGACGAAGTCGCTCTGGCGCAGCTTGTCGAGCATATTCAGCCGCTTGAGCACCCAATAGGTGTCGGGAATCAGCGACTCGCCGATATGAAACCGCGGGAACTTCTCGCGCTCGAACAAGGTCACGCGATGCCCTTGCTGCGCGATCAAGGTCGACGCGGTCGAGCCGGCTGGCCCGCCGCCGATGACGATCACCTGGGGATGCTTCGTATCTGTGGAAATCATGGTCGCTGATCCTGAATGCCGACGTTACGTGCTCCAGATACTGCCTTGCTCTTCGTGCGGCCCGCGCGCCTTGTGCAAGAGCGCGACAAGCTGCTTGAGCTCACCCGCCTTCAAGTGCCCCAGTTGCCGCTCGTGACACTCGCGAACTTCCGCCGCCAGGCGGTCGAGCAGCGCCAGCCCTGCCGCCGTGATCGAGACCTCCACGACGCGGCGGTTTTCCGGCCGGCGATCGCGGGCCACCAGCCCGCGCTCAGTGAGCTTGTCGACCAGCCGCGTGATATCAGGCGCGCGGGAGATCAACCTCCCGGCCAACGTGAGCGTGGCGACCGGATCGGGGTACGCGGCCCGCAACAAGCGCAGCGCGTTGTATTGCTGGGCGGTCAGGTCGTGGCGCGCGAAGAGCTCGTCTTCCAGGGTCCGCAGCCGGTCGTAGGTTCGCCAGAGATTGAGGTAGGCCTGCTGCTGGGGGGAGTCGAACCGGCGCTGGCGTGATTTGCGGGGGGCCTGACCGTTTTTCGCCGCCGCTTTCGTGGCGGCGCGGCGGCGGGGCAGGGCAGGGGGGCGCTTGGCGGCGGTGCTCATAAGGGCGATTGTAACCCGTCCCGGCAATGATTGTCCAGACAATTGTTCAGACGAGTATTGCAGCGACTCGACCGAACCTTACGCTGAACGAATTCGACTAGGGAATTGCGGCCATGACCAGCGACGTCAGTTTCGATGAGCAGCGAAAACCCGCCCCGCGCCGCTGGTTGCGCTTTGGGCTGCGAACGCTGTTGGTGCTGGTTACTGGTTGCGCGGCGCTCTTCGCGTTCTGGAGCAGCGAATCGCGTCGTTACGCGCGTGAACAAGCAGCCGCGGCCGAGATCGCCGACGAAGGTGTTGCCGTACAATGGCGCGATGACACGCCAGCGTGGCTACGTCGCGTTGTGGGACAAGATGGACTGTGGCTCTTCAAATCGGTGGCTCGCGTCTCGTTTCCGCCGGATGGGGCACATATCCACTTTCCAGGAGGCGGCTCCGCCTTCCTGGTGGGCCTCGACGATGCAGGACTGGCCAAGAAGCGATCACCACTCGAACATTTGTCGAACCTCGCCGAGCTTAATCTGAGTGACAACAAACTTACCGACGCCGGAATGGTGCACCTCAGCGGCTTGGCGCGCCTCGAAGTGCTTGACCTGAGCTACAACGACGTGACGGACAAAGGCCTTGCGGCACTCGTCAGCCTGCCGTCGCTTCAACGGATCAATCTTCGTGGCACCAGGGTCACCGACAATGGGATCTCCGAGTTGCGACGCCATCGGCCCACGCTCGCCGTCGACCGCTGAATCTTGCGCGACGACAATCCACCCGTCTACCGCGCGTCGGCCATCGCCGCCAGTTGCAGCACCGCGCGACCCTGCTCCTTCTCCAGATACGCGCGTCCCTTCTTCACGTTCAAGTGATCCCACGGCAACTTGCTCGCCACAGGGTAGGGCGTGTGCAGCGCCGCCTCCAGATCAACGCCCGCCGCGGCGATCGCATCCCACCACAACTGCGGCCTTGCGCATTCGGTCCAGCCGTCGAACCGCGCGCCGGCCCGCCAGGCTGCTTCGATCATGCCGGCAATCCGCCGGTCGCCCCGGCTCATGATCCCTTCCAGCAGGCTCGTCTCGACGTGATGGCACTTGATCTTCACGCTCCGGCTCCGCTTCTGCTTGTGCAGGTAGTCGTGAGCCCAGCGGAAGTAATCGCGCGTCTGCATGCCGTTCCACTGATACGGCGTATGCGCCTTGGGCACGAAATTCGACACGCTGGCGGTCACCTCGGCGGGGCGCCCCGTCACTTCGCGGCCAATCTGCGAGATCGTTTCGGCCATCTCCACAATGCCATCCAGGTCGACCGGCCGCTCCCCCGGCAGCCCGCACAAAAAGTACAGCTTCACGCGGCGAAACCCGTTGCCGAACGCCACGCGGCAGCCATCGTACAAGTCCTGGTTTTTGATCTTCTTGCGAATCTGCTCGCGCATGTCGTCGCGCGCGACCTCGGGCGCAAGCGTCAGCCCCGAATGCCGATCGGTCGACAACAGCGCCGCCACGCTCTTGAGCTGCTCGTTCACCCGCAGGCTCGGCACCGCCACTGAAACCCCCAGCGGCACGAACACTTCCTTCATCCGCGTGATCAATTGCTCGAAGTGCGGATAATCGCTCGTCGACAAACTCAGCAGCGAGATCTCGTTGAAGCCCGTGTTGTGGTAGCTCTCGAGCGCGCCTTGCACGATCGTCTCGACTTCGCGAATCCGCAGCGGCCGCTTGATCACCGTGCTCTGGCAGAACCGGCACTGCCAAGGGCAGCCGCGCATGATCTCGATGGCGATCCGGTCATGCACGCACTCGACATACGGCACCACCGGCCGCACCGGCAGCGGAATGCCGTCCAAGTCGTCGATCACCGAGGGCTCGATCGTTTCCGGCACGTCGGTGCGCGTGCGATTGAGCGCCACCAGCCGCCCGTCAGGCAGATACTCGGGCTCATAGAATCGCGGCACATAGGCGAACGGCAGATGCGCGGCCAACCGCGCGAGCAGCCCTTCGCGCTGCTGCCGACCCCGCTCGCCGTCGGCCAGCCCTTCGCGCGCCGCCAGCTCCTCGCGCGCTTCGAGCCAGGCGTCGCAGATCGCCGGCAAGCTCGGCTCGCCGTCGCCCGTGACAAACAAGTCGACAAACGGCGCTAGCGGCTCGGGGTTCTGCGTACACGGCCCCCCAGCAATCACCAGCGGCTGCCGGGCCGTGCGCTGGTCGGCGTGCAGCGGCAGACCCGCCAGGTCGAGCATCGTCAGGATGTTGGTATATGACATCTCGTACTGCAGGCTGAATCCGATCACGTCGCAATCGCCGACCGGCGTAAACGTCTCCAGCGTGTACAGCGGCAGCCCATGTTCGCGGAGCTGCGCCTCCATATCCATCCAAGGGCAGAAGACCCGCTCGCAGGCCCAGTCGCTCCGCGCGTTCATCAGCGTGTACAGCACTTGCAAGCCGTGATGGCTCATGCCGATGCCGTACGTGTCGGGAAAGGCCAGCACCAACCGGCCGCGCGTGCTCCCTGGCTCCTTGCGGACGATATTCCATTCGCCGCCGAGATACTGGGCCGGCGTCTGCACTTTGGCCAGCACGCGGTCGACGAGATACTGCTTGAGCGTCGCGGGCGTCATCGTCGAGCTTCTTTCAGATTCCTGAGCCAAGGGTCGTCGTTAGGGTGGCCCCGACCCAGTCGGGGTGCCGCAGGCACAAGAGGTCGACTGTAGAATCTTGACGTAACGAACCGCGCCGCAACACAAAATCCTCTTGTCGCTGCGCGACACGGACGAGGTCCGTGCCACCCAGCGGATCGCGCGCTTCCTGGGTCAACTCTCGACGTCTCCTCGCGACCTTCCTCGCCAAGTGCTAAAGATTATGACACATTTGACGGTGCCTCCCCAGCCGAAGACCACCCGCCGACCGAGGTTTTTCTATATGCACCGCGCGGTACTGTCTGCGACTGGCTTTCTTGCCCCGCTGCTGGTAGCGGTTTTATTCGTGGCCGCCACGTTCATCCCGGCGCATCGCGCCGCCGCGCAGAACACCCCGTTCGGCAAGCTCAACTACGCCGAGCTCCGCAACCACATGGTTGACGAAGAAATCGTCAAGGCGGGCGTCAAAGACCCGCGCGTGATCGCCGCCGCCCGCGCCACCGAGCGCCACGAGTTCGTCCCCCCCGCTCAGCGCGAGCTGTCCTACTTCGACATGGCCCTGCCGATCGGTGAAGGGCAGACGATCTCGCCGCCGTTCATCGTCGCCTACATGACCGAACAGCTCGAACCCAAGCCGACCGACGTGGTGCTCGAGATCGGCACCGGCAGCGGCTATCAGGCCGCCATGCTCAGCCCGGTCGTCAAGGATGTCTACACGATCGAGATCCAGGAGCCCCTCGGCCGCCGCGCCGCGCGGACCCTCAAACGGCTCAAGTACAAGAACGTGCACACCCGCATCGGCGACGGATACAAGGGCTGGGCCGAGGCCGCGCCGTTCGACAAGATCATCGTCACCTGTTCACCGGAAAATGTGCCGCAACCGCTCGTCGATCAACTCCGCGAAGGAGGGCGGCTCTTGGTGCCGCTCGGCGAGCGCTACAAGCAGACGCTCTACCTGTTCACCAAGAAGGATGGCAAGCTCGAACAATCGGCGCTCTTGCCTACGCTGTTTGTCCCCATGACCGGCGCGGCCGAGGAGCAGCGCCAGGTCCTGCCCGATCCGGCCAACCCCACGTTCCAGAACGGCAGCTTCGAGGAAGTCATCGGCGAACCAGCAGCCGCCGTCGGCTGGCACTACCAGCGGCTAAGCGAGGTGATCGCCGACAAGCAGGCCCCCGACGGCAAACAGTTCATTCGCTTCGACAACAGCTTGCCCGGCCGCAACAGCGCGGCCCTGCAAGGCATGGGCATCGATGGCCGCCAGGTGCGCGAGATCGGCTTGCAGGCCTGGGTGCAAGCTCAGGAGGTGCGCCCCGGCCCGCAGCGTGAAGCGGCCGATCTGGTGCTCTGCTTCTACGACGAGGTCCGCAACCCGATCGCCGAAGTCAACCTCGGCCCCTGGTCGGGCACGTTCGCCTGGAAAGAACAGAGCAAGCGGTTCGCCGTCCCCATCAACGCCCGCGAGGCGATCTGCCGCGTGGGGCTGCTGGGTGCGACGGGCAAACTGGATATCGACGGCCTGCGCGTACTGGTGACCAAACGCGCGAAGGAAGAAAAAACGAAAGCGGATAAGACGAAGGAAGAGAAGTAATACTCTCGCGCCAAGGCGCTAAGGCGCAAAGTATGCGAAATCAAGGATTCCGCGGCTAACAGTACTCCGCGTTCTCCGGTGTGCCAGGCAAAGCTTGGTTGTTCTTGTCAGTTGAAAGGTACTGATCATGGCACTTGCTCGTTCACCATG
>JAIESQ010000106.1 GCA_019745975.1 Pirellulales bacterium
ATGGTGAACGAGCAAGTGCCATGATCAGTACCTTTCAACTGACAAGAACAACCAGGCTTTGCCTGGCACACCGGATTGCACAGATGAGAAATCATTGTCGCAGCCTCTCCCCAATCTGCGCGACCGGCGAAATCTGCGGACAAACAGACAACCTGAATTCTTTGCGCCTTCGCGCTTTGGCGCGAGGCCCCTGCTTCGCGCGAGGTCGATCGCTTAGGACGCAAAACCACGCTTAGGACGATCTAGGACGCAACGGTTTTAGAATTTGCGTCCTAAAATAAATCGTTGCTGCGAAAAGACTTAACCACTTTTGACAGCCGCTTAGGACGGTTAGGACGCAAATTCCCGGACAATCTTATTCTGGCCCCCCCTGTGACATCCCGAGGCGTGAGTCGCGAGACTGAAGGCCGTCGGTCCTGCTCACCCTGCGCCGTTCTCCCTATCGCTGAACACTGAACACTGAACCCTGAACACTGAACCCTGAACCCTGAACCCTGAACCCTGAAAACCGAACCCAATGAAAATCCAACTCTTCGGCGCCGCCGGAGGTGAAGTCACCGGTTCGGCATACCTGGTGCAAACGGCGGCCGCGTCGGTGCTCGTCGACGCCGGGCTCTTCCAAGGCGGCCGCGAAAGCGAAGCCAACAACCGGTTGCCGATCGCCAAGAACCTCGACACGATTGGCGCCATTCTGCTGACGCACGCGCATCTCGACCACACGGGCAGGCTGCCGCTGCTGTTCAAGCAAGGCTATCGCGGACCGGTGTTCGCCACGGGGGCGACGATCGATCTGGCCGAGATCATCCTTAAGGACTCGGCACGGCTGCAGGTTCAAGACGCCGAACGCAAGAATCGCAAGCGGGCCCCCGGCCGCCGTGCTCCGGTTCAGCCCTTGTACGAGCCCGACGACGTCGAGCCGTTCCGCAGCCTGGCACAGCTTGTGCGGTTCCAGCAGCCCGTCCCAGTGGCCGACGGCATCACCGCCCGCTGGGTCGAAGCGGGGCACATGCTCGGCTCCGGTTGCATTGAACTGGTGGTCGAAGAAGACGGTCGCCGCAAGATCGTCGTCTTCTCGGGCGACCTCGGCCCGACCACGCTGCCGGTGGTTCGTCAATTCGAAACCTTCAACGAGGCCGACGCCGTGTTTCTCGAGTCGACTTACGGCGATCGCCGGCATCGGCCTTACGATCAAACGCTGGCCGAGTTCGAGGAGATCGTTCGCGACGCCGCGACGCAAGGCGGCAAAATCCTGGTGCCGACCTTCGCCATCGGTCGCTCGCAGCAGATTCTCTATCATTTGGCGATCATGTTTTTGCGGCACGACATCGCTCCCTTTCCCGTCTATCTCGATAGTCCGATGGCCTTGGAAGCCAGCCGGGTGTACGCGAAGCATCCCGATCTGTTCGATGAAGAATTGCTCGGCTGGCAACGTCGCGGGCTGTTGCCGCTCAATCCCGACATCTTCCGGCCCAGCGTGACCGCCGACGATTCGCGCCGGCTTAACGAACTGGAAGGTCCGTGCGCCATTCTCGCTGGCGCCGGCATGTGCAACGCCGGCCGCATTCTGCATCATCTGAAGCACAACCTGTCCAATCCGCAGACGCACGTGATGATCGTCGGCTTTCAGGGGGAGGGGTCGCTCGGTCGCCGGCTCGTCGACGGGCACAAGGTCGTCTCGATTTTCGGCCGGCGGATTCCGGTCCGCGCCCGCATCCACACGCTCAATGGCTTCAGCGGTCACGCCGATCAAGCGGAATTGCTCGAGTGGTTCTCTCCCTTGGCTCCGTCCCGACCCAAAGTAATTCTCACGCACGGCGAAGACCGCGCCCGCACGGCCCTCGCGCAGCAAATTCAGCAGCGTTTTCAGTTGGCGGCGGCTCTACCCAAACTGGGGGAGGTGATCGAGGTCTAATTTGACGCCGCCTTGCGGGCGACACTAAAATCGGTCGAAACGCGTGGTCGGAAGGGGCCCGCCGCGCGGCCGCCCACCACACTTCGCAGCGGCGGTTTCTCCCGCCCCGCTACCCCCCTTCGGCACCTCGAGCTGTCATGGCCACGCTGCAAGTCGTCAAAGGATTGAACCCCGGCCAGGTCTTCGCCATCGAAGGCCAGCGCGCCGTGCTCGGCCGGCATCCCGACTGCGACATCGTGCTCGACGTGGGGGCGGTCAGCCGCCAGCATGCGCAAATCTCGCTCGACGCGGGGGACTACTTCGTCGAAGACTTGCACAGCCGCAACGGCACCATGGTCAACGGCAAGCTGATCGAAGGGCGCTACAAGCTCCAGGAAAACGACCGGCTGAAGATCTGCGACCTGCTGTTCACCTTTCATCAGTTCGAGCCCAACGACGGCGGCGACAGCCAGCGCGATCCCGAAGGCGCCACCCGCTGGTTCGACGACGAAACGTCGTCGAGCAGTTCGACCGTCATGTCGACGATGGATGTCTCGAAACTCGACCACACGCTGCGGCTCAATGTGCGCCCCGAGGTCAAGCTGCGGGCCCTGCTCGAGATCACCGATAGCTTGGGGCAAACGCTTGAGCTCGACACCGTGCTCCCCAAGATCCTCGACAGCTTGTTTAAGATTTTCGCGCAAGCCGACCGCGGGCTGGTCGTGCTGCGCGATGAACGCCGCAACTTGCTGATCCCCAAGGCGGTCAAGCATCGCCGCGCAGGGGAGGACGAGGAGCTCCGCCTCAGCCGCACGATCATCAACCAGGCCATGAACAGTCGCGAGGCCATTCTCTCGGCCGACGCCACGAGCGACTCGCAGTTTCAGATGAGCCAAAGCGTGGCCGACTTCCGCATCCGCTCGGTGATGTGCGCGCCCTTGTTGGACACCGACGGGCGGGCGCTGGGCGTCATCCAGCTCGACACATCCAACCAGCGCAGCGCCTTTCAGCGCGAGGATCTCGACGTGCTGGCGAGCATCGCCCGGCAAGCCGCCGTGGCGATCGAAAACGCCCAGATGCACGAGAACCAGATCCGCCAGCAGCGCATCCAGCGCGACCTCGAACTGGCGCATCAGGTGCAGCGCGGCTTTTTGCCGGCCGAACCACCAAAAGTCGCAGGCTATGACTTCTTCGACTACTACCAGGCAGCACACATGCTCGGAGGCGACTATTACGACTATGTCGAGCTCCCCGGCGGACGCCTGGCCATTGTCGTGGCCGACGTGGCAGGCAAGGGCATTCCGGCCGCCATGCTGGCGGCGCGGCTTTCGGCCGACGTGCGCTACTGCCTGGCCCTGGAACGCGAAGCCGCGGCAGCCGTCAACCGCATCAATGCCTCGTTCGCGCACAGTCCCTGGCAGGACCGCTTCATCACCTTTGTGCTGGCAGTGCTCGACACGACCGACCAATCGCTGACGATTGTCAACGCGGGGCATCCGCTCCCCTTGCTGCGCCGCCAGGACCGCACGGTCGTGGCAATCGGCGATGCCGAAACCGGCCTCCCGCTGGGGATCGACGAGGACTCGCGCTACGAAGCGGTCCACCTCCGGCTCGAGCCGGGCGAGGCGATCGCCATGTTCACCGACGGCTTCACCGAAGCCATGAATGCTCAAGGCGAACTTTTGGGCGTCGAGAAACTGCACGAGTTTCTGGCCGCTCCCGTCGATGGCGTCGCCGCGCTCGGCCGCAACCTGCTCGAGAATGTCAGGAGCTTCGTCGGGCAACACCCTCAAAGCGACGACATGTGCCTGGCCTGTTTAGGCCGGGTCCGCTAGACGGTACCGGGTCGCAGGTTTCCAAAGGCCCGGCCTTGGCTATCAGGCCGGAGCCTTGCCGACTAAGCTGGAGAGGTTCTGACTGGTTCGGAGCAACAAGTGGGCGAAACCGGCCGTCATTCGAGCGAAGCCAACTCGGCCACCGACTGGTCGATGGTCGATCACGCCGCGCACTTCGATAGCCCCGAGGGGCGCGAGGCGCTCAACGCCTTGCTGGCCCGCTATGTGCCGGCGATGCGGGCGCATCTGCGCTTCAAGCGGCGCATCGATCAGGACCTGGCCGAGGATCTGGTGCAAGGTTTTGTTTCCGACAAGATCCTCGCTCGCAACTTGCTGGCGTATGCCGATCGCAAGCGCGGCCGTTTCCGTAATCTGCTGCTGACGGCGCTCGACCGCTATGCCTATAGCGCGCTGCGCAGCCGGGCGCACAAGCAGGCGTCGCAAACCACCAGTTGGGACGACGCCGTGCAGCCGGCTTCGGCCGAGCCCGTTACCAGCGACGTGTTCGACGAAGCTTGGGCACTCGAGGTTTGGGCCGAAGCGCTGCGGCGCACCAAGTCGCACTGCGCGGCGGGAGGGCGGGCCGATCTGTGGGGTGTGTTCGAGGCTCGCGCGCTCCGCCCGGCGATCGAAGATCGGGCGCCCTTGCCGTACACGGAGCTGGTCGAGCGGTATGGTTTTTTGTCTCCCGTGCAGGCGGCCAACGCCTTTAACACGGCCAAACAATTGTTCCAGCGAATCCTCAAGTCGGTCGTCGCCGAGTACATCAAGGAGGATGACGAGATCGTCGGCGAGCTCAGCGATCTGAAGCGTGTGCTGGCGTTCTCTGGCGGAACGCTGCGCACCTTGGGCGAGGGAGTACTCGATTCGTAGAGAGGGAATGCGTCGTGGACGATTCGTTGCAGTTTGATTCGCGTCGCCTGGCGCACTTGTTCGACGCCGACGATCCCGAGGCCGTGCTCTGGCAACAGGAAGAGTTCGAAGCGATATTGCAGCACCAGCTCGATGCCCGCCTCGATACCGATATCCACCCCGGCGCGAGCGTCACGTCCAGCCGCGCGGCCCCACTGCGGCAAACCTTTCGCGAAGTACTCTGCAACCCGCAAACCTCGCTGGCCTCGATCGAGCTCGTCAAAAAGTTCTCGAAAGAACAGATGTCGACGCGCCTGGGCCTGCCGTACGACGTCGCGGCTGTGCTTTACTATGCCAGCATCGGCGCGGCCTTGGTGCACATGAACAAGCGCATTTCGTCGCTCGACGAAACCTCGTTGCGCACCGGGTTCGACTGGCTCTTGGCACTGCCGTGGATCGACGAACCGATCCGCGAACTGGCCCGGCAGTCGGTCGCCCGCCTCAAGGCGACCTAGGGCTTGTCGCCACGCACGAGAGCCCACGCGTGTTTATCGTGCCGCCGCTCGCGGATCGAACTGGTCCCGCAGTTGCTCGAGTTCGGCGGTCCCGCGGATCGAATCGAAGGCCGCGTCGCGATCGAGCTCAGTCCAGAACGCCGCGCGCGTTGGCCCATCGGCTTGCTCGAACGCGCGGCGCAGCAGCTTGATGCACTCGGCCAGCCAGGCGGCGCTCTGAGCGGTCGCATCGCTGGCCGCCGGATCGCGCTCGACGAGCGGCCGCGCGGCGGCATAAACCGATGCCGCGTTGTACAAGAGCCCGGTCACCGGCGGACCAATCTCAACGGCCTGGGCTACATCGGCGATGGCCTCCCGATATTGCCCCAACACCAGCCGCGCCGTTGCCCGCCCGGTCAACGGATCGCCGTGCGGCGAACCCTCCGCGATCGCCCGGTCGAACGCCTTGATCGCCCGTTCGGCCGCTAGCGTCTGACTCAGCAGATAGCTCCAGCCGCGCCGCGTCTCGAGCAAGGCAAAGCGCTCGCGATCGGCGCGGGTCAGTCCGCCGGAGCGCGACTTCATCAGTTCGGAAGCGACCTCGGCATCGGTCATGCCCCCCTCGTAATCTTTCATCAACAGGCGCGCCAAACCGCGCTCGCGCAAAAAGGCCGCCAACCTTACGACGGCGTCGGGCTCGTCACTGGCCACGGCGGTCGCCGACAGGTTCTGCGCGAGACGCGCCACCACTTCGGCCGCCGACAAGGGAGCCGCTCCCGGTCGCGGCTGCGCGCCCCCTCGCAGGAAACGATCGAACGCCACCAGCGCTTCGGCCGGTCGCGCCATGTCGACCAGCAGCAACGCCTGCAAGTACCAGGCCTCGGCAAAATCGCCACGCTCGGTGAGCGCCGCCCGATAGCTGGTCAGCGCCGCGTCGTATTGCTTCTGCATGTGCTGCACGCGGCCCAGTTCGGCAAGCACCTGCGCCCGCTGCCGAGTTCCCGGGCGCGCCAGCGCCAATGCGCGCTGAAAGTCGGTGCTGGCCGCGCGGAGATCGCCTTGTTCCCGCCGCAAGCGACCCCGGGCCACGAGCGGCTGCGGATCGCGCGGCGCCAGTGTCGTGGCCTGATCCAAGAGATCGAGCGCTCGCTTGTTCGACGAGGCCAACAGGTCAAGCGCCACGACCGAACCAGGGACCGCCGCCGGCGCCAACACGCCGAACTGCCGGGCGACGCGACGCCACGCCTCGGCCTGGTTGACTAGCGCCTCGACGCGCGTGCGATCGAACGGTCGTGCCGCCTCGAAATCGTCGATTGCCTCGCCGAACTTGTTGGCCGAAAGCCGCGTGATCCCGCGGTTCAGATGCAACGCATACAAGTCTTGACGCGGGGCGGCAGGTCCGAGCAACTCGATCGCGCGGGCGTAGTCGGCTTCCGCCTTTTTCAGTTCGCCAATCTCGCCGCGCGCCAGACCGCGGAGCAAGTAGCACCAGGCGAAGTCCGGGCGTCGCGAAATGCAGGCCGTTAGATTCGCCAAGGCGTCGCGCGGCTGCCCAAGCTGCAGTTGCGTGGCGGCCAGAAAATACTGCGCCCAGAACCGCTCGGGCTTTAGGCGCAGCGCTTCCGCGAAACTCTCCGCCGCGGCCGCATAGTCTTCGGCTGCCAGCCGCTCGTCGCCCAACAGGAAAAAGTCAAGCGCTTCGGAGGGTTGAATCGCTTCGGCCAGCCGGCGCGCCTCGGCCGCCTGCTGGGGTTCGCCGGCCAGTTCAAAGTACTTGCTTCGACGCGCATAGAGGGCCTGCAGCGGCGGATCGGCCGCTACCTTCGACAACGACGCGAGCGCCTGCTGGGCGCGCGCCTGATCCGACTCCGCGGTTGGATCGATGGACGCCAGCTCAGCGGCGATGAGTCGCAGCTCGCGCGCGTTCGTAGCAACTTCGGCACGTTCGTCAGGCATGAGCAATTCGAGGAGCGCGGCTGCGCCGGGGCTCGACATCGAAAGTGCCAGATCGCCGGCCAAGCCGCGTTCGACAGCCGCTTTGGCCAGTGCAAAATCGTCGCTCGAGGACAGTTCGTCGGTATTAGCTTCGTCACGGTTCTGTGCTCGGTCCCGTGCCGCCAGCATGGCGCGAAACTGCGCTTCGTCGACAGCCTGGCGAAGCTCCACGCGGACCCGCGCAGCGTCGGCCAAGGCGCGAACATGCTGGCGTTGCTTGGCGACCTGCTCCCGGTCGCGATCGACCTCGACAAGCTGTATCTTCAGCCGCGGCTCGCGCGCCAAGATCAAGTTTGCCTGGTCGAATCGGGCCACGGCCGTATCCAGATCCTCGCGCGCTTGCGCGTCGTGCGCTTCACGAACCAGTTGTGCGGCCTGCGTTGCGATGCCCTCGATGCGACGCCGCTCCTGCCATGTCCAGGCTCCGATCAGGATCGCGAACACCGCCGCGCCAACCGCGGCCGTTAGCACCACCGTACGGTGGCGCTTGATCCAGCGCAGGGAGCGATCGTACCAAGGCTCGCGATACGCCAGCACGGGTTCGCCCGCCTGAAAGCGGACAACTTCGTCGGCCAGTTCCAGGGCCGATTGATAGCGATCATCGGCCTGGCGCGCCATCGCCTTGAGACATACGGCAGCCAATGCGCGCGGCACCTGCGGCGCGACGCTCCTTGGATTCGGCACCTGGCCCCGCTGCACGCGACGCAGCACCTCGCGCCGTTCGCCCCGGAAGGGCGCCGAACCGGTCAACATGTCGAACAGAATCGCTCCCAGCGCGTAGATATCGCTCCGCGCATCGAGCGGCTGCGCCAGCGCCTGCTCGGGCGACATGTAGGGGATGGTCCCCACGATCGTGCCGGCCCTGGTGTGGGCGGCATCGACGTTGGGGTTCGCATCGTCGCTCAGCAGTCCATTGCCGTTGGCCGACACTTCACCCACTTCGGCGTGCAGCGTGGTATCGGTCGGGCTGACGAAGTGCTTGGCCAAACCCCAGTCGACGACGATCGCCTCGCCAAATTCGCCGACGATGATGTTCTGCGGTTTCAGATCGCGGTGGAGCACGCCACGGCGGTGCGCGAAGGCCATCGTCCGGCAAATGCTCACGAACACCGTCAACAGCTCGCTGAAGTGCTGCGGTCGTGTCGGGTTGCCGTGATCGAGACGATGGAATTCGCGAATCGCCTGCGAGAGCGTGCGTCCGCCGATCCGCTTCATGGCATAAAACGGATTGCCTTCGGCATCGAGCCCGGTGGCATACACCGGCACGACCCCGGGGTGCTCGAGCTGGCCCGTGACGCGGGCCTCTTCGATGAAGCGGCGAATTTTGTCGGCGGCATGCAGCGACTGCGGCAGCAAATCCTTGACCGCGACTTCGCGGCCGAGTTGTTCGTCAAAAGCCAACCGCACCCGGCCCAAGCCACCGCGCCCCAGTTCGCTCATCAGCACATAGCGCTGCCGTGCTTCCACATCCGAAGTGGCCGTTTTGGCGATCGCCGGCGCATCGTCGTTAGGGACAGTGGGCCAGTCACTGGCGGCACGTGCACCGGCCGGCTGCGGTGTGAACTCCTGCGTGTCGGCCGTGGGATCGGAGTGCACTGTCGAGCTGCGGGCCATCCCGCGCGTGGTTCTCGCGCCGAGCTCCGAGACCGGCAACGACGGCGCTTGCGAGCCACCGCTGCGCCGGCTTTCCAGGCGGCTCGATTCGACCAGTGCCGCGATTTGCTCCTGACTCAACAAGCCCAGGCTTTCCAACAGCAGCGACAGCGAGGCACTGTCGTCCTTACCCAACTCGCGCAACAGATCGCTGATTTGCGCCACCGAGACCAGCTCGTTGGCATACGCGCGGGCCAGTATGCGAAGTTCGTCAGCGGCTGGCATCGCTGGAGCCCTCCACGGCAGTTGGCGCACCTACCCCCAGAATCGCTACGTCGTGCGCGGCAACGGAGCTTGCGGAATCGTTGGTCGGAGAAACAGCAACAGCAGTGCGCGCCGGACGCTGGATTGCGATGTTCGTTCGCGGTGTCGGCGTGCGGCGCCGCGCTTCGTCACTCGAGTTTCGCTTCGCGTTGCCCGCTCGTCGCAAGCCCGATCGCTCGTCGGCGGCGCCTTCCACGACGGGCTTGGCAACCGTCGTCAGATTTCCGCGAAATTGCCGCTTGATCGCCTCGATGGCGTACTCGATCCGCCGGCGTCCGACCAGGTCGTCATCGGCAATATTCCCCGCCTCAAGCATCAAGCGATCGACTTCGGGAAGCAGCCAGACGAACTGCGACTCGCGCGCAAGCTGCCCGCGAAGGTCGAGCAGCTCGCGGAACAGTTCGGTCAGCTCGCGCGGCTCTTTTCCGCGTCGTCCGACATGGCCGGCCAACTGCAGGATCGAGCCTAATAGTCCGCTGGCGCCAAAACCTCCGTTCGTCGAGAGCAGCGCCCGGATCGCGGGACTCAGGCCGGAGCCGACCAGGCTTTGCGACGAATCGGCGCCGATACGTAGTGCGAAGGCCGCGGCGGCCAAGGCGCCACTTGGATCGATTCCACCAGGCGCGGTGGGCGTGCCAAGTCGAAAATCGATCTGCGCTCGCAGTCCGGTACCCAACCCTAGTTGTCCCTGCACCGATGCGAACAAGCTATTGGTGCCATCGTTGAAATTCAGCGCGCCGCGATAGGCAGTGCCAGTGCCAGAAAAATCAAGGCCGTAAAGACCCGACGGCGCGCCCGACCACACGAGCAAGCCGGTTGCGCCGTTCGTCGAGATCGAGCCACCGGCAGCGGTGTCGATCGGCTGGCCCCCTTGCGAGCCGAGCGCACCTTGGCCAATTAACAGTGTGTAGTCCACCGGGTCGATCCAACCCCACAACAGTGATCGCGTCAACGCACCCAGCGGGCCGAAGATCCCCTCGACGATCCTTTGCACGTGCTGGTTGATTAACTCGATGTTCGGGTCGATACCTGTGACGGCAGGCGCCAAGTTGAACTGCTGCGTCTGGAAGGGTCGCAGATCGGTACCGCGCGGCACGTCAGCAAATGTATCGCTGCGGGCGATCTGCCCTTTGCTCACCAGCAAATAGCCGGCCTGGTTGCGGTCGACGAAGCCTTCGAGTTCCAGGTCCAGCAGGAAGTTTGGCACCGCCGGCTGGTTGTCGTCGCGCAGCACCAAATTGTTGCCAAGCAAATCTGAGCGCGGATCGACCGGCAGAATGGCCAGCATCAGCGGGCCGTCGACCGTATCGATCTGCAACAGCGTGGCACCGGGTATTTCTTGAACGAGCAGGCCGTTCACGCTTTGCCCCAGGCGCTTGGCCGCCCCTGTGCCACTCCCATTCGACGGCTCGCCGAGCAGGAACCGCGCGTCGCGCGCCCAGAGCACGACAAACTCTCCCTGGTTGGCGAGATTATCGGCCTCGATACCTGCGAATTGGCCTTCGACCAGCGCGGCCAGGAGCGCATTAATCGCCGCCGCTACTTCTGCCGAAGTGCCGGCCAAATTGCCGGCCAGCAACAGCTCTTGCAGCAAGCGCCTGGCAAAATCGCGATTGGCAACCGCCTTGCGCGAGTTCAACGCGTCGAGGGTCACCTGGTCGACAAATTCCTCGAGCGACACGAATCGCTCGTTGAGCAGGTTCTGGAATGTCGTCAGCTCGCCGAATGTCACCGGCAGCACGATTTCGCCTGCCACCTCGCCTTCGCCCCCCGACAACGGGAAGCCGGCCAGGTTGTTGATGCCCACCCCCAGGTTCGTACGAACGGTGAGTTGGTAACTTCCCGGCGCCACGGGAGCAGCCAGCCGCAGCATGGCGCTGTTGGTGAGTGGATCGTAAAACGCACCCGTCAGGCCAATCGGTCCCGCCGGAGCATCCAAGCGCTCGAGCGCGTAGTTGGCCAGCGTTTGCACCTGCGACGCCACGAGGTCAGGACCACTAAACCGTAGCACGACAAGATCGATCACCGGGATTCCTGCCGCGGTGTTGACAGTCGAACTGGCGAATTCAGCGCTTTCAACACGCGAGCTCGCCTGCGAAGCCCATTGGAACGACGGCACGCGGTAGTCGCCGCCGACAAGGGGGTTGCCAGCCCGATCGATCAGCCGCGCCCCGTCGACGATTAGTTGATAGTCGTCATCGGGCTGTCCCGCGAGGTTAGCCGTAACGACGACCTTGGCGCGGCCGCCCGTCTGCGCCGACGTCCGATAGATTCGCGAGACGATCGCGTCGGCCTGATCGGTTGCCGGATCGACGTCGTACAGGTTGCCATCGCCACCCGCTCGCAACAATCGGTAGGTCAACAAGCCGGTAGCAGCAGCCGGATCGAGGTCCTCGTCGAACTCGATCTCAAAGACCACCATGCCGGTCGGGTCTCCGGCGCCGTCCTTGACCACGTTGACCGTCGCCGATTCTACCTGCGGGCCCAAGCGATCCACCACGAACGCAAACGCTTTCTCGACGGCGTTACCGGCCGCGTCGGCGAGTCGCAGGTTTGCCGAGTATGCTCCGGCTGGCAGCGGGCGATTGATGTCGAGCGAAACGGTCTGCGCTTGATTGGATTGATTCAGCGTGAACACACCGACGCCGTCGTCGAATCGCCCGTCGTCGTCAAGGTCGATCGCCAACGTGACGGGCGCGTCGGATGCGGCGCCGGGGAATGCGTCCTTAATCGCCACCAACAATTCCGGCTGGACTGCAGCGGTGTAGTTTGCCGACCCAGGCGCATCGTGCAGTTTCACGCTGACGATCGTCGGCGCCGCGCGATCGACAGCAAACGAGCCCGTGAAATCATCCCCCGGTGTGCTGTCGTAATTGCCGTCGAGCAGCTCGATTGCCGCGCCCTGTCCTGGCGCGAAGATCGCGTTGGTGCCGGTATGGACGGTCAGCGTGTAGATGCCGTCGGGCAATGAATCGAGCGTCAACTCGACGGTGCGGTGATCAGCCGACACCGCGACACCGATGATGTTGCCGCTGGAAATCGTGTAATTGGCCGTTTGGTCGATATTTTGTAGGTCGTCACGGCTGAAGCTCACAAGCACCTTAGGTCCCGCAGTGGCTGCCCGCACGTCGGTGACAATCGGCAGATCGGTGTCGATCACCAGCGTTGCCGGCACCGACTGGTTGCCGCGCGCGTCAACCAACCGCACGGCCACTTGCCGTTGTCCCCCGGCGAAGGGGAGCGCGGCAATGGACGGCACGCTGAACGGCGTCGCGCCATCGGCTTCCAGCGGTACAGTCTTGAACCCATCGTCGAACTCGCCGTCCCCATCGACATCGAGCTCAACCCGTGCCAGTTCGCCAGCGGTCGCCGGCACGGCGTCGTCCAATTGACCGACAATGCGATAGAACAGCCCCGCCTCGGTCGACGACGCCCCCGCAACTCCCAGCGTGCCGCCCAGCAACACCGGCGGCAGCGTGTCAATGGCGAATGTCGCCTCGAAGGCGAAGCCAGCCGGGGCCGGAGCATCGCTGCGCAGCTTGCCCCCCCGCTGGCTCAGAATCGTGTCGTCCACGCGCAGGCGGTATCGGCCGTCGGCGAGGTGATTTGCCACCGGCACGAGAATGCGATGCAGGGCGGGCAAGTACTGGGGGTCACCCAGCACGTCGTCGAGTGCCATGAGGGCATGCGTGACAGGGTCTTCGGCCAGCAGCTCGAACGCCTGCTTGACGACCGTCTCCTCGTCGACATCGGCGTCGTTAAGAAAGAGCGTCAGAATTGTGGGAGAACCTGCCACGGTGTCGGCCGGCGCCATGTGGTCGACAACCGGCGGCGCGTCGAGCTCGATCACCAGTTGATAAGGACCACGGGTTCCCTGCGCCCCACCGACACCAACGGCATAAGTCCCCGGCACAAGCTCTAACTCAATGACAGGATCGCGGCCGATCGAGTCGTCGTTCGTAGCGACGAGCATGGGACTCACGCCGTCAAGTTTCAAGAGGGCCAGCACGGCGTCGAGCGAGCTGGGCGGCCCACCGAATTGCGGTAGGCGTTCGGCGATTACCTCGATTCGAATGGTTGCGTCGCGATCGAGCGTGAATCGTCTGAAATCCCAATCACCCGGGAGCCCCTCTGTCCCTTCTTCGGTGATCAACAAATCGACCAGCTCCCCGGAGCCACCGTTGCCGCCGGGCCCCGCGCTGATGAGTCCGTCAACCTCGACCCGACCCCTGGCCAGATCGACTTCGGGCGCTTCGGCTGGAACGTTGTCGTCGAGGTCGTCGTCATCGATGATCGTCCCGCGCCGCACCGGCCCGGGAGTGTCGTGCCGCAGATCGTACAAGCCGACGTAGAACGTCTCGTTGTCCTCTTCGACATTGTCGCCGAACGCCGTGACCTCGAAGGTGTGCTCCAGGTCTCCAGGATTGAACGTCAAGAATCCGGCGCCAGCGGTGTAGTCGACCCCTGGCGTGGCGCTGCCCGCCGGCACACCCAACAAGGGATTCTCGCCGACTTGATAAATGACCGTAAGGAGGTCGTCGCTGGGTTGCGAGAGCCGGACGCGATACACGAAAGTGACTTCGCCGGCGTCTCCTTCGATGGCTTCGACACTGTCCATCAGCAACAGCGGTGGGTCGTCGTTGAGGATTGTGCCCGTGCCAATCGATTGCCCCAGTTGCGCCGGCCCGGTGACCCCTGTCAGCTCGACGCGGAAGGTCTCACTTAACTCCGCAGCCGTGTCGCCGAGCACTCGAGCCCCAATGTTCTGTGACTGTGGACCAGCGGCGGCCGCGAAGGTGATTGAGCCTTCTTCCGCAACGAAATCCTCATTTGGAGAAGCCGCTCGATCCCCCAGGCCGGCAATCACGCGATAAAACACGGTCACCGGCACATCGATCGCTCGCGACAGGTTTACCTGAAACGCGTACGGCGTCTCGCCCGAATCTCCTTCGTTCCCCAGCACGGAGTCGTCGATGTTGACTACCGGTCGCGCGTCGTCGTTCAGGATGGTTCCGGTGGCCAGGGCGCGATCGACCGTGGCCGGACCCTCCACGTCGGTTATTTCGACGTGAAAGGTCTCGTTCCCTTCGAAGAACGGATCGCCTTTGACGTGGGCAACGATGTTCTTGAAGCGCGTCTCGTCGGCAGGCGAAATCGTGATCGAGCCGGTTTCGGCGACGAAGTCAACGTCGGCCGTCGCACTGTCGCCGTCGGCCGCGAAGACCCGATAAAAAACCGTGATCGGCGCCGTGGGCAACTGCGACAGTTCCACCTGGAAGCTCAGTGGCGTGTTGCCGTCATTTCCCTCATGGCCTTCGGCGTCGTGTAACGAAACGACGTTGTCACTGCTCGCCGGCACCACGTTAACCGACGTACTGCCGAACTCGACAAACCGCGGCAGCAAGCTCTCTTGGAGTTGCGACAAGTGCACGCCATGTCCGACCCCGCCGGCCGCATTGGCCGTGAAGCCCAGCAACCCGTCGGAAACGGCGACAAACGGTACCCGCACCAACAAGCGCTCGTTGTCCTCCGACTCGGCTTCCGTGGCCGCGCCGAGCTCGTCCAACAAGCCCGCGCTGGCGGTCGACAGCGAGCGCTCGAGCGGAAAGTCGTTCGAGAAGACTGCCGCGCCCGAAACACTTGCCAGGGTGGCGCCGTAGACGACGTCGGCATACGCTGCCAGCACGCTGCCAACGATCTCACCCCGCAGGTCGTCGACCCATATCTCCAGATAGAAGCTCTGGCCTACCTCAACGTCAGGCAACACGTTGCCTAGTTGGTCGGTAACTTTCAGATGGATTGCGGCGAACTTGTCCTGCGTCAGTTCGTCGTCGCGATTGACCAAAGGGGGGCGCACGTCGGCCAAGCCCGCGTATGCTGGATCAGCGCTCACCACGTGCAGGTTGACGAAATACGAGATGTCGCCGTCAAATTCTTCGTCGTCGACCCCCGTCACGATCACGGTTTGCAAGCCGTCCCAACTCTCGTCCGTGAAGACCAGCGAATTGCCGCCAGTCAGGTTCGTTGCTGTCCCTTCGCTACTGTCCGACGTGCCAATCTGCACCGTCACCGGAGCTGTCGGGGGCGCGGACAGCCGCACGCCAAACGTTGCCGTCTTGCCCAATTCGTCCGTATAGAAGTTCGCGCTCGTTTCGACCACCAGGCCCGCCTGCCGCGGTTGCACTATTACCGCGAATGGGTCCGAGACATCGTCGACATCGAAGTACGTGGCCCCCGCGCGGTTTCCCACTACTTCGCTCAGCGCGCCCGCGATCGCGTTGGTCGACGTCACCGCATACAACGGCTCCGTGCGGCCGCTGAAGTCACCCTGCAGGTTCAATCGCAATGTGTGATCGAGCGTCGCGGTTCCGCTAACTGCCAGGCCGACGGCCAGAGCATGGTAGCCCGGTGTGATGTCGAGCTGCAGCGTGCCGAGGGAGCTCTGCGTGAAGTTCCCCAACACCAAGAGGGTCGGATCTAGCGAACCAGTCGACGCCGCAAGCTGCAAAAGCCCGTCGTTCGTGACATCGCCGACAATCGTCCCCCGGCCTGTCACGCGGCCATCGGGCAGAATCTGAACTCCCGCCGTTTCGACAACCGGTCCCGGAAGGTAAAGCGCGTCGTGGTTGAGGGCATCGACCACGCTGGTTTCGAGAAACCTGATCGTCGCTGGTTCTGTCGCGGTGCGCGCCGTGAACTCCGTCACCAGCTTGCCCCCGAACCGCGCGGTCAGCGAGCCGGGCTCTTGGGCTTGCATGGTGAAGTTGCCGAACAGCGGCGCCGTCCCCGTGATGCTGAAGTTCAGGAAGGTTTCCTCGGGGTCAACCACGAAATCGAATTGATTGTCGAGCGTGGTGAAATCGAGCTGCTGTCCCGGAACTCCCACGTCCGCGTAGGCGACCAATTGCCCGGTCGCATTGAAGCTAATGCGGGTCGTCAGATCTGGAAAGAACGGGTAGAAGTTCCCGGAGAAATTCACGGGGACCGCGAGCCGCAGCTTGCCGGTGCCAGCGTCGTAGCTGAGCGTGGCATCACCCAGCACCGATTGCGGAGCGAATCCAGTCGGCAGCGCTTCGGACAACCGCTGGCCCAACACCAGGGCATCGATGTGGGCACCCGGCAGGTAGCCGGCTTCGATGCCCGTTGTTGCAAAGCCGCCCGACTGCTGGTTGATCGGCACGGCGCCGCTGCGCCAAGCGACATGAACATCGCGCGCCGCGATGTAGGCGAGTCCGGCAATCTGTGCCGCCAAGATAGCCGGGGCTTTGAGCGCGGCCAGGTTGTCGGCGGCCGTGACGCCAACGAGAATTCGACCGGACTCCGCCGTGACGCTTGCTTCGTCGTCAGTCCCCAGATCAAGCTGCTGGCCGACCATGATGATCGCCCCGTCCGCCGCCGCCAGCGCGGCGCCACCACTCAGCACCACGTCGGTCGTGACTTCGAACTGCGTCGCATCGCCGCTGACGATCAGAGATGCGGCATCCAGTTTGGCCAGGCCTGCTGTGAACAGCCCCGAGCCCGCTAGCGTCACGCCGGCCCCTGCCTCCACGCGCAACTGGGCGATCTTCTGTCCATCGGCAACCGTCACCTGGTAGTGGCCTTCGCTGAACAGCGCGGTGTCGGCCAGGCCGGGCACTTGCTGGAGCGTGCCCCCCACTTCCTGCCAGTTGTTGGCGTCGCCAAAATTGCCGTCGCCGCCGATCCACATCAGGATCGTCAGCAGGTCGCGGCGCTCGAGACGTTCCAGCGTGAAGAAGTGCTTGGGTGGGCGCACGACGCGACGACGGCGAGAGCCGTTACTCCCACGGCGTCGCTCCATGCTGCGCGCAGACCGCTGCATGCCAAAATTCCTGCCCTCGCGCGGCGTGCCAGCCACCGACTCGGGCCGACGAGCGTTCGTGCCACGAACTGGTCATCGCTGCGCAGTCGGCGCTTCCGTCCGACCAACGGAAGGCCGAGCGCCGCCCAAGCTGGCTTCCAACTGGTGTACACTCCGCGCAGCTACCGATACGTGCCGCGTCCTGACCGGCACCGTGCGCCTGGCCTCATGCTAGTTGGCTGCGACAAGGGGGTCAAACGAACGGGGACGTTACTGACTCTGATACGCAACTTCGGTCCGTTGCTTGGATCACGTCGCCGAAAAAACGCCGCCGAGCGACTGGCAACGAGCCTCACCTGGGACGGGGATCGAATCTACCCACCTCTGGCAACCAGGCGCCACGCGATACCCTGATGTCGCCAGACTACGGACGAAACTGCGTGCGACGCCCGCGGATCGCCTCGGGCAACTCCGCCGGCTTCGCGACAGCCCAGAGCGGCGCATAGGTGCCGGCGGCCCAGGCGCCGATCTGGTCGGCATAGTGAGGGCTGGCTGGCGACTCGCTCTGCCCTCCCGGGAATACCGCGACCGATCGCCCGGGTTGGCCGAAGTCGACAATCATCCGGTACGAGGCCCCCGAACCCACCGTCCCCCCATTGCTGCCGGGGTTGAGGGTGTGCGCCGTGCCGACGACTGGTCCTCCCTCACGAGCCAGTTCCGCCTGCCCGCTCAGCGAGCCGATGTGCAGGCGATTGATGTTCCCCCAGCGCCACTTGGAAAGGTCGTCGCCGAACTGAGTGCGCAACTTCGCCATCGCGGCCGCAAACGACCGCCGGGCGATGTCGTCGCGCGTCTCGCGATCGGGCGTGTTGTGGTCATCAAACCACGCCGCTTGTGGAAACTCGCGCGTCAGGTATTCGAGCACTTCGAGCATCGGCTCGCGGCGATTCATGCCGTTGTAGCCCCAGGAGCCGCCCGGCTGCTCGACTCCCAGTCGCGTCCATTCGTCGCTCCAGACCCCCGCCCGATACTCCTCGAGCCAGCGCAACCAGATCACCGGTGCAATCGCGTCGACGTCGGCAACGTAGTCCCAGCCACGCAGCTCCTCGGCCGCGCGGGTCAGCAATAGATCGTTTCCGCTCGACTTGGGAAGCGCCGCCAAGAGCGCCGGCAAAAAGTTCTCCGCCGCCTTGTCGTAGGAGTCGAGCTGAATCGCCTGCATCGACTCAACAGTCAAGTCCTGGATGGCGGCGAGCAAATCGTCGATCCTCCGCTTGCGATAGCTCGGGTCCCACATGAAGCCCAAATAGTGTGGATAGCCCAACGGCGCCGGTCGGTTATTCGCCGAGGCGACGAAGTGCTCCGGCGGACTGATCGCCAGGGGCAATTCGTCGCGCGGGATCATCGCCGTCCAGTCGTCATCGCCGCTGGCGCCATCGAGCGGCACGCGCCCCGCTCCCGGCAGCCGTACCGGCAGCTCGCCGCACGGATGCATCGCGATTCGCCCCTCGACGTCCGCCAAAACCATATTGAGTGGCGGCGACTGCAAGCGTTCCAGCGCCACGAGCGCCTCGTCGAGATTCTTTGCGTGACTCAAGCTCCAGAACGCCGCCGAATCGGCACTCGGTTGCAGACCGGTCCAGCAGAGCGTGATCGTGCGCCCCTCGCGGCTGATCACCGGCCCGTGCACCGTCGACTCGATCGCCAGCTCGCGCTCGGCCTGGCCGCGCACCGCGACTCTCTCGGTCGTTCGCTCCATCGCGCGCCACTGGCCACGGTGGCGATAGCGCGTTGGATCGGCCGGGTCAACCTCTTCGACGTAATAATCGACCGCGTCCGACTGCATATTGGTTACGCCCCAGCCAACCCGGTCGTTGTGCCCGATCACCACGACCGGGCCACCGGCAAAGGTCGCTCCCGCCACGTTTTCTCCGGCGACCGACAGAAGGCACGAGTACCAGATGCTCGGCAGCGAAAACCCCAAGTGCGGATCGTTGCACAACATCGGCTTGCCCGAGCGCGTCTTGGTGCCGTCGACCGCCCAGTTGTTGCTGCCGAAATGGAGCCCGCGCCATTGCGTTATTCCCGCCGATGACGCGTTTGACAGTGTGAGCCAGGCGGCTGCGTAGGCTTCGGCCAGGTTGTTCGGCATCGACGGCACTCCGGTGGTGACCTTCGCGATGCGCACGTCCGCGTGGGCAGCGCGTAGCTCCGCTGCCTTCTTTTCAGCAGCCGTCCGTGCGGCCTGCACCGTCACGCTCGGCCGCTCGTAAGGGCGATCCAAGGGCCACAGTTCGTCGAGCACGTCGCCGCCAAGCTTCTCCAGCAGCATGCCGAACCACAGATCGTCGTTCGTGCCCGACTGGTCCCAGCCCATGTACTTCGAAAAGACGAGCGAATCGACCGGCGACCAGTTGGCCGGCCGATAGCCCAGCGCGGCAAAGTAGGGGCCGAGTTCACTGTCCGACAATGTCGCAAGCCGGGCATTCACACCGGCGGCATACGCCTCGAGTTCGACGCGAAACGCTTCCGGCAATTGGCCCCGCTCCCACATCGCCTGGCAACCGCGGCGAATCCCCAACTGCCGCATCAGCGTGTCGGAGCCGACGCGATCGGATCCCAGCACTTCGGCCAAGGTGCCCGATGCCTGGCGGCGGAACAAATCCATTTGAAACAGCCGATCGCGTGCATGGATCCACCCCAACACGCGTGCCGCGTCGGTCCAATTGGCGGCATAGATATGCGGAATGCCGAAATCATCTTCGTAGACCGAGACTTCAGCCGATAAGCCGGGGATCGCGGTAGCGGCGTCCTCGCCACACACGGATTTCGCGCCCGAGAACCAGGCACCCAGCCCAAGAGCGATGGCCAATAAACTTCGGCGGCAGTACATGGCGCTCACGCGAGATTCCCCCGTTCGATAGACAATCACTGTCACCGATCGAGGAGTGTACTCCCCGCGCAGGTCGCATGCTACCTTGACGAATGGCGGCTCGCAGAAGTAGTCCTAGGGCGCGAGCTTCCGCAACTTGCGCTGCAGCGAGCGGCGATGAATGCCCAACAGGCGGGCCGCTTCCGAAAGATTGCCAGCGCACTCGGCCAGCACGCGATTGATGTGGTCCCACTCGGCCTGGGCCAGCGTCGCCGGTTCGAAGTCGGTGGCCTCGGGCGACGGCGCGCCGTTCTCGCGCGGCTCGAACGCCGCCAGCACTTCGTCGGCGTTGGCCGGCTTGATGATGTAGTTCGTCGCTCCCAAGCGCACGGCTTCGACCGCGCCGGCAATGCTGCCGAAACCGGTCAGGATCACGACCTTCGTGGCCGGATCGATCTGCTTCAGCGCCTTGAGGACTTCAACGCCCGAGCGACCCGGCATCCGTACATCGACCACGGCCAGCTCCGGCGATTCGGCGCGGGCAGCCGTCACGGCCTCGTCAAAGTTGGCGGCCCCGCGCACCGCATACCCGCGCTGTTCGAACGCCTGGCAGAGCCGGGTGCGCAGCGCCTCGTTGTCGTCCACGACGAGCATCGTGGCGACCGCTTCATCTCCGTGGTTCAAGCGCGACGCCATCGGGAGAGCATCCCTAAAGCAGACCGCCGAGTTTATTGCCTGCTGCGGTAGTCAATTCTAGCTGTTTCCAGTCGCTAGGGCACGCCCGCCATCCGCCCAAAATCGGACAAGCCAACGGCAGAACAGTCTCACGGCCGGAGGTTCCTACGGCTCGCAGCTTCGCTATTGGCCGGCTAGTGGCAGTTGCAGGGTAACCGTAGTTCCTTCGGCTGGCTTCGATGCGATCGTCAACTGGCCGCCAAGTCGCTGACACACCGTGCGCGCCAAAAAGAGCCCCATGCCCATTCCTTTCCCGGGCTCCTTCGTCGTGAAGAAGGGGTTGCCGGCGCGGGCCAGTACGTCGGCCGGCATACCAGCCCCGTGATCCGCCACGCGAATCTCGAGTTGTCCGTCGGCCCGCGCGAGCGTGATCTGCACCAGTTGCCCGGCGGGCGAAGCTTCCAACGCATTCTGCACCACGGCTCGCAACGATTGAGCCAACTCGTCGAGCGGGACCTCCACGGTTAAATGGTCCGGCGTGCCAGCGACGATCTGCACGCGCTCGGCGCCGGGCCAATCGACGAGCGCGGTACGTATCAGTTGTTTGGCTTCGATGGTCTGCAGCTCCTGGCCGCTGCGACTCGATTCGGCCGACATCAAATCGAGAATGCCGCGGCAACGATCGACTTGCTGGCGGATCAAATGCGCATCTTCCAGGGTCGACGCGTTGATCGGCTGCGCGGCCAGCGCCAATTCAAGCTCGCGCGCCGCCACCGCGATCGTGGCCAGCGGCGTGGCCAGCTCGTGCGCCGCCCCGGCCGCCAGAGTCGCCAAGGCCTCGACCTGCTGCGACTGCGCTTCGCGCTGCCGGGCAGCGGCCAGTTGTGCATCGCGACGTTGGAGCTCACCGGTGAGCCGCGTGATGAAGTAAACGATCACCGCGACCGACCCGCCAAAGCCCACCCACAGGCCCGTCAATGCCAGCCCCAGCGGCGCCATTCCTCGGCGCGGCACGACTTCGGCTTGTTCGACGCGCAGCGCGTGCTGCACGAGTCGTTCGATCGGCTCCAGCGGCTCGTGCCAGAGAAACAAGCCGCTATAGCAGATGAAGGCCACGACCGCGACCAGCCAGGCGTACGCCGGGCGCAGCACCACGGCCGCCAGCGCCACGTTGATCAGATAAAAGCTGCTGAACGGATTGAATTCCCCGCCCGTGTAGTACAACAGCGCCGTCAGCAGCAGCAGATCGAATAGCATGACCAGGCAGAGCAACCACTCGAGGGCCGCAGAGTCGGGCTCGCTGGGCAACCGCGCGCGATGCCGATGCCACACCGCCAACAGCGCATTACTCGCCAGTTCGATGGCAATAATCACTGCCAGCGGGCACCAGGCGAGGGGAATCGACAGGGCCAGTCCGACAACCAGGATCGTCAACGTCTGCCCGACCGCCGCCACCCAGCGCAGCGTGATGATCCAGGAGAGATTGATCTCCCAGCGATCGCTCACAGGGCGAGCCGGAGCGCCGAAGCTGGAACCGCTAGCCGACGAGCTCATGCCGACACCGTATCCAATCCGCAAACTCAAGGCGAAGTCGTTGCGCCCCGCCGCCAGTCGTCTGCAGCACTCGCCAGCGTCGACCGCGCGTTGCTGTCAGACAGCAAGCTCTCATTCTGCTTCGTCGCGGCGCCAGCCGGAACCTCTTGCTATCACTCTCCATTTCATACCGGATAAACGGGGGAATCTGTACGGCCCGCCAAGTCGGTCGTTGAAGGGGCCCCGCAATGCGGTTCGATGAACCCAGTCGAGGGAAGACCGCGCCCGCCGCGACTTTGCGCCCGCCCGACGGGGCACGCGGAACGAACCTCGCCCGCACCAACGACATCCAGCCCTGCTCGCCGCTTCGAGGTGCCCATTGCGCCCTTGGCCTGTTGATCCGCATCCTGCCGCCGGGCGCGAAGGCTTCGCTGCGTGGCCAAGGCGCTTGCAGGAGGCGCGGCTCACTCGTCGCCGGGCCGCGGCCGTTCGCCGCCTGTCCGTCCTGGTCGCCGCACTCTTCGGCTGGGCGGCGTCGCAGGTCGCCGTGCCCCCTGGCGCTGGCGAAGTCCGCGCTTCGGAAACGCGCCGCAGTGCGATCGTCGAAGCCGTGGCGCGCGTCAAGAGCGCCGTCGTGAACATCCATGGCGAAAAGACCCTCGCCCCCGGCGAAGCCCCCGTGGGCACCGCCGACAGCGATCGCCGCGTCAACGGCATGGGGACCGGCGCCATCATCGACGAGCGCGGTTACATCCTCACCAACCACCACGTGGTCGACGGCGTCAGCGAGATCCACGTTACCCTGACCGACGCCCGTCAATACACCGCGCGGCTGATCTCGCATGACCCCGCGACCGATCTGGCGATCATCAAGATCGACGTGCCATCGAAGCTCGACATCGTGCCGATCGGCATCTCCAGCGATCTGATGACCGGCGAAACCGTGATCGCCATCGGCAATGCCTTCGGCTATGAGCACACCGTCACGCGCGGGATCATCAGCGCCCTGCACCGCACCGTGCAAGTCGGCGACACGCAGAAGTACGAAGACCTGATCCAGACCGATGCCAGCATCAACCCCGGCAATTCGGGCGGGCCACTGTTCAATATCGACGGCGACATGATCGGCATCAATGTCGCGGTGCGCGTCGGCGCGCAAGGGATCGGCTTCGCGATCCCGATCGACAAGGCGCTCGAGATCGCCACCGACCTGATGAGCTCGCGGCGGATCACCAACACCTGGCATGGGATCGTCGCCGCGTCAGCCGACAAAACCAACGTCGACGCGGGCGTCGTCGTACGGGCGGTCGACGTGCAAAGCCCCGCCGCCAAAGGAGGCCTCAGCGCCGGCGACCGCATTGTCCGCGTCGGCGACGTGGCCATCGGTCGGCCGATCGATGTCGAGCGGGCGTTCCTCGATCACCATGCCGGGGAGCAGATCGAGGTGGCCGTCTCCCGCGATGGCCAGGAGCAGGTCGTCGAACTCACCTTGGCCGACCTCCCCGACGCCCTGCGCGGCGGCAACGGGCCGGCCTGGGAACTGTTGGGGCTGAAGCTCTCACCGCTTTCGACCAAGCAGTTCCAGCGCTACCGCTCGCGGTATCGCGGCGGACTCAGCGTGACGGCAGTGCGACCCGACAGCCCCGCCGCCAAACAAGGCATCCGCCGCGGCGACGTGCTCCTGGGGCTGCACGTTTGGGAAACGATCTCGCTGGACAACGTTGACTACGTGCTCGGCCGGCCCGATCTCTCCGAGCTCATGCCGCTGAAGTTCTACGTGCTTCGCGGCAGCGAGTTGTTCCCCGGCTACATGCACGTTGGCTCGACCAACCGCGCCGCGACCCACTAGACGTGGCACGGCCATCTTGGCCGTGCGCTTCATGGGCTCAATGCCGATCACACGCGCGCAGGCGACTAGCGCCTCGCGTGGTACGATCGAGCCCATGGAAGACGAGCTCGTCGCCTGGCTGCGCCAGCACCTGCCCGCGCATCGCGATCAATCCGTGCCGATCGGCGACGACGCCGCCGTGCTGCACTGGGGAACCGGCCCCGGCTGCGTCGTCATGGTCGACGTTGTCATGGACGGCGTCGACTTCGAGCTGGCCGAGGTCGCCGCCAGCCGCGTCGGCCACAAGGCGCTGGCGGTCAATCTCAGCGACCTGGCCGCCATGGCCGCCAGGCCCCGGGCCGCGGTCGTCGCTCTGGTGCTGCCGCGCCACGGAGGGGCCGAACTGGCCCGAGAACTCTATGCCGGCATGATCCCCTTGGCCGAGCGCTATGACGTCGCCCTGGCCGGCGGCGACATCAATAGTTGGGATGGTCGTTTGGTCGTGAGCGTAACGGCCATCGGCCAGGAGACGGCGCGCGGACCATTGCGGCGCAGCGGCGCGCGGCCGGGCGATTGGATCGTCGTCACCGGCTCACTCGGTGGGAGTCGACTAGCAAAACACCTCGATTTTGAACCGCGCGTCAACGAGGCCCTGCTGTTGCACGAGCGCTACGCTCTGCACGCCGGCATCGACATCAGCGATGGCCTGACCTTGGATCTCGCGCGGCTCTGTGAAGCCAGCGGCTGCGGGTCAGTCATCGACCTGGCGAGCGTGCCGATCGACCCGGCCGCTGGCCAATGGGCGCGGCAACTGGCCGACGGCTCGACGGCGCTCGACCACGCCTTGAGTGACGGCGAGGATTTTGAGCTCGTGCTGACCTTGCCGGCCGACGAAGCGGCGCGGCTCGTCGCCGATCAGCCGCTTGAGATTCCAGTCACGCGGATCGGCGAAATCGTCGCCGAGCGTGGGCTGTGGCAGCGCGACGCCACTGGCATCGTTACCCCCCTCGTGCCGCGTGGCTTCCAGCACGAGCTCGACAAGCCATGAGCGAATTGGTTGTCGACGTTGTTGATGAAGCGGGAACTGCCAGGCTCGCGCAATCGCTGGCAGCCGCCCTTATCCTCCCCCGCGGCTCGGTGATCTCGCTGTGCGGACCGCTCGGCGCCGGCAAGACACGCCTCGTGCGCGCATTGGCTGCCGCGCTCGGTGTCAATCCCGACGAAGTCGCCAGCCCCACGTTTGTGCTGTTGCACGAGTACGCCGGCACGCGGCCGATCTACCATTGCGACGCTTACCGCCTGCGTTCGGCCCGCGAGCTGTGGGAATTGGGCATCGAGGAGATGTTTGCCGCCGAGGCAATCACGCTCATCGAATGGGCCGACCGCGTGGCCGACGCTCTGCCGGCCGAGTATCTCGAAGTGCGCATCGAAGTAACCGGTGACACCTCGCGACGCTTTACACTTAGGGCGATCGGCGCCGTATACGAATCCGTGATCGACACGCTGCGTCGCGCCGCGCGATGACTGCTTGCGCTCACCCCCCGCGCCGTCGCTGCCGGTAGTACTTCAGCCCCGGCACAAAGAAGCACGCGCCGGCCACCACGCCGAAGATCGTGTGCGCCACGCTTGGCAGCCAGGCCATCAAGAACGCGGTGGCGAACAGGGCCGCCGCCTGCACATAAAACGCCCCGCTCAAAATGCCCGCCTTGATGAAAAAGTCGATCCCGCCCACCAGCGCCAACACCGGCGCCAGCGCCAACACGGGCAAGCCCAACGCCACTTCCACACCGAATAGCAGCGTGCTGCACAACACGCTCGACGCCCAGACGTGCGCGATTTGCCGCTCGACGAACGTGACGGGCCCGGATCGCCGCCGCAGCGCCCAGAAGATCGCCGCCCAGGTGCCCAATCCCACAGTCCAAAGCAACAGGTAGGGCCACGGTGACCGGACACCACGCCATTGAATCCAGTTGGTCGCCAGGCAGATCACCAGCAGCACCACGCTGTGCCACATCCAGAGCAGACCCCAGTTCTCCAGCACCGTGGCGTGATGCGTCTCGCGAAACAGCCGCCCGACGACTTGCAAAAACCCCCCTGCTCGCGCCGCGACCGGTTCGCCTGCGAGATAGGCTTCGAGATCGTCGGCCAGCGCCGCGGCGCTGGCGTACCGCAAGTCGATCGGCTTCTGCAAACAGCGGAGTACGACCAGTTCGAGATCGCGATCGACCTTGGCGTTCAACAGCCGCGGTGGCAGCGGGTCTTGTTCGAGCACCATCAGCACCGTGTCGACGGCCGACGCGGCCTGAAACGGCGGCCGGCCCGTCACTGCCTGATACAGAATCGTCCCCAGGCCGTAGATGTCGCTCGCCGGGCCAATCTGACCGCGATTGCCCGCCGCCTGCTCCGGCGCCATGTAACTCGGAGTGCCGACGATCATGCCAGTGCCGGTCAGCGTGTCGTCGGTCATCAGCCGCTTCGCCAGGCCGAAATCGGTGACGTGCGGGCGGCCATCCTGATCAAGCAAAATGTTCGACGGCTTGAGGTCGCGGTGCAGCACGCCACGCTGATGCGCGTAGTGAATCGCCCGGCAGATCGGGGCCAGGAGCTGCGCCGCCTCGCGCGAGCTGAGCGGCCCCGCGGCCAGCCGATCAGCCAAAGTTGTCCCGGCCACATACTTCATGCTGAAGTAGGGCTGCCCCTGGCACTCGCCAACTTCGTACACCGGCACTATGTGCGGATGGTCGAGCCGCGCGGCGCTTGTGGGCTCGGCCTGGAAGCGGGCCAAGTCGTCGGCCGAGGCGATTTCGTGCCTCAGCAGCATCTTAATCGCCACGTCGCGCCCCAAGCTACGCTGGCGAGCCAGATAGACGACGCCCATCCCGCCGCGTCCGAGTTCTTGGAGAAGTTGATAGTCGCCGAATTCCCGCGGCAGCGTGGACGTTGAGGACGCCGATCCGGCCGCGAATTTGGCACGTACCTCCGTGCGTGCAGATTCTTCCGAGGGGTGTGGCAGCTCGATCGTAGGAGAACTACTCGAGTCCGACGCATTACTTGCCGCCCGAGGCGCGCCCGGCACTTCGTCGGCCATCACGATCTCGCCGCGCGCCAGCCGCGCCGCCTGGCTGCCGAGCCCTTCGGCCAACAGCAGAGCCGGCCACAGTTCGCGCAGTTCGCTGCTTAGTTGAGGATGCGCGGCGATCAGCTCGTCGATGTTGGGAAACTGGCCTGCCCGCAGCTTGCCAACGAGCTGATCGATCAGCGTGGCCAGCAGTGCGTCGGCAGCATCGGTCCCGCCGGTCATTCGCCGGCCTCTTCTGGCACCGCTTGGCCGATCGACGCCCGCAGCCGCTTGATTGCGCGCAAATGCCGCATGCTGGCGGCCGCCTCCGATAGACCGAGCGCCGTGGCGACTTCTTGATTGCTCAACTGCTCGAAGTGCCGCATCAAGAGCACTTCGCGATCGGTCTCGTCCAACTGCGCCAAGGCCTCCTGAAACCGTCGGGCGGCTTCCGCCTGTAGCGCCGCGGCGGCTGGCGTCAGCTCACGATCGGCCAGCCAGGCTCCTGGCTGCAGCGCGGCGGTACTCGAATCGTCGCCACCGGCCAGCGGCTGCTCGCGGTCGAGACTGCGCCGCGCCGCTTCGCGATGCCGCCGATGCGCGTCGATCAAGCGATCGCGCGCCATCGAACGCAGCCACAGCGCAAACGGCATCGCTGGCCGCGCCAGGTAGTCCGTCAACCGGCGATTGGCCTCGATCAGCACTTCCTGCACGACGTCGCTCGAATCGACCCGCCGCGCCAGCGCCGGATCCATCCGCAATTGCACCATGCGGCGCAGTGCCTCGCGATGGCCGGCCAACAAACGCTCGACCGCGGCGGCGTCGCCATCGCGAGCCCGCGCGAGCAGTTCGGCGGTTTGGGCGGAGTCGGGCCACATCGAGTTGCAGATCGCTCCAGGGCCAACTCGCGTGATGAGTTGCTAGCCGGCGCGATGGGCTAGTTCTTCTTCACGGCCACCGCGTCGGTATCGAACACCCGCACCTGCTTCCACGTGGAGCGGTTTTCTTCGATGAACTGGAGATGCGCCGGGGCCGTCTGGTAGCGATCGTGGTCCGCGCGGCTTGCGAACACCACGTGCAGGCCCACGTCCCAGGCGCGATCATTCACCGGGCGATTGAGGTCCGACGGCGTGCCGCAGGCAAACAGCACCACGCCCGGGTGATCGACCAGGTACTTGCGGCAGGCCGCCAGCAGCTTCTCGCGATTCTCCGGGGTGCTTTCCTGAAGCGTGAAATAGACATCGTGCACAAGCATCGTCGCGGGTTGTTCATCAGCCGCCATGACCGGAGTTCCTCGTTCCCAGAGTTGCCAGATTGCCGTTGCCAAGAGCGCCAGCGCCACGGGCGCGAGCAGGCGAGATGGTCTCATGATCGAAAGCTCCTGGCGCAAGACCCGTCGTGCGCCCGGCCGACGTTGCGCCAGACGCGTGCCGAGCATCTGTGAGCATAGCACAGCCGCGGCGAGAGTGCTCCCGGCCCGATGCCGGGTAGTGGTTTCAGCGTCCGCACGCAAGAAAGCTCGGACGGCCCCGGTCAAGTTGCCACTAGAAATGGTCGGCGCGGATGACTTTTACGTCCTCGACGGTCACCGTCACCGCCTGCAAGCCCAACACATCGCTGCGCAGGTGGCTCACGATTCTCTGCGCCGTCGCCTCGTTGGCAATCACCTCGATGCGCACCAGCGGGCTGCGGCCGAAGACGTTCGTCATCACCGATCGCGACCCCGCGCCGCGGGCATCGAGAAGCGTGTATCCCTTGGCTCCGAACTTGCAGACCTTGTCGAGCAAATGTTGCTCGAGTCCCGAGTCGGCATAGATGGTGATTCGTTTGACCGCGGTTAACTTGTCCATCGCTATTTTCCGGGCCGGTTGGTCAGGCTGCCGTGATGGGGAATTTGCTAATCAACAACTTCGCGATTTCCAGATAGACCGGGATGCCGATCGTGACGTTGTAGGAGAACGTCAGGCCCAGCGACGCGGCTAAGGGGAGCGTCGGACTAGCCTCGGGAATGGCCAGTCGCTGTACGGCCGGTACGGCAATGTACGACGCCGCCGCGCAGAGCACGGCAAACAGCGCGTACGTGCCCAGTTGAAACTGGTACCCGATCAGCGACCCATAGAGGTGGCAAACGCACATCCCCAGCGTCGCGAAGATATTCGGCGCGAGTATGCCAAACGCGATGAACGGCCAACCCGCGGTCTTTAGATCCCGCAGCCGCTTCGATGCCGTCATGCCCATTTCCAACAGAAACAGGCACAACATGCCTTGGAACAGGTTGTTAAACAGCGGATCGTCGACTTTGGAGACTTCTTCCCCCTGATACCGGCTGGCGAAACCGATCAGGATCCCGCCGAACAACAGGAACAACCCGGGATTCAAGAACACTTCGTGCAGCAGCTTGGGACTGAAGATGCCGGGTGGCTTCGGCGGCGTTCCGTTGCCATTGCCATTCCCATTTCCATTGCCGTCATCGTGCTCCAGTCTCTCGAGCGCCATCTCCTTTTCGAGCTCGACGGCTTGGGAATCCGTCGTGTGGGAGCCGTGATGCCCGTGTCTATCCGCGACCGGCACCGCGACCGTCGGGTTGTAGCCGGGTTCGTCGGGCATGTTGCCCAAGCGGTCCATCCCTTTGATACGCAAGCGTGAAACTAAAAACAGCGCGACCAGGCAACCGGGAACCTCCATCACGGCCAACATCACCGGCATGTACTTCTCGTAGGGAATGGCCATGTGAACGCCGTTGACAATCGTGCCCGCCGTCAGAACCCCCAGGCAGGTCACAAACGTGCCAGCCGAGTCCGAACCGTAGTAGCCGGCAACCGTGGCGCAGTCGATGCGGCGCAGCCTGGTCGCACCCCGCAGCATGAAATACGCAATGCAGCCGATGATGAAGTTCGTAATGAACCCCACCACCATGAAGCCCGCGGCGTGCGAGATCAAATGGGGATCAGCGCTTGCGCCTTCCGCCGCAACCACCGTGGGATCGAAGATCTTCGCAAGCTCTTCTCCCCCGTGCCAGCCGATCGAAACCAGCAGGTAGATCGTCAGCCCCTGATAGATCACATAGGGAAACTCGAACTCCACCCGCAGGATCGGGACGAGAAACCCCATGTAGAAGAACAGCAACAACGGCTTGAACAAGTTGTGGCGGAAGTTCTCCCAAAACGATTCGAGAATTTCCATGGCAGACCGTTGGGGGACTCTTGAGGGAGGGAGAATGCGGTGCCGAAATTCGATCGTCGCGGCTCACACCTGATCGTGCTAGGCCGCGGCGCGTTTGAAGCCACGTTCACCGGCGCTGCGCCGGATGCGGGCATCACTCACCGATGCGCGTCATTCGCTGTGCTTATCACCTGTCAACGAGTGACACGTTCGCTGGGCACCTCGAGGACTCTTGCCCGAGTATAGGCTTGCCCTGCGAAGAGCGACTAGCTCGGGCGAGATTACGTTTCTGTAAGTCAATGCAATCCCGACAGGATCGGTAGCGCTGCTGGCAATTCCGCGCGGAGCACCGGTCGCCGCGTGTGCCCGCCGGGCTAGGGAACTGCCATGCCCGGGTGTCCTGGCGCGTGGCAGAGAGTAGAATTCAGCGTGTGGCACTAACTGGCATCGCTTGTGCCACCAACTCAAGCTCGAGACAGGGTTTATCCGTCATGGACCTGCTGGTCATTGAAGACGATCCCGTCATCGGCAAAGCGCTCGATCGCGGCTTCGTGGAGGGAGGCCACCACTGCGTGTGGGCGAAGGATGGCGCGCGCGGCCTAACCTTGGCCAAGACCCAGCAGTTCGACGCGCTGGTACTCGATCTCATGCTGCCAGGGCTAGGCGGCATGGACGTGTTGCGCGAGCTGCGCAACGACCGCAATCGCACCCCAGTTATCCTGCTGACCGCGCTGGGCGCGGTCAACGAGCGCGTCGAGGGCTTGCAAGCCGGCGCCGACGACTACGTTGTCAAACCCTTCGACTTCGACGAGCTCATGGCGCGGATCGAAGCGGTCTGCCGCCGCTCCAATCTCCGGCCCGCCGCCGTGCTCGAAGCCGGCGACGTCACCCTCGACCTGACCACACGCCGCGTGCGCCGCGGCGAGCACGAAATCGACCTCACGCCCACCGAATTCAGTTTGCTCGAAATGCTCATGCGCTACAGCGGGCAGGTCGTGACGCGCAAAATGCTCTGCGAGCACTTGTGGGACGCGAACTGGGAGGGCGCCACGAACGTCATCGAGGTCCACATCAATCGGCTGCGCGGCAAGCTCGATCGCCATTTCACGCAGTCGTTGATTCAAACCGTTCGAGGGCGCGGTTATGCGTTTCGCCCCGCCTAGGTGGCGCAGTTCCCTGCGGGTGCGGCTGGCGTCGTGGAACACTCTGGTCGTCTTGACGACCGTCGTGGTGGCGCTGTTTGCCGTGCGCGAAGGGCTGCGGCTCAAGCTGCTGCGTGAACTCGACGACCGCCTCGAAGAGGAAATCACCGAGGCGGAGTTGATTGTCGCCCACTTCTATCCCGATACCGCGCAGATTCGCGAGGAATTCAACCGCAAGGCAGTCAGCCACGCGCATGAGCATCTCTTTCTGGAGCTGCGCGACGCCGATGCTCGTCTGTTGGTCAATAGCGTTAACGACCCGGCCCGGCTCGCGTCGCGCTCTGATTTGCCGACAAATGTCGCTGATGCGCAATCGCCCGCTGGCGATCCTCGCGCCGCGAAAGCCAGTGCTCCCACCGGGCAGGACACGGCCACGGTCACCTCCGTCGCGCCAGGTGTCACCGCTGTCGACTGGAGCGACTACCGCGTACTTGATCGCGCCGTGCAACGACCTCAGCTCCCCAAGCTGCGTTTGCGCGTCGGCATCACCCGCGAGATCATCAAGGAGGACGTCGCTGCCGTCACTCGGCTCATGGTCCGCGTTGGCCTGGTGCTGCTCCCCTTGTCGACGCTGGGCGGGTATTTTCTCGCCGTCCGCGCCACCAAGCCCTTGCGACGGATTATCGAGACCGCGCACCGGCTCCGCCCCGCCAAGTTCGAAGAACGCCTGCCGGTGAGCCGCGTGGGGGACGAGCTCGATCAACTGTCGTTGACGATCAATCATCTCTTGGATCGCATCGCGGAGTACTTACAGCGCAACCGCGAGTTTCTCGCCAATGCGGCCCACGAGCTCCGGTCCCCGTTGGCCGCGATCCAAAGTTCCGTCGAAGTCGGCTTGAATGCCGATCGTTCGCCCGAGGAATACAAAGAGCTACTCTACGAGCTCGTTGAACAGTGCTGGCAATTGCGCGGTCTGGTCAACCAGTTGCTGCAGTTGGCCGAGAGCGATGTCGAGCGCCCGACGACGGCCACCGAACGCGTGCGGCTCGATCGCGTCGTGGAACGCTCGCTCGACATGTTTCGCGCCGTCGCCGAGGAGGCCGGGGTCGAGCTGGCCAGTTCCTATCTGATGCCGGCCGAGGTCCGTGGCGACGCCGACCAGCTCTGGCAAGTCGTCAACAACCTGATCGACAACGGCCTGAAGTTCACGCCCGCCGGCGGAAAAGTCACCGTGCGACTGCATGCTGCGCCCGACGCGCACGAAGTTCACCTGAGCATTTCCGACACTGGCTGCGGCATCGATCCCGACGATCTCCCGCGCATCTTCGATCGCTTCTTTCAGACCGACAAGTCGCGCCAACGCGACCGTCGCGGTAGTGGCCTGGGGCTGAGCATTTGTCAGGCGATCGTCGCCGCGCACGGTGGCCAGATTTCCGTCACCAGCAACCCCGGCACAGGCACGATTTTTTCGATTGTGCTCCCCGCCTACACCGCCGAAGACGTCGAGCGACCGCTCGCCGAGTCGCGCACCTAGTCTCGGTCGGTCGAGCGTCGGCCGTTCGCCTCGCCACTGGTGGCCTGAGGCGCCAACGTTTGCAGGTGCGCTCGCCACCGTGTTTCGAACTTCTCCAAAGGCATGCCGACCAGCGTTTCGAAGCGTTCAACCTCGCTGGTCGGTTGATCGCCGCGCGCCAAGTACCGCTCGAGCGCCGGCGTCCCCAGCACCGGCTCATCGAACGACAGATACCACGCCAGCCCCCAGGCATAGAGATAGAGCCGGGCCGAGGCGTCCCTCGGCGCGTCGTGCGCCACCAGGTATTCGCGCGCGTTGGCAGCCAGCACCTCGGCCAACGGCAAGTGCTCGCGCTGGCCCAGGTCGGTCTGGAGCCGCGCCAGCCAGTCGGCCGGCGGAGCGTCGATCCGCAGCGTCCCCGCCTCGAACAACCCCGACTCGAATACTTGAGCCAATCCTTCGTTGAACCAGCCTGGCACGTTGTATTCGGCCGGCGGATAAACCCAACCACTCAAATACGCGTGGAACGCCTCGTGGAACAGCCGCGCGAGCGTGCGCTGCATCAGCTTGTCGAACAGCGCCAGATTGCGGCGATCGAACTCGGCAAGTCGCTGCTCGTGCGCTGCGATTTCAACTTCGAACTGCCGGCGCGTCCGCGCCAGGAACTTGCGAATCTCACTGGGTTCAACTCCCCGCGCCGCCAGCTCGCGTCGCTCGCGCTCCAATTGATCGGCCAGCTTCTGCCGTAAGGCGTCCAGCCCCCGGCGCTGTTCATCGTGTGCCGCGCGAATCTGCCGCACTTGCTCGGCATAGCGGTCGATGTCGGTGGCCGCGAGGATCGTATTCTTGTCGGCCAGATACACGGCCGGGTTCACAATCCGCAGACCCGCCTCATCCAAGCGCTCGCGATACTCGGCAGTCGAGCCACAGAGCACGATCACGAGCGGTCGCCCCGGTTCCAACCGTGGCGGCAACAGGCGACGGAACCCACCGAACGCCTGTTCGATGCGCACAATCGCTCGCCGCGTGGTCTCTTCGTCGGCTCGGCTCTCCAAATGAAACCACGGTCCGCGGTACTGCCAGCCGCCGGGTGCGCCCGCGTCGAGCGAGCGCAGCTCGATGTGCTTCATCGCCCCGGCTTCGATCCCCAGCCGGCGCACGTGCTCATCGACTCGCCTCGTCAGCTCCTGGTGCGCGGCTTGTGGCAGGCGTTCGATTCGGGCCACGTCGCCCCGCGCGAACCGTCGGCCGATCAGGTGCATCGGTCGCCCCGGCTGACGCAGAACTTGTCGCAGAAATACGTGCTCGGCATCCACTCGCTCGATCAACCCCGCGTACGACGTGCCGTCAGCCAGGACCACCCGCTCCAGGCGCCAACCGTCGGCGTGCGGCTCAGGTGTACGCCCGGTCGACTCGGTCGGGCCAGTCGCCGCCGAGTGAACTTGGGCGCGCGCCGCGGCGGCGCAAAACAATGCCACGCCGAACGCCATCACCGACCAGCGCATCAAGCTATGTACCCTTCCTGGACCGCCGGCAGCCCTTGCCGCTAGGACGCTGATGCTGCTCACCTTCGCATTCGTCCGAAACGAGGTCAAGCCAACGGCGGACCAGCAGCTTGCGCGTTCGCAACCCCTTTGCCGTTCTGTCCCGGCCGATCACAATACGGCGAACCGCCGCGGCCCGCCGCGTGTCTACCAACATCAATCACCGCAACGATCTATCGCGTGCCTGACCCGCCTCTCAACATCGACCGCATCGACGCCAGCCGCGACGACCTGTTCGCGGCCCTGGCCGCGCTGCGCGACAAGCTCAGCCCGCAGGGGGATTTCGTCAGCGAAGCCGGACGCCGCCGCACGATCGAGGTCTTCGGCGAACCCCTCACGCCGCAGCAAGTCGTCGAGCGCATCTGCCGCGACGTGCGCACCCGAGGGCTGGCCGCCTTGCTCGAATACACCAGCAAGCTCGATAAGGCCGACGTCACCGCTGCCACGCTGCGAGTATCGGCCGACGAGCTCTCCGCCGCCCATCGTGCCGCCGATCCTGCGTTCCTCCAAACGATCCGCCGCATCCGCGATTCGATCCGCCGCTTTCAAGAAGCTGTCCGCCCGCGCGACACGCGCCTCGACCTGCCCGGCGGCGGCTACCTTCAGCAGCGCTACTTGCCGCTGGCTCGCGTGGGCATCTGCGTCCCCGGCGGGGCGGCCGCGTATCCATCCACGGTGCTGATGACCGCGGTGCCGGCGCAAGCGGCCGGCGTGCCAGAACTGGCCATCGTTGCCCCGCCGACAAAGTTCGGCGCGAACAATCCCGACCTGCTGACCACCTGCCATGAGCTAGGCATTCGCGAAGTCTATCGAGCCGGCGGCGCGCAAGCGGTTGCAGCCCTGGCTTATGGCGTCGAGGGGCTGCCCAAAGTCGACAAGATCGTCGGCCCAGGCAACCTGTTCGTCGCGCTGGCGAAGAAGCACGTCTTCGGCCAGGTCGATATTGATTCAATCGCCGGCCCCAGCGAAGTGGTGGTGATCGGCGACGACGACACCCGCGCCGATTGGACCGCCGCCGACCTGATCGCTCAGGCCGAACACGCGCCGGGCTCGGGCGTGCTGGTCACCTGGAGCCGGCGGCTGTGGGAGCAAACCGCCGACGAACTAGCCCGGCAACTGGCCATGCTCGAGCGCGGCGATCTGGCTCGGCAAAGTCTCGAAGATTTCGGCGCGCTGATCCTGGTGCGCGACGCCGACGAAGCCTGCCGCGTGGCCGACTTGCTCGCCCCCGAGCATCTGCATATCGCCACGTATCAGGCCAACCGGCTTCTGGCAAAAATCCCGCACGCCGGCGCCGCGTTTCTCGGTCCGCACAGCCCGGTGGCCGTCGGCGACTACGTGGCCGGCCCTTCGCATGTGCTGCCGACCGGCGGCACGGCGCGCTGGGCCAGCGCCCTGTCGGCGGCCGATTTCGTTCGTAGCACGAGTGTGATTTCCTACTCTGCCGCCGACCTGGCCGCCGCCGCCGATGATCTGCGCACCATCGCCGACAAAGAAGGGCTTACCGCCCACCGCGCCAGCGTCGATATCCGACTTAACCAGAGCTCTTGAAACCTATCCGTGTCATCCTTGCAATCCGTGGTTTGAGATTTCCTCCGCTCCGTGCCATCCGCGGTCCCACTCATGTCTTACTTCCGTCCCGAAATCGACCGCCTGGCCGGCTACACACCCGGCGAACAGCCGCAGGCCGGCAAGTTCATCAAGCTCAACACGAACGAGAACCCCTACCGCGCGTCGGCCGCCGTCGATCGCGCCGTACTGTCCGTTCTCGAACGCGGACTCGAGCGCTATCCCGATCCGCTGGCCACCGCCTTCCGTCAGCGTGCCGCCACGCTGTTGGGCGTCAAGCCCGACTGGATCCTGGCCACGAACGGCAGCGACGAAGTTCTTACGCTGGTCACCCGCGCCTTCGTCGGCCAGGGGCAACTGCTGCGGCTCCCCTATCCCAGCTACATCCTCTACAAGACCTTGGCCGAAATCCAAGGCGCCGCCAGCGAAGAAGTTCGCTTCCATGCCGATTGGTCGCTCGGCGATGACTTTGCCGCCCCGCGCCCCGATCTGCGCCTTGCCTTTCTGCCGAATCCCAACAGCCCATCCGGCACGCTGCTGCCCCCCGCGCGCGTGCTGAAATTGGCCGAGCAGCTCCCTTGCCCGCTGGTGGTCGACGAGGCGTACGTCGATTTTGCCGACAGCAACTGCCTCGATCTGGTGCGGCAGTGCGACAAGGTGCTCGTCTCGCGCACGCTCAGCAAGTCGTACGCGCTGGCTGGGCTGCGCTTCGGCTACGTCGTGGCCCAACCGCAGATCATCGCCGGGCTGGTGAAAGTCAAGGACTCGTACAATTGCGACGCGCTGTCGATCGCGGCGGCCACGGCGGCCATCGACGATCAGGCCTGGCTGGCCAGCACGCGCTCGCGGATCATCGCCACGCGCGAGCGCCTGACCGAGCGGATGCGCGCCTTGGGTTTCGCGGCGGTCGACAGCCAGGCGAACTTTGTCTGGTGCCCACACCCCGAGCGCCCGGTGAAACCACTCTTCGACGGCCTCAAGCAGCAGCGCGTGCTAGTGCGTTATATGAACTACGAGGGCTGGGGCGACGGCTTGCGCATCTCCGTCGGCAGCGACGAGCAGATCGATGCGTGTTTGGCGATACTCGAAGGGCTGATGCGCAAATAGTCCGTATGCAAGGAAAACGGGGAGGCTCGCGCAAAGTCGCCAAGAACTCGGCTAATCCGATATTCCACTTCCTTTGCGACTTAGCGCCTTTGCGCGAGATATTCCTACTCGTGTGCTACGATTGAGGAGCTATGCCCCGCACCGCCCAAATCAAACGCGACACCGCCGAGACGCAGATCGAGCTAGCACTCGATCTCGATGGCTCCGGCCGCGCCGAGCTCGTGACCGGCGTCGGCTTCTTCGATCACATGCTCACCCTGTTGGCCAAGCACGCCGCCATCGATCTGGCGGTGCACGCCAAGGGCGACCTGCACGTCGACCAGCACCACACGGTCGAGGATGTCGGCATCTGCCTGGGACAGGCGCTGCGGCAAGCGGTCGGCGACAAGGCCGGCATCCGCCGCTACGGGCACTTCACCCTGCCGATGGACGAAACGCTGGTCACCGCGGCCGTCGATCTGGGCGGGCGGTACGCCATGCACTTCGCCGCGCCGATGCCCACCCCCAAGATCGGCGACTTCGACAGCCAGTTGGTCGAAGAATTCTGGCAGGCCGTGGCGGCTAACGCCCTGATGAATCTGCACGTGCTGCTGCACTACGGGCGGAACACGCACCACGTCGCCGAAGCGGTCTTCAAGTCGACCGCGCGGGCCTTGCGCATGGCCCTGGAAGCCGACCCGCGCATGCCCGGCGTGCCGAGCACCAAGGGGACGCTGGGGAGTTAGTGTTGTAGGGTGCGTGAAACGTACCACTTCGACGCGCGGGGAAACACAGCGGTGTGCTTCGCACTCCCTACAAGTTGTAGGGGGGCGTGAAACGCACCGGTTCGACGCACGGGGAAACACAGCGGTGTGCTTCGCACACCCTACAAGGCCCCATTCTTGTGGCCCCCCGTCGCGCCCTCTAAAATCATCCCCTTGCGCCGCGTCCTGCTGTAGAAACTGTAGCCGGCCTCTCCGAGGCCGGAGGATCAATGCAATGCTCCGGGGTCGCAGACCCCGGCTACAGGAACAAGCACCAAGTCCTGCGTTTTGCCCATTCCACCGGAGCCCACCCACGTGCCAGCCGACAAATCCGCGACCAAGCCCCTCAAGATCGCCGTCATTGGTGGAGATGGCACCGGCCCCGAAGTCGCCGCCGAAGGCATGAAAGTGCTCTCCGCGGTCGCCAGGCTCGAAGGCTTCACCTACGAGGCAACCGATCTGGACTTTGGCGGTGAGCGCTACCTGCGCACCGGCGAAATCCTGCCCGACGGGGCCGTCGACCAGTTGCGCAAGTTCGACGCCATCTACCTGGGGGCGATCGGCCATCCCGACGTCAAGCCGGGCATCCTCGAGAAAGGGCTCCTGCTCGAGATGCGCTTCCAGCTCGATCAGTACATCAATCTGCGGCCAGTCAAATTGCTGCCCGGGGTCGAGACGCCCCTCAAGGACAAAACCACCAAGGACATCGACTTCGTCGTGGTCCGCGAGAACACCGAAGACCTGTACTGCGGCGTCGGCGGCTTCCTCAAGAAGAACACGCCCGACGAGGTCGCCACGCAGTCGGCCGTTTACACCCGCAAGGGCTGCGAGCGCTGCATCCGCTGGGCCTTCGAGTTCACCCGCAAGCGCAACAGCCCCAAAAAGATGCTCACGCTCGTGGCCAAAACCAACGTACTCACCTACGGGCACGACCTCTGGTGGCGCACCTTCCAGGACGTCGCCAAGGAATATCCCGACGTCAAGACCGACTACAACCACGTCGACGCTTGCTGCATGTGGATGGTCAAGAACCCCGAGTTCTACGACGTGATCGTGACCACCAACATGTTCGGCGACATCATCACCGACCTGGCCGGCATCTTGCAGGGGGGCATGGGCGTGGCCGCCGGCGGCAACATCAACCCCGAGCCCGGCGGCACCAGCATGTACGAGCCGATGGGCGGTAGCGCGCCGAAGTACACCGGCCAGAACGTGATCAACCCGATCGCGGCCATCAACGCCATGGCGATGCTGCTGGAACACTCGGGCCAGCCTGCCGCGGCCGCGCGGGTGAACAAAGCCGTGGCCCACGTGACCGGCACCAAGATGAAGAGCCAGGCCGCCGGCAAGATGGGCTATAGCACGACGCAAGTCGGCGATCTGGTTGTGGAGAATCTGTAGCTCTCAACTTACGGCTCTACGATTCCAAGGTCGCGGCAGATTTTCCGTGCGAGAAAGTCGTTGATCTCGCGATGGCGCGGTACTGTTGAAGACTGGCGATTTGTCGGATTGAAGTAGACAGTGTGTTTGCCCTTATCGCGCAATTGAGAACAGCCCTGCGCTTCCAAGTGGCGAATTAAGTCGACTCGCTTCATGGCAGGTGTCACGCGCGAGCGAGGTGTCCGACCCATTGGTGTGCGGACTACGCAAGCTTGAGCGGTTCGCGTGTCACCGACTGGCCGGCGAGCGATTGCTCCGCCAACTCCCGATTCGCCTCGAGCACCAACTCCACCGCCTCGCGCAAGTTCTCGCGCGCCTCGTCGAGCGTCGCTCCCTGCGTGTTCGCGCCAGGCAACTCTTCGACGAATGCCACGTAGCCTTCCGGCACTTGGATATAGACCGCGGTGAATTCCATCGTCGGTACACTTTCGTGATCGTGATTTGGAGACGAGCCAGCTCTGCTATTCACCGCTGCGTAGCGAATGAACCCCGGCCGACCACCGGAAGGCCGGGTGCCCCTCGGGACAGATTATCCGTCAGTCCGATTACCGCGCAGCTATCAATAAACCCTATGCTCCTGCCTGCAAACCGGTCAAGCAGACATGCCGCGCCGGATGGACCCAGCAATTCGCTGCTGGTATCTTGCCCATCCCCTCGCCGGGCCAGTACGCTAGGGCGCGAATGGTTTTTGATTTTAGTGAATGTCGTAGCCTTCGGCCCGCGCCGAATCGAGGTCCTATGCGCTCCTTGACGTTGCTCGTGCGTTACCTGAATCGACTGGCTCAATCGTCGACTGCCCGCGTCTTGGGCACCGCTCTCCTGGCCGCCGGCTTCGGTAGCTCACTCGGGCCCGCTCGCGCTCAAGAAGGCGCTGGCCGCCCGACACGTCCGGCTGCGGCCCCGTCGGCGGCCCCGCCCGCGGCCCGTGCCAAAGACTCCGCCGAGATTCGCGAACTGCTCACCTCCTTCGCCAAGGCCGTTGAAGCCCGCGATGCCAAAGCCCTGGCCGGCCATTGGACCGCCGAAGGTGAGTATCACAACGCGCAGGGCGTTCGAGCCAATGGGCGCGACGCGCTCGAAGCCGGCTTCACGACGTTCTTCGCCAAAACGCCCGAGGTCTCGGCCGATCTGCAAGCCGCGTCGCTCCGCTTTCTCTCCGCCGACTCGGCCCTGCAGGAGGGGACCGTCACGGTGCATCGCGGACCGGCCGCCCCCACCACGCGCGCCCATTACAGCGCGCTCTTGGTGCGCGAGCAGGGCAAATGGCGCCTGGCCATGTTCAGCGAATCCGAACGCGACGAATCGCCCATGGAAGATCTCGCCTGGCTGATCGGCCAGTGGAAATCCGCCGCCGGCGAAGGGGTCGAGGTGCAGACAACCTATTCCTGGGACGCCAACAAGAAATTCATTCACGCGCAATTCGCCGTCAAGGGGAAGGAGCGCGCCGCCAGCGGGCATCAAGTCATCGGCGTCGATCCCGAAACGGGCGAGCTCCATTCCTGGACGTTCGAGGCCAACGGCGGCATCGGCGAGGCCGACTGGAACCGCGACGGCGACCATTGGCTGCTCACCGCCACGGGCACGTTGGCCGACGGCAGCAGCCTGGCGGAATCCAACATCCTGCGCCGCGTGAACGAAGACACCTTCACCTGGCAATCGATCGATCGCCAGCTCGACGACGCCCCGCTCGACGATCTGGCCCCGGTCAAAATCACGAGAATCAAAACCGAGAAATGACGTCAGTAACTGCCATTTTCCGCTGGCTCAGCGGTGGCAATCCCGTTTGCCGTGCATCGGGTGCCACTTCCCTGAAAGAGATGCTCCTGTCAAGGGCTTGGCGGCGCGCAGACTCTTCCTTGGCCCTTCGG
>JAIESQ010000070.1 GCA_019745975.1 Pirellulales bacterium
TGTCTCGCAACCGCAGCATGAAGGGAGAGCCGTTTTTCATGGAATACCAGTTACCGACGATTTCTCAGAAAGTGCAGAGAACAAAATGAAATCGAACGAAGATTATGCATTGCTGTATGCAAAAACAGGCTGGCGAGTGCTCCCTGTCCATGCCTTCGCCGACGGACTCTGTACCTGCGATGACGAGCAGTGCCATTCGCCAGCGAAACACCCGATCACGACGAACGGCTGCAAGGACGCCACGACCGACGTTGAGACGATCAATCGTTGGTGGCGGGAGACTAACGGCATGGCCAACGTCGCCATTGCTACCGGCAACGGTTTGCTCGTGCTTGATGTGGACGCCAAGAGCGATGGGCTTAGTTCGCTCGCCGAATTGGAGCGGGCGAATGGAACATTGCCGCTGACGCCGATGGTCGAGACGGGTGGGGGTGGCAGGCACTACTTTTTTTCGTGTCCAGCCGAAACGTCAATCGGCAATCGTGCCGCAATCGTGCAGGGCATCGATGTGCGCGGGGAAGGTGGATACGTGGTCGCACCACCGTCGCTTCATGCCAGCGGATCCCAGTACCGTTGGGCGACCCCCGATGATACGCCGTTGGCACAAGTCCCGTATTGGTTGCTTGAATTGCTGGCGAAACCACGTACGCCTTCCAACAACGGCGCGGTAGTTTCGACAAAGTTGCTGACCGTGCCCCATGATTTGGTCAGTGATCCGGGAACGCCGGAAGGTCAACGACATACTCGGCTTTGTCAGTTGGTTGGGGTTCACCTCGCTCGTGGCGAAGCAGCCGAGGACGTGTTGGCTTTGGCATTGGCATGGTCTGAGCGTTGTCAACCGCCAATCGACTTCGCCGACGTTCATCGTGTCGTGAACGATCTGAGCGCAATGAAGCCGTTGGCGGCTGACGAACACGACGAGGCAATCGAAAGCATTCCTCTGCCCGAGGCGCGTGCATGGCCGGCGCTGGGCAACGATGCGTTGCACGGATTGGCGGGTGAGGTTGTGCGAACGATTGAGCCGCACACCGAAGCCGATGCGGTTGCCATCTTGGTTTCATTGCTGGTCAGCGTCGGCAACTACGTTGGCAGGCGGGCGTGGTATCGAGTCGAGGGGGATCGGCATCACGCGAATCTGTTTGCGTGCTTGGTTGGCGATTCGAGCAAGGCCCGTAAAGGCACCAGCCTGGGGCGGACGTTGACCCTTTGGGACGACCGCAATGAGTGGAAAGAAAAGCGGATCGTCAACGGGTTAAGCAGCGGAGAGGGCCTGAAGTGGGCGGTGCGGGACGCGATCGAAGCGACTGAGCCCGTCAAAGAAAAGGGCAAGGTGGTAGGCTACCAGAATGTAATCAAAGACCCTGGCGTCGATGACAAAAGACTACTGGTGGTCGAAAGCGAATTTGCCCAAGTGCTGAAAGTCGCCCAGCGGGAAGGCAATACGGTGTCGCCCGTGCTGCGGCAAGCATGGGATAGTGGCACGCTTCGTACCCTCACGCGAAACGATCCGGCGGTCGCTACCGACGCTCATATCAGCGTGCTCGGTCACATCACGCGCCACGAACTTGAGCGGTTGCTATCCGCGACCGATTGTTCCAACGGTTTCGCAAATCGCTTTCTATGGGTGGCCGTGAAACGTAGCAAACTTTTGCCAGACGGCGGTGGGAGGATCGATCTGTCATCGCTACGGGAACGATTGAGCAAGGCATTGTGCGTCACTGGCGAAATGAGTCGCAGCCCTGCCTGTCGCGATCTATGGCATTCGCTTTACCCGAAACTCTCGGGGGATCGTCCGGGAATATGGGGGGCTGTCACCAGCCGAGCCGAAGCACAGACGCTACGGCTGAGCATGGTATACGCCTTGCTTGACGGCACCACGACGATTGACGAGCCGCACCTGCGGGCGGCTCATGCCGTCTGGAAATATGCCGAGGCATCCGCACGGCTTCTGTTCGACGACGCCGACGCACTGGCACCGCTGGAGCAGGCGATCTTGGAAAAAGTCACCGCAACGCCAGGCATCAATCGCAAGGGGTTGCACAAGGCTCTCGGCGGACATGTGCCAGCACGCTCGATGGTCGATTCGTTGGGTAAACTCGTGGCACTTGGCAAAGCACGGGCTGAGACGGTCAGTACCGGCGGGCGTCCAAGCGAATGCTGGTATCCGGTCGTCGCAACGGCAGCCGTCATTGCGACGCAGCGAGCAAACGAACAATCGCTATCGCTTGCATTGCCGATTGTTGACCCTTCGCCAACCGACAATGGCACAGAGGCCAAGGATCGTTCGTTCGCTCGGTCGGTGTCGAGCACCGAGGTGTTGACTGAAGAAGAGTTCGATGCCGAGATCGCGGCAATGTAATCGGTGGCGGGGACGGGGTGCGTTGCGAACGCCAAGCAGCCACTCCGCCTCTGTTTTTTTGTTTGCCTATGGAAGCCTCAAGCGTACACTTCCACCGCATGGCGATGGTTGGGCCATTCGTTAGGCCAGGGCTGAACCGGAGTAAGCAGGTTTTAGCGTTGATGGAAATGAAAAAACCGCTTGCTAAGCCTTGCTTAGCAAACGGTTTTACAGGTGCCCCCTGATGGACTCGAACCATCAACCCTCTGATTAAGAGTCAGATGCTCTGCCAATTGAGCTAAGGGGGCAACGCAATCGTCAACCAGCGCAGCGTGGCCACGCCAATCCGGGCGATCGCGAACGTCCATCGTATCGACTCACCGCGCTGGGGCAAGAGCCGACGAGGCGTTTTCGGAAGTCTAAGGACACAGCCGCTTTGTGCTGGGTTCACTTTGAGCCGCCGGCAAGTTGCTTGCCGCGCCCGCGCCACTGCGGGTAACGTGAGATCCGCGCATGCGGCAACATTTCGCAGGCAACGGCGCCGCGCGCGAGCAACACCGACATCGGGCGACTCCGAAGATGTCCACGGTAGCTTTCAACCGCCAGCAGAGCCGCGACGTCGACCGCCGCGCGATCGAAGAGTTTGGCATGAGCGGCCTGGTTTTGATGGAGAACGCGGGGCGGGGTGTTGTCGATTTACTCGTGGCGTTGGGCATGGCCGGACCGGTGCTCGTGGCGTGCGGCCGGGGAAACAACGCCGGCGATGGCTTTGTAATCGCGCGGCATCTCGACTTGCGCGGCTACCAAGTGCGCGTGGCGTTGTGCGGCGCGCCGGTCGACTTCACGCCCGACGCCAGGGCGAACCACGAGATCCTGCAACGTGCGGGCGTGTCAATGACGAGCCTAGTCGAAGCGGATGGCGCGCCCATGGATCGCCAGGTCGCGGGCGACGCCCTGCGCGCGTTGGTGGCGGGCACAAGCTGGTTAGTCGACGCGCTCCTGGGCACGGGCGCGCGGGGCGAACCGCGGCCGCCGCTCGACACGGTGATCGAAACGCTCAACGCGGCCGGTGCGCCGATCCTGGCGATCGACGTCCCCAGCGGCTTGGACTGCGACACAGGGATCGCGGCGCGGAACACGATTCGCGCGACGCATACGGCGACCTTTGTCGCCAAGAAGATCGGCTTTCTGGCGGCTGGCTCGGAGCGATTCACCGGTCAGGTGCACGTTCTCGACATCGGCGCGCCGCGGCGGCTGATCGACGAGGTGCTGCGTGCTACGCGCCGCTAAGCCGCCGCGGGGTCAACTGTCATGCCGGCAAACGCGCGTCAATCAGGCGACGTGCTTTGGGGCGTCGTGTCACTGGGCGTTGTATCGCTTGGGGGAGAATTGTTGGGCGATGAAGTGTCGGTTGGCGCGGCGGCGCCAGGCGTGCCTAAGGCACGCTCAAGTAGTTGTTCGATGCGTGCTAGTCGGCGATCCAATTCATCGAGCCGGCGCTGCAAGGCGTCGAGTTGATGGTCGTCGGCGGCCGGCTTGGCGACTTCGCGCGCCGGCGGCGCTGCGCCCGCGGGACTCGCGCCGGGAAGCACGATCCGCTTGTGCCGCAAGGCGCCATCCCAGAAATAGCCCAGCTCGAGCGGGCGACCTGGTCCAGTCGCGGCAACGCGCCGCGCGAGGTCGAGCGGGTCGGCCACCGGCGCATCGTCGAGCGTGAGAATGACGGCGCCGACGGGCAATTCGGCTTCTGCTGCCGCCGAGCCGGCGAAGACCTCGGCCACGAGCGCGCCGCGCGTGTCGCTCAAGTCGAGCTTCGCGCGCGTGGCTTCGTCGACGGCGACCGCGCGCACACCCAACAGCCGACGAGGGACCGCCTGCGCGGGTTGACCTGCATCACCTGGTGGCGCGCCCGGTTTGTCGACGGTGGGGGGCTTGCGCGGTTCGGGTCGCCGACCAAGCGTGGCAGTCAGGCAGATTTGGACATTGCCACGCATCACATCGAACTCGACTTTGTCGCCAGCGGCAAATCGATGGATTGCCTCTTCAAGATCATCAAGATCAGTGATCGGCAGTCCGGCGGCGGCGACGATCAGATCGCCTTCGCGAAAATCGGCGGCGGCCGCCGGCCCGGCAGCGACCGACTCGACGACGCGGACGCCGCGCACGCCTTCAACGTCGTCTGCGATCAGGCCCAGGTAACCAGGATCGCGCGGCGCGGCCGCTCGGTCGGCCGTTTCATCGGCGGCCGCGCGTGCTGGTGGCAACGTGCGTTCGAGCTCTTCGAGAGCCGGCTGGGCGAGTGCCAGCGAGCTGGCACAACTCCATGCAAGAACGAAGCTGGGGAGCATTACGCTCCACGGTCGCCGCGGCAATGTGTCGAAGTCGTCGTAGGCGTCTTGCAACAATCCGCTTAATACCCAGTCGATCCGCGATCTGACAAGATTGCGTCGGCGAAACATGGGCGCTTCCACCTAGTGCCGTTGGCCCGCTGGTCTCAATATAATCGCGTCGCCACTTGGAGAAACTACCAACGGCAGCTCCGGGCGCTAATCGCTGGCGAAGCGATCGGATCGCGTTGAAACTTAGGTACCTTGGCGATGTCACCGGAAGTCGTGGCTTGCCCCGCGCATTTGCAGCGTACGGCCCTGGAATGCCTGTTTGGCGACTGGGTGCCGAATTTGCGCCACGACCAGGTGGCCTTCCTGCTCGATACGGCCCGCGACGGCGGGTTGGACAATCTGTTGGCCGTTGTGAGCGATGGCCAGCTCGCCGGGGCGGTGCTTGGGCGGCCGCTCGGAGGCCACGCGGCATTGGTTTGGCCGCCGCGACTCACAACTGGCAAGACAATCGAACGGATTGGCGGGGATCGCATCGAGGCGGGTCGCACAATCGACCAGTTGCTCTGCTCGGCCTTGCTTACCCAACTTCTCCAGCGATTGCGCACGGCGGGAGCTGTCCTGGTGCAGGCGTTGTTGACTCCCGGCGCCGCCAACGACGAAGCGCTGTTGTCGAACGCCGGCTTTAGCCTGCTGGCCGATCTTGATTACATGGTGGGCTTCAATCGGCTGGCGCCTGACGATTCGTCCCCACTGGTGTTCGAAGCCTACGCGCCACGGTCGCACACTCGCTTCAAGCAGCTTGTCGAGCGGACGTACGAAGGGAGTCTCGATTGTCCGGCATTGGACGGTTTGCGCGATGTCGACGACGTGCTGGCAGGGTATCGCGTCACGGGACGATTTGATCCGCGCCATTGGCTGTTGGCGCACGTCGAGGGCGTCGACTTGGGCTGCCTGGTGTTGGCCGACGATCCGCGGCTCGACCAATGGGAGCTGATTTACATGGGGCTCGTGCCCGAGGCGCGCGGCCGCCGCTGGGGGCGGTTACTCGTCGCGCACGCACAACGGCTGTCTGCGCGCGCCGGACGTAAGCGGATGATGTTATCGGTCGATCGGGCCAACGCACCAGCGGTGCGCACGTACACTCATCTGGGTTTCGTGCGCTGTGACGAACGGCGGGTGATGTTTCGCACGTTGGCAGATCGCAAGAATTGAGTTTTGGCCGCGCGCGGCGCCTCGCGACGGCGTAATTCGGCCAATTTGCGCACGCCCGGCAGCTTCGGTCGTGGTAGTTTGGAAGCGCGTGCTCGTACAGATTGTGTCGCGGATGTCATCGCGCCTCGCGAGACGACAAGTTGTTCACGCCGATCGACAGCGGCGCCAAAAAAATCTTCGGCGCGCGCCGCGGAACGCAGGGGGCGATGCCGTATGAAATTACGATGAAGGGCCAAGCGCTATGTCGCGCTGCGGCGCGCGGGTTCGTTTTTTTTGCTTTGACAGCGGTGCTAGCAGGCGTACAATCCCCTCTCTCGCAGCGAACGCCGATCGCGTTGACCAAGGCAGAACCGGGGCAGAAAACCTGGCGAATTTGCCAACGCGGTTCGCTTGATCGAGATTGCGAATGCCAGGGCCCGAGATGCCCTCCATGCTCGGGTCCGCACCAGGAATGGATTGTCCGTGGTCAGAGTTGCGGCGGCAAAGCAGTCCGCCGACGGCCTCTGAGAATCGCCAGTAGCCGCACGTAAGCGGAATCAGCTCTCGAACAGCAGGGCCAGCCCATCCAGAACAGCGCCGCTGCCGCGCGCTCGCTGGCTGGCGGTCCGCGCACGACGCGCCGACTTAGGACGAAGCAGGACGTGAAGCTCAGCGATAGGGAAATCGTGACCGCCTTGCGTGCGGCGCTGGCTCAACGGATGGGCCCCCAGCGGCTGGCGCTGTGGTTTGGCGCCGAGACAGCGCTGGCGCTCAACGGCGATCGGCTGTTGGTGTTGACCCCCAGCCCCTTCTTTCAGGAATGGCTGCGGCGCAACTTTCGCGCGGAGCTGCAAGCAATCGCGGCCGAAGTCATCGGCCGATCGGTCGCGATCGAGTTTACCGTGGCGACGGGCGCCGACGACGCAGTCCCGCTGGTGGCGGCCGAAGATCAACAGTCAGCGACGGCCGTGGATGCGACCGGGCACGATCCACGGCCTGCGACCGCGCCGCCGGGGCTGCCGAGGGGGGAGTCCAATGAACGAGTCACCGATCCGCTGGCCGCGGGGCCAACGGCCGCCACGATGTTCACGATGGCGGTTGCCGGCGCGGTCTCGGCGGCGGGTTCCGGGACGCTCAAGCACGCTACGGATGGAGCGGGCCAACGCCCACGGCGCGGGCGGCGTTTCGCGCGGCTCGAGCAGTTTGCCGCCGGTCAGGTGAATCGACTGGCACTCACCGCCGCACAGACCGTTGCCGCGCAACTCGGAACCTGGAGCCCGCTCACGTTGCACGGGCCGCCGGGGGTTGGCAAGACCCACTTGCTCGAAGGCATCTGGTCGACGGTCAAGGAGCGCCGACCAGAGACAGCGGCCATCTACTTGACTGCTGAGCAGTTCACCACGTCATTTCTCGAAGCGCTGCGCGGGAGCGGCTTGCCGAGTTTTCGCCGCAAGTATCGCGGCGTCGACCTGCTGATCATCGACGACATCCAGTTTTTCGTCGGCAAGCGGGCGACGGTCCTCGAATTGCTGCACACGATGAACACGCTCGTCGACGAAGGGCGGCAGGTCGTGTTGGCCGCCGACCGCCCGGTACAGGAACTAACCGAATTGGGGCCCGATGTCGTGCAGCGACTCACCGGCGGCATGCTCTGCCGGCTCGACCCGCCCGATATCGAAGCGCGGCTGGCGATCGTGCGGCACTTGAGCGGTCAATTGAACCTGTCGCTGCCTTCCGAAGTCGAAGAGCTGCTCGCAGCGCGTTTGACGCAGGGCGCACGGGAAATCTCCGGCGCGCTGAAGCGTCTGGCCGTCGCGCAGTTGGCGCACGGTGGGGCGATCACGCTGGAAGTCGCCCAGCAAGTGCTCGTCGATCAATTGCGGCAGACACCGCGAACGGTTCGCCTGCCCGAAATCGAGCGGGCGGTGTGCGACCTGTTCGGACTCGATGCCAAACGGTTGCAGACGGGTGGCCGCGCCCGCCAGATCAGCGGCCCACGGGCGCTGGCGATGTGGCTGGCCCGCAAGTACACCCGCGCGGCGCTGAGTGAGATCGGCGAGTATTTTGGCTGCCGGAGCCACACGACGGTGATCTCGGCTGAGCGCAAAGTGGGCGCTTGGCTGGCGAATCACGAAGAGCTCGGCATGGCCGACGGCACGTGCCTGGTCGAGGACGCGCTGCGACGGATCGAGCGCAAACTGGCCGTGGGCTGAGATCGGCTTCGCGACGGGCGGCAGCCCGCAGCTACTCGTGCCGCAGCGCTTCGATTGGGTCCATGGCCGCGGCCCGCATTGCCGGGTAGAGGCCGAATACGACTCCCACGCCGACCGAAATCCCGAACGCCAGCGGGATCGACCAGCCCACGATGATCGGCTCGACGGTGCGAATGACCTCTGGCAGATTCTCCACAGCTCCGGGGGCGGTGCGCTCCAGTGTCCAGCGCAGCAGCGCCACGGCCGGTCGGCAAATCAACCCCCCCAGCACGCCAGTCGCGCCACCGACAACCGACAGTACGATCGTCTCGACGAGAAACTGCCGCGTGATGTCGCTGCGCTTGGCCCCCAGCGCGCGGCGAATGCCGATCTCGCGGGTCCGCTCGGTCACCGTGGCCAGCATGATGTTCATGATGCCGATGCCGCCAACCAACAGCGAGATCGCGGCGATCAAGCCCATGAACAGGATGAACATCAGGCGCGTGGTGCGGGCCTGTTCGAGCAGTTCAAGCGGCACCACAACGCCCGTATCTTGCTGGCGGTGATGCGCGGCCAGCGTCGCCTTGACCAGGTCGGCGGTTTCCAGCACGCGGTCGAGCTCTTTGACGCGCAGGGTGAGTTGGCTGAGCTCGACGATTTCGCCTTCAAACGAGCCGCTGCGGCGCGTGAAGACTGAGTCGCCGATCAAAGCCCAGAGCGTCGTGATCGGAATGTACACGTCATCGGCAAAGTCCTGCGCGGCCAACGAACCGCCAATGCCGGCCGTCGGGTTCTTGGGCTCTAGCACGCCGACAACGAGGTACTTTTGTTCCTCGACGTTGATAGTGCGGCCCAACGGGTCTTCGTAGGGGAACAGCCGCCGCGCGACTTCGTGCGAGAGAACGCAAACGGGCGCTTTGCTCTTGAGCTCGGGTTCGGAGATGAAGTGCCCACTGTACACGGACAATTGCGTGACTTGGGCATAGTCGGGGGTACAGCCGACCAGGCGGCCGTCGACGAGATGGTCGCCGTACTTGAACTGCCGGCGAATCTCGCGCACCGGTAAGGCGCGTTCGATCGTGGGGATCGTCTCGACCAGGCGATCGTAGTCGGCCCGCGTCAAGCCGTACGGGACGGGGCCACGGATACCAACGGTCGCTTCGTTCGGCGGCTTGATCGAGCGGACGATGATGTTGTCGGCACCTAGTCCTTCGATCTGTTCCTGGGCCTTCTTGCTGATTCCTTCGCCGATCGCCAGCAGCCAGACGACGCTCGCCACGCCGATGAAGATTCCCAAAACGGTCAAGAGCGACCGCAGCGGATGCAAGAGCAGGCTCTTGATTCCGAGAATCCAGGTTCGCAGCACGATGCCCGAGCCCATTGTTAACGTCTCGAAAGAGTCTTTTGTTTGATGTGTGGTTACTGTCCGCGGGAAGCGTGGTAATTGCCGCGCTACACTTCGCGCATGCGCTCGTCCGATTGCAACAGCCCGTCGCGCAATCGCACGATGCGTCGCGCATGCCGCGCGACTTCGTCTTCGTGCGTCACCATGATGATCGTTTTGAAGTCGCGATTGAGCCGATCAAGCAACGCCAGGATCTCGCCGGTGGTGACCGAATCGAGATTGCCCGTCGGTTCGTCCGCCAGGATGAAGCGCGGGTCGTTGACCAGGCTGCGGGCGATCGCGGCCCGCTGTTGCTGGCCGCCCGAGAGCTGGGCGGGTCGATGTCGCAAGCGATCCCCCAGCCCGACGAGCTGGGCCAGCTCGCGGCAACGCTGCTGCGCGCGAGAATCGATACGACCCTGATAATAGAGGGGCACTTCGATGTTCTCGAGCACTGTCAGTTGTTGAATCAGGTTGTACGACTGAAAAACGAAGCCGATCCGTGACGCGCGAATCTCCGAGAGTCGATCGTCCGACATGCGGGCCACGTCGTCGGGGCCCAGGTAGTAGCTACCGCCCGTTGGTCGATCGAGACAGCCCAAAAGATTCAAGAGCGTCGATTTGCCCGACCCCGACGGACCCATGATAGCGACGTAATCTCCCTCGGGCACGTCGAGCGACACGCCGCGCAGCGCGCGCACGACTTCGCCACTGAGGTGATACTCTTTCTTCAGATCCTGGATGCGGGCGGCGAGTTGCATGGCGTGAGTTTCTAGCGGCGCCGTTCTTGAAAGCGCCGGCTAGCATCTTCCAGCTTGCGGCGTTCGGCGGGGGTCAGGCTGGCTTCACCTTCGCGAGAGATCTTCGCCAGTACCTCGTCGACTTCCTGCTGCCAATTGGGCTCGTCGGCTGGTTCTTCGTGCAAGCGCAGCTTGGGTCGCCGCGCGGGCCAGCTCAGTTTGCGCCCCGCTTTGCCAAGGGGTAGCGCAGGGACGATGCTCCCGAAGCTCCATTGCGTGCGATAGAAGAGCCACCCGTACGCCGCGCCCCCCAGGTGCGCCATGTAGGCGACGTTGCCGCCGCGCGCGTCGGCGCCAACGGCGCTGGCAATATCCTGCAGGATGTAAAGCCCCACCAAGACGACGGCCGGCACCGGCAGCAAGCCCCAAATCAGAATGATCCGCTTCGGGAAGTTGCAGGCGTAGATAATCATGACACTACAAACGCCACCTGATGCGCCGACGACCGGCACGTGAGCGGTGACACCCGTACCCCAGGCGGCCAGTTGTTCGCAAGCTGCCCAAACGAGACCGGCGATCACGATGCCGGTCAGGTACAGCCAGGCAAACGTGCGGCGACCATAGAGCTCTTCGACATCGCGGCCGAAAAACCACAACGCGAACATGTTCAGTCCCACGTGCCAGATGGTGGTGGTATCGTGGGCGAAACCGTAGGTCAGAAGCTGCCAGGCGTTCCAGGGGCGCAGGAAGACGTCGGGCTTGAGCGCGAGGATTCTTCCTAGTTGCCCGCGCGAAAAGTAATCGGCCACGAACAGCACGATCGTGATCGCCATCAAAACGAACACCATTGGCTGATCGCTGCCGGGAAAGCGGCGTTCGTCGTCGGAGCGATAGTAGTCGCGGTCGTACAGACCCATGGCGGTCCTGGCGCGAGGGACGGGAGCCGAACGTTCGCACGGCAGAAGCACGCGGCCGGCGCGCCGCGACGACTGAGAATTATACCGACCTGTAGAAGTTCGGCCCAAGCCCGCGATCGGGTGGAAAACGCACCGGGTCGAGCGTTACGGCGTGGCGGCAGCTTGCGCCGCGGCGTCTAGCTCGGCGGCCAGTTCGGCTTGCCAGCGCGCAAATTGGTCGGCGAGCTGCCGATTCTCTTGCTCGAGCCGCGTCACGTCGCGCCGCGCTTTGGCCAGTCGCGAGTCGAGAGTTTTGCGGTGCGCGACAACCGCGTCACGTTCGCGCTGGAGTTGCGCCAACTCGGCTTTGACTTGCTGGATTTCGGCGGCACGGAACTTGACTGTCGCCTGGCTATCGGCCAGCGCCTTCTCCAGGTAGCTCTTATCCTTCTGATCGGCGGCGATTAAGTCGGCGTTCAGGCTGCGTTGGCGGCGGAACTCGTGGAACGAAGCCACAAAGTCGGTGATCGGCCGCTGATACTTGCCCTCGACCACCCTATCGGGCGGATCGTTGGCCTCGGCCGGCTGGCCGTCCTTGGCATACTCGCTGCGAACCGACTCCGGCAGGATCGCCAGACGTTCGTCGCGCAATTCAGGGGACTCGGCCGCGAAGAGCGTGGGGTTATCCGAGGGCATCACATCGTGCAGCGACCAGGTACCGGTGGTGGCCTTGGTCAGGCGGTCCATCTCAGCCGGCGAGAACTTACCAACGGGAGTCAGCGCCACTTGCCGTTCGGCGACGCTGGCAACGCGAAACTCGCCCAGATAGCTCCCCCCTTCGGCAAGAGGCCGCTCGTCGAAGACATAGAGCACCAGGTTCGGTTCCAGCGCCAGGGGCGCGGCCGCAACGGGGGCCGGCGCCGGGGCGCCTTCGGCTGGTGGCGCCGGCTCCAAGCCTGCTTCGGCGCCTGGCACCGGGCCGACTGCGGTTTGCACGGGAATCGTGACCCGAACCTCGCCCGTGTTGGCATCGGGCTGGGCGGGAGTGCAGCCCGACCAGACGCGGCCGCGACCAACCATCAGCTTGGCCAGGTCGTGCCGCAGTTGGCGGACGCTTGCGACTTGGGCGTCGATGGCGCCGGCCGCTCCTTCAAGTTTCTGGATGTTCGTGTTGACCTGTTCAAGCTGGCGCTGGTGTTCGTTGTATTGCGCCCACCACTTGGAGCGCTCCTTGAGGGCCCGCATCGCGCTGTAAAAAAAGACCAGCGCGGTGACGGCGATGAACCCGACCAGGATCTTGTGATAGATGCTCATGCTATCTTAAGTTGCGCGCCGATCGGGTGCCACAAGTCGATATTAGACTGGCGGTTGGGAACGGTCAAGAAACGGCGGCGGGCCACCAAAATCGCGCCGAGCACCCCTTGCCGAGGCGGATTCCTTGATCCCGTCAGCAGGCGGCTGGCACCGCTAGCACCGGCACAATCGTTCAAGTCCGAGTGCTTCGCTGTCGAATCATTCTGCCGTGAACCGCCGCGCCGCCACTGTCGCCATCGAGCTGCCGCGCTCCGCCGGATCCATTCCGCGCTGGGTGGCGGTTCTCGAAAACCTCGCCGCGTCGGCGCGCGGCATCCGCCACGGTCTGGCCAGGACACTGGCTGGCCGAGACGTCGGCGAATCGCAATTCTCGATTCTCTGGAGTTGCCAGCAGGCGCAGCGCGTGGGCATCAGCCAGTCGGAACTTGCCCAGCGACTGGCGATTTCGACCGCACACATTAGCGGACTGGTCGAACAGTTGCGCCGCGCCGGTTGGCTCGAAGGCCAGCGCGACCCGCAAGATCGCCGCCGCCAGGTTTGGCGCACGACGCCGGCCGGGCAGGCGCTGTGCGAGCTGCTGCTGGATGACATCACCACCTGGTTGGCTCGCCGCGGCGCCGCACTCGCCGATATCGATCACGATCAGTTGAACGACTTGGCGACGCGTCTTGGCGCCGCGCTAGCCGACGATGCAGTGCCGGCGCTGCTAGCAACTCCAGCCGAATCGACGCACAAGGCAAAGGATCAACGCCTCGCCGAACCAAGCGCGCAACGCCATCGAAAGCGAGGTGCTGCGTGAGCCCTCGCGCCCAAGCTCAAAGGTCAAGTTGCTTGCCGAGTGCCGCCACTTATTGGCGCCGCGCTACGTTGTCGCTGCTGGTGTTGGTGGCTTTCTGCTCGAGCGGCGGCTGCACGCGCTACTTCTACCGCAAACAGGCCGACTGCGAAGCCTTCACGCTGGTCTACAAGAAATCGCGCGACCCGCGCTGGGAACTGCTCGACTACACGGTCTACTCGCGCCCCGATTCGCGGTTCTTCGACCCCACGAACCTCGATCGCCCGCCGATGCCGATCGACGACATCGCTGCCCACAAGCTGATGCACTGCGTCGATTGCAAGAACGGCTATCCCTGCTGGCACGCCAACGGCGATACGCCGTTCGTGGCCAATCCGCACTGGAAGGAGTTCTTGCCCATCAACGAAAACGGCGTGCTCGAGCTCGATTTGCAGGGCGCCATGCACCTGGGGCGCGTGCACTCGCGAGATTACCAGTCGCAACTGGAGACGTTGTACTTATCGGCACTCGACGTGACCTTCGAGCGTTTCCGCTTTGACGTGCAGTTCTTTGGTACGCAAGGAGGGGGCAACTTCAACCAGGGCGAAAATTTCCAGGTGCTGGGACCACCCGCGGCCGGACGGGCCGCCGGGTCGAGCATTCTGACCACGACCAACGCCTTGAGCGCTAATCGTCTTCTGGCCAGCGGCGGACAGTTCACCACCGAAATCCTCAACACGTTCATGTGGCAGTTCGCCGGGCCGAATCAATCCAACCCGCTCACCATCGGCAGTTTCGGCTTCGTGCAGCCGTTGTTGCGCTTGGGCAGCCGCGCTGTCGTGCTCGAGCGCTTGACGCTCGCCGAGCGCACTCTGCTTGGCAACGTACGCGCCATGGAGCGCTATCGCCAAGGCTTCTTCGTGCAGATCTACAACGGTCGCGCGGCGCCGCCTGGCCCTTCGCGCGTGGGTGGCTTGACCGGCGGCGCGGGCCTCAACGGGTTCAGTGGCGTCGGTACCAACGGCTTTGGCCGCATCGGCGGCGTGGCGCAGAACACGGCTGGTGGCGGCGGTTTCACGGGCGGAACTGGCGCCGCGCAGGCCAACGGCTTCCTTGGCTTGCTCCAGGATGTGCTCAATATCGAGATTCTCGATGCCAACGTGGCGGCGCTGCGCGATAGCCTGGCGCAGCTCAATTCCGCCTACGACGCGGGGCGCATCGATCGCTTCCAGGTCGACCTCGCGCGGCAGGCCTTGTTCAGTTCGCAAAGCCGGTTGCTGACCTTGCGAGCTCAGTTCTACTCCGACCTCGACACGCAAAAGGTGTCGTGGGGCCTGCCCCCCGATGTGCCGATCCGCCTGAACGATCCGTTGCTCGACCGCTTCGAGCTGTTGGACGTCAACCTGACCGATTTGCAGAATCGCATCGGCGACTTGCTCGACGAGTTGCGCAGTCCGGACGTGGCGGACGCGAGCCTCGCAGAACTGCTCGACCGCAGCGAGCGTGCGCGCAGCGCGGCGGCCGCTCACGTCGCCGTGGTCGAAGACGACTTCGAGAAGCTACTCGCCGCCAAGCCGGCGCGGTTGCGGGATCTTGACCGCCTGCGCCGCCGCAGCGAGGCCGAAGGCGTGCAGGTCGGCCCGTTGGCATTTTCGCGCGAATCGTTTTTGGCACGCGTCGCCGAGCTGGAGACCGACCTGAAGTTCCTCGTCGATCGCTTTGAACGCAGCAGTGCGCTGTTGCAAGCACTTCCCCAGCCGGAAGCGGTCGGCGCCGAGGCCATCGCCGATCTGCGGCAACGCACGACCAAGCTCGTCACCGAACTGTCGGGCCAGATGCAAGAGCTGATGCTCGTGCAAGCCCGCGCTCGCCTCGACACGCTGACCTTGACGCCGATCGAGCTCGAGCATCGCGAAGCGCTGGAGATTGCCCGCGAGTTCCGGCTCGATTGGATGAACGCGCGGGCCGCCGTGGTCGATTCGTGGCGGCTGATTCAATTCAACGCGAATCTGCTGCGCAGCGGTCTGAATCTGGTGGTCAACGGCAGTCTGGGGACCACTCCCCAGCAGTTGCTGCAGCTAGGTGGTTCGAACGGTCAATTGAATGTGGGAGTGCAGTTCGCCGCGCCCCTGACGCGCCTGGAGGAGCGGAATAATTACCGCCAGTCGCTGATCTCCTTTCAACAGTCGCGGCGCAACTACATGCAGTATGTCGACTCGATCAATTTGTCGTTACGCAACACGATCCGCACGGTACGGCTCAATCAGCTCAACTTCGAGCTGCGACGCGGTGCCGTGGCCATCGCTATCAACCAGGTTGACTTGACACGGTTGCGGCTTGTGCAACCGCCGCGACCGGGCGAGACCACTCAGTTCAGCGTTACCACGGCTCGCGACCTGGTCGATTCTCTGACCAATCTGCTCAACGTCCAAACCGACTTCCTGAGCGTGTGGGTCAACACCGAAGTGCAACGCGCCAATCTCGACTTTGACCTGGGCACGATGCTCTTGACCGACGAGGGCATGTGGATCGACCCAGGTCCGATTACCGCCGACCTGATAACCGACCGCCATCGTGTCGATCGCAGCCAGGAGGAAATTGGCGGCGCCGGACTGCAGCTCCCCGAGCCGGGCGCTGGCCCCGACGAACTGCCTGGCGGAAACCCCACCACCGGGTCGAGCACGACGCGGGCGATTCCCTTGATGGCCGACGAAGTGATCGCCTTGATCGAGCGCGATATCCAGTTCGAGGCAACGCGCGAGCTGATTCGACAGGACGAGTTCGAAGTGCCAACAGGTCCGTACCTGACGGCCGACTCAACGGTGGAAACGGACACCAACGCGGCCGCGGATACCGAATCAGAGTCCGTCCACAACGCAGTTATCTCTCACGAGTCGGAAACGACGAGCGGCTCGACTGGCACCTGGCAGGGCGCAGGCGGCGCCGCGTTCTGGGAGGCGAATCGGCCGCATATTGAACTGGTCGGAGCCTTGGAAGGCGACGACGCCCCTCTGCCCGCGGAGGCCAGTCGAATTCCCGTCAACTTGCGGCCTCGGGAGCCAAACTCCACGAGCTCGGCAGCGTTGGCGGAGGAAGAGGCCCCGCTCCCCCCCTGACGTGGGTTGGGCCGACCTCAGTTGCCCGCCCCCCATTGGGGAGGTTACCTGCGCCGCTCTTCCGCGCTATAAGTGCAGATGGGGGGACGCAACAGCATGAGTCGGCGCGTGAAACCCGGTCGCCGACCCTTGGGTATAGCTGTTGGTGCAGGAACCAGCGGGCTCGAGGCTGCCGCGACAGATTCTCGGCCCGGAGGGACAGCTAGTGCCAGCTAGTCTGTCCCTTTTTCATGCGCGGTGACCGATCGTTCTGCGGCCAACTCGCGGGACTCAAGGCTCGTGCAACAACCGTCGTCGCGTGAGACGCGGTAAGATTCTCCAACCCTCACGCGAAATCGCACCAGCAAATCATTCGCTGGGCGGGCCTCGAGCTATTCCTGAAAGCCGCCGATCAGCGGTGAATTCTCAGCCTAATTCCACCACCAGGTGGCTGCCTCATCGCTACCAGCCTTCTCCCGGACTGGTGCCAAAGCGCCCCCATCAGGCTCGGTCTTGCCGGCTGCCGCCCACGAATTGATGAGCACGCCCCCCGAAGCACTGATGATCCAGTTGCTGCCCTTCTTGAAGAAGCTGGCTTTCGAATCGACCTGTCGCGGCGCCTCGAATTTGGCGGCCGGCAGCGCGTCGGTCCCAACCAAAGTCGGCAGGCTGCACTCTGCTCGCTCGACCAATCGCTCCTTGGAGACCAGCGCGGCGACAACTGCCAGGTCCATCACATTCGACAACTCGGCGAAGATAGGCAACCGCTGCTCAATCTCTTCATAGTGCTTGGTATAGTTGTCTGCCCAGCGCTGAGCCATCGGGCTGGCCTGACCGGTTTGTTGCTTACGGCCGTCGGGGCCCAATACCGAGTCCTCGGTCACGCATTTGACGCGCGAACCACGCAGTTCCCAGGCGAGCCCGCCGGCGTCGGCCAGAAGCGGATCATAGTCGGGCTCGAGCCACCAGCGCGGCATCATGTTGCCGCGGCCGCTGGCCATCGTCAGGTAGCTTGGCAGGCCGCGAACTGGCGAAGGCTCGAAGTTCATCGCCAGACGCTTCATCCGATAGTCGGCGGCCACCAGCACGTGCGCGAAATGGCTCGTGGCGGGCACTCCCCCCACGGTCACCTGCTGAGGACCCAGGCTGCGTTCGATCCCCGCGATCGTGGCCTTGGGATTGTCGCCGATGCGACCACCTTGCTGATTGAGGAATGTTTGCAAGCGTTCAAGCCCCTGGGGCGTCGGATCGATCGAGCAACTGATCCCGGAGCGCGAAGCTTCGTCGGCCGAGCGCAACGCAACGAGCAGGTCGTCGAGCAGCAGTACCGGCTTGCCCGTCGTGGCGCCGACGATCGAACCTTGCGGATCGACGCGCCAACCTTCGCCAAACCCGGCCAGTACGATGTCGTGTTCCTCTGGATAGACAAACAAGTACTTGATCTGCTGCAAGCCAGCCAAATAGATCATCGCCTCGTCGAGCGGCTTGCGGTTCTTGACAGCGTCGGCCAGCGCTGCGTCGAGCCGGCGCAGCGACACTTTACGCAAGTCGCTCGGCGCATTGAGGTCGCCCGGTGGCGCGTGCAACGCGCGCGAGTACTCGGCGCTCAACCTCCCGAGGCGATCTTTCTCGACGTTGTTAATGATGCCGTCGGCATCGATCGATACTCCGCCGACGGCGCGCAGCGAGATGATGGTGCTTGGGACCTGTGGGGTGGGTGGGGGCGGGTTTTGAGCGCCCGCCGAGCCTCCCGAGGCAACAACTGCCGCCATGCCTACGAGCCAAGTGCCAAGGCCTCGAAACGCGCGCGCCCAGTAGATTGCATTGCGCATCGCCACTTCTCCAGTTCGAGCCGGTCGGACCATGGCCGACGGATCGATCGCCTACCAAGCGCCCGTCAGGCCGCCGACACCCGCGACCGTAAAATGCGGACCCTGGCATCCTCGGTATCAGATTAACCTCACCCTGTTGGCCGGGCAAATAATCTTTGCCACGGCCTATTGGGTGCTCGACAAATCGTTTTTCACCCGGCGGCAGCCAGTCGCGGGCCCATTGGTTGGCCCACCCCGGCCGCTGTAGACTTCACCTCTTTGCCAAATAATTCACCGGCTGGCGCGGCGCCAGCTAAGGCGCCGCGTGGGCCTTTGACGAGCGATTGCTCAGGGGAGTTCCCGAATGGCCGAATATCGCGTCGCCGTGTATCCCGGCGACGGCATCGGACCCGAGGTCACCGCCGAAGCGGTTCGCGCCCTCGACGCCGCCGCGGCAGTCGCTGGATTCGTGCTGCGTTACACGCAAATTCCCTGGGGCTATGCCTATTGGCAGCAGACCGGGCAGCTCGTGCCCGACGATTTTCTCGACCAACTGCGCCCGCACGACGCGATCCTGCTCGGGGCGCTTGGGTGGCCGGCGAAGCTGCCGGACCATCTCACTTTGGCGCCGCTGGTGAAAATCCGTCAGGCGTTCGATCAATACGCCTGCCTGCGGCCCGCGAAGCTGTATCCCGGCGTGCGCAGCGTGCTCGCTGGCAAAGGGCCCGCGGAAATCGACTTCGTGGTGCTGCGCGAAAACTCCGAGGGAGAGTACCTCGACTTGGGCAACCGGTTTCACGTGGGGCGGCCCGACGAGTTTGCCCTGCAAACCGCCGTGCACACGCGCAAGGGGGTCGAACGCGTGCTGCGATTCGGCTTTCGGCTCGCGCAATCGCGCCGCAAGCGGCTGACCATGATCACCAAGTCGAACGCGCTGCGCTACGGCTACGTGCTGTGGGACGACATCCTTGACGAAGTGCGTGGCGATTATCCCGACGTCGCCGCCGACAAGCAACATGCTGATGCCGCCGCGATGAACTTCGTGCGGCAGCCCGAGCGGTTCGACGTCGTTGTGGCTTCGAACTTGTTCGGCGATCTGTTGACCGACCTGGGCGGTGTCATCTCCGGCGGGCTGGGTCTGGCCGCCAGCACCAACACCAACCCCGAGCGTGAGTATCCGTCCATGTTCGAGCCGGTACACGGTTCGGCGCCCGACATCGCCGGGCAGGGAATCGCGAACCCCGTCGCGGCCATCTTGAGCGCGGCGCTGTTGCTCGAGTGGATCGGCCAGCCGCAAGCGGCCACGCGCGTCCGCGCTGCGGTCGAGCAGACACTCGCCGCGGGTTTGGGCACTCCCGACTTGGGGGGCAAACTAAGCACGCGCGAGCTGGGCGACGAGATCGTCGGCCGGATCGCCGCGACGTAGCACTCTGCGCTGACTACACCTCTGGGGAACCGCGCCGTAGTTGCCCAAGCTGTCCGCGCAGCCACATGATTTCGCCACGGGCGAACAGGGCGTAGGCGACGACGCCAAGCGCGATTTCGATCGCAAACGCCGCGGCTGGCGGCAACGCGGCGTGCGTTAGCGCCCAGCGCGCTGCGATCACGATGATGCCCATCGCTGCCGAGCTCGTGGCCGCGGGGCGCAGCGTGGCGAACCAATCACGCGACGGGATTCCGGCGGTTCGCAGTGCGAAAGCCAGGTAGGGCAAGAAAAACACGCCGGCGACTGCGGTCGCGTAGCCGATCGCGAGTCCCAGCGAGGGATTCTCAATGACCTGACCGAGACTTAACCCGATGAACGAGCCCAGTGCCGCCACTACCGCCAGTACCAGCGCCCCCAGGCAGAGGCGATCGGCGCGCCCGACCGAAACCAGAATGCTGCCGACGAGGTTAATGAAGCCTTGGGCGAGAATGACCACTGCCAGCACGCGCAGGAGCACGCCTGCTGGCTCCCAGTTCGCGCCTCCTAAGATGACCATCGTCTCGGGCGCGACGATGGCCAGCCCGACGCCACTGGGGAACAAGAAGATCGCAATCAGGCGGTTGAATGCCAGCAGCAAATCGCGGTAGACCGGCGTCGAGCCCGCCGCCCGCGACAAAGCCGGCAGTGCCGCCGCCGTCAGGGGTGTGGTCACCAGCAGCACCGGCTTCATCATCCAGGCAAAGGCCTGACTGTAGTAGCCGAGCGCGGACTCGGCCGCGCGCACGTCGAGCAACAGCGACAACAACAACTTGTCGGAGAGTTGCGCGATCGAGAAAAGCAGCATGGCGATCGTGTAGTACCCCCCAAAGCGCAACAGATCGCCGACCGGCTCGCCGCGCCACGGAACTCTTGGACGCCAAGGTTCCAGCCACCAAGAGAGGGCAGCCAGCAGCCCGAGTTCGACGTACGTCTGTCCGACCAGCGACCAGACGCCGCAGCCGAGCCACGCCAGGGTCACGGCCGCCGCGCCTCCGGCGATCTGACACACAAGCCGAGCAACCGCCAGTGCGCCCAGCCGCATGCGGCGTTCGACGAGCGCTTGATGCGCGGCGGCGGCCGCGCTCAAGAGCGCCGTGCCCGAGAGCGCCAGAGTCAATCCCAACAACTCGGGCTGCGATTTCGACCAGGCCAAGAGCGGACCCAGCGCGGCTGTGACGACGGTGGTGATCACCCCGCCCAACACCATCAACCAGAAGAGCGTCGACGTTTGGCCATCGCTCAGTTGGGCCCGCTGTACGGCACCAATGTTCAAGCCGCCGGTGCTTACGGCGCGCAAGAGCAGCACCCACGGCAGCACCATCCAGAACTGTCCGAAGACTTCGGGCACGAGCAGCCGGTAGAGCAGCGCATAGAGCGCCACGTGAGCGACCTGGCCGATCCAGCCGGCGGCGGTCGCCGCGAACGTGCCGCCGCGGGCAAGTCGCTTGAGCGCCGCGTCAGCCGGCTGCGATGCACCGGCTGGACGGTCGACGGGTGGATTGGTCTGGCTCATCGGCAGGAGCATTTCACTGCGGACATAACGGTTGCGACAGAGTCGCGGCCCGCAGAATCATAGCCGCCCGGGCGGACCGAAACTGTCGGGCGCGGGGCACACGGTACGACTGTCGCGGCCCACAAGTTTGCGCCATCCGACAAACCCGGAAAATCGGGAGCCCTTCCCCAGCAGTTAAATTCCACCAGGTTTCGCGTCGATTTCGTTGGGGAACGAAACCATCCGGCCGCCAGAGGGCACGCGGACGAACCCGCGCACGGCTCACCCCCAGAGTTCTCCCATTCCCAGAGAGCGCAACCGTGGTGAAGACAAAGAAGCCCCGCTACGAAGTCACGATCGAACGTCGCAAGACGGAGCGCCGCCGCGCCGACAAACCGAGCACCGGCCCCAAGGCTGGGCCTGGCCCCGCGACCCCGGCGCTGGAGCGCCGCGAGAAAGTCAACCGCCGCCGCCAGATCGATCCCACGACCTGCGAGCGGGACTATACCGATGACGAGATCGAGTTCATGCGCGCCCTCGAGGCGTACAAACGCGCCAGCGGCCGGATGTTTCCCACCTGCAGCGAAGTGCTCGAGGTGATCCGCAATCTTGGTTATCTCAAGCAGGGCGTGCCGATGACGTCGCACGACGAGCCGGCCTGCGTTGAATAGCGACGAGGCGACTGCGCCCTAACGCGAGTGTGCGTTACCCGACGTCGCGGTAGTACTCCGACTCGGGCTGGCCTCAGACGTGGCCGGCGGCCGGCGCCACGTGGCGGTCGGCGACTTCGAGTACTTCTTCCGTGGCCTGGTCGCGATACTTGCCGAAGTGCTGACAGAACTGCTCGGCCAAGCGCCGCGCAGCCCGGTCGTAGGCCGCCGGATCGGACCAGGTCTCGCGCGGATTCAGCAGTTCGTCGGGCACACCCGGGCAATTCCGCGGCACGTGCAGGCCAAAGAAGGCATCTTCCCGAGTCTTGGCGCGCGCTAGCACGCCGTCGTGAATGCCATCGATGATCGAGCGCGTGTACGCCAACTTGATGCGGTGCCCGATGCCGTACGGTCCGCCCGACCAGCCGGTGTTGACCAGCCACGCCTGGCTTTCGTGCTCGTTGATCTTGTCGGCCAGCAGCCGCGCATATCGCATCGGGTGCCAGACCATGAAGGCCGCGCCAAAGCAGGCGGAAAAGGTCGCCTGCGGCTCGCTCACGCCCGCTTCGGTACCGGCGATCTTCGCGGTGTAGCCGTTGAGAAAGTGATACATGGCCTGGGCCGGCGTCAGCTTGCTCACCGGTGGCAGCACGCCGTAGGCATCACAAGTCAGGAACACAATGTTGCGCGGGTGGCCGCCCACGCACGGCACCTTCGCCCGCCACATGAACTCGATCGGGTAGCTGGCGCGGGTGTTCTCGGTGATCGATTGATCGGAGTAGTCAACTGTGCGCGTCACGGGGTCGAAGGGGACGTTCTCAAGCAGTGCGCCGTAGCGGATGCAGTGCCAGATCTGCGGCTCCTTGTCGGGCGCCAGGTCGATGCATTTGGCATAGCAGCCCCCTTCGATATTGAAGACACCGTTGTCGGTCCAGCAATGCTCATCGTCGCCAATGAGCGCCCGACCGGGATCGGCCGAGAGGGTCGTTTTGCCGGTCCCCGACAGCCCGAAGAACAACGACACATCGCCATCGGGCCCTTCGTTGGCCGCGCAGTGCATCGGCAGCACTTCACGCTTGGGCATCAGGTAGTTCATGACTGTGAAGACGCCCTTCTTCATCTCGCCGGCATACTGCGTGCCAAGGATCACGATCTCGCCGCGCTCGAACGACAGATCGACGCTCGTCGACGAGGTCATATCCTGCGTGTACTTGTTCGCGGGGAACTTGCCGGCATTGAAGATTACGTAGTCGGGCTCGCCGAAATGGTCGAGCTCGGCCGGCGTGGGCCGAATGAGCATGTTGTGCATGAACAGCGCGTGATACGCGCGTCCGCAGATGACGCGCACCTTCACCCGATACTCGGGGTCCCAACCGGCGAAGCCATCGAACACATACACGCGCGAACACAAATTCAGGTAATCGATGGCTCGCTGGCGGTTGAGCAGAAACGTCCGATCGTCGAGCGGAATGTTGATGTCGCCCCACCAGATGTGCTCGTGCGAGGCGGGGTCGTCGACGATGCGTTTGTCTTTAGGGCTGCGGCCGGTCTTCGCGCCGGACCGCGCGATGAGCGCGCCGACCGACGAAAGATGACAGTCGTCGTGCTGAATCGCTTCTTCGTAGATGAGCGAGGTGCCGCCGTTGCGCACCACGTGCGGGGCTTTGATGCCGTACTTGGACAGATCGAACGAGGCCATCGCGCGAGCACTCTGTTGACAAGGGAGGTAGAGCCAGCGGCGCTACTGGCCGCGGGGAGGCAAACCACTTGCAGCCGTGACGGAGCCCACGCGCGCATTGCTTGCCGGGGCGGTACCTCCACGCACCGAGAAGGGCGAGCCAACGCGAACGGGCGAAGCGACGCGACGACCCTACGTGTTAGGTGTCGTCGCCGCGTCGGGTTGCGTGCGCGACGATTATACGCGATCCGTCAAATGCGGCCTAGCAAGCACCACGCGCTGATTCACGGGCGCATTTGTCGCAGGGCCCAACGTGCTAATCGCCGATCCGAGCCCGACCACAGCGAGGCCGCGAATTTCGCGGCCTCGCAGTCGATTCACTCGGGCAATCTGAAATCGCCGTACCACAGTTGGCTCGAGCGGTCGCTTGAGCGCGACGAGGTCCACATCAGGTGTTGGCCATCGGGCGAGAAGACCGGCAGCACGTCGGCCCCCGGGTGGTCGGTGACGCGCGTGATCGGACCGGGGGTGATGCGACCGTTTTCGCGGCCACAGCGCATAAGCCACAAGTCGTAATTGGGGCGTGCGGTCGGGTCCGAGTGGTCGGCCCCGGTCCAAGTAATGTAAGGTTCGGTCGGATGCCAATAGGGGGCCCAGTTCACGCCGTTGTTGTCGGTCAGCGCCGTTTCGTTCTGGCCGTCGATCCCGATCACGTAAATCTGCAAGAAACCCTCTTGTTTGCGGTCGCTGCGGAAGACGACCCACTGGCCGTCGGGCGAAATGAACGGACCGCCGTCGTAGCCCTGGGCGTTGGTTAGCTGGCGAACCTCGCTGCCGTCGGCGTTCATCACGTAGATGTCAGGATCGCCGTCTCGATTGCTGCAAAAGGCAATCTGCTTGCCGTCGGGCGAATAGGCTCCCTCGGCGTCGTAGCCCAGCTCGGTCGTGAGTTGACGCAGATCGCCGCCGTCGCGATCAACCTCGAAAATGTCGGAGTAGGGGTCGAACGGCCAATCGTAGCGCCGCTTGCGCCCGCTGCGCGCGTCTTCGGCTTCTTGAGCCCTAGCGGCCGCTTCGGTCTCGGACAACTTGGGATCGAGATGGCTCGACGCGAACAAAATTCGCCGATTGTCGGGGGAGAAATACGCGCACGTTGTCCGCCCGCGCCCCGTGCTCACGCGCCGCGGGGAGCCGCCGGCGAGCGGCTGCATGAAGATCTGATAGAAGACGTAGTCCGGCGTGATCGCCTGGTAGACGATCTCCTTGCCGTCGGGCGAAAAGTAACCTTCGCCTGCCTTGATGAAGCCCTTTGTCACTTGTCGCACGTTGGCAAGGAAATTGCCTTCGAGTGGCGAGGTCGCCGCGTTGGTCGTAGCATCAGCCCCGGCGGCTGGCTCCTGCGCGCCAGCGTTCGGCTGCGTTGCGCCGCGGGCTGTCACGATAAGCGCGGCCAACAGCATTGCCCTCGCGATGGGTGTGGCGCGCCCGATCCAGCTTCGGAAATTGATCACAAGGTTCTCCCGTTCGAGTTCGTCGCCCGCGGACATTAGATTATAGTTCGCCGCGCGTCGGCTCAACCGCCGCGAGCATACGATCAGAAGAGCTGCAAAGTCGGGGACTGGTGCATTTTTCGGCTCGCCAATGCCATTGCTGGCCAACTCACGCCGGCCGAAAGCGTGTACCAGTCCCCCTCGTATTCTTTGACTTTGCAGTTTCTCCTGAGCATACGAACACAACCCTCACGCGACTGCGACGCACATGAAGATCTACACGAAGACTGGCGACAGCGGCGAGACAGGTTTGTTCGGCGGCCCGCGCGTCCGCAAGGATGCTCCGCGCATCGAAGCCTACGGCACGGTCGACGAACTGAACGCGATGCTGGGGCTGGCGCGTGCCGAATCGCTCCCGAGTGATGTCGACGCCTTGTTGTACCGCGTGCAGAACGAATTGTTCGATTTAGGGGCCGAGCTGGCCACGCCCGACGCCGAAAAACGTGGGCTGCGCTCGCTCGGGGCGCCGCAGATCGCCGCGCTCGAGCACGCGATCGACCAGGCGGAAGACCCATTGCCCCCGCTGCGGGAGTTCATCCTGCCGGGGGGCAATCGCGGCGCGGCGATCTTGCACGTGGCCCGCACAGTTTGTCGCCGCGCGGAACGGCGGTTGGTGACGCTGGCGGCAGTTCCCGGCGAACAACTGGCCGCCGAGCCGATCGTCTATCTCAATCGTCTCGGCGATTTGTTGTTTGTGCTAGCGCGCTTGACGAACCACGCGGCCGGCGTGGCCGACGTGCCTTGGAAGAAGTCGGCCGGCGCCGGCGACTAACTAGCCGGCGTTCGGCTCCGGCAGCAACGTAGCGCGGTGGGCTTCGAAGCCGAGCCCTTCAACGAAGCGCCGCGCGACCATGTAATTCGACGGCGAATATTCGCGGATATGCTTCTTCAGCTCTTTGAGCATCGCGTTGGACGTGGAGTTAATCTTGTCGAAGTTGGTCGTGCCCAAGCTGCCGCCCACGGCGCTGCGCTCGGCGAAAAGCTTCTCGAGTTCTTCGCGATACGGCGCGTAGATGTCGGCCAAAAGGATCTCGGGCCACTGGATCGAACCACTGATCGGATCGAGCTCACTGGTCGTTAGGGGCTTGGGCTCGCGCTGCTTGGCGAAGCGCACCCAGTCCTCGGGGGTCGGCCGTGGACCGCGCTCTGCCTCGCGAGCCGCGCGGTTGACTTGCCGCATCTGGAAGTAGGTTTCGGTCGCCTTCATGCGGTTGTCGAGGTCGGCCGAGCGCGCTTGTTCGGCATACACCGCGCCCTGCGCGGTCATCAAGTTGTATTGCCCGGCGGCTTGAATCGCTGAGCCGAGCCCTTGCAGGTAGCTGCCGGCGATGGTGCCGCCACCACCCCAGCCTCCACCACCCCAACCGCCCCAGCCACCGCCGTAGTAGCCGCCTCCGGGTCGCACGCCCTGCCAGTAGTTCGGCTCCGGCAGCGGAAGCTGATTGGCACCGCCCGGCGCGGGCTGCCGCTGTGCCATAACCGGAGTCGCCGCCGCCAAGCTAACTACGACCGCTAGAGCGAGCACCATGTGCGTCTTCATCGTCAATCTCCTCACGGCCGGGCCGCGCGTCGTGCCCGCGAACGTATTCTGGAAAACCTGCCCACAGGCCTGTTTCGGATTATACTACATGGGCGAATCGTCCACTTGGGGGCACGCGAAATCGCGTTCCTGCGGTGGGCTGCCTACACCATGATACGCGGCGAACAGCTCGATACTGCCGCTGGTCGCCAGCATTTTCCGAGCATTTTACGCGGCCCTGGCCGCCAAGACGGGGAGTTCCGATGCTGCACAGTGGCTTGGGCATGTTGTTGGGGCTGCTGCTGTTAGGCGCCGATCCACACGTCACTTCGCCCGCCCACACGGCGCCGACGCTCGAGAACTACAAGCGGCAACTGGCCGACAAAGATCCGGCCGTGCGGGCCGCGGCGGTCGAAGGCCTGCCCCATGCCAATCTTCCTTCGCAAGATGTCGTGGTGCTGTTGGCCAAGGCGGCGACCGACCGCGATGTCGCGGTGCGGCGTTCCGCGCTCGACGCGCTAGGGCACATGGGGCGCGCCGCGCGCGCCGCGGTGCCTGTGCTCGTCAAAGCGCTCGCCTCGAAGGATCTCGCCGAACGCTACGAGGCGCTGTACGCGCTCGGTCGCTTGGGCGCGGCGGCTAAAGTGGCTCAGCCGCAGATCGAAGCGCTCCTCAACAATGACGACGCGTTCACGCAAGTAGTCGCCGCCTGGGCGCTAGTGCGCATCCAAGCCCGCAAGCCCGAGAACTTGAAAAGGCAGATTCCACTGTTGGTCGGCGCACTGGGGAACAAAGACGCGACGATTCGCCGCGAAGTAATTTCGGCGCTGGCGGAAATCGGCGCGCCAGCGGTCGCGGAGCTCTCGGCGGCGCTCGGCAAGGCGAAGACGCCGACCCACGCCAGCGCAGTCTTGTCGGCCCTGGCGGCGATTGGTCCAAGCGCCGCGCCCGCCGTCGGCGGCGTGCAAGGCAAGCTGACCGATGAAGATGTCGAAGTTCGCTGGCACGCGGCGCGGGCGCTGGCGTCGATCGGTCAGGAAGCCGAAGCTGCTGTTCCCGAACTCGTCAAACTGCTGGGCGATTCGGAGCCGCGCGTGCGTTGGCACGCGGCGCACGCCTTGGGCAAGATTCCGGCCGCTGGCCAGTCGGCCGTCGAACCCCTCATCAAAGCCATTAGCGATTCCGACCCGCACGTTCGCCGGGCGGCGGTTGTGGCGCTGCGCACCCTTAAGCCCGATCCCACGAAAACACTCCCGTTGTTGGTCAAGCTCCTCGATTCGAGCGAGCCGCAGGTCGTCGCCCAGGTGCTCGACACGCTGGCCGAGTCGGGCGAGCAGGCGGTCCCCTTCCTGCAAAATGCACTCAACGACGAGAAGGGTCGCTACTGGGCGTGCCTGGTGATTGTCGAGATCGGCCCGCCAGCCAAGGCCACCGTGCCCGGGCTTACGCAGGCGACGGCCGACAAGGCGCCCGAAGTGCGCATGCAGGCGCTCAACGCCCTGGCTTCGATCGGGGCTGACTCGGCATCCGCCATCAACGAGATGATCAAGGCGCTCGACGATCCGGTGCAGCCGGTCCGCACCTCGGCCGCGTACGCGCTGGGCAGTCTCGGCCCGGCCGGCAAAGAGGCGCTGCCGGAACTTACCAAGCGCATCGCCGATGGCGCCACCGGCGAAGATAAGCTGCTCCCCGCCGTTTGCGCTTGGGCAATGGTGCGCATTGCTCCCGACGACACCGCGGTCACCGATGCGGCCGTGCCCGTCCTCGTGCGTTCGCTGCAAGCCCGCGATGTACCGCTCGAAGGTGCGCAAGCCGCCGCGCTGGGGCAGTTGAAGTCGGCCGCCGCCGTTGTCGCGCCGGCGCTGCTCAAGGCGGTCCCCACCGCCAGTCCGGCAGGCGTGGGCAACTTGCTTTCGGCGTTGCACAGCCTCGGGGTAGCCGCGCTTCCGGCCCTCGAAGCTGGCTTGGCCGATCCCGAAACGCGCGGCCCGGCAGCCGCGGTGATCCACGAACTGGGAGCCGAAGCGAAGCCGTCCGCCGGGGCGCTGATCAAGGCGCTCGCTGACGAGCGACCCGAAGTCCGCCGCGAAGTGCTGTTTGCACTAGCGGCGGTCGGCACCGACACGAAAGCAATTCCCGTTTTGCTCAAGTCGCTGGGAGACCCCGCCGAGGACGTGCGGCACGCGGCGGCGTTCGCGCTAGGCCGCATGGGGCCGACTGCCAAGGCCGCCATCGCGCCTCTCAAGGAACATTTAGAGAATCACGGTGACGACGTGCTCTGTCTGGTCTGCGCTTGGGCCTTGGTACAGATCGATCCGGCCGGCAAAGACACCGCCAAGATCGCGCTGCCGCACCTGATCGAAGGGCTATCGAGCCAGGTGCCCATGGTGCGGCGCGAAGCCGCCGACGCGCTCGGCGATCTGGGGGCCCGTGCTCGCGAGGCCGTCCCGGTGCTGACCGAGCTATTGACCGATAGCGACCCAACCGTGGCCGAAGCCGCCAAGGACGCGCTGGCGCGGATCAACAAGAAGTAGCGACCTTCGAGAAGCTGCGTCCGGTCGGGATGGGTGCCACTGCTGGCTTGTCCAGCAGTGCGAGTGCCAGAAAAGCATGTCTCGATCAATTGGCCAGCAGCGCGGCGCGGATTTCACCGCACACCGCCGCGTCAGTCTCGCTGGCTTGCCGTGCTTCGAGCGCCGAGCGCGCCGCGCTTGCTTTGATTCCTGCACGAGCCAGTTGCCCCAGCGCCCAGGCACATGCACCACGCACCAGCGGTTCGATATCATCTAGTCCGCGCGTGAGCGCAGGCAGCGCGGATAGGACTGGTTGATTCCCCAACACGAGCGCGGCATTGCGCAACAGCCCCCGGCGCCGCGCGCGCCACAGCGGCGTCCGGCGATAGCGCCGCCGGAACGCCTCGTCGTCGAGGTCGAACAAGGTTGTCAGTTCCACGGGATTCGAGCCCTCCGTTGGCGAAAACTCGCGCGCCCGGTCGGCCGGCGCGTGGTTGTTCCAGGGGCATACTTCCTGGCAGATATCGCAGCCAAAGAGCCAATCGCCCAGGCCCGCGCGCAGATCGTGCGGCACCGGGCCATCCAGCTCAATCGTCAGGTAGCTGATACAGCGCCGACTGTCGAGCACGTACGGCGCCGTGAACGCGCCGGTCGGGCAGGCATCGAGGCACGCTCGGCAGGTGCCGCAGTGATCGGCCGCAAACGGCGCGTCGGTTGTCAATTCGGCATCGGTCAACAGGGCCGCCAGAAAGAACCAGCTTCCCGCCTCGCGATTCAACAGCAGCGTGTTCTTGCCGATCCAGCCCAGGCCCGCCAACTGCGCGAACTCGCGCTCCAAGAGAGGCGCCGTGTCGACCACGCCGCGCGCCAGGCAACCACCGGCGCGACCGCGCAGATAGTCGGCCAGCGCGTGCAGCCGCTCGCGCACCAGATCGTGGTAGTCGACACCCCAAGCATAGCGCGAAACGCGCCCCTGGCCGACCCCAGCGGCGCGCGGTTCCACCGTGCCATACGGCATGGCCAGCATCACCAGCGAGCGCACGCCGTCGAGCACGTGTCGCGGATGGCGATACGCCTCGAGCCGGCCGCCGATCCACCGCATCTCGCCGGCGTGACCCGCGGCCAACCAGTCGACCAGTCGCGGAAACCCCGTCGGTTCGATCGCCGGGCAGACGCCCACCAGCGAAAAGCCGAGCCGGCGGGCTTCGGCTTTGACGTCGGCCGCCAGGGTTGCGGGGTCCGCGGTACTTAGCGCGTTTGGCGACATGCTTTGATGAGGGCTACTTCACGTTGCTATTGAGAACGTTACCATGGATTGTAGCCGCGCTGAGACCGCACGCGATCGATCGGAACGACTCACATGACGCGCTCGAATCGAACTCGATCATCACACCAACTGCCCTCTTTCGTATATGCACGGCCGTTAGTCGCACTGGTCCTGACATTGCCGGGCTGCGGCGGCCCGAAGATTCCACCAGAAGAACTCGGCGAAGTGCTGACCGAGCTGCCAAAGTTGTCCGAGGCCGAGAAGCCGTACGAACGCCCAGAGCTGGTGGCCGACGGACTCGATGTTCCGGCAGCCAGGTCGGAAGCCCAAGCCCAAGTCGAGACCGAACGCGCCGCGGCGAATGCGTCCACCGAATCCGCGCCTGCTGCGTCTAAAGGTACGTCGGTGTCGGGCGATTCAGCGGCGGCGCCAGAATCTTCCGCGCCATCCACTGCGCCGGAGTCAGGCAGTTCTCCAGAAGCTACATCGACCGAACCCAAATAGCCGTGCTTCTGCACCGCTCAATCGGCATCCGACGGAATCGACGGCGCCTCGGCCGGCAGTTGCAGCGCGAAGGCAGCGAACCATTTCCCGTCCGCCAGCTCGTCGCAGATGATCAGGCAACCGCGGGTTCCTACAAGTTTGATCGAATTGCCGGAACGAAACCCTACCGGCACGCTGGTCAGTTGCGCGTCGAGCAAGTCACTAGGGCTGGCCGGCCAGTCGCCGTGCGCTTCTCGGAATTTTCCAGCGTGGATCGCTAAGCGCGCACAAATCAAACGCTGACGGGTGTGGATGCAAGAATTGCGGAGGGATTCGAATCTCCCGCCAAATGCTACCGCTACGCCATAGCGATCGAAATCCCGTTTGACTTGAGCGTGTACCCGTTGAAAGCGCGCGTCCGCTTCCGGGCCAGAATCATCGATAACCTCAGCGATCTTTCCATAACAGCGTAGCATGACCGTTTGTTGGTCAAGTCGTCGGAGTTGGTAGGCCGACCCTAGCCTGATTGGGTTCTTAGGACTTGCGCCCTTATTCTCAAGAAGCGTGAACATCGCAGCGCGTTCTGTTTTGATGTAAGGGGCCAACGCGATCGACTCGTATGTCGTCCGTAATAACTTGTCGAGCGAAGCTAACTGCGCCACGTCCTGCGAGCCGCGCGCGAAGGCAAGCTCGAGCAGATCAAGTGAACCAGCAATCGCTTCAAAGCGATACTGCTGGCAAAGAGCATACTCGTGGTTCGTCAGGGAATTAGCGACGGTGATCTTGTCTTGGATCGCCTGCAGCGCGTCGACTTCGCGATGATCATCCCAGGCAAGTAGCACTCGCGCAGTCAGCAGCGCCTGAAGCTCGGCGTGGCGCTCAAGCCCCGGCAATTCGAACCGCCAGTGGTATGTCCTCGTTAATCCGGGAGGAAAACGGACTTTGCCTGCCTGCGCTAGGTGCACCAACTCGTCGATCGCCGAGCAATGTTGTCCTACGAAACTGGCAACCTCGCTAGACCGGTAGCCGAGTGTGGGGGGGCGGGCTTCGAGGAAACGAGAAAAACCCGTGGCGCGGTAAGGCTCGGCGAGCGGTCCGGTCAACTGCCGGAACCGATCTCCTGCTGCTGCTTCTTCGGGTGTTGCTGGCGGCAGCTCCGAAGCCCAAACCGGTTCTCCTCGCCTCCGAAGCTCGCTGATGGCAAGATCGAGTTTGTGCTTAGAGCGGAGGTATAGCGCGCAAGAGGCGCTAAACAACAATGCCGCCACACCGAGCGCCAGCCAGCGCAATTTCACTCGGCCGAACCGTGCCAGCGTTTTACGCACTGTCGGTCGCATCATTTGGTTTGCCACGCGGACCGGCCCGCAACGATCGCGAGCTTTCCAGCCGTTCCCGCACGAGAACCAGCCGGCACTTACTGCCCAATCGACGCCAGAAACTCGGCCATCTCCCCCGCCGCGTGCGAGTCTCCCTGCACGCGAGCCGTCTCAATGCCGGTGCGCAGCACACCGCGTGCGTCGTCGACGCGCGCCAGCTTCACCAGTTGCTGCGCCAGCATGAAGAAAGCCGGCACATACGGCGGCGCATCGCGCGTCAGCTCTTCGAATTGCGCGACGCTCGCCGGGTGGTTGCCCTCCTTCTCGAGCTCCAGCGCCAGGCTGTAGCGCAGAAAAGTATCGCCTGGCTCGTCGGCCAGCATCGCTTCGATTTTTTCGCGGCGGGTCGGGGGCATGTTCTTGCCAGAGTGTATGGAACTGGTGCGTTTTACGCATCCTACAGATCCGGTAGCCGGCCTCTGCGAGGCCGGTCCGGGGTCGCAGACCCCGGCTACAGAGCCGTAGGACGTGAACAACGTTGCACACATACTACAGCTAATCCCGCGCCGGCGGTTGCGGCAGCTCGGGGACGACAATTCTGCCCGCGTTCAGTGAGTCGATCAACTGCCGTAGCCGGCCGAGGTTTCGCCGATTGAAGCGGAACACCAGCCGCGGCAAGCTGGCGATCGCCGTTTCGTCGCGCTCCTCGGAGAGGGGGCCGGTGAGTTTGAATTCTCCTTCGGTCAGAATATCGTCGAACTCAGCCGAGATGGCAGCCAGCAGCTCCTCGCTCGGCGCCGTCTTCAGTCGCAGCACCAGCTTGTTGCGCACGTAGCGCATGCTGTGATAGACGCGGTAGAAATCGACGATTTCCCGCACTGCCTCGTCGAGCGAATCAGTCACCTTGTAGAGCGACAGATCCTCGGGTGAGATCATCCGATCGGCCAGCAGGTAGTCAATCACATAGCGTTGGAACGCTTGCCAGAAGACTCCGCCCGGCGCGTCGAGAAACACGACTGGCACGATGTCGCGCTTGCCCGTCTGCAAGAGCGTGAGCACTTCGATCCCTTCATCGAGCGTGCCGAAGCCGCCGGGAAACAGGCATACCGCATCGCATTCTTTGACGAACATCAGCTTGCGCGTGAAGAAGTAGCGCATGTGCACAAGCTTTGGATCGCCGGCGATGATCGGGTTGGCGTCCTGTTCGAAGGGGAGCATGATGTTGAGCCCCATCGAGTTCTCGCGCCCGGCGCCGCGGTGGCCGGCTTCCATGATGCCGCTGGCCGCGCCGGTCACCACGAGCCAGCCTTGTTCGGCCATAGCACGACCGAACGCTTCGGCCTGCAAATAGGGGGGCTCGGTCGACGGGGTGCGCGCCGAGCCGAACACGGTGACTTTGCGCTGCGAACGATACGGCGTGAACACCTTGAACGCGTATCGCAACTCGCGGATCGCGCGGCTCAACAATTTGAGATCGCCGCGGCTCGGGGCGTCGCTGGCCAGCTTGTCGGCAGATTCCTTGATCTCTTGAATCAAATCGGCGATGCGGCTGGGGCGCGCCGCCGGCACGAGCGTCGCGGGGTCGGTCGCCGCCCCTACCGCGGCGGCTTCGGCTTCGATCGCATGGCCCGCCGCGCGTTTGAGCTGCAAGAGCTCGACCGGCAGCGCGTCGAGCGACACGCTCTCGTCGAACGCGGCGTCGGTGGCTTCGGCGGCCGGCACCAGCGCCGCCGGCGCCGCATCGGGCGGTTGTGATCCGTTATGTGCCTGTTTACTTGACGCCGTCGCGGGCCCCTGCCGAAATTCTTTGCTCACCTTGAATCCTCTCACCGTACTCCGCGATCGGGCCAATTCCATGCCGATCGTCCCTGCACTGCCATTATACGCAGCGGTCCAGTTCGAAGATGGCCCAGTCGCTCTACGGCTGCAGTGACCGCAGCAGTCCTTCGGCTTTGTGCCAGGTTTCGGCATATTCGGCCTCGGGAGTGCTGGCAGCGACAATGCCGCCACCCACCGGTGCTTGCCACCAGCCGCGGCCGGCCGTGATCGTGCGAATCAGAATGTTTGTATCGCAAGTGCCGTCGAAGCCGAGATGGCCCAGCGCGCCGCAGTACGCGCCGCGCGCCGTCGGCTCGAGTTCGGCGATGATTTCGGTCGCCCGCACTTTCGGCGCGCCGCTGATCGACCCGCCGGGAAACGCCGCCCGCAACAAATCGATCGGTCCCTTACCCTCGCGCAGCGTTCCGCGCACTACCGACACGAGATGCTGCACGAACTCGTACGCTTCGACCTGGCACAGCTCAGGCACGCGAACGCTTTCGGGCGTGCAGACGCGCGACAGATCGTTGCGCAACAGATCGACGATCATCACATTCTCGGCGCGATCCTTGGCGCTGGCGCGCAGCTCGTCGCCCACGAACAGGTCGGCCACCGGCGACGCGAGCCGGCGCCGCGTCCCCTTGATCGGGCGTGTCTCCACTTCGCGTCCGCGAACTTGCAAGAACCTCTCAGGCGAGGCGCTGGCGATCTGCAAGTCGCCCAGATCGAAGTACCCGGCGAAGGTGGCCGGATTGCGCCGCCGCAGTCGCAAGTAGAGCGACACGGCGTCGTCGATCGCAGGGTACAGGAGCCGCTGCGCCAAGTTGACCTGAAACACGTCGCCAGCGCGGATGTACTCGACCGCGCGGCGAATCACGTCGAGATACGCGCGCTCGGAAAAGTTGCTCGTCAAATCCGGCCGGGTCGGCACGCCGAATTGCGGTGCCAGTTGATCGGCAGACAAGCGATCGATCGCCGGCCGCGCGGGGTGGCGCGGCGCCGGTTCGCTCAACCAGATCTGCACTTCGCGTAGGCGCTCGGCGGCCCGGCGTCTGCGCGCGGCGGGCTCAATTTCCGGAAACCCCTGCGAGATGATCCAGGCGCGATCGCTGGCGTGATCGAATGCCACGACCACGTCGTAGAGCCCAATCGCCAGCGCCGGCACGCGGAACTCGTCGAAGCGCGGCGCCGGCAGCCGCTCGAACTGTCGGGCGAGATCGTAACTGAACAAGCCCGCCGCTCCGCCTTGAAACGGCGGCAGCTCGGCAACCGTCGGCGCTGAAAATGTCGCCATCCGCGCCCCTAACGTGTCGAGCGCGCTGGTTCCCTCGATAGGCAGCTTCAAGAACTCGAATGGCTCGGCCGCCAGGAATGAATAGCGCCCCAGCCGCGCATCGCCCAGCGCACTATCCAGAAACAAACAATGGCGTCGGGCGGCCAGTCGCAAGAATGTTTGCTCAACATCGGGCGCGGGGCGCAACTCACACACGAGGGGCAGCCCCGACTCGGCAGCGTCTTTGCTAGCGGCCGCTGGCCCTGTCATGTGCGCTCCGTCGGCGGGTGCGTTGTCGCCGATTCGTCGGCCGGCTCGCGCCGCTGGCGCGCGTGGTGCGATTCCTCGGGGCGCGTCAGGAATCCCCAATCGAGCGATTGGTCTTGCCGGTATTGCTTGCCGAGCGTCAAGGCGGTGACCGCTTTAGCTAGCTCGAATCCCAGGTAGAAGCTGTGCTCCGGGTCAAGATGGCGCGGGGCCAGCGCCGCAAGCCGCGCGAAGAGGGCAAACGGGTCGACGTCGTGCAGATGGATGCCCGCGGCCATGATGTGCAGTTGCCCCTCTTCGGCGAAGATCCGGTAATTCGGATCTTTGATTTCCTGGGCCAGCCGCTCCAAGGCTGCCGCTCCAAAAGGCTGCACCTCAGGGTCGCGCAGCATCACCAGCCGCGGTTCCACATGCTTGGGCAACTGGCGATGGGCGACCGCTTGCCACACCAACCGCCGCGCCAAGTCGCACTCGCGCACCGACGAGCGGGCCCAGTTGATCACTTGTGTCGTCAGCACGCTGCGGATGCCAACTTCCTGGCAGAAACCCAACAGCAAGACGTTGACGCCGGCCGAATCGACGTCGGTCAGCTCGGTCAGATTGCCGATCCCCATCAATAGCTCGGCGTCCGGCCAGCGGCGGCGCACTTCGAGATACCGCCCCAGGCTGGCCGCGAACCCAAAGCCGATCGGCTCCAGAATCGGATCGATGCGAAATCGGGCCCCGCGCGTGTTCAGCAACTCGAGCGTCGATTCGATCGTTTCCAGGCCACCTCCGGCATCGGGCACGACGACCAGCTCGGCCGGCCAATCGAGCGCCGCCCGGCGATTGCTGGCGTTGACCGACAACACCAGTTCGGCGCCGGCCGCAGTGGCGGCTGCTGCTTCGCTCGCGTTCATCGTATCGATCGAGACGCGATGGCCGCGATCGCGCAGGGCGCGTACGGCGTCCGCGACGGTTGTCCACTCATGTGCCGGATCGCAGCCCAGGTCGATCACGTCGGCGCCATCGGCGCGCAAGCGGTCGGCTTCGACCAGCAACTCTGCCAGCGGCAGCCGCGGCGCATGATTGATTTCCGCCAGAATCTCGATGTCAAAGCGGCCGTAGTCTGCCAGCGGGGCTTGCTGCCCAAAGAACTTGGGCAGGTCGCGCAGATCTTTCGGTCCGCAAGCGACCGGCACGCCGGCAGCACACTCCACAGCTTCGAGGTCACCCTGGCACCAACCGGGTAACAACACGCGAGTCGTTCCCGGCGGTACGCAGATACGCGACGCGACCCACGCCGGGGTCATGAGCGCCGCCACGCTGATCGCCAGCACGTCGACCGAATAGTCGAAGCCGACCGAGGCCGACAGCTCGTCGAGCACGCGACGCAAGGCGAACTCTGCCAGCCGGCCGGTGACGAAATGAAGTCGTTCTCGCGGCATTTATCGCGGGCGGAAACCGCCATCGACGTTGATGATCTGTCCGGTCAGGAAGGCGGCATCGTCGCTGGCCAGCCAGCGCGCCACGCGCGCCACGTCATCGGGCGTCCCCCACAGTCCGAGCTGCGACTCGCGGACGGCTCGCTTCTGCCAGGCCTCGGAAGCATGCTCGCCCCAAGCGGTCTTGATCCATCCTGGGGCGAGGCAATTCACGCGCACCTCGGGGGCCAGGCCGAGCGCCGCGCTCTTGGTAAACGCCATGATCGCTCCCTTGGCGAGGCCGAACAACTCGCCGCTGTCGCCCGCCATGCCCGTGGCGGCCTGATCCCAGCCCATGTTGAGGATCACCCCGCGGCCGGCGGCCTTCATTCGGCGACCGACGAGGCGGGTTAAACCGACCGTGGCGGCGACGTCGATGCGCCACAACGCGTCCAGTTTTCGTTCAAAGGGCCAGGCAGCGGCGGCTCCGGTCAGCACATCGACGCCGGCATTGTTGACCCAGACATCGACACTGCCGCGAAACGCCCCGGCCTGGTCGACGAGCTTCGACCACGAGGCCGACTCGGCCAGATCGCAAACCGCGACTTCGGCAGCGCGTCCCAAGGCGCGAATCTCGGCGGCCACCGCCAGCGCCGCGTCGCGCGCCTGGCCGGTGTGCACGAAGACATCGGCCCCCGCGCGGGCAAACTCCAGCGCGATGGCGCGACCGATCCCGCGTGCTCCGCCCGTGACGACCGCCACCTGGCCGGCGAGCGACGCGGAGACATCTCCACCACGAGAATGAGAAGCTGAGCTCATGTGGCCGCCGGCACTATCGTCAAGAAACGGTTAAGACGACGTTGCCGCGATGTGTCGTTTTGGTCGATGCGGCGCTGTCCACTTGCCCTGGCCGAGATCGTGTTATAGTGGAATCGCGGCAACCTCGACTTTAACAGTTCCCAGCGCGCGGCTCTAGCGGAAGGCATCGTGGCGACGCGAAGTGGCCCCATCGATTTGCGAGAACGGCTGAAGAATTCAGCCTTTGGGCTGCGCGGCTACAACGTCACGAATCTCGGCCGCAGCCGCGACCTGTTGTTGCATCCGGCTTACGGCCCAACCGTCGAGCGCCATTTGATCGTCGCGGGGCAGATGGCGGCCGACACCTTGCACCAGCAGGTCGACCTGGTTGCCCGGGTGCGCAGCGCGAAAGAATCGACGCTCGAAACTTTCGGCGAAGACATCACGCTGATCGTGGCCATGGAACTGGCGCAGCTCGAATTGCTGCGGCAGTTTTTCGACCTCGACTGGCAGCGCAGCAAGCTGGCTTTCGGCTACAGCCTGGGCGAAGTCGCGGCGCTGATCGCGGCCGACATCTACAAGCTCGAGCACATCCTCGGTCCCCCGCTGGCGATGGCCCCCGAGTGCATCGAGTTGGCGCGCGATGCCACGATGGGAGTACTCTTCTCGCGCGGGCCCGAACTAAGCAGCGATGCCGTGCACAAGCTCTGCCTCGAAATCAACTCCGAGGGAGAGGGGATCATCGGCGTCTCGGCCTACCTGTCACCGAATACGCTGTTGCTGATGGGCCAGGGGAACACGATCGACCGCTTCAAGCGACGCATGAAGGAAGCCATCTCCGCGCAGGTGCACTTGCGCAAAAACGAGCACAAGTGGCCACCCCTGCACACGCCGCTGTTGTGGGAACGAAACTTGCCCAACCGCGCGGCCGTGATGCAGCACACGATGCCTGGGGGCTTCAGCGAGCCGCGCCCCACCCTCTTGTCGATGGTCACCGGCAAGGCCAGCTACACCGATTGGAACAGCCGCCAAATCCTCAATCGCTGGATCGATCATCCGCAGCGGCTGTGGGACGTGATCTGCGAAACGCTGGCCGCCGGCGTCGAGACGATCGTGCACGTCGGGCCCGACCCCAACCTCGTCCCCGCCACCTTCCAGCGCCTCAGCGACAACGTCGTTTCGCAGGTGCGTGGTCTCACGCCGTTGCGTTTGCGCTATCGGGCGATGTCGTCGATCGCCCGCCGCCAGTGGCTCACCAAGTGGCTCTCGAGCCGGGCGATCCTGCTGCGGGCTCCGTTCATCGAGCATGTGGTGCTCGAAGAATGGCTACTCGAGCAAAAGCCGGTTTAGCGGTCTGCGGAAGCTCTCTAGCCGCCCCTCTGCAAGGGCGGTCCGGGTCATCGACGTGACTCTGGCTAGAGGTTCTTTTGTCCACGTGATGATTGCCAAGGGCGCTGCGCCGACGGATATTCTCCGGCGTTCCACAATCTACTCGGAGGGACACCCAGTGAGCAGCTACGAGACCATCTCACTCGACGTGTCGGCGGCCGGCGTGGCGCGGCTCACGCTCAATCGACCCGAAGCGCGCAACGCGCTCTCGCAACAAATGATCGACGAGCTGCGGCAGGCGGCCGGCCAATTGGCCACCGACGCGGCGGTGCGCGTGGTCGTGTTGAGTGGCGCCGGCGAAGTCTTCTGCGCCGGCGGCGATCTCAAGGGGATGCAGCAACAAGTGCAGCGCACCCGCGGCGAGCGCGTCGCCGATGCCACGCAGTTGGCACAGCTCTTGGCCGATCTCGACCGCTTGCCCAAGCCGCTCATCGGGCGGATCAACGGCTCGGCGTTCGGCGGCGGGTTGGGGTTGATCTCGATCTGCGATCTGGCGATCGGAGTTACCAGCGCCAAGTTCGCGCTCACCGAAGTGCGCCTCGGCTTGATACCGGCCACGATCTCCCCTTATGTCGTCGCTCGCTTGGGCGTGCCGCACGCGCGGCGCGTGATGCTCACCGCCCACGAGATGGACGCGGCGGCCGCGGTCCGGTTCGGGCTGCTCGAGGCGGCCGTCGATCCACTCGAACTCGACGGCGCGGTCGATCGTGAAATTACCGACGTGCTCCGCTGCGCCCCAGGCGCGGTGGCGCGGGCCAAGGAGCTGATCCGCTTCGTGAGCACACACGACACGGCGGAGAATATCGGCTACACAGCCGAGCGCCTGGCCGACGCTTGGGAGAGTGCCGAAATCGCCGAGGGAATCATGGCGTTTTTCGAAAAGCGCAAACCCGCCTGGCATGTGCCGCACAAGTGAGCGCTTACTGCGCTTCGGCCAAGCGGTCGACGAGCGCCAGCGCTTCGTCGCGCGAGCCGCTAACTTCCTTCTCCGGCTGGTCTCTGGGTGCCACGGCGACGTATTACCTGGAAGACGACGCCTTGAAGATCGGCTCTTTGACCTCGGAGTTCCAACTGCTGACAATATCCTAACGGTCGATGGGCAGCTACCAAAGTACGGCAGGTTCTCTGCAGTGCGCACGCGCCAACGTGGTCGATGGAAGCCAGTCTAGCTCTTCTGCTGCCGATTGCCTTCGCGCTGGTTGGCGCATTTGCGATCTTCGCGCTCTTTGCGCTACAGCGGCGTGCCAAGCGGTCGCGCCGGCTGGCCCTGCCGCTCATCGCCATCCTGTCAGCGCTCGTGTTTTCGCTGCTCGCCTTCACCTGCGGCGAATTCTACTACCGTTTTCTCTACGAAGGGACCGACAGCTTCGCTGTTACGACCACCCAGCAGGAGTGGAATACCAGGTATTGGCGCGTAAACAATTGGGGCCTGCGCGACAATGTCGATTACGCGCCAGTTCCACCGGTCGGCAAGGTCCGCGTGACGTTTCTTGGCGACTCGTCTTTGGCTGGCGCTGGAGTCGCCGATGTCGCCGCGCGATACGCCAACCGGATTCGCGCGACACACAACGATCGCTGGGACGTGCATGTCTTGGGCGTGCCGGCATCGTCAACCGGGAACGAGCTGGCACTGCTCGCCAAGCTATTCCAAGAAAGGCAGTACCAGACCGACCTCGTCGTGCTCGATTACGATTGCAACGACATCGAGGATTTATCCGCCGACTTCAAGAACTGGGCTGGAGAGCGATTGCAAACCATCGAACGCATGCGCAACAACTTCCTCGTGCGGCACAGCCGCTTTCTGGAAATCGTGCTTACGCGAAACCTATTCTCTGCCTTGTTCAACGTCGACGACTATAATCGGGTCATTGAGGGCGCGTATGGCGGTGCGGACTGGAGCCAGCAGGAGTATCGTTTGGACTTGCCGCGAAGATTATGCGCGTCCCACGGCGCCACGTTTGTCATCGTTTCCGGCTGCCGATACATCGAACGCTATGGCCGCTCCGCGAATGTCCCCTTGTTGAATCCCTGGGACTTCAGCAAGGATTACGATGAAGCCACGCTGATCGTGAGCCCCAGCGATCGGCATCCGAGTGCTTTTGCACACGGCCTGCTGGCGGAAACGATCGGGCGATTCATCGAACCTTATGCCGTCCAGGGACCTCGAACGCCAGTCGAGGCAGAGTTGTCGACGGTACTTGAGTATCTGAAGGCCCACTCGGCGGAGCAAGGTTCGTGAGTTCCGTGGAAGCTTTGTTACGCACGAATCGAAACAGTCGATAACTAATTCTACTGTCCCAAGTTATCGTCGTTGCTTAACTCGTAAGGGAGGCATGAGGTTGTGTTTCTTCCAGTGATAGAACT
>JAIESQ010000017.1 GCA_019745975.1 Pirellulales bacterium
GTACGACCACGCCCCCAACACCTTCGCCGCCCACACTACCCCGCTCCCCAATCAACTCATGAATAATCCGGGCTAGAGACCCTGTCCGCCGATGGGACGCATTTGACAGTCGTGGGAATTCGCGAGCTGTTGCAACACGACCGACTGAAGTACCTCATGGTTGGTGGCGTGCAAGTGACCGCCGAAGAAGCAATCGAATTGGAGCCACATGCACCCGGAATCAGTCCGCACGACGGCGAGGAACTTTCGAAGTTCTTGGAATTGAAACGATCCGCCGAGACAGCGCCTGGACCGAACTAACGATGGCTGTTGAATGCGAGGATTGGCCCGCTAACAAAGAAAGCCCAGCGGGTGCGACCGCTGGACTTGGTTTGATCGATTTGTTGCTTAGTGACCTCTTCGCGTTCTTGGTGTTCTTCGTGGCAACACAATCCGATCGCAACACCGAGGAGACCCGGCCGAGCCTGCCACCCGAAACAGCCTCGCGCGAGCTAGCGCGCGGGATGAATCCCGCGGCTAACAACGTTCACGTGCCGCGGCGAACATGCGCCGTGTCTCGCGAGCGCCCGCTACGGCCGGGCCAGTTCCAGCCGGGCGTCGAGCACCTTGTGGATCCGGCTGGCCGTTTCGCGGTAGTGCGCCTTGGTGTAGGTGTCGAGGTTCGTGCTGGTTTCCAGCAGCTTCTTGATCCGACCCTCCAGGTCTTCCAGCTCGACAAACGCCACTGTCTGGCAATCGTCGGGCGCGCCCGAGCTGCCCATCGCCAGATCGCTCAGCCAGCGGGTGTAAATCCGCTGCAGGTTGCGGCGCAGGCTGCTCACGGCCGGCTTGCGCGGCGTGAATTCGCCCTGCGGCGGCGTGTCGACCTCGGCAAAAATGGCTTTGGTCAGCCGGTTCAACAGTTCGGCCGAGGTGAAGGCGTCCTGGTCGGCGGCCACCTTGATTTCCGAGTCGTGCAGCCGGGTCAAGGTCAGCGGCGAGAGCAACTGATACAGAATCCGCTCCTGCCACATGGCGATGATCTCGTGCGCCGCCGGGTCGAGGCGATACGGATCGCTCGTCCCCCAGTGGCTCCACCGTGACACCGCCAGGTGGTTGTACAACTCGGGCGGGAACTGGAACGGCTTGTCGCTGAAGACGTTCGTCTCCAAGATCGCCAGCGACTCGCGCTGCTTGTCGGCAGGCACCACGACGAACGGCGCCCGGCCGTTCGGGTCTCCCTTGTGATCGCGGTTCACGTACAACCCGCCGACGTTGCGGGCCGCGTAGAACATCGCCTGACCGTAGTTCGACAACAGCACGCCGAACATCTGGCGGGCCCGCTGGAAACCGTCTCCCTCTTTGACCGAACGTTCGACAACCTGCGGCCAAAGCGCGCCGATCAATTCGGCCCGCACGCGGGCGTACTCGGCGGGGTCTTTGCCCAGGTCGTAACGGTTCGACAAGGGATCGCTGTCGATGCCACGGGTGTCCTCATCCGTGGCGTAGGCCAGCTCAGGCGCGGCGCACTTGGCGGCGATCTTCTTCAGTTCGGCCACTTCGCCATCGGTGCCACCCCCCAGCGTCTTATAGCCGTACTCGATCGCCCACATGTCGTAGGGACCGATCGTCTGGGAGAAGTAGTCCCCCTGACGCCGCCCCTTGGGCATGATGTTGGCCGGGTTGTAGTCCATGACCGACGAGGTGAGCCCGGTGGCCTTGGTCTTATCGGCGTCGTTGAGCTCGTCGAGGGTATAGAGGACGCTCGACTTGAAGTTGTGCCGCAGGCCGAGCGTGTGCCCGACCTCGTGCATCGTGACCTCTTTGAGCCCCTGATCGACGAGCTTCTGCTCCATGGCCGGATTCGGCGCGGTGTTCAACAGCGTGAGCGCCGCCGAGCCCAAAGCCAGCTCGCGCGACAAGCCCATGTGCAGCTCGCACCGGCACTGGGCCGAGTGACGCAGGTGCTCGGGCAACTTGCGCTGCTGTTCCTGGTACGCCGGAATATCGAGCGGCCCACCGGTTTGCGCGGCGACCCCCTCGGGTGTGAACGTCTCGTACTGATACTTCCAGTAGCGGATGAAATCGGCGTCGAAGATGATGTCAGCGTCGAGAATCTGCCCCGTCGTGGGGTTCACGCGGCTGGGGCCCATGGCAAAGCCGGCGCTGGCCGTGATCCAGCGGAACGTGTTGTAGTTAATGTCTTCGGGATCCCAGGTGTCGTCGTCACGCTGCTGGATGACGTGAATTGCGTCGACGAAGCCGGCTTTCTCGAAGGCCTTGTTCCACTCGAGAATGCCGTCGTGGATCGGCTTGCGATACTGGAACGGCACCGTCTTTTCGATGTAGAAGCGGATCGGCTCGCGCGGCGGCGAGAGCTCCGCCGAGGGATCGGCCTTCTGCAAATTCCAGCGATTGATGTAGCGGACAAACTCGTCGTCGTCCCCCTTCTTCGAATAGTCTTTGAGCACGGTGAGGAAATAGCCCACCCGGTCGTCGGCCATGCGCGGCTGGTAGCCGGTTTGCGGCAGCGCGCTGATCGAGTAGTGCACGCTGATCGACACGCCGCGGCTGTCGGGCACGGTGTCAAAATTGATGTTGCCGCCGCTGGCGTAGGTGGCCGACACTTGCAACTCGACGTTGTCTTTCAGCGCCTTGACGGCTTCCCACGTGCTCTTGTTCTGGGCGAAGAAGAAGCCGGGGAGCACGCTGCCGATCTGCGGCAGATCGCTCATGAACACGCTCGTCAGGTCGACGATATCACCCCCGTGCGGCCCCTTGGTCACAATCGGCAGGCTGAACAGCACGCTATCGGTGTAGGCCAGCTTGACGGCTCTTTCTTCGGGGCTGCCACTGGCGGCCTTGAAGCGGACGTTGCGCCGCACGATGTGAATCTTCTCGTCGACTTTGCGAAACTGCCACAGCCAATCGTCGCCAAAGCCCCACGTCATGCCCCCCAGCAGCGGCCCCTCGCCGATGCCGCGGGCAATCGAAATCAGCACGATGTAGTCGCGGTTGAGCTGGCCGCCGCCGATCTCAGCGTAGAGGTTCTCCCCTTTCTGGTAGAGCGGGATGAGCCCGCCCTCGCCGATCGGTTTGGCGTCTTTGAGCGCCTCGGCGAACGGCGGATACTTCTGCTCTTGAGCGGTCGCGGCGGCCGTCGCGCCCAGGGTCAGAGCGGCGGCCAGCAAAGCGAATGAACGACGCCAGAGTTGGCTACGCATGTCGATTGCCTCGAAGGGAAGATGGTGTTGTGCGGCGAGACCAGCCGGCGTTCCCTCGCCCAGCGGACGGTCGAACAATGACGCGCTTTCGGGCGCGGCGATCCTGCCCCACCCCAGGTGGTGATTCAAGCTTGCGGTACCAGACTTTCAAGTATAAGGCGACTTCTGGCCGCAAGCAGCGCCCGGCCGGAATTGTCGGCCCCAGCGGCGCCCGCGTTCCCAGCGCCCCAGACGTTAGAATTGGTTCGTCGGACTCGAATGGAACTCTTCCCGGTGTCTAGCTCCCCTCTTTCCTTGTGCGTGGGAGAAGGGTCGAGGTGAGGGGAAAGGTGGTTGATTCGAATTCACAGATCATCGCTGTGCTGCGGCATTACCCTTCCGACTGTGCACCCGGTGCGTGGACGAAGGCCGCGTCCGGTTTCAGCGGGGCTGAGGTCTACCGACTCGAAACCCCTCGCGGCCCGTTGGCCCTGCGCCGCTGGCCCGCGGAGCACCCGTCACCCGAGCGGCTGACGTGGATTCACTCTGTCCTTACGCACGCGGTGGCCAACGGGTTTGACCGCTTGCCACTGCCGATCCGTGCCGTTGATGGCGTCAGCTTTGTCTCGAGCGGCGGCCGTTTGTGGGAGCTCGCCCCCTGGCTCCCCGGCGAGGCGGGTTTTCGCGCGCGATCAAGTCCTGCGAAGCTGACCGCCGCCATGCAGACCCTGGCCGAGCTGCACCGGGTGATGGCCAGCTTCCAACCGAATCCGCGGCCGGTAGGAACCTCGCCCGGCCTGGCTTCCCGGCTCGAACAGTTGCGCGGATTGCTCGCTGGCGGCGCGACCGCGATCGGCATGTACAGCGCCGCACATCTCACTAGCCCGAAGCGCAGCGAGGGGGTGCCCGCGTCGCCGCGTGATGACCGCGCCAGCCGCGTCGCGACGAACGATCCCGAGCACCAAGCGCCACGAACCCTTGCTGCGCTGTGGGCTAGTGTTACGCCTCCTGACGAATTGGTGGGCGAGGGTGCCGGCCTGTCCAGCAATGCCTTGCACGACGCCGCCAACGAAATCCTGAGTCATTTCGCGAGACGCGCTCCCGAGCTCGAACGTCGACTAACTGCCGCCGCGAAGATTCGCGTCCCGTTGCAGCCAGCGCTCCGCGACATCCACGGCGAACACGTCTTGTTCGTCGGCGACCAGGTGACCGGCATTATCGACTATGGCGCGATGCGATTCGAAACCGTGGCCGGCGACATCGCCCGACTGCTCGGTAGTCTGGCGCCGAACGACCAATCGAGCTGGCAAGCGGGGTTCGCGGCATACGAAACGGTCCGGCCACTATCTACCACCGAGCGCGAACTGGTCGGAGTGTTCGATTCGAGCGGCGTGCTCTTGGGGGCGATGAACTGGCTCAACTGGCTATTTGTCGAACAGCGTAAGTTCGCCAACCTCGCTCGGGTGCAAATGCGCATAACCGAGCTGCTCACCCGCTTGCGCGCCTCGGCATAAGCCTCGCCGGAAGGTGCTCGCGCGCGACCGGCTCGTCGCAAATAGGGGCTCGGCTACTTGATCGTGTGCCCTAGGATTGCGCTCTCCGCGAAGATTGCGTGATTCACCACCTGGCGGTCTTCCGACGTGTAGACGACGTGGATCTTGCCGTCGCGCGTCTGGATCGCCACAGGATAAGCAGCCGTGTCCCCCGGCTTGTTGACGATATTGCGGCGGTGCGGATAGGTCTTGTCGTTGTCGGTCGAAATGGCCACGGTCAGCGGCATGCGGTCGCCGACGTTGGTGTCGTTGTAGACCAGCAGCAAATGGCCGTTTTGCAGCTTGATGAAGTCCACGGCGGAATTCGGGTTGGGGAATTGCGATTTTTCACCCTTGGTCCAGGTGTGGCCGCCGTCGTGCGACTCGCTACGAATGACAAAGCGATTCGGGTTCGACTCAAAGTCGCCGCCGGGGCGGCAGTAGGCGACGAGAAAGTTGTCGCTGATTTGCGCGGGGGCCGGTTGCAGATTGCCCTGGGGCGAGAAAATCCGCTGTGACTCGGTCCACTCCTTGGTTTCGTGGTTGTAGCGGAAAAAGAAACTGCACGTATCGGCGGCGGTCTTCTCCCGGTCTTCGCCGGTCTCGTGATACACGGGCAAGAGGTAATCGCCGTCGCCGAGCACAATCGGCCGACCGCGAACCATTGATCCCTGGTCAAAGGCCAGAACGTCGGAGTCGCTCCAAGTCTGGGCGCGATCGGTAGAGAGCTTGTACTTGATGCGCGAGCTCGACCAGGTCGGCCCGTAGTTCGTGACGTAGAACAGCCAGACGACCGCATCAGGAGCCTGCCAGATGGCGGCGTTGCCTTCCGAGCGGTTCGGCGTGTCGGCGATGATCGCCGGCCGCGACCACTGGCTCGTGCCCTTAGCGAGGCGAGAGCCGTACACCGCCGTGTCGCTGGCATACTCGCCGGCGCCGCCGTAATAGACGACGTATAGATCGCCGTTATCCAGCTCGGTGATCGAGGGGGGATGTTTGTACTTGCCGGGGACTTCCGGGCCGAACAAACGCTCGATCACAATGTCGTCCGCGGCGCGAACCGACGCCAATGGGGCTAGGCCAAGTAGGATTACAATCAGGTTTCTCATCGCGGCGCGGATCCTGTAAGTACCAAAAACAGCCCGCTCGCAATTGTAGGGAGCGAGACCGGAGGACGCGACAGCCTACTTCACCGCCTGCTTTTGATAGAGGGGCATGTGGCGGTAGTAGACCTCGAGCGTCAGTAGGGCTAGCGACGTCATGTAGAGCCGGCCCCCCGAATCGGCGAACGGCCCGACCGGGTCCCAGCTACCGGCTTCGTGCCCCGAGCCCGACTGCATTTCGACGAGCGTGTCGCGCATGTGAGAGTTCCACAGTTCCCAGGGTTCGCCACCGAAGTGGTGTAGCACCTGGGTGCCGTAGTACCAGTAGTAGATGTCCGGGCTATCGCGTCGCGGCAGGTTTTCCAACAAGTACTCAACGCCACCGGTCAAACCTGGGTTGTTCCGCGGCCAGCCGAGGTATTGCCGGCAGAGCAGCCCCTCGGCGGTCATGGTGCGCGTGGCTGGACCGCCCGGCGTGTAGGTGTAGAGCGCTGGCGCCGGGTAAACCTGCGTGCGGTCGAGAAAGCGGCCCGCGCCGGCCAGCACGCGATCCGCGACGCGCAGGTAGGCCAACTGTCCGCTGCGCAAGGCCATCACTTGCCAGCCGACGACGCTGGTATCGCCGGGCTGACGCGGCTGGTAGCGCCAACCTCCTTGCTGATGCTGCGCGTTGGCGATGTAGTCCAACGCCCGCTGTGCCGGATCGGCGAGCGACTTGTCCTTGGTCAGCGCGAATGCCTCACACAGCGCGATCGTCGCCAGAGCGTGAGCGTACATCTGGCCGATCCCGACTCCGCGCAGGTCGCCGCTTTCTGCCTGATGCTGTTTGAGCCACAGCAGGCCCGAGGCGACGACCGTAGCGTATGGGCCTGACGTGTGCGTTTGGCCGGCCGCCAGAAACGGCAACAGCGCTAGCGCGGTGCCGCCAGTATCGCACGGACCACCGTGTCCATCGCAGCGACCGCGACAGAGTTGGGCGTCGTGAAACTTGTCGAGCCGCCACGAACCGTCGTCGAGTTGATGATCGGCCAGCCAGCGCAGACCGGCGGCCACCGCAGCTTCGCTGATCGAACTGCCGCCGCCCGACGCGACCAACTCCGCCCGTGAGCGCTGCGAGCGGCCGGCGAAGATACTCCCCGCGCCGATCGGCAGCTCGATCTCTGGCGCGGCCAACGAATCGGCCGGGCCGCCAACAGCGAGCGTGGGCACGGGGTCTTGCGGAGAGAACGGATCGTCCTCTTGCAAATGCTCAACCTGCATGTCACCTGCCGGCTCGGGCGGCTCGATCGCCAGCGGCGCTTGTAGATCGGCCAGCATCGTGTCGTCGTCGGCACTGCCTGTTGAGACGACCAGTGTCACAGGCGGACCATCGTCGTCGAGCGACATCAGCCACAGCCCTAGCAAGATCACTGCGAGCATATGAATGACCGTGCTCGACAGCGAACCTAACAGGTAGTCGTAACGGCGACGCCAGGAGAGCAGAGCGCTTGGCAGGTCGGCGACGATGGGCGCGTTGAGCGGCTCGTCTGCCGTCGGGGCTGGTGAAGGCTCGGCAACGACCGACGCTTGGGTCCGCAATGTCTCACTTCGTGGGCCGACAGGCGGTGCGGCGGCCAGCGGTTTCGGCGGGCGGCGGCTGCGGCGCGACGGTGGAGTCCACAATTCGCCGGCCGCCAGGCTTTCTACCGTGGCGTCGAGCGACGGCGAATCGAACGAAGAGCTGCCGGTGGACATCGAGCGCCACCACAGACAAAGGGACGCCAAACTGATTGGTAAGGCGAAATAGTTCCGGTACCCGGGCCAGCGCCGCGGGCCTCCTCATCGTACCGCTTTCGGCCGACAGTGACCAACGAATTTCGCGATCAAAATGCCTAGCCTTAGGCAAGCGAATGCATCGAGTCGCATGGCACGCTGGATGCCGTGTTACGGCGACACGATTTGACAAGCGGCCAGGCGAGCGTCATTCTAAAGGCCTCTTGATTTCCGGATTCGAAGGGGTCGCTCGTGTAAGCGCGCCAACGACAGGCTTCTGGTTCGCACGGTGGAACTGCCGGCGGACCGGTTCTCATCGCGGCCTGATCCCTTTTCCGAGATCGATCCCACTTGGCTTGCCAGCGCAACGGCGCGACAGGTCGATCGATCCTGCTGGGCTGCATCAGTTCGAGATCCACGAGACTCGGACTGCCGCGATTTGTGTAGCTTGCTTTGGCCTCGCTTGCCCGCGTAGCGCAACTCACGGGAGGGAATTGCCAATGCTGGTCAAGCAGGGATCGGTCGTCGCGGTAGCAGAAGCTTCTCGCGGCATAAGCATGATCGTGCGTCGAGCGGCGCTGGTCGCGGCCGCGGGTCTGCTAATCTCAAACAGCGTTGTTCAGGGCGCGGCGGTGCCGGTTTACTTCGCCGGCGCGGCGCAATCGTTTAATGCCACCGTCGACCTGACGGGAAGCTTCAACGCCACCGGGAGCGGAGTGCTCGTCAACCCAATCACGAGCACTGTCGAAGCGTTTACCCTGACCGCGCCGACGTCGCACGCCTTGGCGATCAACGGCGGGCCCGTCGTGCTTGCCACGCAGCCGAAGAGCGCCGGCTATGCCACGTTCGATGTCACGGGCGGTCACGCCACAAGCGCGGCCGGAGTGAACCTCAACTTACTGGGGGGCACATCCGCCAACTTCTCGCTCCTGCCGATCAATGTTTCCACGTCGATGTCATTGTTGCCGGTTGTGCCAATCGGCATCTCCGGCACGCTGTCTTCGCTGGTGTTCCAACAGACTGGCAGCGCTTCGTTCAGCCCCACTGGCGTGGGGACCGGCAGCTTTGCCATTGATGGCAAGGCGGCGGCAGCGCTATTGGACATCAATGCCTCGGCTCTCGGACTCCTGAATGTGCCGGTCACTCCGCAGTACCTGCATACACCACTGACACTGGCAGGCACTTATACGATCACCGGCGACGACGCCAACCCCAAGATCGAGCTCGATGGCGCCATGGACTTTGGCCTGCCGCTGGACGTGGCCTCAGCGTTGTCCGCGGCGATCCAGGCCCCGCTGGGTTTGACCGTCGACGCGGCGCTCGGTCTGGCGGCCACTGTCTCGGTGAAGCTCGGCTTTCACTTGGAACAAACAGGCATCTATGTCCCGCCGAGCGGTCAAACCGGCGGCGAAGATGCGCCCGCGAATTTCAAATATGGCAGCCTGCTGAGCTTCGACGCGGCCGGACAGCCGTTCTTTCAGCCGCTGGTGCCAGAGCCAGGAAGCGCCGTGCTGCTACTCATCGGACTGGCGGCCGCCGCGCCACTGGCGATCGGTCGATGGCGACGGCGCTCTCAAAGTTGACCAATCGGCCCGCTCACGCCGTCGCGGCAACGGGCCGGCGCTCGTTGCCGCTGGCTCGGGCCAGTTGCGAATGATAGAGCCGATCGAGGAAGTCGTAGAGCACGACTTCTTGCGCCCGGTGCGCCGCGCGTGCCACGCGATTGACCCACATGTGCATCAAGCTCAGGGCTAGCTCTTCGAGCGTGCAACCCAGTTCTCCCCGCTCGGCGAGATGCCGATAGGCCTGTGCGATCGGCCGCGTCTTGTGCGAGCGACTGATAAGCGCCGCGATCACCGACTCGAGCTCGGCCGCGTTGGCTCCCGTCTCGGCTTGAGCTGCCAAGAGCGCGACAAGTAGGTTGCGTTCAGTACGGAACTTCTGGCTAAGCTGCTGCCGCAGGTTCGTGTCGACACGAAATTCGGCCGCGAAGCCGTCGCGCGCCTGCCGGGCGACACGGGCCTTGGCCGTGAGATCGAATCCCAAGTCCTCCAACAGGCGATCGAGACCTACCAGCGCCAACCGCCAGCGCAGGTCCTGCCCCGCGCCACCAGGCGTGGCGGCAATTACCTCGACCGCCGCGCGGCTGTCGGCCGCAAACCAGTTCTCGGCAAGTTGGACACCGATTGGCCCGCCATAGCGCCGCACTTCGCGTTGGTAGGTATCGAGCTGCACGCGGCCGACGAGCCCCGCCGCGCGAGCGGCTGCCAAAGCATCGCGAACCACGGGCCAGACTTCGTGCTGCAGCAAGTTCGGTTTGGCCTGAATTCGCAATCGCAGGTGTTCGTCTGGATCGGCATAGCGGATGAAGAACCACTGTTCGATCAGTCCGCGGCTCGACAGATGCTCGAGCACCGGTTGCAAGTGTTCGACGAGCACGCGGTCGGCGGTCGCCGCGCCGCCGTAGACTTTGGCATACAGCCATTCTGATCCAGGCGCGAACTCGAAGGGGATCTCGCCCTCGCCAGCCGGTGCGCCCTGCGGCGAGATCGCATACCTTGTCGGTTGATTGTCGGCGACTTGCGGCGCGGCAACTGCGGCTCGGGCGACGAACGGCACGACCAGTTCGTGCACATAACGCCCTTCAGGACCGGCCGCGCACAGTTCGTCGGGGCTGGGGAATATTTCCACCAGCGCGATTGTCTGACGTTGTCGCAGCAAGTCGACCAGCGCCGCGATCGAAAGTTGATTTTCCAGGTCGACGGGCAATTCGTTGTCACCGTCTTGCAGGGACACCCACCGCGGCAGATTGCGAGCGACGCGCCAGGCGGCGACCGTTGCGACGAGTTGATCGGCGTCGGCGTCCACGAGGGAGCGGATTTCTTGGGCCGTTACCAGCCAGCGCGCACGCGCCAGCACGACGCGCCCCACGACGACGCGCGGCAAGAACGGCGCCGCGTCGAGCGGGCCCCAACTCCAAGCGATGGCGCCACAGTCATGCTGGTTTTGTAGCGTGCAAAGAAACTGGTACAGCCCCATGCTGTGCCAGGCAAAATTATGAGCCGTGGTCAACCGCGGACGAATCTCGCGGTTCAGTGCCGCGGAGCGCAGCACGACTCGATCTCCCACGACCGAAACCCGCAGATCAGTGACGGGAATCTGTTGTTCGACCGGCGCGGCCGACCGGCCCAAGAACGGTATTTCGTAGTTCCGCAGCAGGGGTCGCAGCAGAACATTGCCCAAGCGTCCCTCGGGCAAGTGCACGACTTCAGCGTAGATCGCCTCCGGTTCGAGCTGTTCCTCGGCCGACAGGTGCGCGACAACCTCGCGGGTCAGTTCTTCGTCTCCCTGGCAGAAGCGCCCCAGCGCACGCGCGCCCGAGGGACCCGCGGCGTACTGCAATACAACCTGAAAGTCCCCGGCGGCCAGTGCCTCGGGAGATTGAGCGGCAACGCTACCAAACGTGGCGAAAGCGGCCGGAGCGGTCGCCGGCTCCGCGGTGGCTAGCGCACGCAGGTCGGCATTATCGAGCTTCATTTCGCGCGAGCCGCTGGCCAACACGTGCGCCAGCTTTTGCAGCAACACGGAGTGTCGCGAAGTCCAAAATGCCGTCGACGAGCCGCGCTGCGGGAACGTGATCCCAGCCAAGAGCGGCGCCGCGGCCGCGGCGGGAGACTGCGAGCGCTCGAAGCCGATCCCCAACTCGTCATCGAGCACTTCGACAAGCGGCAGCTCACGATCGCCATAGCGCTCGACAAAACTTCTGCGAAACGAAGCGAGCAGGTCGCTGTCCGACTTTTCAATCTGGCTCAACAGAACTTCGACTCCACGCAGCAACTCGTCGGTCACGTCGGTGTTGAGCACGGCGCCCGACGCCGGCTTGTGCATGTCGGTCTGCAGCAAGCGCCCCAAGTCGGCCGTCACCGGCAGCGCTTGCAGAGTTTGCGCGAGCGCTTCGTAGCTGGTGCGCGGCTCGCCGAGAGGTCGCTGGCAAAGTGTGGCAATCGTCTCGTGCACGCTCCGCAAGATTTCGAGATAAGGCGCCGCTGCGGGAATCGACGCCAGCCTTAAAACAAGCGCCTCAAGTGGGTCGCCTCCGGTCACCGCTGGTTCCAGATCGCTCGTCAGGATCTGGCTGTCGATCAACTCATTGACGAACGCCAAGGCATCCTCGGATTCGATCTCGTGTGCAGTCAATGCCTCGGCCAGCTCGGCCGGCGTTCCGCCTGTCGCCGCCCGATCGAGCACCGCTTGCAGGTACGGGCACGCGTCGATCGCGACCAATTGGTATGAACGCGACTGGCCAGCGCCGCGCGCCTCGGCATAGCGCCAGCGATCGGCAACGCGGTAGAGACTTGAATTCGGTCGGAACACCAGCTCGCGGCGGACGTCGGGGTGCCGTTGGATTTCGGCTACCAGGCTCGACAGATATTCCATGTCGAGCCGCACGTGCCGGCGATACTCGCTAGACGGGGCGATCGAAAGAGTGTTCGTTTCAGAATTGCCGCCAATGCGCCCGACCGAGCAGCCGGCGAACAGCCCGAAGGGGGTCGCACGCCCCGCCATCCGTGTGAAGTAGCGGATGAGGGCCGGCTCAGCTTTGCGGCCGCGAGGGCTGTCGGGAGCGTCGCGCCAGTCCGAAAACGATTCGTGGAGGCTGGGGGATGCCAGAAACAACGCTTCGCAAACGTCTGGACGGGCGAACATCGCGCGTAGCCACTGCCGCAGCGATTCACAAGTTGGTTCGTCGGACGCCTCCGCCCCGCCGCCCTCGTGCCACTTAGTCACGAGATCAAACGGCAACAGCGGCGACCGCATCACGAAGAATTTGGCGGGCTCAAACCGCTCGGCGAGTGTGGGCTTCTCGGTCATCGAGTGCTCCCTTACGATCGAGGTTGGCCGTGATCCTGGAGGGCCGGCTGCCAACAACTGGGGCGCGAATCCGCGACCTTTGTTACGGCCATGAGGAAGCGACCTTGCGGCAAGAACCCGCGCCGCCGAATTCGACGACCCACGCGAGGGCTATAGCGCGACCGGCAAATCGGCCAGCAGCATGGCGTCCCACGCGGGTTCGACGTCGGTCGTTGCCGCCAAGAACGCCAGGGCGACGCCGGAGGCCCCTTCCAGCAACCCTGGATCGTCGGTCCAGGCCGGTCCGGACGGTAGACCGTGCTGCCACGCGGCAAAACCACCGACTCCGCCGCCGCGACCCTCAAACGCCAGCGTACGAGCGAACCAACCGATTGCCGCAGCGCGTAGCTCGTCGTCTGCGAAGTGTTGGTAAAGGCGGTTGAACAAATGGGCCAGGCCGGCCGCGCCGTGGCATAGACCGGCGTCTTCGACGCCAGTCGTTGCTGCCCCGCGGCGTGCCGCGCGCAACGCCAATTCGTGCGCCGCGCGCCGCCAGGCGCCGTTGCCCGTTGCAGCGGCCGCTCGAGCGACCACGACTGCGTTACCCAAGTCGCCGTAGCACCAGGCCAGCCGCGAAACCGAGGCGCCACGTTGGCCAGGGGCGACGTAATAGTCGTAAGCGCCCAGCGCATCGGCCGAGTTCTGCTGTGCGAGCAAATAACTGGTGGCCTGGCCCAAGAGCCGCGTGGCAGCGTCGACGGCCACGCCTCGCGAGATTGCCGCCGCCAGCAACCCCACCACGCCAGCCACGCCGTGTGCCACGCCCAGATTGAAGTAACCCTCGGGGAACTGACTGCGTTGATTGCCGGGCAGCGTGGCTGCAGGTGTCAGCCAGGCGACACCGTCCGGTTGTGCGACCGATAGCGCGGCGAGTCGGGCGATCGCCAGTTCGAGCAGCTCGCGAGCGGTTGGCGAGGGCAGTCGCTGCAAGGCATAGGCGCCCCAGCCGACAATGCCTGACACCACGTCGTAGGGCATGAGATGATCGAACGGCGCGACGTCGAGCTGGTAGCGCAACGCGGCGTCGAGCGCCGAAAAGTTCGCGTCATCGGCCGATTCTTCGCCGCCGGTGAGGTGAGCGATTGTCCAACCGACGCCAGCCAGCCCACCGTACAAGCTCAATCCACCTCGTGTGTGCTGCGAGGCGTGCATCCCACGTTCGAGCCACTCGACGGCTTGTGATTCCGCATCGGGCAGAGCAGCGGCCTGTGCGGCGTACGCAAACGGTACGGCGATCCCCATGGCGCCACCGGCCAACGAAGCGTCGAGCTGAAATTCCGCAGAGCGGCGTGTGATGTCCTTCACAATGCGACGCCAGGCCGACGTGGCGCGGTCCGCGAGGATGCCGTCGAGAATCGGCTGCCAACCGCGCGGTGCCGCGGGTTGCCTTGAGTGCGCGGGGGTCGCGGATCCAAGCGCAGATGAATCGGTGGCTACCAAGGCCGGCTGCATCGGTGTGTCTCCCCGGGGCAGGTACGAACTGGCCCGCATGCGGTGGGCCACCAACTGGCCAAAGCGCAACCGTGTGAGGAATGTTACAAGAAACCTGTGCGCCTAGCTCGTTGGTCGTGCCGCAGCCAGCGTACGGCGGGAGCGCGTCGCTCCTAACGACGTTAACCCGTCGTTCGCGGTGAGTCTGTTTAGAAGCAGTTTCAAAACCTGGGTTGGGTGCCACTGCTGGCTTGCCCAGCAGTGCCAGGTTCGACACAGCACTGCTAGACGCTTCTAGCAGTGGCACCCGACGTCGGTTCATCGCCGGTGTTGAAACTACTTTTAGGCACTTCCACAGCACAAGGACCGCGCGACCTAACCGACTTCGTCGATTTGCGCGATACCGGAATTTCGCCCAGTTGCGGCGACCGTTTCGTGTGCGCAACGTCGCGCGGCGCGCGCCGGTGTGCCGTGCTTCATACGACGTTTCGCGCGCGAAAAAAGTTTCGCGCGCGTAGTTGATTGTCGCGCGGTGAGTTGCGCGCCGCGCTGCTCGCGCGCACGAGAAAATATCCGCGCATGGTTTTGACTTCGAGCTCACAGCGTGTATATGAACCTTGCGGCGCTGGCGCGCACGCGCCGCAACTGCCGACCGTCGTCGCACGCTTCGCGCCGCCAGCAGCGTTCGCATGCGGCGCACTTGTGCGGTCCGCCGCATCGAGTTGCTGCGACGCGCGGCCGGCGGTTCACATCCAGCGATTGAACACCCGAGGAGAACCAAGCATGAAGTTGGCTCGCTCCGGTACTCGGGCAGGGGCGCTCGGCTCGCAACCGGGCGCCCTCGAGAGGCGTCACCGCCTGCGGGCGATGCACGAGCGGCTCGTGGCGACGGGCACGCTGGCCCGCGGTCCAGGCTACTGGGCGCCTCGCAGCGCGCGACCGCCGGCGTAGGCCGCGCGCCAGTCGGGTCCTGTCTCAATTCCAATGGCACCTCTAGGCGCCGGGTTATCGCCCCGGCGGCCCACTCGCTCACCAGCGCGGCGAAGTCCTGGCGGATTCGCCGCGCCGCGGGGGCAAGCCACGGCCGCCGACGGTTGCCCGGCGCTACTTTTTTGCGCTGGCGCCGACGAAGTCATGTTGCTTCACGCGGCTTGACCGCTGTGGCCAGGTTCGTCAAGCTGGGCTTGCAGCCGCGCGCCCGTGGCGCAACTGGATAGCGCATCGGTCTTCGGAACCGAGGGTTGCAGGTTCGAATCCTGCCGGGCGTACTTTGGACATAGCAATCGGCTTGCGAATCGCGCGTTGTTCAGCGTGGATCAGACAACCGAGCGCGATTGCGGACGAAGTGATCGCAGGCGGCGTGAACATGCTGGTGTTTGTCCCACCGCATCGGCTACTTCCCGCCTGGCGGGACGTACTTCTTCAGCCAGTCGAACACTTCGCGGTGCCAGAACTCGCTGTTGGCCGGCTTCAAAACCCAGTGTCCCTCGTCGGGAAAGTTCACCAGCCGCGACGGCACGCCGAGCCGCTGCAGCGTCGTGAACATCTGCCAGCCTTCGTCGACCGGCACGCGAAAATCGAGGTCGTTGTGGATGATCAGCATCGGGGTCTTGAACCGTTCGGCGAAGCGGTGCGGCGAGAACTTCTCATAGCTCTCGCGATTGCCCCAGGGAGGGCCGCCATGTTCCCATTCGTCGAACCACAGTTCGTCGGTCGTGGCGTACATACTGTCGAAGTTGTAAACGCCACAGTGGCAGATCAAGGTCTGGAACTTGTCGGTGTGCCCGGCGAACCAGTTCATCATGTAGCCGCCGAACGACGCGCCGGCCGCGGCCAGGCGATGGCGGTCGATGTAAGGCTGGTTTTCGAGCCAGGCGACGCCCGCCATTAGGTCCTCGAAGCAGCGGCCCCCCCAATCGCCGCTGATCTGGTCGACATACTCCTGGCCGAAGCCAGTGCTGCCGCGCGGATTGGGAAGCGCCACCACGTAGCCCTGTGCTGCCCAGAGCTGCGGGCACCAGCGGAAGCTCCAGTTATCGTCCCAGGCTCCCTGCGGTCCGCCGTGCACCAGATAGGCCACCGGCCATTTCTGTTTCGCGTCAAAGCCTGGCGGCTTGAGCACCCACATCTGCATCGGCGTGCCGCCGGCGCCGGGGACGCGCACGCTCTCGGGCTTGGGCAGATCGAGCTGCGCAAGGAGTGCCGTGTTGGCCTGGCTGAGGTTCTTGGCCTGTCCGTTGTTGTCGATCACGAAGACTTCGGGGGGACTAGTGAGCGACGCTCGCGTGCAGGCCAATCGCCCGTCGCTGCCGACCGACAACGCGCTGTGCGATCCGCCGGTGACGACGCGCTGCGGCTTCTCGCCCGACAGGCGAACCGTGAAGATCGGCGAGCTAGCATCCTCCTCGGCCGTGAAGACAAACCCTTGGCTATCGGGCCGCCACACGAAGGCCTCGACCGAGCGATCGAAGTTGGCAGTCAGACTCTTGGCTGCCGCTCCACCACTGGCCGGCGCAACCATCAGCTCCCAGCGGTCGGCCTCGTAGCCTGCGCGCCGCTGGGCACGATAGGCGAGCCAGCGGCCATCGGGGGAGAAGCGCGGGAAACCATCTGCGGCCGGATTGGCCACCGTGAGATTCTCCGCGGCGCCGCCGGCGACCGGCACGCGCCAAATATCGTGATTCGTGCTCCACGCCTCGTCCTTTTCCGGCGGCGCCGTGTAGTAGAGATACTTGCCGTCGGGCGAGAAAGTCATCTCGTCGCCGGCCGAAAACGTGCTCGAGGTCGGCGTGGCGTCGCGATCGCCCGGCGTCAGGTCGCGCGGCTCGCCACCATCTGCTGGCATCACGAACAGGTGCTGCCGCTTGCCATCGACCCACGAATCCCAATGGCGGTAGAACAGCCGCGTGACGACGCGCGCCTTGACCGGGTTCTTTTGCTGGTCGTCGAGCTTCTGTTTGTTGGCTGCGTCGCTCTCGGCGAAAGGCTTGTCCGAGAACTCGGGGAAGACCGCCGAGATGAACGCGATCTGCTTTCCATCGGGAGACCAGACGCCACCCCCCGCCTCCGTGCTGATCGTGGTCAATTGCCGGGCTTCACCGCCGTCGAGGTCGATGACCCACAGTTGCTGTTGCCCGGAGCGAGTCGACTCGAACAGCACGCGGCGGCCATCGGGGCTGAATCGCGGATGGCGATCTTTGGCCGTGGTGTTCGTCAATTGACGCCGTGGTGCACTGCCATCGGTCGGCGCAATCCAGAGCGTCGAGCTACTGCTGTTCTTGACACGGTCGACCGTGGTCACCACGTATACAACATTGCGCCCATCGGGGCTGATCTGCGGTTCGCTGACGCGCGCCAGCGCGAAGAAGTCGTCGAGCGTGATCGGGCGAGCTGCACTTGCCGGAGTAATCATATTGTGAACCAAAACGATCGCGAGAAATGCCGATGTGATTGCCGACAGAGTGAGGTTGTGCTGCATGATCGTTCGATGCCTGGCGGAAGCGATGTCGCGGCAAGTCCAAGGCGGACCACACCACCCTGAAAAGCCGCGAACACCTGGAATCGATCGGGCAAGCTGGCCAATATATCGGCCGCGCCGGCGCCAGGCGAGCAGCGCCGAGGCATCCGCGAAGTGGCCCGGCAAACGGGTCGCGCACACCGATCGGAACGCCTGCGCGGGCCCTTTTGACAAGGCTGCCCCCGAGCCCTAGAGTAAGAGAACGTCACCGAATCGGCCGGAGAAAAACGCTCTGGCCGACTTCGGTGGGGCGGTAGCTCAATTGGGAGAGCGCAGCGTTCGCAATGCTGAGGTTGAGGGTTCGATCCCCTTCCGCTCCACTGGCCTGAAGTCGACCTCTGGGGGGCAGCAGGGCATCGAATGCCCTCGGTCTATACGGGTGCAACGTTTGCCGTAGCACAGCGGCTTTCGCGCCACGTGCTATGGCGATGCCCCGAACGTCGCCGTCTACTTTGCCCCCGGCCGCTGCTTGCCAAGGCTTGAGGGGCCGAGACCTGGTCGGAGCAGGTCCCCGTTGTTGTGGCCCGATTCTTCCTTGTCGGGCTTCACGTTTACCTGGCCGCAGTGGTCGGCAATCTGCTGAAACTGCTCGGCCATTTCCTTGGCGGTGAAGACACGCAACCGGCCGGCGGCGTCGAGCACCAGGATATCGGCGGGTATTTCTTTGCCGCCGGCCCCACCATCGGGAGGCGCGGGAGCCATGTCGAGCACCGCGACCTCCGTGCGGAACGGAATTGGCAGCTCGTTCCGCTTGGGAATGTCGTCGCCGATCTCAAACACCGCGGCCCCTTGTTGCTGTCCACCGGGCCCGTCGCCGGCCGGCGTGACCTCGAAGTTCACCAGTTGCCCGCGATAGACCTTGCCCTTAACGAATTGGGCCTTCGCGCAGTCGGCGGCGGTCCATTGCTCGACCCCCACCGAAACCGACGGCTCCTGGGCGGGCGTCGGCGGCGACCACTTCCCGGCCACGAGCACGCCGTCGTACGGGACGTAAATGGGCGCGCTCGGCTTGCTCTCGGGCGTGAGGACGAATTTCTCGCCGGTCTTCTTTTTCAGGAGCTCGTCGCGAAGCTTGCGCGCCTCGTCGTTCAGTTGTGAGGGCTCGACGCCAAAGTTGGGATTGGCCACCCAGAGCTTGACTCGATAGCGGTATTGTTTGCCGGGCTCGACCGTGAAGTCGAAGTAGCGGAACAACAGCGCCTCATCGGCTGTGCTCAGGGGAGTCGCAGAGGCATCTGGAGATGCGGCGGGGCCAAGACCGGAGCCTAACGACGAACCGGGACGAGCGGGCCCGCCGGAACCCAAAGATGAGCCGGAGAGACCAGAACCCAGCGACGAACCCGGGCGAGCGCGCGGGCCGGATCCCAGTGACGAGCCGCCCGAGGGAGCGGGACGCGCTGGTGGCGCATCGGTCGGCGCGTCGGCGGGAGCATCGTCGACGGGCCCATCGGTCGCAGCCTCGTCGGGAGTTTCCGGCGCCGCCGGAGCTGGCTCGGGAGGTGGCGCCTCCTCGGGTCCGGCGTCCAGCATTGTCGAGTGAATGACTTCCTCGGGCGCGAAATCCTGGCCTTGCTTTGGTGGCAGTGATTCGGTGAGGTACTCATCGACGAGCGATCCGCGAGCCATCTCGTTGTGCCGAGCGGTTGCGAAGGCTTCCTTAAGCGCCTTGTGCGACGCCACGCCGACCGAGACCCACTTGAGGTTCTCGTTGGCGGCGCCGGTAATCACCTCGGCGCGCTCGACGATAGCACCGCGATACTGGGGCATCTCGTCCCCTTCAAGCCGAACCGCGGCGTCGGCGAAAGTCTTGCGGTAGGCTTCGATCTGTTTGAGGAGCGGAACGCGACCGACGAGCACCACATAGCGATGGCCGGCGAGGTTCCCCGCGCCGAGATTCGCGGGGGGCGGGGGTGGCGCGGCAGGCTCAGGCTTCGCGCGGCGATTTCGCGCTGAGGGGCGGGTTTTCTCGGGTTCGGCGGCGGGTTCGGGCTCCGCGGCGGGCTCGGCCTCGCGCGGGCGGACGTCGAAAGCTCCGCGCCCAGCGTGCACTTCGAGATCTTCGACCGCCAACAACAACGGCACGCCACGCAGGCTGCCGCGCGGCCAGACCGGATGCCGGATCGGCAGCCATTCGAAGCCGGCGACATCGAGCGTTTTGACCTGCTCGTCGGCCTTGGCCGTGTAGTCGATGATCTTGATTCCCTGTTCCTCGGGATTGAGCACCGACTGCTGCAATTGCGCGTTGGCGCTCTGCGAAGCCGACGCCAGCTCCTGGGGGGTCGAGCGATACGTCTCGCGCAGCACCCCTTTGTAAACCAGAAACAGAGCGGCGAGCGCCAACACACCTAGCACCAGCTTCTCGCTGTGCAGGATGAAGAACTGCTTGATCGCGTCCGCGTCCAGCTTCAGTTTAATTTTGGCCGCCATGGCCGTCTCTCTTTGTGACTAATGGAATCGATTCGCCGGCGCCCCGCGCCGCGCGAACAACTCAGGCCCTGCGTCAGGGTGTTTCGGTTGGAGGCTCCGCAGGCGCGGCGTCAGCGGCTGGCTCTGCCGGAGTTTCAGTCGCGGCGCCTGGTTCGGTCGTGCCCGAATCGGCCGCTGGTTCGGTGGCTGGCTCGGTCGTCGGACTGGCTTCGCCGGCCGCGGTTCCTTCGCCGGCAGCATCGGTGGCCGGCGCCGGTTCGGTTGGCTCGGGCTGGGTGGCTTCGCCGGCGTCGTTGCTTGTGTCAGTCGCGGCGGGCTCGTCGGTCGTTGCGCCGGCAGTGGTTTCTTCGCCCGCGGAAGCCTCTTCGGTTTCGCCGCTGCCACCGCCGAGCAACTCCTTATTGGGCGCGGTGAAGAAGTAAATCACGCCGCGGAATTCGACGGTGTTGGAATAGACATCGACCGGAGCTTCGGCCGGCTTGGCGGCGCTAGCGCGCGCCGCCGGCGCGCCAAACGTGCCCGATCCGCCGCTGCCGGGCATGCTCATTTGCGGTCGCGGTCCAAGGCTACCACCCGACGGAGCTTCGCCCGAGCCGATCGCGCCGCGCCCCGAAGTCGACCCAGGGTTGTAGCGCACATGACGGACTTCGACCGGCAACGGTGAATTTGCGCAGGCGACCAGAAAGTCGGGAATCCGTCGCTGATCCATCACCAGCCGCATCCGCACGGGGATCAGCTTGAACACGGCATTTTCCTCGGCTGTTTCCAAGGGCTTGCCGTCGAAACCGACGTAACGGTTTCTCAGCAACTCGTCGTCGAGCGAGGCGGCCGTCGGCAGCTTCTGCTGCGCGCTCGTATCGCCCGATGGCGGGAACGCCGCATTGGCCAACCCTTCGATTGCCGGAATGCCGGAGTCGAAGGCCTCTTGGGCGATCTTCAACAGTTCGATCCTGGTGATCGCGGCGTTGGCGGGGGAAGTCGCGCCGGCCTGCTTGTTCACGGCGGCGATGATGTCGAGCAGGCTCTGATAAATCCAATAGTCTTCTTGCGCCAAACGCACTTGCTGGGTCGTGGGAGTCGACCCCCAGCTATAGCGATTCACCAGCGCGTCGCGATCGGCCGAGCTCCAATCCACGATCCCCCGGAAACGGGCTTCTTTTTCGCCGGCCGCGACGGCGCCGCCCTCGTCCGGAATCTGCTCGAATGGCTCGACGCGCTTGAATAGCTCGGGGAATTCCAGGCGAAAGTACTGCCAGAATGCCTCGCGAACCTGACCGCTGATCGGCGCCTTGACGGGTAAATTGGCGATCTGTTTGACAACCTCGGGCCATTTCAGGTTGGCGCGCTGGCGCTCGTACAGTTTCTGCCAGGCGACGAACACTTTCTGTTTTTGCTGTTCATGCAGCGCGTCGGTCTTCTCCTTGAACGAGGGATTGGGGTCCCCCTTCTTGATTGCGCGCACGCCGCTAAAGGCGCCATCGATCGCGCTCTTGTTGCTGGCGAACTCGGTGTCGAGCGCTTTCGTCCCGGCGTACCAGCCGTACGTCGCGAGCAAAACCGCCACGACGACCAGCAACCAGAAGTGATGCTTCTTGAGCACCGCCAGATAGATTTTGACCTTATCCATCGTTTCGCCCTTTACGGGTGTGCATCGTCACACCACGAACGCCCGGTGCCTTAAAACTCGGCTTCGCCTTGGGCCTCTTCCCCTTCAGCCTGCTTCGGCTTCCACATGAACTGCACGAGAAAATCATACCGCCGCACCTTGGCCGGCACATTGGCAGCGTGCCCCGGCGGCGCGCCTTCGTTGACGTCGAGCGTGGTTTCGACGATCGTGCCCGGGTTGATGAGCACGGGGAACATGATCCCGCGCTCGGCCATCGACAGTTCCTTCTCCTCGCCCGGGAGCTGGAGCTTCATTTCGGCGAGGTTCGTCAACAAAGTCTTACGGACGTACTGGGCGCCTTCGTTGTCGGGGTTGCCGCTATTGTGATAGTGGTACCCGCGGATCTGAAACACCCAGCCGGCACCCGAAGGCGCCTCGACTCCCGGCGGAAGCGCGAACTCTTCGCCCTCGGTACCTTCTTCGCTGGGGGCTTCTTCTGGCGCGACTTCTTCGCCTTCTGCACCCGGTTCCGGCTTGGCCCTGGGCGGCGGCAATGGCCGGAATCGCTGCACGCCGCCGAACCAGGCTTCGAGCCCGGTCACTTCGGCGCATTCGATCTGCGTGATCTGAAGCTCCTCGCGCTCGGCGATGCGATCCAGCGGCAGGTCGGCCGATTTGGGATCGCGGGGGACGGCCGCGTTAATGGCTTTCATCGTGCGCAGCCACTCGGTGCGCCCGTCGCTGCTGTGCGTCAGGCGCTCGCCGATGCCGATCGTCGTTTCGTAGGCGCCCTTCGACTCGCCGAACTCGCTTGAGTAGCGCTGGGCTGTGGTGGCGGTGCTCTTGGCTTCATCGACCGCGGCCTGGAAGTAACCGTTCATTTTGGCCGATCCCCACGCGCGCCAATGTCCTAGCGCGCTGAGGGTGAAGCCCAGCAGCAGCACGGCGGCCGCCGCCAACGCCCACGGCTTCTTGTTGCGGATCATCCGCTCCTGGGCGATTTCGGGCGGGAGCAAGTTGGTGCGAATCTTCGTATCGCGCAGCCCCTGCAGTGCCAATCCGTAGCAAGTCGCGAAGGTGAGGATATTGTCTTTGAAGGCCGAGGCATCGACGACTTCGGAGCCGCCGAGCGTGCGGAACTTCTCCAGCCGCGCCACATCCATGCCCAGATTCTGCTGCAAGTACCGCTGCAAGCCGGGGAGCTTGAGCGTGTTGCCCAGCGCCAGCACGCGCACGACCTTGGTGCGGCGGTCGATGTCGCCGTAGTACTTCAACGACATCTGCACCTGATTGAGCAAATCGTTGAAGACCGAGCGCATCGCCTGGAAGACCGCTTTGCCTCCTTCGCCGGCTTGCGCCACGTTGCGCTTCTGGTGCTCGGCGCTGGCGAATGTGAGCTTCAGCTCTTTGGTCAGCGCGCGAGTGAAGTGATTGCCACCCAAGGGAACGTTGCGCTGCCAGACGCGGAAGCCGTTGGTGATTACCAGGTCGGTCGTATCGGTGCCGACCGAAAGCACTACGACCGAGCCGGGTGGATTCTCCGGGTCGTAGTCCTCTGGCGGCGGCAAGTCGGGCATCTGGTCGAAGGCCACGAAGTTGTAGAGCGCCAACGGGGCCAACTGCACGTAGTCGACCTCGATGCCGGCCTCAGTGAATGGCGCCAACGCGCGAAATACCTGCTCGCGCTTCATCGCGAACAGGCCGACTTCGGTTTCCAGCGCGAAACCTTCTTCGACGCTGCCGCCGGCCATTTGCTGGTAGTCCCAGACGACGTCTTCCAGGCCGAAGGGAATCTGCTGCTTCGCCTCGTACTTGACGATGTCGGGAATCTTCTTCGATTCGACCGGCGGCAACTTGATGAACCGCGCCAAGCCGCTCTGCCCGGAGACCGAGATCGCCACCCGATCACCGCGCACGCTGTTGCGCGAGAGGAACGTTTTAATGGCCTCGGCGATCAGCTCCTCGGGGTTGGCCTCGGGCTGACTGAGAATCTTGGGGTACTCGATGTAGTCGAAGGCGTCGGCGACGATCGAGTCGGCGTCGTCCCCCAACCGACAGCGCAGCGCCTTAAGCGCCGATTGCCCCAGATCGATCCCCCACACCGCCTTGCTGCGTGCCATGGCGTGCTTGTTCCTAGTCGCTTTGCTCTTGGCGGCCGGCGCGCACGATCAACGACAGGCGTGTCGCCGCCGACTCACTAGAGCACACCCAATTTGACATCTGTTCCGACGCTCCTCCAGGCAGAGTGGCCGCAAAGATTTTCGGAGGAATGCGTATAAAGATAATCCTACAGAGCTCGCCGCGCGTATGTCAAATAACCGGCGCGGCCGCAACGGGATGCGCCAGCCGCCGCCCGCCGCGGAGAACCCCCTTGGACGGGCCCCGCCGAGCGGGATATCGTGGTGCCCATGAAACCGTCGGAAGTCGGGGTATTGCTCCCCTGCCATAGCCTGGAGGACTTTCCTCAGTACCACACCGGCGACGACGCCGAAGGGCTGCTGGCCGGCTGGTGCGTGCTCTGGCACCCCCGACTGCTGGCGACCACCGAGAAGCTGCCGCGCTGGTGGAGGGCCGATTTTCCGCCCGACGACTGTGCCGGCAAGCTGATCGTCGTCCCGCCGCTCTGTGAACGGCAACTGGCCGCCGGCTGGACGCAGCGCGTGGCGGGCGAGGGGGCCAAGGTCGTCCGCCAGCTCTCGCGCCGGGCAGATGTTTTGGCGGCCGTACTGGCCGCGGTTGCGGACGAAGCAGATGTAGCCCCAGCCGCGCCAACGCTCGACGCCGATCTGGCCGCCGACTTTCTCGCTCTCGGCTACGCCTACCTGCAAACCGAACTGCTCACGCGCCAGATGCGTTACATGAGTAATCTCGATGAGCTGCATCTGGAGCGACAGGCCGTGCAAGCGGCCCAGGCAGCCCTGGCCGGCGACGGTAGCTCTGCCCGAGAACATCTTACCTCGTGCTTCGAAGTGCTACTGGAAGCGCGCGAGCGATTTTACCCGGTCGACGTACATCTACTCGACCTGACACTCGTAGCCGACAGCACGCTGGGAGACCCCTTGCGCGGCGAACTGCGACAGCCGCTACCGGTGAATCTGTTGCTCTCGGGAGCAGTGGCCGCCGTGATGGCCGCGCGCGAACCTGAAACGCTGCGGCTCTTGGTCGAAGCGCTCGACGCCGGACGGGCCACCATCGTCGGCGGCGAAGATGTCGAAGGAGACTTGCCACTGGAGTCGCACGAAGCGGTGCGCTCGGCCCTGCGGCGCGGCGAGGCACTCTATCGCCAGCACCTCGGTCGCGGCGTGCGCGTCTACGGCCGACGGCGCTTTGGCTTGTCTCCGGTGCTGCCACTGGAGCTCGCGCGCAGTGGGTTCATCGGCTGCCTGCACGCCACGTTCGACGACGGGCAATTCCCGCAACTTTCCAACAGCAAGACGCGTTGGCAAGGCTTCGACGGCAACGTGATCGACGCTCTGGGGCGGCTCCCGCTCGACGCCCGCGAAGCCGCGAGTTTTCTCGGCTTCTCGCAGAAGCTGGCCGAGTCGATGGATCTCGATCAGGTGGCGTCGCTGTGCATCGTGCATTGGCCGGGCGAGTATAGCCCTTGGTACGACGACCTGCGGCGCATCGCGCGCTACGCGCCGGTGTTCGGCAAGTTCTCGACACTCCAAGACTTTTTTGAGCACACCGACTCGCCAGGGCGGCTCTCGAAAACCGACCCCGACGAATACCGCAGCGCCTACTTGAAGCAAGCAGTCGCAGCCGGACAGGTCGATCCGCTGTCGCGGCACGTGGACGAAGCCCGCCACGAGGCGGCGATCGCGGCGAGCCAAACGCTCGCAGCGCTGGCGGCGCTCTTGGCCGAGACGCCCTCAGATAGAAAAACGAACGCTGATGCGGCTCAAGGTCCGCCGCAGGCCGCTTGGGAGTCTGCCGCATCGAAACTCGCTCGCGCGCTGGGGGCGAAGCTCGACACGCCCGCTACGGGTCAGCTGGTGCTCAATCCGCTGACGACCTCGCGCGCTGCGGTGGTTGATATCGAGACCGCCTCGGGTGTTCAGCATGTCTCCGTCGAAGTCCCCGCGATCGGCTTCGCCTGGGTACCGCTGGATGCCCCGTCGCTGCCACGCGGTCGCCGAGGCATGGTCCCGATCGCGGAGGACCATCGGCTGGCCAACGAGCTGATCGAGATCACCATTGACCCGCAGACTGGCGGCATTCGCACGGTGCGCGATTTTCGCCATCGCGCGAACCGCCTGTCGCAGCAGTTGGCGATCCGCCAGCCCGGTCGCACTGAGTCGGCGCCCGATCAATGGGAAGATCCCGCTGGTGACGCCCAATACTCGCGCATGGTCGCCGACGAAGTGGCCGTGACTTGCTCTGGTCCGGCCTTTGGCGAGATCGTTTCACGTGGCCAGCTCCTCGACGTCGCGGGGGTCAAGCTGGCAGATTTCGAACAGCGCGTGCGCTTGGTACGCAATTCGCGCGTCGCCGAGTTGCACGTGCAGCTCGATCTGGCGACGGAGATCGCCGGAGACCCCTGGCAGAATTATGCCGCGGCCCGGTTCGCTTGGGCCGATCCGGACGCCGAGCTTTACCGCGGCGTCCACGGCACCGCGCAGCGCACCCGCATCCGCCGACTCGAAGCGCAGCAGTTTGTCGAAATGCGCGAAGAACGAGGCCGCACCGCCATTCTGACGGGCGGGCTCGTCTATCACCGCCGCAGTGGCGAGCGCATGCTCGACACGCTTTTGGTCGTGCGCGGAGAGACGCGGCGCGAGTGGCGCCTGGGGATCGGCGTTGATCTGTCGAACCCCACGGCCGCCGCGCTCGATCTGGTGACTCCCTTGGCCGTGGTGCCAGCGGCGGATCCGCCAGGCGGACAGGCGAGCGGTTGGTTGTTCCATCTCGAAGGGGCGCACATCGTTGCCACGCATTGGGAACCGCTCTGGGGCGAGCCTCCGAACACCGACCGCGTGATCGGCTTTCGTATCCGGCTACTCGACACGCAAGGCAAGGCCGGTCGAGTGCGGCTGCGCACGCCGCAGCCCGTTTCGCTGGCACGTCAGGTCGACTTCCAAGGTCAGACCCTAGTGATGCTCGTCACCAGCGGCGATAGCGCCATGGTGGATTTTTCGGCGTTTGAATGGGTTGAGATCGAAGTACTCTGGCGGCTAGATTCGTAAATGCCGTGGACGTTCGGCCGATGATCGTGACAATTGACGGGCCCGCGGGGGCCGGCAAATCGACCGTGGCGCGGCGACTGGCGCAGCGTCTCGGCTTCCGCTTTCTCGACACCGGCGCGATGTACCGCGCCGTGGCCTGGGCCGCCGCTCGCGATCGAGTCGATTGGAGCGACGCGTCGGCAATCGCTCAGGTCGCGCAGCGCCTACGCATCGAACTTCCCGGATCGCGCGTGCTGGTCGACGGCGACGACGTCACCACCGCGATCCGCGCCAGCGAGATCACTTCGGTCACGCACTATGCCGCCGACAATCCGCAGGTCCGCGAGCATCTCGTCGGCTTGCAGCGTCTGGCGGCCGGCAACGACAACGTCGTCAGCGAAGGGCGCGATCAAGGGACCGTTGTCTTCCCAGATGCCGCCTGCAAGATCTTCTTGACGGCCAGCCCCAGCGAGCGAGCCCGGCGTCGGCTGGCCGACCTGGCGGCGCGTGGCGAATCGCGCGAGCTGGCCGAAGTGCTCGCCGAGCAAACGCTGCGCGACGAGCGCGACAGCGCTCGCGAGGTCGGCCCCCTGATTCCGGCCGTCGACGCCGTGCACGTGTCGACCGACGAGCTGGAAATCGACGAAGTCGTCGACGCGATCGAGCGCTTGGTGCGGTCGCGCATGGACAAGTAAGGGCAGGTTCACGCGCCATGGCCGCCGCTAAGTCCGATCGTTCGCTGGCCAGCCGCTGGTGGTACCTCTACATGCGGTACTTCTGTCGGCTGATCGCGCTGGCGCTCTATCGCATCCGCGTCATCGGACACGAGCACGTGCCGCGCGCGGGGGGTGCGATGGTCGTTTCCAACCACCAATGTTTTCTCGATCCGGTGTTTGTCGGGCTGTGCATCGAGCGGCGGATGAACTTTCTCGCTCGCGATACGTTGTTCACCTTTTCGCCGCTAGGGCGATTGATCGCGTCGCTCAACGCGATTCCCCTCGACCGCGAAGGGACGGGGCTGTCCGGATTAAAGGAAACCTTGCGGCGCCTTAAGCGCGGCGAGCTGGTGCTGATCTTTCCCGAAGGGACGCGCAGCTTCGACGGCCGCTTGCAGCCCTTGAAGCCTGGCTTCACGACGGTCGCCCGGCGGAGCGGAGTGCCGATCGTGCCGGTGGCGATCGACGGCGGGTTCGAGGCCTGGCCGCGCAGCCGCCCGTGGCCGTGGTTCGCGCCGATTCAAGTGGAAATCGGGCCGCCGATTCATGTCGACGCGATGCCCGATCTCGACGAGCAAGCACTGTTGGAACTGGTGACCGCGCGGTTGCAGGAATGCTTGGACCGCGCCCGCGCTGCCCGAGCAAGGCGGTGCGAGACGGGCGGTGACAGTGTCAGTTCTTATCGCTGTTGAGCGTCGACATGCAGATCGCCGGCGGGCAGTCGCAGTCCCGCGGCGGTTAAGTTCACCAAAGTCGCCGTGGCCTGGTTCGCCGCGGTGATCTGCGCCGTCAGGATCGCACCGGGGGGGAGCGGCTGCGTGAAGGCCACGCGGGCGACATCGCCGAGCTGGGCGCCAGGCACCGCTACTTGCGCCGTGGCAAATCCCTGCGACGGCACGCTGCCGAAATCGTGCCCGGCCAGCGTCCCTTGCAACAAGCGACCGTACTTTGCCCCGCCGGTGCCGATCGCCATCCGACCGTCGCCATAGATCTGGAAAACGTCGTTGTTGCCGGTGCTGCGCAGCCGCACGCTCACGTCGGTGGAGCTGTGTACTTCGCTCCAGGTCCAGAGCGGTTCCGGTTGGCTGCCGCCGCCGACCCAGTTCGCCTGGCTGCCATAGAAGCGGAACGCAGCCGCCTGCGCGGGCAAGCGCATATTGGCCAACGGCCGCGTGAGGCCGATGCCGCCATCGAAGACGTTGCCCCCCTGCACAAAGTCGGCCGTGTTGGCGTCGATAAACGGATCGTCGAACCCTTCATAGCGAAGATGGCTGAACAGACACGACTGGCAGTTGGCGAAAATCGCATATAGCGGCTTGCGCCCCGCGGGCTGGCCGTTCTCCAGGCACAAGCCGTAGAACTTGTTGTTGTTCAGTTCGTTGGCGGTGTAGTCAGGCGAGCTCTTGTCGGTGTTGCGCGTCAGCGCGACGAGCGCCGCGCCGCTGGCGTCGGGATCGGACGAGTAATAGCCCAACCGGCCGCCACCCAGAAAGACGTTCTCATTCACCCAACCCTTGCGGTGCGCGAACAAGTAGAGTGCGAACCGGCACGAGCCAATGCGCCGCGGCACGCCCGTGAAGTAGGCGTTCCCGAAGTTGTTCTCGCCGATCAGTTCCAGCCCATGCTCGAAACCGCTGATCTCGAAGTCGTAGTACGCCGAGTAATTGGTGTTGACGAAGCGCACGCCGACGTTGCCTTGCGTCCAGTCGATGTCGCGGCGCACGGTACCGCCGTAGACGCAAATTCCTTCGTTAGAGACCAGTGGCGACCCGAACGTGATGCCCACCCCCGGAAAGGCGACTTGGATCGTGGCCCCGTGCAGGAACCAGGTGTGATTGTCGTATGGCACGTGCAAGGGATGCGTGATCAAGTAGGTGCGTCCAGGCGAAAACCGCACCAACCCGCCGTGCCCGGCCGTGTCGATCGACTTCTGCAGCGCGGCGGTGTCGTCGCTGGCGCCGTCGCCGGCCGCGCCGTAATGTTCGACGTATACGCCGGGTTGCGGAGCATGCCGCCGGGCAGGTGGCTGAAGCATCGAGACTCCGAGTCGCGCAGATGGTCGGGCGAAGCTGGCAAATCGATCACGTTCGCTGCGCGCTCGAAAAAGCGCTGCGCGCGAGTGATCAGCAGTTCGCACCATGATACAGTATGCCCACGCAGGCGCTAGTTGTACCCCGCGGGCTTACCCTCGGTTTTTCCCCGGAACAACCAGCGCGTTTCAATACGATCACACGCCGTCCCATCCATTACTGCTGGGAAGCAGAGCATGCGCGGCTTGAAAGACAAAGTGGCCATCGTTACGGGCGGCGGCGGTGGAATCGGCCGAGCGATTGCACTTCGCCTGGCCGAGGAGGGAACGAGCGTTGGCATCATCGATCTCAATTCGCAAGCGGCTTTGAAGACGGCGCGGTTGGTCGACGCGGCGGGGAGCCGGGGGGCGCTGCAAGCGCTCGACATCACCGACTACGACGCCGTTGTTCGCGGCGTCGCCGCACTCGAGCACGATTTGGGATCGACCGACATCCTGATCAACAACGCCGGCTGGGATCGGGCGAGCAGCTTCCTCGACTCCACACCTGAGTTGTGGCAGAAACTGCTGGCCGTCAATCTCACCGGGCCACTGAACCTGCATCACGTCGTGCTTCGTGGGATGGCCGACCGTAGGCGTGGTCGGGTCGTCAACATTGCTTCGGACGCTGCCCGCGTCGGCTCGTCGGGCGAGGCGGTCTATGCCGCCGCCAAGGCGGGCGTGGTGGCCCTGACCAAAACCGTGGCACGCGAGTTGGCGCACCTGCAAATCACGCTCAACGCCGTCTGCCCCGGCCCGACCGACACGGCATTGTTCGCCGACTTCGCTGGCTCGGGCGAACAGGGCCAGAAGCTCCGTGCCGCCTTGGAGCGGGCGATCCCCTTCAAGCGCCTGGCGCAGCCCGAGGACATCGCCGGCTTGGTGGCGTTTCTGGCGAGCGACGAAGCGGGTTATATCACGGGCCAGGTCGTCAGCGTCTCGGGCGGATTGACGATGTGCGGTTGACGCGGTGTATGAGTCTATCTGGGGGCCGCTCGCGAGTGGCGTTAGGTCCTGGGACAGGCCGTAACTAACTCGCGGCTTGTGACTTACGGGCGTCACTTAACGCTGGGCTCTCGATCGAGTCGGGAAAGCGCGCAAAATCTTATTGCATTTACTTTTCGCACGGTTAAGCTTGCGGAAAATCGCCGCGACTTCATCGCGGGCCGTGCCAGGCGTGCCTGTATCCGGCAACAACTCGCAACGCAACGCGGCGAACGTCGCTGCTTGTCCACGCGCAGAGCAACGCGGGCTCTTTTGTTCGTAGCAGTCCACCCATTTTGGTGAACCGCCCAGGCGCGGTTTCGTGCAACGACGCGTGCGAGTAAGCTAATGCAACGAAATTCAACTGGGTCCATTGCGTGAGGGCACTGCCGCGCTGTGCATCGGCACAGCGCGGCAGTGCCTTTTTTCGTATCTCGAGAAAGGCCGATGTCGCGGCCGCGAGAACCGTGTGCAGGACGCCAAGGCGTAGATGGCCTGGAGCCTCGACCCCAACAAGCTCGCCAGGAGCTTTCGAACATGATAAACAGAACTGTTATTCTGACCACAATTGCCCTGACCGCAGGGGGGCTTTGGGCGGCCTTCTCGGCGCGAGCCGTTCCGACTGGGGACGTCAAACGTATGGACGAAGAACTACTGTGCCGGAAGCTGGAAGCTTGTTACGAGAGCGTCAAATCGTTGGAACAGGAGCGAGGCAAGGTTTTTGACATTCAGATGGAAAAGCTGTCGTACCTGGTCGTGGTGGCCGGCAGCCGTGCGCGCGGCTCCAAACGATTGGACGCGGTTTTCAGCAGAATTCAGAACGAGTCGCCGACGCTGGTTGTGCCGCGCTTCGTTATGACTCCCGCGGAGCTGCAGAACTTGATCGACGCCATGGCGGCGGACGATGCTGACGAACTTTCCTTTGCGGCGTATCAGCGGAAAGTTCGCACCATTTCGGAACTGATCGCCGCTGCCAAGAACCAGATCACGCCAAGAAGTGGATTTAAGTTCGATCCATCGGTGCGGGTGATTCGCACGCAGTAAGAACCGAAATCGCGGCTGAGCCGCAAACCGGAGGGACCAGCTAATGAACACGAAGCGGTTGATTCTAGTAGTGGTGACGCAGGTCGTTGCGGTGTTCATCCTTAATGCACAAGCGCTGGCCGTGCTCATGACGACGACTTACAGCGACGGGCTCACCACCGGCTCATGGAACCCCGGGCCCCTCAAGACGACAACGGCTGCTACCGTGAAGGCCGTCGCTGCAGGAGAGTGTTTCGATGTGGTCATCGACAGTCCGTTTGCGTTTTCCTATGCGGCTACGATTTCGCTGCCGGAAGTCGGGAAGACGTTTAACGGTGGTTTTATCGACCAGACGTTTCATGATAGCACCAAGGTCCATGAAGATTGGCACGATGCCTACAATCGGGCGCTGCTGACCCGGACGTACGGGGCGCTGGAAACCTGGAGCGCTGGTTACAAGAACGGCCATTTTTTGACGGCGGCCGCGGCTGTGGCTCAAGGCAACGCCGATCTGGCGGCTGCGCTAACGCTTGCCAAAAACGCCTACAACGCCGACTCTAATACCGATGTCACCAATCCGGCATTTGGGCACCAGAATGCCATTGCGGTTATCCAGAAGATTGGCGGCGTGGACACCTGGCGTTCACAGAACCCGGATTGGGGGAAGGCTGCCGTCGACTACGCGAACAAGATAACGGTGACGTTCGCCACCACTCCTGTGGCTGATCCCTGTGCTGTTCCAGAACCGAGCACCTGGCTGCTTTTGGCGTTTGGAGCCATTGGGTTGGTTGTGGCAGGAAGCCGTCGGCGACGTCACTAGCCGGCGCTTTCGGCGGGCCCTGCTGTCGGATTCTCAACGCACAATGAACGCGGCAGAGGCCCAAGCATGAACTACGACGATATCCTCTATGCCGAGCAATCGGGCATCGCCACGATCACCATCAACCGCCCGCAGGTGTTTAATGCCTTCCGCGCGCAGACGTGCGAGGAACTGATCGACGCCTTTTCGCGCGCCGGCTGGAATCGTTCGATTGCCGTCATCGTGCTGACCGGCGCGGCCGACAAAGCGTTTTGCACAGGTGGCGATCAATCGTCGCACACGGAGGTCGGCGGATACGGCGGTCGCGGCACGGTCGGTTTGCCGGTGGAACAGTTGCACAGCGCGATTCGCGACGTGCCGCAACCGGTGATCGCCCGCGTACAAGGCTTCGCGATTGGTGGCGGCAATGTGTTGGCCGCGTTGTGCGACCTGACGATTGCTTCCGAGAAGGCGATTTTCGGCCAGGTCGGGCCCAAGGTCGGTTCGGTCGATCCAGGCTTCGGCACGGCGTACCTGGCGCGCGTTGTGGGAGAAAAACGTGCGAGAGAAATGTGGTACCTGTGCCGGCGATATTCGGCCGCCGAGGCGCTCGCCATGGGCTTGGCGAATGTGGTCGTGCCGCACGACCAGCTCGACAACGAAGTTGCCCGCTGGTGCGAGGAGCTCAAGCTGCGCAGCCCAACCGCGCTGGCGATTGCCAAGCGCTCGTTCAATGCCGACACCGAGCAAATTCGCGGGCAGGGAGCGTTGGGCTTGCAGGCCTTGGCGTTGTTCTATCAATCGGCCGAACACCGTGAAGGCGTCGCGGCGTTTCACGAGAAACGACCCCCAGATTTCGGCAAGTTCCGGTTGTGAGCCGGCGGCAGTGTACGCGCCATGATGCGTTACGAACTTCCCAGGGTCAGTTCTTCGAGCGTGGCGGCAAAAGCTCCATAGGCGCCGCCATCGAACAGCACGAATCGCACGAGCGCCGGCGCACGCTGGCTGCGCAGAAAATCGATCGCAGCGCCTAACGCCACCTGGCTGGCACGATCGAGCGGGTAACCGTAAGCTCCAGTCCCCAGCGACGGGAGTGCGATCGATGTGCACTGATGCTCGACTGCCAGTTGCAACGACGATTGGTAGGCCGATGCCAACAAGCTCGCCTCGTTACTTGTGCCCCCGCGCCAGCGCGGCGCCACGGCATGAATTACAAACTTCGCCGTCAGCAAGCCGCCGCCGCTGATGACGGCACTGCCGATGGGACATCCGTCTGGGTAGCGGCGCGCGGTCTCGGCCATGATTCCTGGCCCGCCCCGGCGATGGATCGCGCCATCGACACCACCTCCGCCAGCTAGTTGGCTATTGGCGGCGTTGACGATCGCGTCGACCGCTTGTTGGGTGATGTCACCTTGCGTCAATTCCAACGTTTGTCCGGCGACCGAAACGCGCATGGCAAATCCTTCGCACGAAGCTCACTGCGGCGAAATCAACATTTTACCCCAGCGTGCTAGACTTGAAGACTCGCCGCTTGACAGTCCTGGAAATCCGGGGAGCGACCGCGTGCTGCGCTGCTGGCTTCGCCTGCTGACTTGGAACTTCGTGCTGGCATTTCACGCAGAAGTGCTCAGCGCCCGCGATTGGTTCGTGAACAATCGCGGCGGCGACGACACATTCAGCGGGCAGATCGAACAAACCGGCACGCTCGACGGACCCGTGCGCACGATCACGCGCGCCCTGCGCATGGCCGGAGCCGGCGATCGCATCGTGCTGGCCAACTCGGGCGAACCGTATCGTGAGAGCGTGAGCCTTGTCGGCGGACCGCACAGCGGGCTGCCAGGGCATCCCTTTGTGATCGAGGGCAATGGGGCGACGCTCGAAGGGCGCGCGATCATTCCGCCCGAGGCCTGGGAGTCGTACCACGGCGCGGTATTCCGCTTTTCGCCGCGCCGCCTGGCATACCAGCAGTTGTACTTGAACAACAAGCCGGCCCTTCGGCATCCGACGCCTCGCGGCGGTGCGCTGCCGAAGCTGGCGCCGCTCGAATGGTTTCTCGATGGCGGCTATCTGTACTTTCGCATCGAAGACGAGCGAATGATCGACGACTACGCGCTGTCGTGCGCGGGCGAAAAGACAGGCGTCACTGCTTACAAAGTGCACGATGTCGTTATTCAGAACCTGACGATTCAGGGCTTTCAGATCGACGGCATCCAGGTGCACGACTCGGTCGAGTGCCTTGTGGGCGGCGTGGTTTCGCGCGGCAACGGGCGAACTGGCATCGCGGTTGTCGGTGCTTCCCGAGCGACGCTCGATCGATGCGTGCTGGGCGATAATGCCGAAGCTCAATTACTCGTCGCGTATCCAGCCCGGGCCACAGTGCTCGAGTGCGATTTGTTGCCGAAAGCCGCGCCGCCGATCATCAACCGCGGCGGGCAGGTGGAAGTCGACGGCAAGCCGTTTACTGAGTGACGCAGCGACAGCTAAGCGCCCGTGGCCGGTGTTTTCTTCGATGCCGGCGGCGCGCCGTTTTCGCTCGCACGCCGCTCTCGGGCGATCGCTTCGTCGAGCGAGGACATCTCGCCGCCGTGGGTAGCCACATATTCCGCTTCGTGCATCAATTCGGACATCTGTCGTCGGCTAAACAGATAGGCGACGCCTCCCGCCAGAGCGTCGAGAATCTGGATCACGCGGTACACGACCGCGATTTTCAAGACGGCCACCGTATCGAGTTTCACGGCAACCGGCACTTCGGCGTAGAGCACCTTGAGCGCCGCTTCGACCGCGCCCAGCCCCATCAGCGGCAGCGGCAGGGCTGAGGCCACCATCGCCAGCGGCACGATCACGAAGTGCTCAGCCAGCGTGGGAGTTTCGGCCAGCAACCCCCGCGCGCTGTAGTACACGCCCAGCGTTCCCAGCACATGCACGGCCACGGTCATGATGGTGACGACGAACAACACGCCAATTCTCTGGCGATAGATGCGGACCGCCACCAGCAGCTTGCCGATCGTCGGGCCAATCTTGGGAAGATTGCTGAGCAGCTCCGACAGACGGCCATCGGTGAACCCCGGGACCAAGAGCATCACGATCCCGATCGCGCCGCCGATGATCGACACCCAGGTAAGCCAGTTGATCGCTTGAATCTCGGGCACGGGAGAGCCCGCCAGCCCGTTGTAGAAAATCGCGATTCCCGCGATCACGAACAGCACGTACAAGCCGATGATCCGGTCGATCAGCACGGTGGCCACGGCTTCGGCCCGGTGATCGGGCGCTTCGCGGGCGATAAAGATCGCGCGGAATAGATCGCCCCCCACGCTCCCCAGCGATACGAAGTTCAGCATGTAGCCGAGGAAGCCAAGCCTAAAGGCATCTCGGAGTCGAAACGGAATGTCGAGCGCCCGCACCAACAGGTGCCAGCGCACGATCGTAATCACCAGGCTTGAGAACATGGCGAACCAGGCCGCCAGCAGCAACGTCCAACTACGTGGCGGCTGGCGCGTCCAATCGAGACCGCTCCCTTGGGTCTCGCTGATGGCCTGGTAGACGAGCCAGCCGATCAGCAGCGCCGAGGCAGCGAACTTGACGATGGTCAGCAGCGTGCGGCGTGACAAACCGGGCTCCCGGTGGCAACCGTCGTTCTTGACAGTACGAAACGGGGGTGATAGGTTTGCGTGCTGGCCGGCGAAGCGATTTTCGGCAGCAAACTAGCTGACGGCAAAAACTTACGACAAGCCGTGACTCTAAGTGACGGTGGCGGCCAGCGGCACGCGAAACGGCTGCCAGGTCGAATTCGCGCGCCGAAAGGTTGCGTCACTTTAGGTAACCGTGCGATTTGTCACAAGGTCTGCTCGGGCCGCCCACGACTGCCTGGCGCCCGCTACCTTCGGGGGATTAGCTCAATTGGGAGAGCGCTTGGCTGGCAGCCAAGAGGTCAGGGGTTCAAATCCCCTATCCTCCATTCGACTCGCTTCGCTCGCTCATGGCGGGCCAATTTGAAGGAGTCGGTAATAGATCGACATGCAAATCCAGCGGTCGCGAGTCGAATGTCCTGAGCGACCAACGGGAGTCGAAGGGCAATTGGCATCATGGTCCCCGATCTACACTGGTGGACCTACATTCTCCAGTGCCGAGATGGTAGCTACTACGTAGGTTCGACTAGCGATCTGGCATCGCGCATTCAAGTGCACCAGTCTGCTGCCGGTCCCCGATATACCGCCGCTAGATTGCCGGTTCGACTCGTTTACTCCGAGCGTCACTCTACACTTCAACAAGCGATCCGTCGTGAACGGCAAATCAAGCGCTGGAGTCGTTCAAAGAAAGCCGCGCTCATCGCCGGTGACGCCGCGACGTTACAAGCGTTGAGTCGATGCCGAGAAGTATCGCGACGATCAGGTTCACATCGTACGAACTTCTAGCAGCCTCGCCGACAACTCGAGGCACGACTTCTTCCCCCCCTCATGTCCCACCCGACGACCCTCGCCGTGCTCGAACTCTTCCGCCGCCGCGGCAACTCGCAATATGGGCGCGAGGCGGTCACCCAGCTCGAGCACGCACTGCAGGCCGCCATGTTCGCCGAGCGCGATGGGGCCGACGCCTCGCTCATCACCGCGGCGCTGCTGCACGACGTCGGCCATCTTTTGCATGCACTCCCCAACGACGCTCCTGAGCAGGGCATCGACGATCATCACGAAACGGCCGCTGCCATTTGGCTCAATAAGCGCTTCGGGCCCGACGTTGTCGAGCCGGTGCGGTTGCACGTTGCCGCCAAGCGCTATCTCTGCACGGTCGAGCCCGAGTATCGCGAGGTGCTCAGCGGGCCATCACTCGTAAGTCTCGAACTGCAAGGGGGCTTACTTAGCGATGGCGAGCGCGAAGAGTTCGAGTCGTCAGTGTCTTGCGCGGCGGCCGTGCTGCTCAGGCGCTGGGACGACGCCGCCAAAGTCGTCGGCCTGGCGACCCCGCCGCTGGAGCATTTTGCCCAGTACGTCGATGGCTGTGCGAGGTAGGAAACCGGCGACTCTCGTGCGTCGATTCGCGGCCGATTGGCTCATCGCTTGCGCGTCCGCCCTATAATTGGTTGGTGGTACCCCGAGCGCCCTTGCCGTGTGTTGGAGGTGATCCCCCTGTGACGGCGATTCAGCATGACAGTCCGATTGTAGCGGAACGACCGGCCTTGGTCTTGTTGCTGCTATTGTTGAGCGCTTCGAATTGGGCGACCGCCGACGAGCTTGCTGCCGCTACTGTCAGTTCGACGAGCAGCGAAGCCGCCGCGCGCGGTTACCGCTATCTGACCACCAAGCCCTATCAGCCGGTCGACTTCACCGCCGCAGAGTTCGACGCCCTCTGGAAAGTCTGGCCGCCGGAGCTCAAGGTCGCCGCCGAAAAAGCCACTCCAGCCGAACGCCGCCGCCTGGCTTTCTCGCGCTATGGGCTCGTGCCCAATCCCGACTCGCCCGATGGTGCGCCGTTGGGCGTGGTCGACACGCCAATGGGTTGGGCGATGAACTGCCTGAGCTGCCATGGTGGAAAAGTTGCCGGCCGCGTCATCCCGGGACTTGCCAACTCACACTACGCCTTTCAGACGCTGATTCAGGATGTCGCCAATGCCGAGCTCGCCTCGGGCCAGCCCTTGTCGCCCAGGCAGGCGAACACGGCCCTCATTCCGCTCGGCCGCTCGAACGGCACGACCAACGCCCAAACGGCCAGCGTGCTGCTCTCTTCCCTGCGCGACCGCGAGCTGCACTTGCTCGAAACGCCGCGCAAAGTCCCGTTCGAGAATTACGACCTCGACGCCCCGCCGTTCTGGAACACCAAGAAAAAGTCGCATTTGTATATCGACGGTTTCGTGCCAAAGACGGCGCGGGTGATCATGCAGTTCGTGCTCGTGCCAGCCAACTCGGCCGAGACGATCAAGAGTTGGGAGTCTGATTTTCAGGACGTGCTCGCCTGGATTGAATCGGTCGAGGCGCCGAAGTACCCGTACGCGATCGATCGCGACCTGGCCGAGCGCGGCCGGCCGATTTTCAATCGGGCGTGCGCTGAGTGCCATGGCACGTACGGCCCCAGCGGCAGCTATCCCGAAAAGCGCGTTGACATTGCCGAAATTGGCACCGACCGCCTGCGGCTCGACGGCATGCCGGTCGAGCACCGGCGGTTCTATCAGGAAAGCTGGTTCGGCGAATTTGGAAAACTCGAAGTTGTCGAGCAGCCGACCGGCTACGTCGCCCCGCCGCTCGATGGCGTGTGGGCATCGGCCCCGTACTTTCACAACGGCAGCGTGCCGACGCTGTGGCACGTCCTGCACGAAGCGAAGCGCCCCACGGTCTGGCTGCGCAGCGAAGATGGCTACGACCACGAGCGCGTGGGCTTGGAAGTGACCGAGTTCGACAAGCTACCCCCCGAGGTGCGCCGCGCTGACGACAAGCGCCGGTACTTCAACACGCGATTGCGAGGCAAGAGCGCCGCGGGGCACAGCTTCCCCGAGCAGTTGAATGAAGGCGAGAAGCGCGCGGTGCTCGAGTATCTCAAGTCGCTTTGAGAGCCGCGCACGGCAAGCGAAACGCCGCTCCTAGCCGCGCAACGCCTTTTGGATCGCACAGGCTCTTTTCACTGCTGCGGCAACACCACTTCCTCGTAGTGCTCGACCGTTGGAAACGGATCGTAGAAGTGATGCAACAGCGCCTTCCATTCCTGATACTCCGCGGAGCGGCGAAACCCTTCCCTATGGTCCTCGATTCTCCGCCAATCAACTAGCAAGATGAATCGCGAAGGCCGCTCGACACACCGGCAGAGTCGGTGGCGAACGTAGCCAGGCATTGAAGTAATGATCCGTTGTGCCTGGGCGAACGATCGTTGGAATTCAGCTTCCTGCCCCGCAAGGACGTCGAGAATGGCGACTTCGAGGATCATTGCTGCCGATTCTCGCTCGCGACACCAGCCAAGCCAGAAAGTCGCGCGATCATCGTCTTCTCCTCGCAAGCTAGGTGTTAACTAGGCTGGCACCCCGTTCGGCGAGCAGCACCCGCAGAATCGACCGGTGGCAGCGCGCTTCGATCTCGCAGTAACAACCAAGCGAGAAGTTTGTCTGCCGCGACAGCGCCGCTAGCAAATCCAACTGCCTCGCAGCGTCGGGCAGGCTCATCTCCCGGCGAAACTTCCGCTCGAATACGCGCCACGCCCGTGCATCGTCAGCCTGCTTGAACGCTTTGATCAAATCCGGGCTCGGCGACAAGGCGGGCAACCACACGTCGTAAAAGTCGCGCCGAGCGTAATCGCGCTTGGACACTCCGCGCGGGGGCCTGCGCACGGTGCCCAGCCGCAAGCCCTCGCCAGGCGCGCGTGGAGAGCCGAGTTGAACGATGCGAATCGACAATGTTGAGCTAACCAGCGACTGAGCTGCCAATCAACGCTCACGTTGGCGCGCGAAAACTCGCGTATTTCACCGCCGTCACCGCTACGATCACTCGGCCGGCTCGGTCGGCTTCGGATCGCTCGGCTTGGCCTTGCTCGCCGAGAGCATCGCGCGGCGGAAGAAATCGCTGCCGCGGCCGCCGCGACCGCCGCCGCCAAACAGCTTCGAGGCTTCGTCGACGATGTGCTCGCGTTCCGCGTCGGTCAGCTTCGCGTTGTTCCATTCCTTCATGAACGCCATCATCATGGCCGGACCAAGCTTCATCATCATGTTGTCCGACTGACTGACCGTCTGAAAGAGGATAAAGCACATCTCGTCGTCACTGTCGTTGCCGAACAAAACCTGCTTGGGCGGCTTGCTCGGGTTGAAGGGGTTTTCGGCCGAGTTGTCGTAGTAGGCTTCCAGCTCAATCGTCGTCCCCTTGGGCAGCGTGCGCGGCTCCTTATAGACGTACACATCCTGCCAATAGAAATTCCAGTCCTTGATCCAGATCAGCGACTCCTGCTCGCCGCTGGGGTAAGTCGCGGTCACTTTCACTTCCTTGCCGATCAAATGCAGGTGCGGAAAGACCGAATTGAGCGTCAAATCGACCGGCAGGGTGAACGACGTGGCGACCTTGTGGCGCGGTTCGTTCGGCGGAATGTTCACTACCAGCGTGCCGGCGATGAACATCGACTGCGTCTTCAGCTTGTCGGCAGGCTTGTCGCTGAAATACAACGCAATGCGCGAGCGGTCTTCTTCAACTTTGCCGCTAGGGTGCAGGTGTAGCTGCAGCAGAACGTCAGCCTGTTTTGGAATGCGGAAGCCAACGTCTTCAGGATAAAAACGGGGCGTCATCCCCGGCGTCCACACACCTAAGAACGCCGACATCGAACCCTCGATCGAGCCCGACGAGCGATAGCCTGGCTCGGGCGTCTCTTCGTCGCGCTTGCGCGAGCCGCCGGTCGTGTCGAGCCCGATGATGGCGTGATGCACGACCGCCGCGTTGCCTGGCTTGAACTCAATGCCTACCAGCACCTTGTCGGCGGGGATCTCGATTGGCATCACCCAATGGTGAAAGATGTCGGGACCATCCGCCGGCACGCTGACGGTGGTCGGCGCTTCGACGACCACGTCGGGCGTACCCAGCCGCCAGCCACTGGGAAACCGCGGCTGCGGCGGCAGGTCGGCCTCGTTGCCGCGCGGCGTGCCGCTAGTGGCCCAGGTTTTGATCATGGCCAGCTCTTTCGCAGTCAAGCGGCGCTCGTCGAGAAAACGGCCATGCCCAATTTCCGCTTTCCAGGGAGGCATCACCCCGCCGTGAGTGACGTCGGCCAGATACTGGGCTCGTTTCGCGGCGTCTTCATAAGTCAACAGGGCGAACGGCGCGACCTCTCCGGGCCGGTGACACTCGGCGCAGTGCGCGAACAAAATCCCTGCAATGTGGCGGTTGAACGTGATCTTCTCCGACGCGTCGACGTTGGCGGCTCGATCGAACGCACAGCCAACCGGCTCAGTCTTGGCGACGGCGATCGGTCCGCCCGCGGATAGGGCCTGCATGGCGTCTTGTAGCTCGTGAGTCGTTGCCGCGTCGCGGCGCTGACCGTCGGGGCCAACCGCGTCGTCGATCCGTCCTTGATAAACGATCTCGCCGCGCGCGCTCACGACGAAGGCTTGTGGCAGGCACGTGGGCGCCAATATCTCGGCTAACTCAGCCGTGCTGTCGAAGAGCACGCGGAACTTGATGCCGGCCGCCTCTGCGAACGTCTGTGCGGTTGCGCGATCGATCGAGCGATCGGAGATAACGCCTAGCAAGGGAACCTGCTCGGCAGTCGGCAGCGCCGCCAGGCGATTCAGTTCATCGACGTACGAACTCGAGATTGGGCAGCTCGTCGAAAGAAACACAAAGGCCGTGCCCGCACGTCGTTCGGTTTCGACGAGCGCCACAATCTGCCCGCTCAAGTCCACCGGCTTGAGAAATCGCAGATCGATCGACGGATTGTCGGGCGAGGCCGACGGGGTAACCGCCAGCGCGGTGGCCGCAAGCAATCCAAACGCCGCGTGAAGCAGTGCGCTGCGCAACGCCTTCATGGAGTCGATCCTTATGCGTGTTGAGAGTGTCTCGGCCGGCCAGGATTCTGCGGGCCACGAGTGGGCAGTATACGGCCCTGACGCACCCGCGGTCGACAGCGAAACCTGGCGGCATTCTCGACGCCGCGTCCTGTTCGATATCAGATCACCCGAGATAACCCAGCCCTCGCAGCCGATCGATCGTCGACGATCGCGATCCCGCTGACTCGTCGCCGCCCGACGGAGTCGGCCGTTCGCCCTCGAAGAGCCGACGCCCTTGCATCGAATCGGCGACTTCGTACCCACCCAGCGACAAGAGCGTCGGGGCAACATCTAGTTCTACTGTCCCAAGTTATCGTCGTTGCTTAACTCGTAAGGGAGGCATGAGGTTGTGTTTCTTCCAGTGATAG
>JAIESQ010000057.1 GCA_019745975.1 Pirellulales bacterium
TCCTAACGCGACGAGCTGCGCCCATGTGAGTGTCGGCGCGGCGCCGGTGGCGTCGCCAAAGACGTTGTCGCCGTTGACATCCCAAGAGTACGTCAAGGGATCGGCCACGCCCGCCGGGTCGCTGCCGCTGCCGCTAAGGACGAGCGAGCTTCCCTCGGAAATCGTGTAGGGCCCGCCGGCGTTGGCGATGGGGGGGGCATTCACGACGTTGACGGTAAACGTCGACGTCGTCTGGCCGCCGTACGGATCGCTGACCCGCACGCGGGCGTTCGTGACGGATGCGGGCCCGTCGGTGATGCCGAAAGCAGCGAGTTGCGCCCAGGTGAGAGTCGGCGAAACCCCCGTCGCATCGTTGAAATTGTTGTCGTTATTCAGATCCCAGGCATAGGTCAGCGTTTGACCCTCGGGGTCGCTCGAACCGCTTGCATTGAGGTTCAGCGATTGGCCCTCGGTCACTGAGTAAGGCCCACCGGTGACGACGGTGGGGTTCTGATTCGGCGACGCATAGCGCTGCGAGTAGACGCCCTCGCCGCTGCCATCTTGCCCGACGCTTGTCCAGACGATGATGGCCTGACCCGTGCCGCTGATGGTCAACTGCGGTTCCGACTGGCTGCCGGTGGTGTAAGTGTTGACCTGAAATGCGTTGCCGTCGGCGGCGCCGGCGCTCGTATAACGCCGCGCGTAAACTCCCAGCGAACTGCCGTCTTGAGTGTTGCCAGCGTTGTTGTAGTCGCCGCTGAACCAGGTGACGATGAAATTGCCGCTACCGTCCATCGCCAACGTGGCAAGGTTCTGATCGAAATTCGTGAATTGATTGACGCGCGCTTCTGAACTGAGCACTGCGCCCGTGCTGCTAAAGCGCCGCATGTAGACGTCGTGATAACCTGTCTCCAGATCGGGCAACTCACGATCATCCAGCCAGATCACTACGAAATTCCCCGAATCGTCCATGGCGACTTGAGCGCCGACCTGGTTGTTGGCAGTTGTGTTGTTCACGCGGAAGGGGTTCGTGGAGCCATTGATGGTCTGCACGGTGCCCGTCGAATTGTAGCGTCGGACGTAGACATCCCCTTCGATGGATAGAGTCGATAGATTGAACGAAATATCGGTCCAAGAAATCGCGTAACTGCCGCTGGGATTCATGGTTACCGACGGCGCGCCTTGAAAGTACGCCGTCGTCGAGTTGATCAGCACGTCATTGGCATTGAGGGCGGTACCATCGGCCGCGAAGCGCCGCGCGTAGACGCCCATGAAATCGCCATCCTGGTTGCCCGTGTTGTCGGTTGTCCCGCTTTCCCAGGCGACGACAAAGTTGCCGGCTGAGTCGATCCCCACACTCGGCAAGTTCTGATCGTAGTTCGTGAAAACGTTGACGCGAAACTCGCTCCCTTGCGCCACGCCGGATGAATCGTAGCGCTGGGCGTAGACGCCATCGCCGCTGCCGTCCTGACCAGCGCTTACCCAGCTTACGACGAACGTTCCCGAGCCATTCATCGCCACATCGGAAAACGACTGGTTGCCCGCTGCCGTGGAATTGACGACCCATGGCCCACCGATCGTCGCGCCGGCCGCATCGTAGCGCTGCGCATAGATATCGGTTCCCGCGCCCGTGGTGTCCCCCGTCCAGGTGACGACGTAGTTGCCCGCGCTATCGGAGGCAACTTTGGGCTGGTCTTGCACCCCCGCCGTGTTGCCGACATTGACAAGCTGCTCGGTGCCCGCCGGGCTGATCGACAGGAGGCTGCGCTGTTCGAGGCGCTCGCAGCGCAGGGAGCGACAAACGACCGTTGCGTGCGCGGCCGAGGATGGATGTACCATTCGGCGCGTACGCCGGCGCGAAGATCGAGAGGGCATGGAATGGGCGCTCGGGGGTTGGCGGTTTGTGGAGACGGACCTGCGGGAGAGCGGTTGATAGTAGACGGGGATTGCGACCGACACAAGCAAAAAGGCGAGGAAAATGCCCCCACTACCAGCAAGCGTGGTCGACCAAAAGGGGGGGTGGGATCGGCCAGAAGATGAAAAGAATTTACCGAAGCTACTTGCTGCCGGCGCCGCGCAACTCCGCTTGCAGCCGTTCGAGCAGGGCGCCGACCGTGGCTTGCGCCTCGCGACCGTCCTCGTCGACGTCAAAGAAACTGTAGCGATGAAAGTTGCGCAGTATTCGCAGGCCAGCCAGCACGAGGTCCGCCTCATCGCGGGTTAACCGCCACGGCGCGAGCTGCCGGCCGTTGTCGACTTCGGTCGTCATGCTGGCCCTCCCTTGTCGCTGCGTGCCCGCCCCAAACCGTCGAGAGTTCACCGAAGATTCTAGCCCGTCACACGTGCGTCCACTACTCCCGCGGTGCGGGGCCGTGCGTGGCCACGATCACGAGTTTGTGGCGATTGGCGAACTCGACGACGGCCTGTTCGTCGAGCAGAATCGTACGGCCAGCTTCCACCGCCAGCACGCGACCGCCGGCGACGACCATCGACTCGAGCGTCCCCAGTCCGACCGTGGGGACGTCGAACCGCATGTCTTGCTGCGGCTTGGCGACCTTGACGACAGTGAATTCGCCCGCCTCGCACACGGTGCCGGCGCGGCGAATGCAGGCATCGGTCCCTTCGATGGCCTCGACCGCCATGACGGCACGGTTCTTGACGACGACCGACTGCCCGACGTCGACCCGCCCCAGCTCCTTGGCTACCTGCCAGCCGAAGTCGATGTCGGCCAGTTGCCGTTTCGACGGGGCGCGATCGGTGAGCACTCCCTCGCGCACCAGCAGTTCCGGAAGGTAGTCGGTCGGCGCGGCAAATTCAATTCGATCGCGGGCCAATTCGTTGATCAACGCCAGCAGCAGCGTGTCGTCTTTGCGGTCGCGGCGCGTCTGCAAGAAGCTGGGGTAGAAGCAGCGGATGGTGCGCCAGTCGGGAAGATGCTTGAGCCACATCCAGCGGGCGAACAGTCGCGTCTTGAAGATCTTGCCGGCCATCATCACGCGCGACACGCGATGGCGGCGGAAGAAGCGGATCGCCGCCCCCAGCTTGGCCAGCCCCACCCAGCGAAATTCGTCGCACCACTGGGCGATCGCCGGGTCGGCATGGTCCTTCACGCCCAGGCAGTAGACGCTGTAGCCGTTCTCGCGCAGCGAACGCGCGATCGTGATCGGGTAGGTGCCCCAACCGGCGAATAATCCGATGCGCGGCGCTGCGGCGGGCGCTGGCAAGGGCCTGCTGCTTTCGTCGCGTTGCAAAACCGCGCTGTCCGCGCTGGGCTCGGTTCCGGGCGCGAGTCGCAATGGTTCAAGCGCGGGGGCAACGGTCGACGGCGACGTGCATCGATGAGGCGAACTGGCGGCGCTAGCCATCGGCGGCTACTCACTCCAATCGTCAGGCGGCTTCCGAGTTGTCGTCGGCCGACGGCGCGGGGGGCAACCGCCGCGACTCCCGGCCGGACCCTTGTTCGGCTTGGGCCAACAGCGTCTTCAGTTGTCGGCGAATCTCTGGCAGCTTGCGCTGGTGCGCCAGCATCAGCTTTTGCTCGCGCTCGGGCGTGGCCGGCAGTCCCAACATGCGGGCTCCGGCGGGCACGTCGTTGGTGATACCCGACATCGCGCCGACGACGGCGCCCTTACCGATGCGGACGTGGTCTTTAATCCCGGCCTGACCTGCGAGCACGACGTAGTCTTCGGTGACGGTGCTGCCGGCGATGCCGACCTGAGCACACAGCAGGTTATGCCGACCGATGCGGCAGTTGTGGCCAACCTGCACCTGGTTATCGAGCTTGGTCCCTTCGCCGATCACGGTCGGGCCGTAGGTGCCGCGATCGATGGTGCTGTTGGCGCCGATCTCCACGTCGGCTTCGATCACCACGTAGCCCTGCTGCGAGGTGAGTTGATGCCGGCCGTCCACGGTTTTGTATCCAAAGCCGAAGGCGCCCAAAATCGCGCCGGCATGAATGATGACCCTCGGCCCCACGATGGTGTCTTCGTAGAGCACCGCGTTGGGGAAGATGGTCACTTGTTCGGCCAGTCGGCACCCGGCCATGAGCCGCACGCCACCGTGGATCACACAATCGGCGGCCAGCTCCACGTCGTCGCCGATCGTGGCTCCGGCATGCACCTGGACGCGCGGACCGATTTTGGCCGACGGGCTGACGACCGCCAGTGGGCTGATTCCGGTCGTCGACTGCGATCGCCAGGGGCGGAAGTGCCGCACGATGGCGGTAAATGCCGCGGCGACGTCGTCGACCCGAATCGCGGGAAGCGGGAGCTTTTCGGCCCCGGCGGGCACGACCGCGGCCGCGGCCTGACACTTTGCTAACCGCGGCAGCTTGTCGACATGATCGATGAACGTGATCGCGCCTGGCCCAGCGTCGGCAAGGACGGCCGCACGATCGATCGAGACATCTCCGTCGCCGACCAGCGATCCCCCCACAAACTCGGCAAGTTCGGCGAGGCGAGTCGGCATGCGATTCGATCCTTCGACAGCTAGAGGAGCCGCGGCCGCCCTGCCCGGTACGCCGCTAAAGTCGGGCAGCGGCCGGAAAATCTAGTGGCCAACTGCAATCGCGGCAAGGTCGATCGACGGCCGACGAGCGACTGCTAGCACTCACTATGGGATCGGCAAGCGCAGCCCGCGGAGCGAGCGCTGAGCCTGGCTGCCACGGCAATGACGCTGAGCGCTGCCCAAGAGCTCCAAATGGCCAAGGAAAACTGCGACACCGTGGAACTGGCCCTAAAAACATGGCGGCCGTCGCAGATCGATGAATCCACGACGGCCGCACAGGTTTGGGATTGGTGGTCGGCCTGGCGCGAGCGGCCAATGGCCATTCCCGCAGCTCTCAGGGAGTTGTCTCGGCGGCTGGCTCCTGCTTGAGCTTAGCCAGGTACTTGTCCGGCTCTTTGCGAAGCGCTTCTTCGCAACGAGAGCAGCAGATGAAGACGTCCTTACCGTTGACGTCCAGGATTTTTACCGGCGCGCCCATCGCTCCCAACGGCTCGTCGCTGACAATGCACTTCTTGTCCTGCAGCTCGACAAGCTTCATGTCCTCGGGCGATAGCTTGGCTAGTTCAGCTTTGATTGCCGCCGGATCGTCGGTCACGGGGTGATCGTGCCCTTCGTGGCCGTGCTCTCCCTCGGCGTGCTCATGATCGTGTTCCCCTTCGGCAACGACTGGCTTTTCGTGCTTCGCGCAGCCGCTCAGCGCCAAAGGCGCCAACAAAGCCAAGGCGGGTGCTAGCAACCATCCGTATCGAGACATGTCTTACTCCTCCTGCGATTAAGCGGGTAATGCGGTCCAGCGCCGCGGCACGGCTCCGCGCGGCCGCATTGTAGCCCATCGCGCCCGCGAGCGCAAGGTCCGGGGGGAGCGCCTTTGTGGGCGATTCGCGGGCGAAACTCCGCGTTACCGGCCGATCGCCGTCGAGTTCTCGACGCGCGACTGCGAGTGCAACTCGTTCCAAGCGGCGAGAAAGTGCTTCTTGCGGGGGACCTCATCGAGCGGCTTGATGATCGAGGCCCAATCCGCGGCGGCCACGATCGAGCGCACGAGCTCGCCCGTCGGGGTGTCCCCCAGGTCGCGATCGATCTGTCGGATCAATTGTCCAGCTTCGGTCGCTTCCATCCGCGCCGCGCAAGCGCCAATCAGGCCGAATAGCTCCACTGCCCGGGCGTGCTTTTCGGCGGGCAGACGCAGCGCATCGAGTTGCGGCCCAACAGCGTCCAGCATTGGCTCAACCCGGTGGGGCTTGTCGGGAGCGATATGCAGGCGGTAGGCATCCTGCCATGTGTCGCGCAATTGCACTGTGGCCGTGGGGTCGCCAATCACTTCGCGCAGCTCGCGATAAAAGCGCGCGCGCCGCAGGCTCCAGCCGACGTAGTTCAACAGGTCCTCGGCCGCGGCGTCGTCGCGACCGAAGAGTTGCTCGTGCAGGTGCGAGCGGACCTTCGAGATGATGGCCGCCGCTTCGCGGCGCGATGCCGCGTCGCCGGTCGGAAAATCGTCGCTCAACACGTGCCGCTGGACGACAGGCCAAAAATTGTTCGACTCGTGCAAGGCGTCGAACAGTTCTTTCGACGTCACCGTGACTCCCAATTCCGTGGTCGTCAACACGGCATCCGCGGCGCGCGCGGTGCTCGGCACGCTTGCCGGGGCTGACAAGGCCAACACCGACATGGCCAAGCGCAACGTAAGGCGCGCTCCCCCGCGCGGGTTGGGGAGAAATACCCGGCACATCGACGTGATCCCTCTGCTCGTTCCGGCCCCGCCGGCTGCGCCCCCGAGGTTCACTACGTGTTTCCTCAGTTGGCGGCCCGATCGAAGGCCAGTTGTTCCAGGGGATGAGTCGCCGAAGGCCGGTGCATAGTCACATGTTCACCGTCGCACAACTTGCTGGGGGCCTACTGGTCGGCGGAAGGCCCCGGCGGCCACTCGACAATCCCCCGATACAGCCCCCCCAGCACGGGGCACGGCGATGCCCTGACGGTTCGCATCCGGCAACGGCCCACTCCCCTTCTGGACAGACCTTGGAACATTCGAGCAAGCCATGTGCCGGAGATTTCGAGCGGGATTCGTTGGCTCCGTTACCTGGCGTGGCGATCGGGGCACCGGTACCGCCTCGGCAGGGCGGCACGCCGGACGGCACAGTTTGCCAGGGCGGAACATCCCGCGACGACGGCCGACCCGCCCGCCGATGTCAGTCCTCGCGGGCAATGCAGGACGCCTGGAGCGGCCGAAAGTAATAGATGGCAGCCCGTGGTTCTGCCGGTGCACGCTGGTGCCGCACCGTGGATTATCGCGATTGAGACGGACAGCGTCGCTGCGCAGCGTAGCTTTGCACCATAACACGGCCAAGGACGGCGCCTGGTGATCAAGCAGTCTTTCTATAGCCGCCACAGCTTTCGCGTGCTCCTGGCGATGGTCTTCCTGCTGCCGTTTGCCGGCCTAGGCGCGCGGCGTGCGTTGTTGACCAACAAGAACGACGTCAAGCAATGGCTGCCCGAAAGCTACGAGGAGACGCGCGTCTACCAGTGGTTTCAGCGGCACTTCGGCGGCGAAGAATTCGTGCTGGTGAGCTGGGAGGGGTGCACGCTCGACGACCAGCGGCTCGAGCTCATGACTCGCAAGGTGACGGCCGCAATCGAGCATCCGGTCGCGGGCGAGCCGCAACTTTTTAGCGAAGTACTGACGGGGCCGCGAATCATCGAACGAATGACGCAGCCGCCGCTGAATCTATCGGCCGACGAGGTGACGCGCCGCTTGAAAGGATCGCTGATCGGTGCCGACGGCCGGCAGACTTGTCTGGTGCTGACCCTCACGGCCGAGGGACGCGCGAAAGCCCGCAAGTCGGTCGACGCGATTCGGCGGCTGGCGAGCGACGAATGCGGGGTGCCGGCAGCCGATCTGCATCTGGGAGGCCCGCCGGTGGACAACGTGGCCATCGATAACGCGGGCGAGCGGAGCTTGATGCGTTTAGCTGGCCTGTCGGCAATCGTTGGTCTGACGATGTCGTGGTGGTCGCTGCGGAGCGGGCGACTGGTGGCGCTGGTGATGATCGCCGGCGTCTATTCGCTCTTGGCCAGCATGTCGATCGTTTGGTTTTCGCAGACGCCGATGAACGCGATCCTGCTCTCGATGCCGTCGCTGGTCTATGTGGCGGCGACGTCCGGCGCGATCCATCTGGCCAACTACTACCGGGACACGGTCCGCGAAGAGGGGGCCGTCGGGGCGCCCGAGCGGGCGATCCAACACGCCTGGCTACCGCTCTCGCTGGCCACTGGCACGACCGCGGTCGGCTTGCTTTCGCTGGCTTATAGCGAGCTCGTGCCGATCCGCCTGTTCGGCATCTATTCGGCGATTGGGGTAGTGGTCAGCCTGGTGGTGTTGTTTTTCTTTCTACCGGCGGCGTTTGCGATGTGGCCGTTGTGGGGGGAGTCGGGTCGCGCTAGGCGGCTGCGCGCCCTGGCATCGGCGACGCGGACGGATGCGGCGCATGTTTCCGCGACGTCACGACTCGCGCCGCAAGGCGATCGCATGCAGCAGGTCTGGACGCGTGCAGGGCAGTGGATCGTCGGGCATCACGCCTGGGTAACCGCCGGCTGCCTGGCGCTGTTGGCGCTGGCCGCCTGTGGCGTGCCGCGGATCGAGACCTCGGTGCAGATGATGCGGTTCTTCAAGCGCGGCGCGCCGTTGTTGACCGACTACGCCTGGCTCGAGCGCCATCTCGGCGAGTTAGTACCGATGGAAGTCGTCGTGCGCGTGAACGAAGCGCAATCGGGACTGACGTTTCTCGAATGTCTCGAATTGGTGGCGACCGTCCAGAACGAAGTCGACCGCCTGCCCGAGGTGGGTAGCTCGCTCTCGGCGGTGACTTTCGCGCCGCGCTTGGAGAGTAAGTCCAATGCGCGCTCCGGCGGCATCCTGGGCCGGCTGATTAAGCCTGAACAGCGGGAGCGCGATGTACGCAATCGCCGACTGAGCGAGCACCGCCAGGAGTTCCTGGCCAGCGACTATGTGCGCGAAGCCGACGGTGAGTTGTTGTGGCGCATCAGCGCGCGGGTGGGCGCTCTGAAGAATGTGGACTTCGCGGCGTTCAGCAGCGAGCTGAAGCGACAGATCGACCCGGTGGTGGAATCCCAGCGCGCGCGGCTGGCCGCGGCGCACGGCCGACCGATCGAAGGCCTGAGCATCGTGTACACGGGGCTCGTGCCGATCGTCTACAAGGCGCAGAACTCGCTCTTGGACGGCCTGGTGTTCGGTTTCTTCTCCGACCTGGTGCTGATCATCCTGGTAATGATCGTGGCGATACGCAGCTTGTCGGCCGGCCTGCTGCTGACGCTGACAAGCGTCTTTCCGGCGGCGCTCGTTTTCGGCTACATGGGTTGGATGGGAGTGATCGTCGACGTGGGAACGGTGATGACGCCGGCCGTGGCGCTGGGCGTGACGGTCGACGATGTCGTGCACTACATGCTCTGGTTCAAGCGCGGCATCGAGCAGGGACTCGATCGGCGAGGGTCGGTCATGTTGGCTTACAAGGGTTGCGCCCGGGCCATGTATCAAAGCTGGGGAGTGATCGGCCTGGGGCTGTCGATCTTCGCGATCAGCCCCTTCACGCCGACGCAGCGTTTCGGCCTGATGATGCTCACGCTCCTGACCGCAGCGCTGCCGGGCAACTTGCTGTTGTTGCCGGCGCTGTTGGCCGGGCCGCTGGGGCGCGTATTCGAGGCGGGCATTCAGCGCAAAATGCGGCGGCAAGCAAAGTCGGCGCACCATGTGCCCGCCGCACACGCGATGCAGCCGACACAAGCGACTGGGTCCGCACACGACGGCACGCGTGGGCTACATTCGTCGGTGCGCTAGCCGGCGCATCAGTTATTCGAGAACCGCGGGGGGGCGCTCCGCAGCCTTGCCAACCGCTGCGACTGCGCTTTGGCAAGCGTCACGTCGACGACCAGCCGCACCCAGACGCACGGCGCGCCGTCGTCCTGGCGCTGCAAATCGAAAAACCGCGAGCGGACGCGGCCGCGCAGTTTGGATGCCGATCCGCACCCCACCCGGCAGCAGATATCGTCGCCGATGCCAGGCACGGGGCGGCCACTCCAATCGAAGTACACTGCCTGGCCCACGGAGTTGCCGCGCGCATCGCGAAACTCGATGAACACGCCCGATGTCATGGTAGCTTCGAGATCCATCTCAAGGGACTCCCGTTAAACGAGCCGCGTCGCGCGCTGGTCGGCGTGCGGTCGAAAACTCGACGCCGCGCACCGGGTGAATCATCCGTTGTCCACCAGCTCTGTTCCGCGACTATTTCGCGCGAACCGGCTACGTCGGGGTCGAGCATAGTCCAGGGAAAAATGCCGGTAAAGAACAATTCACCACGACATGGTACTGTGCGACCAAAGTCTGCTTGACAAGTTCGTCCGCGCGGCGTAAAGCGCCGATTTGCTGCCCAGCGACACACCTGGCTACGAGAATTGCAACGTGCTCATCGGCTTTGTGAGCGACGAATACTATGCCGCGCTGGCCGACGTGCTCGTCGAGCTGCGCCCTGCTGGCGGCGCGCCGGTCGTGTTGCGCTCGGCGCCGAGCGGCACGATCTACGCCGACGTGCCGGCTGGCCCGTGCGAGGCGGTTTTGTCGCATCCTGGTTTTGGCGCGAAGCGTTCGCATTTCGTCGCCGACGCGGCGCGGCCGCGGCAGTTTCGGCTGCTCTCCGATCGGCTGCTGGGTTACGCCTGGCCCAAATGGTGCCGGGCTGGCGATGAGGTCGAGTTTCGCGTTCACGCGGTCGAACCCTACAAACTCGGCCTTTGGCGCTACGGCTTACAGAAAACGTTCGTGCGCAACGTCGGCTGGTACGACAACCACGGACCGCGGGCGGTGATGCAGACCGTGCCGGATGGGTTCTTCGTCGAAACGGGCGTGCGTTGGGACGCCGGCTCGGGACGCATCCATCGCCAGGTGATCGCGGCGCCCGAAGCGAGCGGCCTGTACTACTTTCACGCCCGCGGGGAGAGCGGCGCGTTTTGCTCGTTTCCGCTGGTGGTGGCACCGCGCACGCCCAGCGCTCCAATCGCGGTGCTGGCGTCGACGAACACGTGGAACGCGTACAACCCGTTTGGTGGGCGCAGCAACTATGTGTTGGCGTCAAAGATGCTCGACGCGCCGATCGTCAACTCCAAGAGTGATCTGCCACGCTACAACCTAGCGGAATACGGTGAGTGGCAGGCCCAGTCATTCGAGCCGCTATCGTTCGACCGCCCCGAGCCGCGCAACCAGGTACCCGAGCGCGACGAGTGCACCGACCCAATCGAAGGGCGGATGGAATGTGCGCTGGCCCCGGCGGAATGGCGCTTGTTGGGATGGCTCGAGCGCGAAGGGTTCGCCTACGACTTGTACGCCGACGAGCAGCTTCACTCGGGCGTACTCGATCTCGATGCCTACCGCGTGCTGGTGCTCAGCGTGCATCCCGAGTATTGGACCGAGGAGATGTATTGGGCGGTGAAGCGCTGGGTGTTCGAGCGCGGCGGGCGATTGGTCTATTTGGGTGGCAATGGCATCAATTGCAAAGTGGAGCTTCTGCCCATCGGCGCGATGCGCTGCTTGAATCACTGGGATCCGGCGCGCGAGAGTCGCTTTCATACGGCGGTCGAATCGGAAGCGAATCTGTTAGGGGTAGTCTACTCCGACCCCGGCGCGATGACTGTCGCGCCTTACGAAGTGATCGATTCGACGCACTGGATCTTCGCCGGCACGGGGCTGCGGCGCGGAGATCGGTTCGGCACCAAGATTCTGCACCAGCGCTACGGCGATGGCGCGTCGGGGCACGAGACGGACAAAATCAGTGCCAGCTCGCCGCCGCAGGCCAAAGTACTCGCGCGCGGGCTAAACCCCGACGAGGGCGGTGCACACCTCGTCTGTTTCGACACACCCGGCGGCGGGGCGGTCTTTTCGGCCGGCAGCATCACCTACCCAACCGGCCTGCTGTGCGACGAGCAACTTTCGCGAATCACCGGCAATTGCCTGCGGCGGTTCCTCGCGAAGTGAACGCCGGAACTGCAAAGTCGGGGACTGGTACATTTTTCGGCCTACCGAAGTCGATCTTTGCCACAGCGCGCTGACCGAAAATATGTACCTGTCCCCTTCGCATTGTTGACTTTGCAGTTCTCCTGCGTGTGGGTTTCGGCGCGACTTGCTCGAAACTATCATGGGGCGGGCTGGCCGAATGTTCCCGCCAAACTGTTTTCCCGCCGCGTCGCCGATCGACATGCGTCTTCGCCATTTCAGTGTTGTTGTCGCGATCGTGGCGGGGTTGCTTGCGCGATCGGGCGACGAGTACCCGATTTACGCCGCCGAGGATCCAGCGACGACGACCGAAGCCGCCGCCGATGCGGATTCTGCCGACGATAGAGACGTGGTTCCGCTCCCTGGCTTATGGGCGAGCTATCGCGTCGGGGATGACGTGCTCGTCGAGCGATTCGAGCCCGCCCCGGCCTTCGCGCTGGAAGCCGGACAATCGCCCGACCTCCGCCTGCCAGTCGAAGGTTGGACTGTCCGCTGGGCGGGGCTGCTCGACGTGCAGCAGCCGGGCGCGTACCACTTCTCGGCGTTGACCTCGGGCTCGTTGATCATCCGCATCGACGGAAGAGTTGTGCTCGAGATGCCCGGCCCCGCTAAGGCCGCCGAAGCGCAGGGGAGTCTCGATGCAAGCTACAAGCTGGATGTCGGTTATCACTCCGTGGTTTTTGAATTCGCGCCCGACGGGCCTGGCGCGGGGCTCGAAATCTGGTGGCAATCGGACACTCTGGCGCGCGAGAGGATTCCGGAGTTCGCACTAGTACATTCGCCCGAAGTGCATCAGGGGGCCGATCTGTTCTTGATCGGACGACTGGCCATTGAAGAGCACAGTTGCGTGGCTTGTCACCAGGCGGACAGCAAGCCGCCATTGGCGCAGTTGATCGGCCAGCGCCGTGGGCCGAAGCTGGTCGAGGCCGGCTTGCGGTTGAACGCCGGCTGGATCTATCACTGGCTTGGCGATCCGCAGGCGTGGCGCGCCGGCAGTGTCATGCCCAAAGTATTCAGCGACGATCGCCAGGGTGAGGTCGAGCGCTATGCGGTCGCCAAGGTGCTCGCCGCGCTCGAGGGCGACGACAAGCCTGCCCTCAAACCCGCGGTGGATGGCGCGCCGTCTGCCGAACAAGTCGCGGCCGGCAAGCGACTCTACGAGCGCGTCGGCTGCATGGCTTGCCACGATGCGGAGCCCGGAGTTGCGAAGCCGGCGCCACTGGCATTGCACGATCTCGGCAAGAAGCACTCGGTCGAGAAGCTGGCCGCGTACCTAGCCGACCCCGGCGCCAACGATCCGTGCGCGCGGATGCCGGCGATGGGTCTGTCGGGCGACGAATGTCGGGCACTGGCGGCGTATCTATCCTCGCGCGACGTGGACGGCGCACCCGCGTTTGAATTGCCCGCGCCACCGACCAGCGATGAGGTCACGGTGGCCCTGGCGAAAGTGCCCGGCGCGACACGACCAGTTGACGCACCAGCGTCGCTCGATGAGCAGGTCGCGGAACTGGGTCGTCGCGTGTTGAGCACACGCCGCTGTGCGAACTGCCACGACTTGCCGGCGAGCCTCGGCGGTGCGACTGACGCCGGCGCGCCGGATCGTCTCGCGCCCACGCCAGCGGCGCGGTCTCTGGCCGAGATTGCCAGCGGGCCGGCCGGGGGATGCCTGGCCGTTGGCAATGCTTCGGGCGATGCGCCGCGTTTCGGCCAGAGTCTTAATCGCACCGCCGCGCGCCAGTTCTTGAGCGCAGCAATTAGCGCTCCCGGCACGGCCGACCCAGCGCAGCAAGCTCGACTGGCGATCGTGCGGTTTCGCTGCACGGTCTGCCACGAGCGCGACGGCCAAGGAGGCTTGAGCGCCGACCTTTACACCCAACTAACCGCCAATCAAACCGACGCGGAGGCCGAGCTTGTGCGGCCGCCGTCGCTCACCGGCGTTGCGCGCAAACTGCACACAGCGGCCCTGGCCGGCGTGCTTGCGGGCGACGAGCGATCGCGTCCTTGGATGGCGCTGCGGATGCCGCGGTTTGGGAAACAAGACATGGAAGCGCTGGTCGGGCAACTCACCGCGGCCGACGCCACGCTCGTCGACGCCTTGGGGGACCAAGTCGCGGCAGTCTCAAGACCGTCGCCGGCAGCCACAACACTGCCCGCTGACACGGCGCTGGTCGAAGCGGGGCGAACCCTCATCGGCTCGCGCGGCTTCGGCTGCATCAAGTGCCACGACGTTCGCGGCATCCCCAGCGGCGGCACGCGCGGGCCCGACCTGGCCCGCATCACGCGGCGCGTACGGAACGATTGGTTTAATCATTGGATGGCCGATCCGCAGCGGCTCGAGCCCGGCACGCGGATGCCCACCGTTTTTCTGGCAGGGAAGTCGCCCTACGCCGAAATCCTCGAGGGCGATCCCGCGCGGCAGCGCGACGCCATGTGGGCCTACCTGTCGGCTGGCGACGAACTGACGTTGCCCGAGGGAATCGAAGCCCCCGGTGCCGTTGTGACTGCTGGGCCGATGTTGCAAGGGCGCCCCTGGGTGTTGCGGACGTTTCTGCCTGAGCTGTCGCCGCGCAGTCTGGCAATCCACTTTGGCGGCGATGTCCACGCAGCCTTCGACGCGCAGAATTGCCGCTTAGCCTATGCGTGGCAGGGAGACTTCGTCGATCTGGCGGCCAGTTGGACACATCGCGGTGGCCGCGAGGCAAGCTTGTTCGGTAAGGTGATCTGGAAATCACCGGCGGGATTCCCTTGGGCGATCAGCCTCGACAAATCGCCGGCAACGCCCGATTTCGCCGCGCAGGCCGCCGACTTGTCACTCGGAGCGCCGGCGCCGCATGGCGCGCCGCCGCCAACGTTGCGATTGCACTTTCTTGGCTATCGATTGCCGCCGCGGGGCGGGCCATCGGTTGCCGGCCCCACGCTGCGCTACGAGCTCGAACTACCCGAGGGCCAGCGCGCCAAGTTCTCCGAAACTGTCAGCCCGCTGACCACGCGCGACGCAAACGGCCTGCTGCGCGAGATCGACATCCAGGCGCCGCCCAGCGCGACGGCGCTGTTGCACTGCGCCGCGGTGGGCAGCGCGGTCAATAAGCCTGCTGAGTCGAGCACGGCAAAAGCATCGCAACTGCCGACGGTGACACTCGTCGACGAATCGGGTGCGGTGGTACTCAGCGTGCGCGCAGCGCCTGCGGCCACGCGCTGGTTCGACTCGGCAGGACGGCCGGAAACCGTCTTGGCGATTCCCTGCGATCGGGCCGATGGCACGGCGCGACTGTCGCTGGCGATCTTGCGCGCGAAGGATGCGTCGCCGGCCGGGATCGAGCGCGTAGTCAAGGCAGAGTCGCAGCTTCGGAGGCCAGCGCCATGATGTGCCGATGGCCCTGCTCGACAACCCGGTCGTGGCGCCGCTGTCGATCCTTGCATTGGTGGCTGCTGGCCGCGTGTATCGGGTTGTGTGGTCGAGTAAGTTTGCGCGCTGCCGAGGCGACCGATGGTTCGGGCCCCGCGCCGCAACTTGTTTACGTAAAGAAGGACAGCCGTCGCAGCACGCGCGAGGGGTCGCTGGCCGCTAGCCGCCCGGTCAAGCTGGCTGACAAGTGGCACGTCATCGGCCCATTCGATAATGAAGGTGGACGCGGCTTCGCGCAAGTTTATCCCCCTGAGCAAGACCCAGCTCACATCGATTTGGCCGCCGAGTACGAAGGGGCGGGCGAGCTGGCCGCATGGCGCGAATTGTCGTTGTCCGACGGTCGCGTGAACAACCTGCGCCGCTTCAAGCGGAACGACAATGTGCTTTGCTACCTGTATCGGCGCATCGAAGTGCCGGCGGCGCAGCGCGTGCGCGTGTCGCTCGGCTGCGACGAAGGGCTCGTCATCTGGCTCAACGGCCGCATGCTGTATAGCGTGCAAGAGAGTCGCATCGCGGCCCTGCCCAATCAGGATTTCGTCACGCTCGACTTGCGGCCCGGCACCAACGATCTCTTGGTCAAGGTCATCAATGGCCGCGGGCTGTTCGGCTTTTACTTCGAGCCGACGCTACCACATCGCCTGCTGGCCGAACTGGACCGTCGCCTGGAGCGCGACTTTCCCAGCGGCGGCGAGGGAGAATTCTACCGGATCGAGCCGTTGCCGCTGCCCGACGACGAGGTGATCGAAGTCGGCGCGTTGGCGTTTCGTCCCGACGGCAAGTTGTATGTCGCCACGCGCCGCGGCGATATCTGGCTCGTCTCCAATCCCACGTCGGACGACGTGAACCAAATCACCTGGAAACGCTTTGCCAGCGGATTGCACGAAGTGCTGGGCTTGTGCGTGGTCGGCCCGCGCGAAGTTTTGGCCGGGCAGCGCCCGGAGATCACGCTCCTGCGCGATGCCGACGCCGACGACGAGGCAGATGAGTTTGTCACGGTTTGTGATCGCTTTGGCATCTCGGGCGACTATCACGAGTTTCTTTACGGCCCGGCGCGAGATCGGGACGGCAACTTGTTCATTTCGCTGAACCTCGGTTTCGGTGGCGGAGAAAAGGCCAAAGTTCCGTACCGCGGTTCCTTGCTGCGAGTCGGCGTGGATAGCGCGGTCACACCTTGGGCAACTGGCATGCGCAGTCCCAATGGCCTGGCTTTCGACCCGCAAGGCCGATTGTTCTTTACCGATAACCAGGGAGAATGGATCGCCGCCTGCAAATTGCAAGAAGTGCGCCAGGGGGAGTTCTACGGCAACCCCGAAGGGCTGCGGTACTGGCCGGGCGCGAGCGAAGCCAATAAGCCCGAGTACGTTACTCCCACGCTCTGGTTTCCGTTTGGATTGTGCCGCTCGGCGACCGAGCCGCTGTGGGACACGAGCGCGGGGAAGTTTGGTCCGTTTGCCGGGCAGTGCTTTGTCGGCGAGCTGACGAACTCGCTGATCACGCGTGTTTACCTCGAAGAAATCGACGGGCGGCTGCAGGGTGCGTGTCTTCCATTCCGCCGCGGATTCGCCAGCGGGGTGAATCGCCTCGCGCAGGCTTCCGACGGCAGCTTGCTCGTGGGCGAAACCAACCGCGGTTGGGGTTCACTCGGCGGACAGACCTTTGGCCTCGAACGCCTGACGTTCACCGGCCGCGTGCCGTTCGAGTTGTACTCGATGAGCGTCACCCCGAGCGGCTGGGAACTACGGTTCACGACGCCGGTCGATACGGCGCGAGCGATCGATCCGGCGAACTACCTGGTCGAGTCGTACACATATCACTACTGGGCCAAGTACGGCTCGCCTGAGATCGGCCGCCGGCAGCACGCCGTCGAGTTGCAGCACTCGCCCGAGCAGCCCGATCGCGTGCAGCTCGTCGTGCTGGAGCCGCGCGAGCTGGGCCGTGTGTATCACGTACGCATGGCGGGCGTGCGTTCCACCGAGGGGAAGGCGCTGGTGAATCACGACGCCTACTACACGCTCAATCGCCTACCCTCGGAAACCAGCAAGGGCGGCAACCGCAACGGCGATTAATTGCGATCGAGCAGCCGGGCTGTGATGATCCGCATGTAGGTCATTTCGTCGTGCAGTTCGTCGAGCTCCCACTGCATGACGGCCGTCGTGTTGGTCAGATCGAGCCGCTTGGCTAGCTCGACTCGCAATCGCTCCACTTCGACGATGGCCTTGCGCCGCGCCACCTCGGTGGCGCTGACCGTGTTGGGGTTCATGCGATTGGCCAACTCAGCCTTGCGCAGGTTCTCTTCGCCCAACCGCAGCTTCGAGAGCGCCAGATCGCGATACGGATTCGAGCTGTCGTCGCTCAATCCCTTGGCGCGATTCAATCGGCCCTGCGCGTAGGCCAATTCGCCGCGCAGTTGTTCCATCATGAAGCGGGGGATCGTCCCCGGCACCCGCGCGTTGGCCTCATCCGCCTTGCGGATCTCGAGCTGCATCAATTGCACGTGAGCGTTGGCAAACTGAACTTGCAGCTCGTCGAGACTCGGCTCGTTCTTCGCGTCAGCGGGCTCGGTGCTGCTGGCATTCGGCGGCTGGTCGGTTGCCGAGGCATCGTCCTGAGCTGTTGCCCAAGCGCTATATGTGGCGATTCCGACAATCGCACCGCATGCCAACAATCCGCAACGAACCAAACGCGTCTTCATGGCCGGGAGTCCTTTTTTCGAGCTATGGAGGGCTGCAGAAACATAGCTTAGAGTTCACCGGCCAAGAACGCACGGGAGCCGCTCGCGCTCAACCAAACCAGGCGTTCGCACGCTGCTGTGCGGGCATACGCGACCGCATCAACTGCCGGCGACAAACGCCAGATAATAGAAAACCCAGCCCGTCACGACCGTCGCCACCATATCCCAAACGGCCAGACGACCCCATCGCACGTGCGCATCGCTGTGCCGGCCGGGCTGTGGCGGCCGCGGAAAATTCCGCAATGCCCGCACGGTCACCACAATCCACAACACCGCGGTGCTCACCGAGAAGATCAGGTGAATGTACAGGACCGGGAACAGCAGTCCGGGCTCGCTTGCGGTGCCGTAATAGGGTGATGCCGCGGCCCGCGCTTGCCAGCCGTGCAAGCGCATCTCGAGTTCGAAGAACGTGACCGCCACGGCCAACAGCCCACCGAGCACAAGCTGCATCCGCTTGTGCCAGGCAAAGCGGCGGCGATAACGAACCAACCAGATACTCGTGCCCAACAGCGGCAAGACAATCGCCATCGCCACGACCACGACGTCGAGCATCAGCGAGGCGCGGGTGCCAAGAAAACCGTCGAAACCGCCAGCCGGTGGGTCCATTCCGTCCTTTGCCGCCGAAAGCCCAAATGTGTCTGGCGGCGAATTTTAACCGACGTGCCGGCGCGCGAGAATGGCGTGTTGGCACGGATTGACCAGGCGCCAGATTGGCGCTGGCCGTCAGCAGGTTGTGGACGTCTTCGCAGGCCGTTCGGATCGATTCGCACATGGCGATAGTCTTGCGGCGAGGTCGGCGATAGGATGACGACCAACTCTCGATATGCGATACGCCGATCCTTTCGACCGGCCGGCATGTCAATCGAAATGACGGCGCAACCAGGCCGAGTGGCGGAATGGCAGACGCAAGGGACTTAAAATCCCTTGGGGGGTTACCCCCGTGCGGGTTCGAGTCCCGCCTCGGCTAGTAGTCTCGAGATCATTTCGTTTTCGGCGCGTCGTGCTTATCCTCTCGCGCTTTGGGCGACCGCGCTGTCAGGCCGATCGGCCGAGTCCAATTAACCCCATGCGGTCGGCTCGGCAATGCTCTCCACGACTCGATGCGCAACCGCTTTTCGGCCAAGGGTTAGCATCGCGACTCACTGGCGCGCAGGGGGACTAGATACCTGTCCGGTCCAACTATTTTCAAGAATCTTGCGAGAGGGCACGTCCGCTTGGCCCCCGGAAAGCGTCTTAGTGAGGTAGGGAACCGGTGTCTCCACGACTGGTTCCCTCGGGCCGCATGTTCCTAGCCGGGCGTCTCAGACGCACGCCCAGGCAGTTCGGTTAGCGCGGTGTGGATCGCCGGGTCGAGGGCCAGACGGCCTACCTTGCAGGCCGGGGCCTGGCGACGCCCACCGCGTTTTTCTTGCGCCGTGCCGGAGCCAGCGCTTTTCACGGCGTTTCTCGGCGATTGGGGGCACCGACCCGACGGCATCCCGCGGCCATCACGCTAGCACCCGGCGAGCGTGCTGTCGCGCCGATCTCGACTTCGCTTGCTGAGCTTGCTGCCGCCCGCGAGGTTCGGATACCATTCGCCGCCCTCGCGGCCACGCTTTGCGCAGTCTACATCCGAGCTTCGCCGAATCTTCGCCTATGGAAAGCCAACCGGCGCCCGCTTCGTATTCGTTGCTCGAACGGCCGGCGGCCATCTTGTTGCTAGGCTGCGCGCTGGCGGTCGTGCTGTATGGATTGCCACTTCTGCTCGGCACGCCACTTATGGACGGCTCCGAGGCGGTACACGCCGCCATCGTGCAGGAAATGTGCGAGTCGGGCGAGTACCTGATGCCGCGCTATCGTGGCGAGCTGTTCCGTGACAAACCTCCCCTTTTCTTCTGGTTGCAGTGTCTGTCGGTCAAGGTCCTGGGGATGAACGAAGCAGGCATTCGCTTGCCGGGCCTGCTTTGCGGATTGTTGGGCGCCCTGACGACGGGGCTGTTGGGGGTCGAGTTGTTCGGCCGCCGCAGCGCCGCCGTGGCGACGTTCTTTCAAGCCACGATGGTGATGCCCGTCGCGCTGGCGCAAGTGGCCGTGCACGACGTGCTCCTGGTGCCGTGTGTCAATCTGGCACTGTTGGCTTACTGGCGCGCTGACCGGGCGACCTCGCGGCAAGGCTGGCTCGGTTGGACCGCGGCGCTCGGCGTCGTGTTGGGCATCGCCCTGTTGACGAAGGCCCTGTTGGGGTTGGCGTTCGTGGCGATCATCGTCGGCGGGTATCGCTTGCTGAAGCGACAGATCGACGGCCGACTGATTGCCTGCGGGCTGATCGCGTTGGCGATCGCCGTCGTAACGGCATCGCCGTGGTATGTGCTGATGAGCCTGCGCGACCCGGGCTACCTGTACTACTACTTCATCGAGCGGCATCTGATGGGCTTTCTGACGCCCTCGCAAACACACGGCGATCAACCGCGGTGGTACTACGCCCCCGTTTTGCTAGGGGGTGGTCTCCCCTGGCTGGCCTATCTTCCGGCGGCTGCGGTCGATGCTTACCAGCGCCGCCGGTCCGAAACTCGCAATCCTGGGGCGGATGCCCAATTGCTGTGTTGGGTGTGGTTGGCCGGCGGCACGTTGTTCTTGTGCATTGCGCGCTCCAAGTTGGCGACCTACATGTTGCCGATGTTTCCGCCGGTGTCGCTCTTGGCCGCCGCCGTCTGGTCGCGTTGGACGAAAGGCGAACTGAGCGCCGGGCTCGCGCAGCACATCAGTCAGTCGTTCTGGTTCGCAGCAGCAACCGGGCCGCTGATTCTGCCGATCGCCATGTGGGCCACCGCGGCCCGCTTCGACGTTCACTACTCCTGGCCGGCCATGCTGCTGACCGCAGTGGCCGCCGCGAGCTCGTGGCTGCCGCTGTGGCACTACGATCCGCACCGGCTCGCGCTTACCCTGATCAAGGGCGGCACGTCGCTGGCGCTCACGTTCCTGGTGATCATGACCGTGCTGATTCCGCCGGTGGCCGAATCGCAATCGGCCCGCACGCTCGCCCAGCATTACAACCGCCAAGGCCGCCTGCCGTCGAAGTTGATCATCGCCGACGAGCGGCTGGGCTCAATCTTGTTCTATCTCAGCCCCGAGCTGCGGCGGCAGTTGCGCGGCGATCAGATCCTGGCATGTCGGTTTTCGCAGTGGGACGGCGTGACAGACCTCCCGCCTGACAGCGTGCTGGCGATCCCGCGCGCGAAAGCCCGTCGTGGCGAGCGCGATCTGCGGCTGGTTACCGCACCGTTCGATGTCGTCGGACACTATCGACTCTACCGCGCCAGTGACGCCCGCCCGCCGGCAAGCCTGGCGACGGCAACCCGACCCCTCGACCCTCAGCCGCAGCGATAACGCACCACAATCACTCGCTGGGCGGTGTCGGCGGCGCCACGAGCCAAGTGAGCGTGAGCACCCACTCGCGATACTCTCGGTCGATCGTCTCCCAATCGCTCCCGGCAAACGTGTCGCGCACCGCAGTCACGGCGAGCGGATCGCTTTTGCGCGCCGCGCGCCAGCGGCGGAAGAAATCCTGCAACTGGCCGCGGCTGTCCATAAACATGCAGAAATACCGGGCCTGGGCGTAGTTGAGCCCGATATCGTGGTCGCGGAAGTTGTCGTCTCCTACGAGCGACGCCAGCGATCGCAGCCGGTCGTGGCGAATTGCTTCCTGCAATTTGGGAAGCCGCCAGTTGACCAGCCCGTCGATCCCGCGGCCGTCGGCGCGGAACCGGCATTGCTCGTGCAACGACGCCAACCCCTCGTTCAGCCAATCGGGAATCTGCGGGCAATCGAAGTCGGCCAGCGCGTGCGTCAACTCGTGCACCAGCGTGCCGCCGCCGGTGGCGATGTTCATCACCAGCACGCGCTGCCCGCGCTTGTAGTATCCGTAGATCGACACGCCAGTGTCGGCGAACAGCGTCTTGGCGTAGTGCTCGTAGCTCGGCTCGCCTGAGAACAACAGCACGGTGACCGGCGCGGTGGGCCGCTGCGGAAAGTATGCAGCGGCCATCGCCCGGGCGGCGGGCTCGATGGTATGCCGGTGCCAGGCGACGAGCTGATCCTCGCTCAAATCGCCGGCTACGACAAACGGCGGGCGGACCACCACCGCACAGTCGGGGCCGAGCAACTCTTGCCAGGTGTCGGCCTCGCGGTCGCAAGCGCGCTCGAGGGGATCGGCCACCAGGAACCGCGGCAGGCCGCCGTCAGGCGTAGGGCCCGACTCGAACCGCTGGCCTGTCGTTGGGCGACCTTCGGCCAGCATCGGCAGCAGTGCTTGCTGATGCGCGGCGACGACGTGATTGTGCTCGGCGCGCGGCGCCGCGGCGGGCTTCAACAGCCGCGACAGGCCAAACGAGCCGAGCACGATCGGAATCGGCCCGACTACCAACACCAACAAGCGCAAACGACTCACGCCGCGAACTCCCCCGCGAAAACCTGGCGCGGCCGCGATCGGCCGGACCAAATAACTACTTGAGCCAATCTTACCGCGCTGGACAACAGAAGCTTGGGCACGGCGTAGGGAATTTGCCGTCGGCTGCCAGCGAATCTGCCGGTTGGGGAAACTCTACCGAGCCGCGGGCATCACCTACTGCCGAGTTGACGAGGCGAAGTGCGGGCGCTGGTTCGGAAACTTCGTTGACGCACTCCGTGGCCGTGGGCAGTGTAGTGGCAAAATCAAGTTCTCGGCGGCGACTCGCGGCGAGCAGACAACCTGCTCGGCCGTTTGGCTCTGCGGCAATTCGAACGACTGCTTGCGAAACCTATTCTGGTGGTTTGACCTTCCGACCATAGAGGCGCACGTCGGCAAATTCACCGGTGTCGTCGAACGAGCCGACGCCGATCCGTCCCCAGCGAAACGTCTTGTCGACGGCGCGCATGACAGGTTTTTTCGGATCGTCGAAGAAGACGTCGATCTGCCCGTCGCTGGCGCGGCGCACGATCCGCAGCTCGTGCCAGCGATCGTCCCAGGGCGTGCCGGGGGTCGTTTCCGTGGAAATCTTGGTGCGGGGCGCGTCGTTGACGATGAAAATCTGATTGGCGTGGTCGTCGGTCTGTTTGCCGAAATGCACGTAGTAGAAACGGGCCGGACCTTGATATCCAAAGAACAGACACAGATCGCGGTGGCCGTAGTCGCGCGACGTACTGCGCACACGCACCGTTAACGTGAAATCATCGACGTACACATCGCGAACCAGCGAAATGTTGACCGGGCTGCGGTGCGGCGGTTTGTACGCGCTTTGCTTCGAGAGTGCGTACGCGCGCACCCCGTCGGCGTCGACCACTTGCCAGGCCGCCGCGTCGGTCGGCTGCCAATGATCGGCGCCGCGCGCGAAGTCGTCGCGAAACACTAGCGGCAGCTTCTCGACCTGACCATCATCCGGCATGGCAGCTCTCCCATTTGGCGCGACGTCGGCGAGCGTGCTAGGGCGCTATTTCTTGCCGACCTTCTTGCCTTTGTTAGCAGACTTCTTCGCGGCGGCCTTCTTGGCAATGGGCTTCGCCTTCGCCGACTTGGTGGCGGTTGCCTTGGCCGCACCACTGCTTTTCTTGCCGGCAGCGCGCTCTTTCGCCTTTCCGGCCGCGGCACCTGCTTTGGCGGGCTTGCCGAAAATGTTCTCCCAATTCTTCGAGAACTCGGGCGACGCGCCCGAGCGGACGATCGGACCACTCATGGGTGTTCTTCTCCTGACGTGAACGGTGCGTTTCGCGAACACATGCTGGCGGAAAACTCGCTCGGCCGCCGATCATTCGCGGGCCGCTATTTTAAGTCAGTAGTAACCACCGACAACAGGCGTCGTCTGGTTGGCGGTACCACGCCGTCTCGGAACACGTCCCGTGCTGTCGACACAACGACAGCCGACGCGCCATCCAACGCCGTTAACCCTTCTGAAACCGTTGACCAGGCGGTGGCCAGGCTCATCGGCCCATGCGCTCTGCGAGGCTACGCATCAATCGGCCGAAGCGACAAGCAACCTGCGGGAACCGCCGCGGCAAAACGGGGTCGCACGGCGACGATCGACGGATCAGTCCGCAGACCGCGGCCTGGGGGGGGTATCGGGGGGGCCCAGAATAAGATTGTCTGGGAATTTGCGTCCGGGTGCGTCCGGGTGTCTTCATATTTGACCGTAAATCGATTAGAGGGCACAGCTTGGGGCGGGTGTAACAGCGGGCGTTTTGCGTCCGGGTGATCGTCCGGTTTGCGTCCGGGTCACCATTTTGCGTCCGGGTACTCGTCGGCAATTGTTAGCCGCGGAGCTTGCTCCGCGCGCTAGCTCGCTCGACGTTGCGACGCGACGACCGCGACAGTTGCAGCGTCACACAAGCTAGCGCGCGGGATAAATCCCGCGGCTAACCAGTTGATCGTCGGTATGGTTCGGAACACGGCGCGCACCGCGGACGCAGCTCTTGGGTCCGACTCAAACAAACGGTTCATTGAACCGCGAAGCCCCTGGGCAAGATGCGTGGCTGATCGGTGTCTCAATGCGCGCAGGCCGGCGCGCCAGGTTGGTCCTGTTATGGCTAGTGTTCGGATTTCAGTGTTCAGTTTTCAGGAGATCGATCGCAGGCATGCCCACGACAAGCGTGGACATGGCACCCGCGCGGGGATGGCACTGCGGGACAAGCCAGCAGTGGCACCCTGCGAGAACAGGCTAGAGACGAGAGGCCAGAGGTGAGAGGTAGAAATCCCTCGCTGCGCTTCGGGCTGGTAGTGCGGCGCTCGTCGCGGTGGGATACGGAGGGGCACAGGTTCATGTTTTCGGCCAGGGCTGCATGGTTGGCACAGCATCGGAGGCCGAAAAATGTACCAGTCCCCGGCGTGATTTCGCGTGCGGGGCGGAATACCTCGCGACAAGGCGCAAACGCGCAACGACTGGCAAGCGCCGTATCGTCTGACGCGATTGCGCGCTGAGCTGTCGGGGCCGGCTCTGCCTGCCCTGGCTCGTTGTGTCCAGCGATCTGGTTTATCGGTGACCGTGCGGGCGGCCTCGGCAACTTAGTGGCACCGACCCGCACCGCTTGGCGCGGGACGATCGGGGAACGCAGCGAAACGGGGCCCGCGGCGCCAATTTGCCAGGCCGAATTGGACCAATTGGCGCAAGCTCAAGTGCTATAGACACATCCCGGCAGAGGGGGTATATGTTTACCCAGCCTGCCGGGACGGCCCCCGGCCCCGCGGCCGCGTTAAGCGTCGACGGGCACGGTGCTTTCGGAGAAGACAGGCTGGGTAGAACAGGCCTTTCTTTCCCGAAAACCAGTTTGCAGGAGGACTTAGAACGTGGCCTCAGTCAAAGATCGAGTCATTGAAATCGTGGCCGAACAGCTCGGCGTGAATAAGGAGCAGATCACGCCGGAGACTTCGTTCGTAAACGACTTAGGGGCCGACAGCCTCGACACCGTCGAATTGGTGATGGAACTCGAAGAGGAGTTCGACATCAATATTCCTGACGATGCCGCCGAGAAAATCCAAACCGTCGGCCAGGCCATCGAGTACATCGAAAAGATGCAGGCCTGACACGGGCGGTTGCCTAACTCGCAGCGAACCGGGGCAGCCTCGCGCTGCCCCGGCTTGTTTGATCACTTCGTGCCGCACTTCCGCGGACCGCGCCGGCAGGTAGTTCGGGAAGCCACCACCTGTCGCGGACGTGCTCCGCAATAGTCTCTCGCTGGATGCATCCCCATGAAACGTCGCGTGGTCGTCACGGGCCTGGGGGCAGTGACGTCGCTAAGCTGCAAAGTGCCCGACCTCTGGCAGCGCGTCTTGGCGGGCGAAAGTGGCGTGCACGCGCTGCGGACGTTTGACGCGCGCGATTTCAAAGTGACCTTTGGCGGAGAGGTTTCCGACTGGAGCACCGAGGGTTATTTGCCTCCGAAAGAGGCCAAACGCATCGACCGCTTTACCCAATTCGCGATGGTGGCCGCGGCCGATGCCGTGACCGACGCCGGGATCAACTTCGACGATTGGGATCGTTTCCGCGTCGGTGTGATTCTCGGCTCGGGTATCGGCGGCCTGCACGAAATCGAAACGCAGCACGCCCGGCTGTTGGAGAAAGGGCCCGACAAAGTCTCCGCCTTTACGATTCCCAAGTTGATGGTCAACGCGGCATGCGGACAAGTCTCGATCGCGTATGGCTTGCGTGGGCCCAACGCGGCCGTCGCCACGGCCTGCGCCAGTGCCACGAATGCGATCGGCGATGCTTTCAAATTGATCCAGTATGGCGAGGCCGACTGCATGGTGACCGGTGGCACCGAGGCCGCCCTGACCCCGATGGGCATTAGTGGCTTTGCGTCGATGCGGGCCTTGTCGACTCGCAACAACGATCCGGCGCGGGCCAGCCGCCCCTTTGACCGCGATCGCGACGGCTTCGTGCTCAGCGAAGGCGCCGGCATCGTGATCCTCGAAGAATACGAACGGGCCAAGTCGCGCGGCGCGCGAATCTATGCCGAAGTGCTAGGTTACGGAGTCAGCTCCGATGGCGGACATATCACCCACCCCGACGCCGAAGGGATCGGGGCCGCCAAGGCCATGGCCTCGGCGCTGGCCGACGCACAGTTGAATCCCGAGGACCTCGGTTACATCAATGCGCACGGCACGAGCACGCAGTTGGGCGATGCCGCCGAGACGAAAGCCGTGAAATCGGTGTTCGGCGCGGCCGCCAGGCGCGTGAGCATTTCGAGCACGAAAAGCCAACTGGGGCACCTGCTAGGAGCCAGTGGCGGCGTCGAGATGATCCTGATCGTGCAGTCGCTGGTGCACGGCGTGGTGCCGCCGACGATTAACTACGAGACTCCCGATCCGGACTGCGATCTCGACTACACGCCCAACCAACCGCGCGAGCGCAAGCTGCGGGCGGCGATGTCCAATAGTTTTGGCTTCGGCGGACACAACGCCTCGGTGATCGCCGGCCCGCTGGCCAACGGGCGGCATTGAGTTGCAGAGTACCTCGCGCCGACGCGCGCCGCGCGCGGCGCCTATTTCTGCAGGGTCACGGGGGTGACGACAGCTTCGGGCGACGGCGAATCGATCGCCAACGAAATCGACAGGCCCGACCCCTCGACGCGCGCGGTCAGCAGAAACGTGTCGGTCAGCGAGAGCAACTGCATGACCAGCTCTTGCGACTTGCGGGCGTTGGCTTGAGTCATTTCACGGAAAGGACTGAAGGTCTGGAAGAGCAGGTCCGGATCCTCCGCGAGCATGTTGCGCAGCGCCAGGCAATCGATGTAGAGCACCTGCGCCGGTTGGCCCGCGCTGTCATCCAATAGACGACGGAAGCGCGCTTGCGCGGCCAGCGATTCGGGCTGTTCGAGACTCGCGGAGCGCTTCACCGTTCCCAATGACAGGCCGCCGATGAAGAAGTCGTTGACGAAGGTGTACGTTAAGTCCATGCCCGGTGGCATTTGCTCCAAACCACTGAGGGTGGTGAGCTTGAGATCGCCCACCCGCGTGACAGCGACTTGCGCCGAGCGCTGACCGCGCTTGGCGTTCTCGACGCCGGCGGCCAAGACCATCGCCGTCCGCAGGCCGTTATCCAGGGCCAGCTTAACGTCGGGGCGTTTGTCGTCGGTCGGACGTGGATTCGTGCGCACGCCGATGACCATTTCGAGCCAGGTTGGCTTCGTGGGATCGAGCTTGGAAGGCTTGGGCGTGGTGTCGGCGATTTCGCCGTCGTCGTTGTCGGCGGCAGGCTGCGCATCGGGAACGATGTTGGGGCGATCTTCGTCAGCGGCAGCATCCGGCTTGTCGCGCGTGCTTTCGATGTCGGGCACAACACGCAGCGGCGCTGGTGGCAGCGGCTTGGTACGGCTAACGAAGAATCCGACATCAGGGCCCATCGACGGGAGGATATCGTCGATGGGATCGAGACCCATCATCATGCCGCGGGTCGCCTGGCGGATCTCATCAAGGTTGCCGAGCTTGAAACCGTCGCCGGAAGCCGCGCCGACCAGAACCAGATAACCGATCTCGCTCACGTTCAGTTTTCCGGCGTAGGCGACGACCGCGTCGGCCGGCACGTGATCGAGAAAGGTGGCCTGGTCTTCCGCGCCGCGCGCCATCTGGTCGAGCCAAGCTGGCTTGCGGTCTGGTTCGAAGTGCAGGTAGCTCTCCAGCGACAGGCGATCGCCCGTGCGAATGGCGAATATCCAGTAGTCGGCCACGCGCCAACCATCGAGCACGGCCTGTTTGGCGCCGGCTTCGTAGGGTTGCGTGGCGTCGTCGTCGTCGAGCCGTTCGGTCACCAGGTCGAGCCAGCGCTTGGGAAGGATCACAAGCGACATCGGCGAGTCGGCCTGCTGATGCTGCTGCGACGCCTGATAGGGGGGATACGCCGCGAGACTGCGCGGCGCTGGCTGTGACTTGGTCCGCAGTTCGAGCGACTGCCGCATCAGCGATTCACCGCTGGCCAGCAGAAACACGTTGTCGACAGCGGCGAGGCAGATCTCGAGTCGCCTTTCGCCGCGGCGAACGCGTACGCTATAGCGCGCGCCGGCGTGCGACACCTCTTCGGATCGCACCAGCACGCCTGGCTGGTCCAACGTCTGGCCGAAGACCTCCACCATGCGCTGGGCAAATTCAGCACTATCGGTCTCGGCAAGGAAGAGTAGTCGGCTGTCGGCGGATGAACGAAACTCGCCAGGCCAAATGGCGAGCATTGAGCGCTGGCCAAAAGCCTTCTCGCCAAACTCCTCGCTCGGCATTCCCATCCGATCGGCAAGGAGCTGCCCGACTTGCCGTGGTCGATTCGCGTATTCCTCGAGAAACTCGGCGGCGGGCTCGAAAACCATCAAACGGCGAAACAATTCGCTATTGAAGAACCGCCCGCCGTGCTCCACCAGGTCGCGCGCCTGAAAGCACATGCCGATGTCGTCGGGCACGAGGGCCGCCAGTTCGATGGCTCGAGCCGGCGCCGCGAATGCAACGAGCAACAGCGCAAGGCACGCGCTGGAGAACCAAGCTGCGACACGTCGAGACGTGGCCCCACGCTTACGCGGGGCGGCGACCGCGACGCCGGATCGCGCTGGTCGTTGGAACGAAATCTCAGCCCCCCGAGCCATTGCTGCCGTCCGCGAGGACCTCCAGGAGGAAATCGAGCGCGCCGGCCGCTGACTCCGCGATCGGCTGAAAGCCCTGGCTGACTTCTCCCATCCAGGCCGCCCCTTCTGTCGCGGGAGGCGTAGCCTCGGCCGAGGAAGCGGCACTCGACGGCTGCGGCGCAGGAGTCACCAGGCTGGCGATCTCATCCATGGCGCGACCTGCGACCCCTGCGGGCTCGGTAGCTATCGTGGGCTTGGAGTGATCGCTCGGCGTCCGTGCGGCGGGGACGGACGCCAACTCGGCTACCGCGACTGCTGGCGAAGCGAACGGCGCCGATGCTTGCTTTGCCCCGGCGATTGGCTGCCCATGATGGTGTGACGTTTCTTGCCAGAACCAACCCGCTGGGCCGGCGATGAGTAGCGCCGCCGCCGCGGCATACAAAGCACGACGGCCAGTCATGCCAGTCACCACGCGGCGGGGGGCAGCCAGGCAGCGGTTAGTAATCCGCTCGCGGCGCCGCTGCGCTAGGATGCGGTCAGCTAAGTCGACTGGCGGCCGCGGAAGATCCATCTCAACGACACCGTCGAGCACGGCACGATAGGCGCCAAGCAACGTTCGGCATGCGGTGAATTGTTCCGCGACACGAAGCAATTCAGGATCTGCCTCGGGTGCGATGCGGCGATCGAGCAAGTCGTTCAATCGCGTTTCGAATTGCTCGCTATTCATAGCCGGTCTCCTGCACTATCCCTCGACTCTGCAGGCGTCGGGCAAGTTCGCGGCGCGCGCGGTGAATCCACGTTTTCACCGTCCCGACGGGGCAGTCCAGCGCGTCGCTAATCTGCGCGTAACTCAACTCCTGAGCATGAAACAACAGGAACGCACGGCGATATTCGTCGCGAATCGTACTCAGCGCCAAGCCCACTTCCTCATTCAGATGGTGGACCGCGCGGTCGTCGTCGGCCGGATCGGGTAGTTCCTCAACCAAGTTGGTCGTCGCCGGCCGGCGCCTACGTAGCGCCAAGTGGCTGCGGCACCGGTTGCCAGCAATCGCCAGCAGCCAGGGGCGGAAATCGCGGCCAGGATCCCAAGTGTGCAAGTTGCGAAAAACGCGCAGAAAGGCTTCCTGCGCAACATCTTCAGCGTCTTGGCGGTCCCCCAGCATCCGGTAACAGAGGCCGAACACTGCTCCCTGATATCTGTGGACCAATTCCACCATGGCGGCTTCGTCACCAGCCATTGAGCGGTCGACCAGCTCGCGCACGTCGTCGGCCAAGTTGGCTCCCCTCGATTCTTGAGAGGATACGCCACTGCGGAAATATACCTGACGCAGCGACTTAGGGTTTCAAGGAAGAGATAAGACGCTGTCTCAAAACTGCATGCTCAGACAATCGCCCCGCCGGCGCAACTGCCGACGCGCTCGATTCTAACCAGGTGCCGGACAAACCGCAAAAAAACTCGACGTGAACCGACCCACAGGGGGCTATTCTGGCGAGATTCCGTCGCTGGCCTCGTGAAGCAGGTCACGAAGTTCGTCTGGGGCGGCGTCGGCCATTCGCCGGCCGCGACGTTCCAGACGTTCGACCACTTTGATCATCGTCTCTTGCATTCGGCCGTGCGTGTCAGCCGAGCCCCCGAACAGCACAAACTCCTCCCCCCGCGTGAGCCGGGTGTGGCCGTCATCACCGTCCAGGCCGACGCCTAGCAGCGCGACAAACTCAGCGTTGGACTTGGCTTTTGGTGGTCGAGCCTTGTTGCGCTTCACGATCAACCCTTACCAGGCTGGAAAATGCGGTTTGACCTTGCAAATTGCTGCTAGCGGCCGATCAGCCCGCACGAATCGCTTCGCGAACGGTTTGTCGGGCGAGGCGAAAAGCGTTGCCGATTACCTGCGCTCGCGCCTGCATCTGGTCGGCGGTATAGTTGCGGTTTCCTTCGCTGGTCGGCAATCCCGCGATGGCCAAGGTGAGCGGAATCAAGTCGAGAAACTCCCGATACCTGCGCTTAACGGCTTCGTCGTCCGCCGACATCGCATACTCCTGACAACACGACTGACTGTGAGCTCGCGCGCGGTGCCTCGGCAGGGCCCCGCCTATGACGGTAACTTGCCGGTCGCCAGGTTGCAAACGGCGCACACGACGCGGCGCGCCCGCCACTTGAGAAGGGCGCATCCGGCTGATCGTCGGGCGGTGTGGCGGCGCCTTCTCTGTGCCACACGAGAAGCGGAGGTCGCCTCGCAGAACGGCTACTTTCGCCGAAAGTACTTGCGGAGCACGTCGGCCGCGGCCTGGCGTGTATCGCCCCCCTTGGGCGGAACGGGCGGAAGCTTGCCCGGGCGCGTGGCAGGCTTGTTCACGGCGCTCGTGGCTTGGTCTGCCTGAGTCTCGGCGTGCGTGTCTTGAACGGCTTCGAGCGAGGCGTTGGCCGCGGCATTTACTTCAGCGGCCGCTTTGCCAGGCAGGCCAACCATGGTGTTGCCGGTTCCGAATTCCTCGGTCTCGAGCGACTCTTCCGGCACCAGCTCGCGGGTCTCGGTTTCGACTCCTGTGTCGGCGCTGACCGTGGCGTCGCTGGCATCACCAGCTTGCAACCAATCAGCGACATCGGGCTCGCCGGTGGGCGGGCCTTCCGCGGTGCGGGCGGCGGCTTCTTTGATACTGTTGACCTTGGGGCGTTTCAGCGGCGCGGCCAAAGTCGAGATCTGCACCTCGAACTGCAGGGGCCCGACGACAAGGTTGTCGCCCGTGAGCAGCTCGCGTTCACCGACAACGCGCTCGCCGTTGACCAACGTGCCGTTGCGGCTGCCGAGGTCGCGAATGGTTAGCGTCTGCTCCTCGAGCAGCAACACGCAATGGTGCCGACTGATCAGATCACTGCGCGGTCGAAGGTGACAATCCTCGGCCCGGCCGATCAAGAACTTGGGACCTAACAACCGGATTTCGCGGCCGGCATTCGTCCCCAGAACAACCTTTAGTCTTGCATCCATGGTCGTCGATGTACCGCAATTCGACTACCGGCCCCAGCAAACCTCCCGACTCCCACCAGAAAACGGAGCGCCTGGCCGCGAACCAGCACCCCGCCCCTTGCTCAAAGTCCTTACCGACATGCGATCGGCAGACACAATTATGCCAGCGCGCCGCGCGTAAGCATCGCCTTGCTACCGAAAACTTGCGCCGCAACACCGATCCCGTGACGGCGCGTCGCCGATGGGTCGCACTACAAAACCGCCCGTCGTCGGCTCACGCCGAACTTAGGGCACCCCACGAAATGCGCAGGCCCGCAATGAACCAAACCCAACATTATTACGTGCTGGATGGTCTGCACAACCCAGCGGTTGGGGGATGTCGCCGTCGGGCTCTCAGCCCCCTAAGGCAGCGGCTGGATGGCGTTCCTCCCCGGCCCCGTTCGGCCTTGCGGTCTGAATCATGCTATTCATCGCCGGGGTGGTAGTCAAAAATTCAGTCGCAGCAGCCAGTTCGAACAAAAAACCGGGTGCGTAAAGGCTCTCCAAACTCCCCAACTCAATCCGCGAACCGTCCGATCCGCGGCCGAAGCTGGCGGCGCCAATTGGGCCGTTGCCAGTCGGGCCGCCGGGGCTACCATGACTGCGGACTGAGCCCACCCCAAGACTGGCTTTCTGCTGCTCACGAGCTATCTGGCTGTCATGCCCACCTCCGCATCGTCGCGTCGCATCGTGTATCTCAGCGGTCGGTTTGTGCCCGAGCACGAGGCGCGGCTGTCGATCTACGACTCGGCGCTCACCACGGGCGACATGGCTTTTGAGGTGACGCGCACGATTGGCGGCGCGCCGTTCCGGCTGCGGCAGCATCTCGAGCGGCTGGCCCACACCCTCGCGCAGTTGCGGATTGACCCCTGGCTCACGCTCGACGAGTTGGAAGCAATCACCCTGGAAACGGTAGCGCGCAACCGACGAAGCGAAGCAGCCGACGTCGACTGGAACATCATTCACAATGTGTCGCGCGGCCCGGCGGGGCCGTTCGCCGACGCCTTCGCGCCCGACGAGCTGCGTCCGACCGTCGTGGTAAGCTGCTTTCCGTTGGTCAAGAAGCTGGCTGCTCTGGCCGACGCTTACGAAGCCGGGCTCGACCTGGTCGTGCCGCAGCAGCGGGCGATCCCCAGCGATTTGCTCGACGCCACGATCAAGACGCGTTCGCGCCTGCACTATCATCACGCGGCGTACCAGGCTGAGGATATCTTTCCTGGCGCCAGTGCCGTGCTGGTCGATCCCGATGGTTTTCTAACGGAAGGCACGACCGGCAATGTATTCGTGGTGCGCCGCGGCGTGCTCGAGACTCCCGAGCCGCGCAACTTGCTGGTGGGCGTGACGCGCGGCGTGGTGCTGGAGCTGGCAGCCGCCGAAGGCATTCCGGCGCGCGAGGCGAATCTCACGGCCGACGACGCCCGCGCGGCCGACGAGATCTTTCTGACCTCGACGAGCATCGGCATCTTGCATGGCCGCACATTCGAACGGCAGCCGGTGGGCGACGGCCGGCTGGGGCCGCTCACCGCGCGGCTGCGCGCGGCTTTCTATCGCGAAGTGGGGCTCGATTTTGGGGCCCAGTCGCGGACGTATTCCGAGCGATTAAGGCACTGGTAACACCGTGCTAGCAACGCCCCGGAATCTCCCTTCCCCCGATACGTGCAGATTGTTATTCTCCCGCCCCCTGACCGCCTGGGCGCGGAGGTCTTCGCGCCCCCTCGTGCCGGCACATGCGCCGGCCGAACATTCAATCTGGCGGGTCACAGGTTTCCTGACGCGCTCGCCGCAGTGCATTCGTGCGACCCCGCAAAGGGCCGCCCGTGCTGGCACGCGCGCTTCGTGAAGCCCGGGCCCAAGGGCCAGGCCGAGCGGTCGAGGACAGAGATTGGCACCCACGTGACGTTCGCGCTCGCATCTTCCGCCAAGAGCGCGCCGCCCGAGCGCGGCGTCATGCTCGCACCCTGCGCTGCGGCGTCGGCCACGGCCCCGGGAATCACTAGAAACAGTTTCAAGACCGGCGATGAACCGGCGTCGGGTGCCACTGCTAGCTCGTCTAGCAGTGCTGTGTCGAACTTGGCACTGCCGGGCAAGCCAGCAGTGGCACCCAAATCAGGTTTTGAAACGGCTTCTACGGATTCCCTCTCGATACCGCACCCGTTCGAAGAGCACGTCGAGGACGGCTCTCGTGCGCTGGACTCAGGCGATCCTGCCGATCGGCGCCGCGGCACGCTGCGCCCGTGCCTGCGCACGATGCACGTCGAAGGGGTGATGTGCAGCTTCATGCAGGGACTCGGCGAGCTGTATCTGGGCGCCTACGGCCTGGCGATGGGCATGGGCCAGGTGGCTTCCGGCTTGTTAAGCACGCTTCCGCTCTTGGCCGGCGCCCTGCTGCAACTCGCTTCGCCCCGTGCCGTGAGCTGGCTGCGCTCGCATCGCCGCTGGGTCGTCTTGTGCGTGGCGGTGCAGGCCAGTTGCTTCCTCCCGTTGGCGCTGGGCAGCGTGACCAGCACGATGCCCGAGCTCTGGATCTTCGTGGTGGTCGCCGTGTATTGGGGAACGGGGTTGGCGAGCGGACCGGCCTGGAGCACGTGGGCCGCGAGCATCGTTCCCGTGCGGTTGCGTCCCAGATTCTTCGGCCTGCGCACGCGCTTGTCGCAAGCCGCGCTGCTGTTGGGGTTTTTGACGAGTGGCGTCACGCTGCAGGTCGCCGCCGCCGCCGGCTGCGTGCGCGAAGCGTTTCTGGCCCTCTTCTCACTGGCGGCAGTGTGCCGCTTTGCATCGGGAGGCCTGCTGGCCAGCCAGCCCGAGGAAGCGGGCCGGGCCGACCGCACCCAAGTCGTGCCGTGGCGCGAAATCCTCCGCCGGGCCGTGCAAAGCGGCGAAGGGCGGTTGCTCGTTTATCTGGTAATGATGCAAGGGGCGGTGCAGCTTTCCGGTCCGTACTTTACGCCCTTCATGCTCAAGCAGATGAGGCTCTCGTATGGTCTGTACGTGCTGCTGGTCGGCACGACGTACGTCGCCAAGCTCTTGGCAGCGCCCTGGTGGGCGCGCCTCGCGCAGCGGTATGGCGCACAGCGGCTGTTGTGGATTGGTGGCGCCGGCATCGTTCCGGTCGCCGGTTTGTGGCTCGTATCGCAATCGTTCGCCTACTTGATGTGCGTGCAGATTGTCTCCGGCGTTTGTTGGGCGGCTTATGAGCTGGCGATGCTCTTATTGCTGTTCGATTCGCTCCCCGAGGAGGAGCGCATCAGCGTGCTCACGCTGCACAATCTGGCGGCGTCGATGGCCACGGCGGCCGGCTCGCTCTTGGGCGGGTTCTTCCTCCTGGTGCTGGGACAGAACTACGAAGCGTATTTGGCGCTGTTCGGCCTTTCTTCGGCCGCGCGCGCGGCGATGCTGCTGGTGATGATGCGGCTCCCGGCGTCCGCGGCGCGCGGCGCGACGCAGAGCAATACCGCGACCTGGATCAGTCCCGTGCGCGTGTTGCGGATCGACCTGCCTGCGGCGCGCTTGCCAAGCCCACACAGTGACGGGCAAAGTCGCGTTCGACTCGCCGATCTCGACGAAGAAACGCTCGTGGCGGTCGATCGGCGTCCGCCTGTGCGCACGCTGGCCGAGCCGTTGCCCTCGTTCGACGCGCGGCACCGTCTCTCGGCGTAGGACTCGACAGGCGGCTGCTGGGAGCCCGTCCTCCTCTATTCACTCACGTTCTCCGGTGGACAAATGTTCTCGGGGGAAACTTTTTCGCAAGGCGACGCTTGACTGCCTGACAATCAATCGTATATTTACGATTAACGAACAGAGGATCGCATGCCCAGCCGAACCTGCTGCTCCGCCGACACGAGCGGGGCCACCAAAGCCGAAGACCGACTGGCCGAGTTGGCCAAGGCACTAGGGCATCCGCTGCGCGTCCGCATCCTGCGAATTCTCGCCAAACGACAAACGTGCATCTGTGGCGAGCTGGTCGACGAACTGCCGGTCGCGCAATCCACAGTCTCGCAGCACCTCAAGATGCTCAAAGAGGCGGGCCTGATCCAAGGAGAAATCGATGGTCCGCGCATCTGTTACTGCATCGCGCCCAAGGCGCTCGCGGAGTTGAAGGAATTGATCGGACGGTTATGAGGCGCCGCTTTTTTTGGCTGACTTATCGAAAATCGACGATCTACGAACGGAGGAACCCCATGTCGACTGACATCAAATCCGCAGTCCAGGATCGCTACGGAGCCGTGGCTCGCAGCAAGCTCTCCACCGCTTCGCCAGGCGTGGCCCGCGTCGCGCACGCGTTCGGCTACTCGCCCGAGGAGCTGGCTTCGATTCCGGCCAGCGCCAACATGGGGCTGTCGTGCGGCAATCCGACAGCGACTGCCAGTCTCAAGCCGGGCGAAGTCGTCGTTGATCTGGGCTCCGGCGGCGGCCTCGATGTCTTTCTGGCAGCCAAGAAAGTCGGACCGACAGGCAAAGCAATTGGCATCGACATGACTGCCGACATGGTCGAGCGGGCGCGCCGCGGCGCCCAGGAAGCTGGCTTGAGCAACGTCGATTTTCACCTGGCCGAGATCGAATCGCTGCCGCTGGAGTCGGCCAGTGTCGATTGCATGATCAGCAACTGCGTGCTGAACCTCGTGCCTGACAAAGCGCGGGCGTTCGCGGAAATCTTCCGCGTGCTCAAGCCTGGCGGGCGATTGGCGGTGAGCGACATTGCCCTCAAGCAACCGTTGCCCAACGAGGTTTCCGAAAACCTGCTCGCCTACATCGGCTGTGTCGCCGGGGCGATCGAGATCGACGACTATCGCGAGAAGCTGGCGGCGGCCGGCTTCGCTGACATCGTCATCATCGATACGGGCGCCGACTTGACGGCTTACACGGCCGTCGAAAGCACGTCGGGATGCTGCTCGGGGCCGCGTGAAACCAGTGCACTACCTGTCGTTGACGCAAGTTGTTGCGGCGGTGCGTCGCAGTCCACGGTTCACGATGAACTGGCCGACTTGATGCGCCGCTACGACGTGAATGCCTATGCGGCGAGCGTCAAGGTGTTCGCCGTCAAGCCTGCGTAACGGCGGGCGCTAGTTGTCGCACCGTGTGGAAGCTGGCGGCACGCCGAGCGATTTGCCGCCATCGATGGCCAAGAGCGTGCCGGTGACCATCGCGGCGGCGTCGCTCACCAAATAGGCGATCGCCGCGGCGACTTCGGCAGGCGTGATCATCCTCCCCCAGGCGCGAGCCAACGGGCTGGCCTGGATGAACTGCGCGGCGGCGGCCTGGGCGTCTTCAGCCGACGCGAGATCTGCCGCCATCATGCCGGTGTCGGTGACGGGCCCGGGGCAAACCGCGTTCACGCGAATCCGATCCCCCGCGTGGGCCAGCGCCAACGCGCGCGTGAAGGCGACGAGGGCTCCCTTGCTGGTCGAGTAGACGGGATCGTGCGCGCGCGGAAGCAGGCCAGCATTGCTGGCGGTGTGCACGATAGCGCCGCCGCCGGCCTGGCGCAGGTGCGGGATTGCAAACTTCGCGCAGAGAAACGCACCCTTGAGATTCGTGTCGAGGCATTCGTCCCAGGCCGCCTCGCTGACATCGGGGACTTGGCCTGGGCAATTGACTCCCGCGTTCGAGACGACGATGTGCAGGCGGCCGGCGGCCTCGACCGCCGTGTCGATGAGCCGCGCGACGTCGGCGGCGCGGCGCACATCGCAGGGCAACTGCGTGATGCCCAACCGCGCGAACTGGCCGTCGTCGTCGACTCGTGCGTGGATGTCGCCAACAAACACGCGAGCGCCGCGCTCCGCGAGCAATAGCGCCGTGGCGCGGCCGATACCGCTACCACCGCCCGTGACGATGGCAACGCGGCCCGCTAATTCGAGTGGAGCGGTGGCGGCCTGGCCGCTGGAGCGGGTCATGCTGGTTTCCGGGTCGGCTGGGGATTGGGGAGTGTAGCGTAAGGTCTCTTCACAGGTTCGACCAGGAAGCTGTTTCAGAATTGGTTTGGGTGCCACTGCTGGCTTGTCCAGCAGTGCGGCGCCATTTGAGAGGCGTGCAATGGTGCAATCGGCGGATTAGACTCGCCGGCGCGAGATGGCACTCTGGGGAGAACACATGAAGATGACGTGCAGAAGCAAACCAGGGGGACAGTCCCGCGCCCTGCGGGCGAGAAAGGTGGGCAGGAGAGAGGAGAACAGGAGAGTTGTGGAATGGGACAGTCCGCGAGCACTGCTGGGCAAGCCAGCAGTGGCACCCGGCGCAGTTGAGCCGCGCCGCGAGACGTTGCACTGCTGGGCAAGCCAGCAGTGGCACCCAAGACAGATTTTAATCCTGCCACTAGCAACCTTGTTTCTTCTCGCGATAACGAGTGCTGTCGCGCGGGCCGACGAAGTGAAACCAGGCGAGCCGCTGCCGGGGACGGCGCAGCTCACGGCCGAAGGAGACCTGGCCGCGCAGATGGTCGATGGGATCGACCGTTTCTTGCTGCGTGAGACGGAGTTGTCGGTGGAGCGCCGGGCGCGGCATTGGCAGCGCGACACGTCGAGTGTCGAGGCGTATGAGAAGTCGATCGCCGCCAACCGAGCGCGATTGACGAAGATCATCGGGGTGGTGGATGAGCGCGTCTCTGCTGGCGAGTTCCGCACGGAGTCGGCGATTGATCGAAGACTAAGAGACCAGTTTTTCGGTAAGACCGTCTTTAGTACCGAGCGTTTTGAAGTTTATGCCGTTCACTGGCCCGTCGTCGCGGACAACGGCGACGTGCTTGTTGAAGGCGAGGGTTTGTTGGCGTGGCCGCGCACGAAGCTGGACGAACAGCGAGCCGCCCGACAGGACATGGTCGATGTGATCGCCATCCCCGATGCGGATCAGACGCCGGAGATGATTCTGGGAATGCGCGAAGGGGCGCCAGCGGAATCGCAATTTGCTCGCCACCTGGCCGAGAGCGGCTTGCGGGTGCTGGTGCCAACCTTGATCGACCGAGCGGACGCGCTCTCGGTCGTCGGCGACAAGCGAGCCACGAATCAACCCCATCGCGAGTTCATTTATCGCCAAGCCTACGAAATGGGGAGGCACATCATTGGCTATGAAGTGCAGAAAATACTGGCGGCGATCGACATTGTGCACAGCGATCGCCACGTGAATCCAAAGCTGGGCGTGATCGGCTACGGCGAAGGGGGCTTGATTGCCTTGTACGCCGCGGCGCTCGATCCGCGGATCGACGCCGTCTGTGTGAGCGGCTACTTCAACTCGCGACAGAATCTCTGGCAGGAGCCGATCTATCGCAACGTGTTCGGCCTGCTCGACCAGTTCGGCGACGCCGAGCTGGCCAGCCTGATCGCGCCGCGGCCTTTGATTATTGAAGCGTGCGCGATGCCCAAGATCGACGGGCCGCCGAAGCCGCACGATGGACGCTCGGGCGCGGCGCCGGGCAAGATCGTCACGCCGCCACGCGACGCAGTCGTCAAGGAAGCGAAGCGGGCCGCGGCGCTGGCGTCGCCCCATCCCAACGGCGGCGCGGGACCTCCCGTGGTGGTCACTAGCGGCGACGGCAGCGGGCCCTTCGGCACCCGCGAAGCACTCGAGCGATTTGTGCAGAGCTTTGCCGGCGAGACGACGGTCACTCCACAGGATTTAAAACCACCGGCGCGTCAGTTGACCGATCCCGCCGCCCGGCAAAAGCGCCAGTTCCGCCAATTGGTCGAATACACGCAGCACTTGATGCGCGAGTCGGAGTTTACGCGCAAGGAGTTCTGGAAGAAGGCCGACGCAAGCTCGATCGAAGCTTGGCAGCAGTCAACCAAGCCGTACCGCGAGTATTTTTACAACGAGGTGATCGGGCGGTTCGATCAGCCGCTGTTGCCGCCGAATGTGCGGTCAAGGCAGATTTACGACGAGCCGACGTACACCGGCTACGAAGTGATGCTCGACGTGTTTCCGGCTGTCTACGCCTACGGCATTCTGCTCGTGCCGAAGGACATCAAGGCCGGCGAGAAGCGGCCTGTTGTCGTCTGTCAGCATGGGCTGGAAGGGCGACCGACCGACGTGGCCGATCCGAAGCACGAAAACCAGTACTATCACCAGTTCGCCTGCCGGCTGGCGGAGCGGGGCTTCATCACTTACGCGCCTCAGAACCCGTACATCGGCGAAGACCGCTTCCGCACGTTGCAGCGCAAGGCGAATCCGCTGGGCAAATCGCTGTTCTCGATCATTGTGCCGCAGCATCAGCAGTTGGTCGGCTGGCTGGCGGGCTTGCCGATGGTCGATCCGGCGCGGATCGGTTTCTATGGCCTGTCGTACGGCGGCAAGACGGCGATGCGGGTGCCGGCGATCGTCGAGCAGTATGCGCTGTCGATCTGCTCGGCCGACTTCAACGAGTGGATCTGGAAGAACACGTCGAGCCGGTCGAACTACAGCTACATCGGCACGGGCGAGTACGAGATGTTCGAGTTCGACCTGGGCAATACGTTCAACTATGCGGAGATGGCGTGGCTGATCGCACCGCGGCCGTTCATGGTCGAGCGTGGGCATCACGACGGCGTGGCGCCCGACGAGTGGGTGGCGTACGAGTACGCCCGGGTGCGGCGGCAGTACGCTGCGCTCAAGATCCCGGAGCGGACGACGATCGAGTTCTTCGACGGCCCACACACGATTCACGGGGTGGGCACGTACGCGTTTCTGCACGAGTGGCTGAAGTGGCCGCGGCCGTAGCGCGCTTGATCGGTGTCGCACAAGCTACGGAAGGTGACAGTCCCATGTTTTCGGATAGCGCGAGCTAATTGGCGCGAGATCGAACACCGAAAAATGGGACGGTCCCCGGCGCCGCGCGAGCTAGCGCGCGGGTGGCCCTGATCCAATCAGGGTGCCGCAGGCACAAGAGGTGTTTGAGAAGCCGAACTCCTACCAGCGACATCGCAACACGGTTGCCTCTTGTCGCTGCGGCGCTGCAGTCTTGTCGCGAAGCGATCGTGACAAGGTCGGTGCCACCCTAGTATTCGAACGTCGAGAAATGGAACACTCCGGATAGTCCCAAGGTGGTGCCGCACAAGGTAGCGCGCGGAGCAAGCTCCGCCGGCTAACCGATGAAGCGTCGCGCAAGAGAGCGCAAAAACGACACCGCCGCTCGCGCCGCGCTTTTTGTACGCGGATCGAGCGGCGGTGTTTGTACGCCGGTGACGGCAGAGCGAACTGGCCGAGGCCAGTCGCCCGACTCGCCGACTACACGTAGCTCTTGAGGTTCTTCAGGGCACGCACCTTCACCTTGTTGTAGGCGGGGCGGGCAGCCTGATCCATCAACTCACCCGGCTTGAAGGGGTTGGGGACACCCTTGCGGGCCGGACGGGCCGGAACCTTTTGCTTGGCAATCTTGACGAGGCCGGGAATGGTGAACACGCCCGTCCCCTTGTTGCCAAGGCTCTTTTTGATCTCGCTCGACAGGGCCTCCAGGACAGCGGCGACCTCTTTCTTGCCGACGCCGGTGGCATCAGCGATCGAGGCCAGCACTTCGCTCTTCGTGGGGGCTTTGGCAGACGTTTTCTTACTTGCGACCTTCGCCATAGCTCGAAAGTCCTCCCTGCAAAGGTGGCTGTGGACTCGGAAAAACGGCCGAAAAGGCGGCCTGACGGCCGTCAATCGCGGATGATTAGAAACAGTCGAACTAAAAATGCAAGCCGAAATCCCCGGAATATCCCGCGAAACACGCAGCGCGCCGCGGGCAATTCGGTCGTTTTTCGGCACGTTCGTCGACGGTTTCGTCTCCGCGAAGGGGTTCGGCCGGGCGGGAACGGTCCCGCTCGTCTCGACGAAACGTAGCACGTAAAAATGCGCCGGGTGCGGGATTTTTCGCGGTTTTTTGCGGTTTGACGCCGGCCGGACGCCGCGCCGGGCAGGTGACGCGGTAATGGTTCCACCTCGCGCGCGGCGCTCTTGAGGCACCATCAACAATGGTCAAAACTGCGCGACCCCAGGTTGTGACTATCAGCGGCATCGCGAAGCGTCGTTTGGTTGTCAGCCGGCCGGAAGGCCGCGTAAGATAAAGATCGCCGGAAGCTCAAAAGCTCTGGATTTGGCACGATCCCCAGCGCCGCGTCGGAACCGCGATTCGCCCGGCCGCGTCTGAGTCATTGTCGCGACTTAGTAGGCCAGCAGCAGCCGGCACAGCCCCTGGTTCGCCGGTAGACTTTCTCGAACACCCCGGCTTGTCGACCATCATCAGGATCACGCGCGGCCGCGCAGGGATGAGGAGCCCCGAAATGCATCGAACGCCGGTTGCGGCTTTGAGTTGGCTCGTCTGGGTTCCGGTAGTTCTTGGCCTTCTTTCCGCAGCGCGAGGAGCGGAGCCCGCGCCGGCCGCTCCCGAGGCGGCACCCGCCGAGGCCGCGAAGCCCGCGGATCCGGCCAAGCCCGAGGC
>JAIESQ010000042.1 GCA_019745975.1 Pirellulales bacterium
GAAAAATCATCCAACTGACCGAAAGCCTCTTAGCTCTGGCTGCTTGATACAGCAACGGTTCTCAGAAAGTGCAGATGTTTATCAGGGGCGGTTCAAATCGTTTCCAATTGCGGGCGATGAGCACTTGTTGACGGTTTTGCGGTATGTTGAGCGCAATCCGCTGCGCGCCCACCTCGTGGGGCGCGCAGAGAAGTGGAGATGGGGAAGTCTTTTCCAACGTGCGATGGGGCGAACTGAGCCGCTGCGTCGACTCGCTCGCTCGCTCGCCGGTTCCGCTGGGTGACGATTGGATCGAGCACGTCAACCGTCCACAAACCGAAGCTGAATTGCTGGCCCTGAGGCAATGCGTTTCGCGAGGACAGCCATTCGGACCGCCCAACTGGTGTGCGAAAGTGGTCCGCGATCTCGGACTGGAGAGGACAATGCGATCGCAGCATCGACCCCGACACGCCTAGGAGCGTGCAAGAGCTATCGATGTCGAAGGGGACGGGAGTCGTTTCCGGGCAGCGGAGTTGCCTGATAGCAAAGTCATCGGCTGGAAACGACTCCCGTCCCCGTTGGCGCGGCGACAAGAAAGATCAACCATGCCTGAATCTGCGATGACCGGCAATCCGTTTGCGGCGCCCGAGGCGGGGCTGCCCACTGCGGCGGCTGGCGCTGCGCCGTCGTCGGCCGGCGCGACAACGGATGGGCAAGGAAGCCACACCGTCGAATTCGAACTGCAAGTGGAGGATTTGGTTGCTTTCCAGATGCACCAATGGAAGACGAATCGTGCTCTGCGACGACAGCGACTCCTGCAACGGATTAGCGCGCCTTCGCTAGTGCTGATTGTCGGTGTTTTGGGCGCACTCATGGTCAAGGGTCCAACGAGGGTTGCATGGCTCGGCGGATTCGTCGGCTTCGCAGGCTATGTCGTGTTCCTGATGCGCGATGCTCGCTTGCGCAACGCGATCGATCGCAATCTGCGGCGTCTTTGTGCTGATGGGAAGAATCGAAATCTGTTTGGCTGGCACCGCGTGACCATCGACGCGGCCGGCTATCATGAAAAGTCACAGTACTCGGAATCGTTCTTTCGCTGGCCGGCCATCGAGCGAGTGGAGACCTCCCCGCAGCACGTGCTGATTTATCTTTCTTCCGCCTTCAGCATACTGATCCCCAAGCTGGCGTTTCGCGATCAAGGGCAGCTCGATGCGTTCGTCGAGGCGGCCCAGCGCTACCATCACGCGGCGGAACAAAGCGCCGCGTGAAACGCGGCCACGAATCGAAAGGGACAACTCACCGAAGGGGACGGGAGTCGTTTCCGGGCAGCGGAGTAGCCCGACCGCCAAGTCGTCGGCCGGAAACGACTCCCGTCCCCCTGGCGCGATGCACGCTTGGCGCCGCCTGCCTCTTTCACGAAATCGTCTGGCGTGGAGCTGTTCTGGCGGAACTTTCGCGCTCGACGCCGGTTCAACCTGACAGCCTGTCGGTACAATCGCGTGCGTGAATTCAATCCTTCGTCCGCCTGGGACTTTTCCGAATGACGCTAACACGATGTCTCTTCGCGGCCATCGCCGCGGTTGGCCTGATGGTTCTCGCCGCGCCGCTTTCCGCTGCCGAGCGGCCCAACGTCATCCTGATCATGGCCGATGACCTCGGCTATGAAACGCTCGGCTGCAATGGCGGCACGTCCGCCCCCACACCGAATCTCGACAAGCTGGCCGCCGGCGGGGTGCGCTTCGATCACTGCTTTGTGCAACCGCTCTGTACGCCGACGCGAGTGCAGTTGATGACCGGCGCGTACAACGTGCGCAACTACATCACGTTTGGCACGATGGACACGCGCCTGAGAACGTTCGGCAACCTGTTTCGCGACGCCGGCTATGCGACAGCGGTCGTCGGCAAATGGCAGTTGGGCAAGGAGCCTGACAATCCCAAGCACTTCGGCTTCGACGACTACTGCCTGTGGAACCACACGCGCCGCGTGCCGCGGTACGCCAACCCGGGGCTCGACTACGCCGGCCAGCCGCGCGATTTCACCAGCGGAGAGTATGGGCCGGATCTCGTGAACGATTGGGCGATCGACTATGTGACCCGGCATCGCGACACGCCGTTCTTTCTTTACTACCCGATGATGCTCACGCATGGTCCGTATCAGCCAACACCCGACAGCCCCGACTGGGACCCGCAGGCCAGCGGCGAGAAAGTGAACAACGCCGACAAGCACTTTCCCGAGATGGTCACGTATATGGACAAGCTCGTCGGCCGGCTTGTCGACAAGCTCGACGAATTGAAGCTGCGCGAGCGGACGCTGGTGTTGTTCGTCGGCGACAACGGCACGGGGCGCGGCACGCGTTCGATGATGGGTTCGCGCGAAGTCATCGGCGGCAAGGGGACCACGACCGAGGCCGGCATGCACGTGCCCGCGATCGCCAGTTGGCCTGGCAAGGCTGCCGTGGGCAAAGTGTGCAGCGATTTGGTCGACAGCACCGATTTTCTGCCGACGATCTGCGAAGCGGCCGCCGTCGCCGTGCCAAGCGGCATGCCAATCGATGGGCGGAGTTTTCTGGCGCAAGTGCGTGGCGAGACGGGCCAGCCGCGCGAGTGGATCTACTCTTGGTACTCGCCGCATGGCGAGCCGCCGCGCGAGTTCGCCTTCGATCAGCGGTGGAAGCTCTATCGCAGCGGCGAGGTTTACGACCTGCAGGCCGATCCGCGCGAGAAATCGCCCCTCGACCGCGCTCGTCTTTCCGCTGAGGCTAAGGAGGCAGTTCGCAACCTCGAAGCGGCGATTGCCGGCTTTGCCGACGCGCGGCCGGCCGATATTGCTTCGACTGCCAGCGAGGCCGAGGAGTCGAAGCTTGAGCGTCCGCGGAAGCGCGAGAAAGTCGAGCGGCGGGCGCGGCGCGCAGCCCGCGGCAAGGCTAACTAGCTGGTCGCGTGCGGCCCCTTGAACCGCGCGGCGCGTGGCTCTACGATGCGCGGCTGTCTCGACTATTCCAGCCGCAAATTGATCGCGGTTTCGAGGGAATCTAAGCACTGCTGGGCAAGCCAGCAGTGGCACCCCCCGATTCCCTCGCGGTTGACCGCACCCAACCAGTGAGCCCTTGCCATGCCGAAAGACACTGCCGCCACTCAACCCGTTGTCAAAAGCGAGAAGCTCGACGACATCGCCCTGATCACAATCGACTCGCCGCCCGTCAATTCGCTCAGCCAGCGCGTGGTGATGGGGCTGGCCGAAGCGGTCGCGGCCGCCAACTCCGATAACTCAGTCAAGGCGATCATTCTTCGCGGGGCTGGCGACAACTTTATCGCCGGCGCCGATATCGGCGAATTGGGCCAGGCCAGCGGTAAGCCGTCAGACTCGGCACTGGCCAACAGCCTGCAAAGCTGGCTCGATCAGTTGGAGGCCAACGCCAAGCCGGTCGTGATCGCCCTCGATGGCTTCGCGCTTGGCGGCGGGCTCGAAGTGGCGCTGGCCGGACAGTATCGCGTCGCCACAACGCGGTCGCGCGTCGGGCTGCCCGAGCTCAAGCTCGGCTTGTTGCCCGGCGCTGGTGGCACGCAGCGGTTGCCGCGCGTGCTGGCCGATAAGCTCGGCGCGATGGCCGGCCTGCAAAAAGGCTCGGAGATGATCCTGCAGAGCATCGAGCAGCCGGGGCCAAAAGCCTTGGAGCTGGGCATCGTGCAGGAAGTCGTCGAGCCCGAAAGCCTGCTCGACGCGGCCAAGGCCGCCGCCAAGAAGCTCATCTCGGGAGCGCTCAAGCCCGTGCGCGCTTCGAAGCTCGGTGACAAGCTTCTCAGCAAGGAGGAGGCCGAGCAGTTCCGCCAGATGGGCTTGATGATGATGGGGGACAAGGTCCGCAACCTCGTCCATCCGCAGCACGCGCTCGACTGTATTCTGGCCGGCGCGAGTGAAGGCTACGCGGTCGGCATTCGCCGCGAGGCGGAGAACTTCGCCAAGTGCCTGGCCGCCCCGCAGGCAACCGGCTTGATTCACCTGTTCTTCGCCACGCGGGCCTGCGTCAAGGTGCCGGGCGTGACCGATCAGAACTTTCCGCCGCGCAAGTTCGAGCGCGCGGCGGTGCTCGGCGGCGGCACCATGGGGAGCGGCATCGCCACGGCGCTGTTGGACGCCGGCATCTCGGTCGTCCTCAAGGAAATCAACGACGAAGCCGTGGCCGCCGGTCGCGGGCGGATCGAGAGCAACTTCGGCTCCCGGCTGAAGAAAGGCAAGCTCTCGCAAAAGAAGTACGACGAAGCGCTCGGTCGGCTGACGACGCAGACCAACTACAAGGGCTTCGATCAGTTGGATATCGTCATCGAGGCGGTCGTCGAGAACATCGCGCTCAAGCAGCAGGTGTTCGCCGATCTGGAAAAGGCCACGCGCGCGGATTGCGTGTTGGCCTCGAATACGTCGACGATCGACATCGAGCTGATCGGCCAGAATACCAAGGCCTTGCCGCGAATGCTGGGGACGCACTTCTTCTCGCCGGCGCACGTGATGCCGCTGGTCGAGCTGGTGCGCACCAAGCACACCTCGTCCGAGGTGCTGGGCGCGGTGATCGGTTTGTCGAAGAAGATCAAGAAGACGCCCGTCACGGTGGGCAATTGCGTCGGCTTTCTGGTGAACCGGATTTTCTTTCCTTATGGGCAGGCGGCGGGGCTGCTGGTCGACAACGGGGTCGATCCGTACCGCATCGACAAGGCGATCTTCGATTTCGGCATGCCGATGGGTCCGTTCCGCATGGGAGACCTGGCAGGCGTGGACGTGGCGAAGTTCGCCGGCAGCATCATGGCCGAGGCCTATCAAGATCGCACGTACTACTCGACGCTCGTCGAACATCTGTTTGCCGCCAAGCGGTTCGGGCAGAAGACCGGCCGCGGCTACTATCAGTATCCCGACGGCAAGACGGAGCAGCCTGATCCGGGTTTGGCCGAGCTCGTGGCGGCCGCGCGCAAGGACGCCGGAAATCCGCCGGCGCTGGAGCTGACGGACAACGACATCGTCGAGTTCACGTTCTTTGGCGTGGTGAACGAGGCGTGCCGGTGCCTGGAAGAAGGGATCGCCATTCGCGCGTCGGATATCGACGTGGCGACCGTGATGGGGATGGGCTTCCCGCCGTATCGCGGCGGTTTGATGCACTGGGCCGATTCGCTCGGCTCACGGCATATCGCCAAGCGACTGACGGAGTGGAGTCGGCAGTTCGGCGCGATGTACGAACCGTGCGACTACCTGCGCGAGCGAGCCGAGCGCGGAGAAAAACTCAGTGGCTGATGCGGCGGGGCGTGGTGCAGCCGGCTCCCAGCGCGCCGTGCCGGTGATCGTCGGGGTCGCGCAGCATACCAACCACCCGCAGAGCGTCGATGACTTCATCCCGCCGTTCGACTTCATGAGCGGGGTGGTGCGCGCCGCGGCCGAGGATGCCGGCGCGCCGGCGCTGGTGCGCGAGGCCGACTCGTTGCACGTTGTCAACATGCTGAGCTATTGGCCGCCTGACGCGCCGCGGGCGTTGGCCGAGGTGCTCGATATCCAGCCGGCAACGCTTGAGTACACGGCCATCAGCGGCAGCTTTCCGCAATGGCTGGTGAATCGGGCCTGCGATCGGCTGGCCGCTGGCGAAAGCCAGGTCAGCATTCTCACGGGCTGCGAAGTGGGGCGTTCGGCCACGCTGGCGTTTCGCGCGGGGCAAGGGCAGCAGTTCATTCCCGTGCCGGTCGAAATCGAAATGGTCGGCCGCGAGGAGCACGGCAGCCTGCCGGTCGAGCAGGATCACTTTGCCGATCATCCGACGCGCGTCTACCCGATGCTGGCCAGTGCGCTGCGTGTGGCCGAAGGTCAATCGCTGGCTGAGGAGCGGCGCGTGCTGGGCCGCTGGGGCGAAGCGTACAGCGCCGTCGCCGCGCGGAATCCGCACGCCTGGTTTCCAATCGCCCGCAGTGCCGAAGAGATTGTCACCGTCACGCCGAAGAACCGCCTGGTCGGTTTCCCGTATACGAAATACTTGAACGCGGTGATGGAAGTCGATCAGGCGGCGGCGGTCATTTTGACCACGACCGAACACGCCGCGCGGCTAGGCATCCCGCGCCAGCGCTGGGTTTATCCCTGGGCCGGACAGGATGCCGCCGATATCTGGTACGTAAGCCAGCGTCCTGAGCTGGCCGACTCGCCGGCTATCCGCGCGATGGTCGACGACGTGCTCGCGCAGGCCGGCATCGGGCTGGATGACATTCATTTCTTCGATCTGTATAGCTGCTTCCATTGCATGGTGCGGATCGCCGAGCTGGCGTTGGGGATCGCGCGCGACGATCCGCGGCCGCGCACACTCACGGGCGGGTTACCGTACTTTGGCGGGGCGGGCTGCAATTACACGATGCACGCGATTGTCGAGGCCGTGGCCCGCTGCCGTGCGCAGCGCGACGAATTTGGACTGGTGACCGCCAACGGTTGGTTCTGCACGAAGCACGCAGCCGGGCTGTATAGTGCCCGCGAGCCCGGTCGCCCGTGGCGGCGCACGCCGAGCGAGGAGTTTCGCCGACAGATCATCCAGCCCGAGCCGCTGGAGGTCGAGCTGGCGCCGCAGGGTGAATTGACGGTTGATGCTTACACGGTGTGGCACGATCCCACTGGCGCGCCTGAGGTAGGGATTGTGTTGGGGCGCACGGCGGCGGGCCGACGGGGGTGGGCCCAAACGCGTCGCGAAGACAAAGCGCTGTTAACTGCGATGATGCAAACAGAATTCGTCGGCCGCACGGGGCGCATCGCCGGACGCGACGGCGATGTGAACCTGATCGAGTTCGACTGAGAATCGTCGGATCACGCTACTCATCAATGGCCCAAGCAAGGCGCGCATCGTGACGGTGCGATACCTCCACGGCCTCGAAAGCGCGAGCGTCTCGCGTTAAACTCGGCTTACACGCTTTGCACGTGCGCTGCGACCTACCTCAGGGAACCGCGAGGACCCATCCTTCATGCAGATTCTGCTGACCAACGACGACGGTATTTACGCGCCTGGACTCGAAGCTCTCGAATGGGAACTGCGCCGTCTGGGCGACGTTTGCGTCGTCTCCCCAGCGGTTGAACAAAGTGGCGTTGGCCATTCGATTACCTTTCTGAGCCCGCTCGTCTGCCAGGAGATCTTCGCAGGCGAACGACGTCGCGGCTGGGCCGTGGAGGGGAGCCCTGCCGATTGCGTGAAGATCGGCTTGTTCGAGTTCTGCCCGCAGCGTCCAAAACTGGTCGTCAGCGGCATCAATTCGGGCCTGAACGCCGGCATCAACGTGCTCTACTCGGGCACCGTGGCGGCCGCCATCGAGGGGGCCTTCTTCGAGATCACCAGCGTGGCCGTGTCGTTGGAGTACGATCCACATGCCGACTACGCTCGGGCGGCAAAGATCGCCGGCCGGCTGATCGAGCAACTCCTCGAACAGCAGGGCCCGCGGCCGCAACTGTATAACGTCAACATCCCGCTCGCCGCCCTGAAGTTGCCTGCTCCTGAAGTGCGGGTGGTGCCGATGGCGGTGGCGCGGTACGGCGAAAGTTTCGAAAAGCGGATCGATCCGCGCGGCCGCAGCTATTATTGGGCGACCAACGACCCGCCTGCACCAGCCACGCCTGAAGAAACCGATTTATCGGCGCTGCTCAAGGGCTACGTGACGGTCACGCCGTTGGATTACGACCTGACCAAGCGTGGGCATCTCAACGCGATGCGCTCGTGGCAATTGACGGCACCTGATTGACGGACAGTGAACCGCCGGGCCAAGCGCGTTCATCGCGGCGCGTCGGGATCGAGCAAATCGCGCGACGTGTAATCGGTCAACAGCCAACGATCGCCGTCACGCCGCAGGCCGACGCTGAATTGGCGAATGAAGTGCTCGTAGGGCACTTCACCTTGCTTGTCGCGGGCATCGATGATCGCTTTGAAGTCCGCCCGCGCGGTCAGCGGATTGGCCCGCGCGTTGATCGACACTCTCAAATCGCGCACTTTGGCGCTGTTGATCACCACGCGCGGCATTCGGCTGGAGGCTTCGGTTCGCAAGATGGCTGCTTCGGGTGCCAGCCGCGCAAGCACTCCATTGAGGTCGTCGCGCGCGAGCGCATCGGCGATATCGTCGAAAGCTGCCTCGATTTCTTCTCGCTCGGTAACGACGAACCGTTCCAGCAGTAACCCGGCCGCGCCTACCAGCAACACGCCAACCATCGCTGCCAGCAGGACTCCCCGACCGGTACGCACCAGCGCGATCGCCAGGAGTGCCTCGAACAGCACGGTGACGGCGATCCAAAACAACGGGTTTTCGACAAGGGCGCTCATCCGCTCAGTATAGCCACGCGGGCCGCTGGCACGCCTTGCCGGGCGCGGAAGCTCAGAACGCGACCGCGAGCCCCAACTGCACCAGCAGCCGGATCGATGAGGGGGTCAGTCCGTGACTATAGCTGCCGTAGACGCTTAACCGTCGCGCCACGTACCAGATGCCACCGACGCCCACCATCGAGCCATCCTTGAAGCGCGTGCCGGTCGCCGGCTCGTTGACGAACCCGTGCACGAACATTTCCACATTGTCGACGATCGGCCCTTGCAGCGAATACTCGAAATTGAACTGCATGACGCGACCATCGCCGGTCTTGGCGCCATAGGTGCCACCGATGTTCCATTCAAAGACAAAGTCGAACGGCAGCGAATGGTCGAAGTTCAACGAATAGCTCGGCTGGGTTTGCGGCGTCGACAAGTGCGGCGAACCCAAGTTGGTCTGAAACTCCATTTCCAGCCCCACGGCAGGGATGAAGTTGTCGCGGTCCTCCTCCCACCAATTGTGTTTGAAGCCGAAGATCAGCGGACTGAACCCGTGCAGCGTGTCGTGCAGACGGACATCGGTCGTGATGCCGCTCCCCTGCATGCGCAGCTCGACTCGGGAGAAGATGCCGACCCGCAGCAGAAACGGCACCAAATACGTTTTCACGGGGCTGTTGTGGTAGCGGCGATAGGTAAATGGGCTCGACTCCAGGTACACGACACCTACTGGCACCGCGTAAGCGCTGTTGGGGAAGTTGAAGCTGTCAGGCCCGGGCTCGCGAATGTTCGGTTCGGCGGTGCCGCGGAGCCACACGCCCGGAAGCGTCTCGAACTGGCGATTGAAACGGCGGATCGTGGCCAACCGGCGACGCCGGCTCATTTCGGTGTCGTCGGGCATTTCCCGCGAGCGCTCGACATCGAAGCCATCAAAAGCGAGCGAGCCATCGTCCGTCGCGCCGGGTTGCTCGCTCGCCAATTCACCGACAGTTGGCGGAGCAATTAACGCTGGCGAGTTCAGCGCGGCCGACGGTTGTCGCGCCAACGCTGCGCCGAACTGACTGTCGAATGGCGGCGTCGGTGACGGCGCAAGCGGCACCGCCAACACGACCGGCGGCAAATCAACCGGCGCCTCGAACGACGCCAACAGCACCTGCCGAGCGGAGGGCGCGATGTCGTCGGTCGTCGACTTTGGCGAGTCGCTCGCAAAGACCGACAATTCGCGACCAGCCAACGCAGTCACCATGACGAGACAGACGACACAAGTCCACGAACGCGGTGCGCACCAGATGCCCAGCGCTGAGCAAAGCCGGCGATAGCGCGGGGTTCTATTCGGCATCGGAAGACGACGAGTGACTGCGACTACAGTGAAGCGCATGCCCTGCGGACGACGAGCCGGCGTGGCCGGTCGCGCGCAATCAACTACATTGCGGCCACTCCGAGAGTTAACCGCTACAGTGACGAACGACGGGATCAAACGAATGTGAACGTGCAATGAGACGAGAGCTGCGCTCAACTTCGCCGGTCAGGACGCGCCGTTGTAAGTGACGCGGAGTCCGTGCCAGCACTGAGCGCAAGCCGCGTAACAGTAGTCAAATCCGACACGAACCGTCCAGATCAGGTACGTGACGCTCGCCGGCAACTCGGCAGTAGAAACCGACGACACGCCATTGCCGCGCCTCAAGCTACGGCGTCGTGGAAGGATGGGAAGGGCATGAGCAGTCTGGGAAGGTTGTGCCGCCTGGCACGGCGCGGCGCCAAGCCCTGATTACGCCCTAGCCCGCATTTCTCACCAGCCATCTGCTACGCGGAGCCCAAGTCCTTGGATGGCGGCGTCGCCGGGTGCGTCTCGGTCCTCAACGTATGAGCCAATACGCTTCCGGTCGATCCACACCCTGCTTCTTGCCATCCAAGCACTTAACTCCGCTCGCGACGAAGTTGGTGAGAAATGCGGGCTAGATTTTGGCATGAAGATGACCGCCGTCGCGCTCTCTGACCCGCTTGCCGTCGCTCCCCGCGGCAAGCGCTCCTGGAACCCTCTCAACGCGCTTCTGGTCCTCGTGCCCATCACGGCGTTCCTCGATTGGCGTGATGTTCAGCCGACGATCATGTTCTTCTTGTCAACAGTGGCCATCGTGCCGCTGGCGGGCTTGATGGGCGAAGCGACAGAAAAAATCGCCGCCCGCGCCGGCACCACGCTGGGGGGCATGCTCAACGCATCGCTAGGGAACTCACCTGAGATCATCATCTCGCTGTTTGCCTTGCACCGTGGCCTGCACGACGTGGTGAAAGCTTCGCTGACCGGGTCAATTTTGGCGAATTTGTTGTTTTCGCTCGGCATCGCGATGCTCGCCGGCGGCGTGCGCTACCAGCGGCAGCGCTTCAATCAACACACGGCGCGGATGAGTGCGGGCTTGTTGATGTTGGCGGCGATCGGACTGGCGGTCCCGTCGATCTTTCATTTCACGAACAGTCAGCAAGAGCATGAAGTGAGCTTCGAGATCGCCCTTGTGCTCTTCGTGGTCTATCTGCTCAGTCTGTTTTTCACGCTGGTGACCCACCGGCAACTGTTTCAGGAGCCGGTGAGCGAAGAGGAGGGAACCGAGGAGCCCGCGAATTGTTGGGGCGCCGCCGCCATGCTGGCTGGCGCTACCGTGGCCGTGGCCTGGATGAGCGAAATCCTCACCCGCTCGATCGAGCCGGCCGCCACGGCCCTGGGGCTGACGCCCATCTTCGCTGGTGTGGTGCTGTTGGCTGTCGTGGGCAACGCGGCCGAATTGTTCAATGCCGTTCGCTTCGCGCGCATCAACAAGATGGATCTGTCATTCGGCATTACGGTCGGCGCGAGCACGCAAGTGGCGCTGCTGGTTGCACCGGTCCTGCTCTTTTTGAGCTACCCGATCGGCCAGCCGATGGACTTGTTGTTCACGCCGTTTGAACTGGCCTCGGTCGCCCTGGCGGTCATCATCACCAACCAGTTGACCATCGACGGGGAGTGCAATTGGCTACAGGGCGCGATGCTCTTGGCGGTCTATACCGTGCTGGCGATCGCCTTCTATCACGTGGCCGTCTAGTGCTGCAAAAGGAAGCCTGTCGACTCCAGGTCTCGCCTGCGGAAAACGTCGATTGAAATCGCGCAAGAAGCGATCGACATAACGCAACCCTTCTTGGTAGGCACTAGGAAACCGCTGTTCGAACCAGCGCTCCACGGGGGCGAACGTTCGCGGCAGCAGGGCCGCGCTGCCGGTTACGATCAACGGCACGCCAATCATGCCCGGCAGAACCGCGCCTACGACGCCCAGCCCAACCAGCATCACGCCGAGTTCCGTGGGCAAGCGACGCAACTGCTCGCGCGTGGCGGCCGCGTCAAATGGCAGAACGTCGATCGTCGCGGTGACGCTCTCCCCGCACGGAATTGGCGGCACGCTGACCTTCGTCTGCAGCCCGGAGTTGTGGCTACCCGGCCGCAGCACTGTGGCTGTTGAATGCGAAAACATGATCGCCTCTCTCGGTCGTCACTTAGGTCGCCAATGCGGCGGGTAGCACTTCGCCAGTAAGCGCCGTCGGCTGCATTTGCACGGCGTGGGTTAACATCTGGTTGTAGGTCGTTCGTACTTTCGCGGCGGCACGCTCGAGTTGTCGCTGCGCGGCTGGCACCTGCCACACCAGCGGTTGGCCCGTACTCATCCTCAAGCTCGCCCGATGGACGCCCCAGGTCGCCATGTTTGTTAGCAACACCACATGCAATCCCGTGAAGCCGCACAGGAAGGCCCCCGCGACACATCCGGCGTTTGCCAGCGCGGTCGTCCACAGAGCTCCCTGCTGGTGCCGACGCCTTTGCCGGGCAACCTGCCAAAGCAACACGATTCCACCGGCGTCGCCGTCGAGCACCAAAGCGGTGGCATGGCTCTCCCCGGACGATTCGGCATCGCCTAACTGAATCGCCGCAGATATCGCTTGAGTCACGAGTCGGTCTGGCGTCGAACCCGTGATTAGGACTACGCGATGTCCTTGACGTTGCAACCGTTGCAATTCGAATGCCGCTTCGCCGGCGCCTTCGGCGGCCAGCACGAAATCCGGTTGATAACGGCCCGATACTTCCAAGGCGATCAGTTCGTCGATGACACCCAAGACTCCGACCCGAACGCCGAGTTCAGTTCTCAGACGCTCAAGTTGTTGGATCGCATGGCGATCAGCGGACCAGCGTCGGACCAGCTCCGCGTCGATGACGACGACGTTGGCCGCGGCGATTCGTTCCAACGCGGTGGGTTCCAGAATCAAGGCGCCGGACTGTGCGCACTTGCCCGCCAGGCAAGCGAACTCGAGAGCGGCAGACCGCTTGGGAGTCGTCGCGTAGTCGGGACGCAGAATCGCGGCAGCCGTAGTCAGATCGGCCGCGGCCAGCCCGATTGCCGCGGTGGTTAACGTCGGCAAGGCCGCGCGGTCGGCGAACTTGCCGCCGCGCTCGGTCTGTGCTTCGCAAGCTGAGTCGATCGCTCGCTCGAGCCTGTCCGACAGGCGATCGTGGTTCGACGCTTCGTCTCCGGCACAGCGGGCGCGAAGATGCTGCTTGGCCTGGTATCTGGCGCGGGCGATTCCGCCGGTGTACTGTCGGTCCCAGGCGCGCAGAAACCAGGCCATCAATGCGGCAGTGAAGTAGTTGCCAGTGGCCACGGTCGAAGCCAGGATCACCGTGCTCACCAGCGGTGAGCCGACGCGACCGCGCGCCAATTGACTACAGGCCGTGGCGACCGTCGGTGCGAGTGCTCCGGCCAGCAAGAGTGCCGTCGGCGGGGCCGCCGCAATCGTGGCGAATTCGGTGAGTGCGCCAGTTGCCAGCGACAACTGCGTCAGGTCCCAACTGGGCACACCGACCTGTGGACAGGTCCCGGCTCGCAAGAGGACGCCGTCGAGCGCTGATTCGATTTGTTCCGAATTGATAAGCGCGTGATCAAAGCGGACGAGCACGCTTCCCGTGCGCGTGCTGGTGCCCACATGGTGCACACCTGGCAGCCGTAGCAGTTCGTCTACGACCGCTTCGGCGAGTTCGATCGCGCCGCGCAACCTGGGATGGCGGAAGCGAATGCGGCCGGGGAGCGCATGTACGATGCGCCAGCCAACTTCGGCGCTTGGGCCGAGCAATTCCGTGGAATTGGCGGTGATGCCTGAATCCATCGATGTCGGTCGCACGGTAAGCATCGTCTGTTTCAGGCTGTTGACGCGGCGACGGCTAGTTCGCCGCCATCGACGAGCGCCTCGAGACTCACGACCAACGCCATTTCGTGATTACGCAAGATGCCGGCGATGCGATTGAGGTGTTGTCGCTTGCGCTTGACCTTGTAGCTCACGTAGGCGACCAACACGACGCCAAACACGCCGGCCATCATGCCCGTAACTTCTTCGCCCATGGTTAGCAAAGCTCCTCTCCCCTTGTGATTGTGCGCAATCGGCAGTCCCCGCGCGGCGCGCGTCAGCTCATGTCGTCAGCGACGCGTGGTTAGATGATGACTCCCTCGGCCAGCGTGGAGGTGGCCTCGGCGATGATTTCGATCGCCCCCTCGACCCCCTCCTTGCGCGCGGTGCGACGAACGATTTGCGTCACATGCTGCGCGGTTTGCTGGTCGCACACGATTTGCATCCCCCAGCGCAACAAGGCAATCGCCGAGTCGGCGTCCTTCATCACGCCAAGGTTGAGCCGAAAACCGTAGCCCTCCTTCGCGCGCACGCTGAATGCCTGGCGATCGACGACCAGGAAGATCGGATCGCTCCCGAGGTAGTGTGGGTGGGTCTTCAGAATGTTCCGCGATTGTTCGGCGCTGAGGATGTAGAGGTTTTGGCGCTCGAGGTACTGTCGAACTAGCTCGAGGTTTTCCTTGACCGCCGCGCCGATCGCGGTGTTCCAGCCCGAATCAATCAGGAAAACGTCGAAACGGCGATCCAGCGGAGAGCCATCCTCCGTCGGCGGGTCGTTCGCCGAATCGCACGGGATATCGAATTCGACGAAGGGGGTCTCGCCTTTCATCGCACTGCCTCCGCCATCTCGCTCGCAAAAAAAGTTCGTTGCTCGGTATGAGCTTGAGATCGCCTATGCCCTGGTCCCGACAATCGTGGCGCGATCAAAGTGCGGCGCCTGTCGTTGGCTCGGCACGATATCGGAAGAGGCCGCGGCGACGGTCGGGCTCACCGCCGCCTGTGTTGGCGCGATGTTCCCATTCCCAATGCCCTGGATGCTGCGGCGCAGTTCCTGCTCGTGTTCTTGCTGGGCTTGCGCCTCGGCAATGCGCCGCAGCGGCAACAGGCCATTGGCTAGCGCGGCCAGCGCCGCCACGTTGTTGGTGAGCACCGAAGCCATCACGCCGAACCCCAGGAAGAACGCTCCGCAAATGCAGGCGATGTTGGGCGCCAAGATCAATCCCCAACTGCGCCGCACGTTGCGATCCAGGTCGCGGGCGACGTCGAGCAGATCGAGCAGGCGGGCCAGACTCTCTTCCATGAAGACGATGTGCGCCGTGTCCGTGGCGATCGACGAGGCGCCGCGGAGCGAGATCGACACGTTGGCTTGCTTGAGCGCGATCGAATCGTTGATGCCGTCCCCCACAAAGCAGACTTTGCGCCCTTCCTGTTGCAGGCGCTCCACGTAAGAGGCCTTGTCAGCAGGCAGCACGCCCGCGAAATACTGGTCCATCCCCAGCGACTGCGCGAGCTTGCGGGTGGGGGCTTCGTGGTCGCCCGAAATGATCGCGATATGCTTGATGCCGCGCTCGCGCAACCCCAGCATGATTTCCTCAACCTCGGGCCGCTGGCTGGCTTGCAGCTCGAGCGCCCCTGCCAGGCGGTCGTCGACAGCCACCATCACCATGGTGTGCCCTTCGTGATGTGCTTCGGCCAAAGCCGCTTCGACCTTTGCTGGGATGGCGATGCCCTCCAGGCCCATGAATCGCTTACTGCCGACGCGGATCTTGCGCCCCTCGATACCTACCGTGATGCCGTAACCGACGTGGTACTGCGACTCGTCGGCTGTCGGCATCGGTAGACCGGTTTCCTTGAATTTCTCCAGGATCGCCTTGGCGATCGGGTGCGAGAACTTGTTCTCCGCCGCTGCGGCGTAGCGCAGGATGTCGGACTGCTTGAAGCTTCGGCAAGCGATCACGCGCCCGACTTCGGGCCGCTCGCGCGTCAGGGTGCCGGTCTTGTCGAAGAGCACCGTGTCGATTTCGTTGAGCAGTTCCAGGGCCCTGCCATCCTTGACCAGAATCCCCTTGTGAGCGCACAAGGCCAGCGAGGTGAGCATTGCCAACGGAGCCGCCATGCGAATGCCGGTGCCGAAGTCGCTGTTGAGCACGGCCATCGCGCCCGCCGGGCCAAGCGTGCCAATCGCCAGGCTCCCTAGCGCCAACGTCGGAACGACGGCCTTATCGGCAAGCCTCTCTCCCTTGTGCTGCGAGCTGAGCTTGTAGCCGGCCGAGTCGTTAAGGATGCGGCTGATCTTGGCCGTGGTGGTTTCACTCCCTGAAGTCTCGACACGGACAAAGACTTTGCCGGCGACCATCACCGTCGAGGCGAAGACGCGGTCGCCGATGCCCTTTTCGGCCGGCGTTGATTCGCCCGTCAGGGCGTGCTGATCGATCATCGCCATTCCCTCGGCGACGGTTCCGTCGACTGGCACGACTTCGCCCGTGTTGACGACGATCACATCGCCGGCGACGAGCTTGTCGAGCGGAGTTTCAATTTCGACGCCGTCGCGCCACAGCCACACATAGCGCGGCTGTTTTCCGAAGACGTTCAGAAGCATCTTTTTCGAGTCATCCTGGGTCTTCTGGACGAGCGACCGACCGAAGGCCAGGCACCAGGTGAGCACCGAGCCGGCGAAGATCGAGCCTGTCGCTAGGCACCCGGTCACTACGATCGCGTCGAGCACGTCGACACCCAGACGGCGCTCGACGAACAGCACCTCACGGGCGTTCTTGAATGTGGTGATCGAGTTGTAGGCCAAGAGTGCGCCGGCCACCGGCATGAGCGGCGGCAGCGCAAACTGCGCTCCGATCGACAGTGGCACGCCGACCGTGCTTAGCGCAAGGCTCAGGTCGGGTCGGTCGTAACCGGCGGGGTGGTCGACGTTGTGCAGTGCCGACTCGAGGATTTCGAGTACCTGCTCTTTGCGCAAAACCGACGGCTTGTAATTGACCAGCACGCTGCCCGTTGTGCTGCTGGTTTTGTACTGCTCGATCCCCAGCACGCTCATCAGTTCGCGCTCGACCGCCTGACAGACTTCCTTCTTGCGGTACAAGGCGGGATGCCGCAACCTCAGGCGGCCAGGCAACTCGTGACGAATCTGCCAGGCCGTGACCAACGGGCCATGGCGATAAATGCGAATCACTCCCTGCGGGCACGGTTTCAGGTGCGCGGCCGCCAACAGCGGCCGTGCTACCGCGTGCGCGTCGTCGAGATGGGCGGCGTTTCCCAACAAGCGCCCGCCGATTTCCGCGATTGCCTGGCGGCGAGTCACCGTATGTTCGCAATACCGCACATCGGCGACCGCCCGGCGCGGAGACGCCTTACCCGACGCGATCGTCACGCTGCGCACGGGCTGTGCGGCCAGCACGCGCTCGAGAAAGTCGCGGCACAGTTCGCCTTCTGGCTCGGCGAACAACCGCTGGCTGTGGAAACGGATGACGCCGTCGTGCGGGTAAGAAACCTGGATGTCCATGGCAGGTGCGAGTCTCTCGGAGTTAGGTACCGGCTTATGGAGCGTCAATGTGGCGGACCGTCGAACGATGGCCTTAGGCGGCGTCGGACTTGACGCCGGCTTCGGCCAAGGTGTCTTGCAGCGACTCGACTTGTTCGGCAACCTTTTGCGCGATTCCGGCATACGAGTCGCCGAGCTGAGCGCCGACCGCGCCGAGCACGGGAGCCAGCGCATCGCGGATCTTGTTGAAATTGGCGCCGGCCAGCGCGCCGATCGCGATGCCGGCCGACAGATACAGGACTTCGTTGCGGGTGAGGGGCATGTCAAAACCTCCTGTTTGTGAGGGGAGCACCGCCAGGAGCGCTTCGGCACCGGCGCAGGGCGCTGGGGTGACGGCGCGCTCAAGGCAAGCCTAGGGACTGTCGCCCTGGGCTGGGGAAGTAGCCGGCTGGACAAACACGCTTGCCTGCGGCCGGCTGGCGAAGCCGGCGTCGCAGGCCCGGGCGGCGGTGGGTCTAGCGGGAGTGATTCACTGTCGAGCACACGTCGGGCGTGTGCACCAGCCGGCGAGCTGGAGATCGGACAAAGCCGACCGATATCTGGGAGGTATGGATGCTGGTCGTCGTGGCGACGACTAGCCGCAAGCGATGGCCTCGACCCCCTCCGCAATTGCTTCGCATTCTTCGGCACGGGCGGCCAACGACTCGCGGCGAGCGACCTTCTTCTGCTCGTAACGGGATCGCAGGTCCTTGACCATGTCGCCAGCGGCCGCCGCGCCGTCGTGCAGGCCGTTGCTCAGCGGGTTATTGGTCGGCAACAGGCTGGTGACAAACAACGTCGGGAAAGCAACGCCGTAGGAGAGGAAGTAGCAGCACGAGTAAGCAGCCTTCGACAGCGATACCTTTCCCTGCGGCACGATGCGCTGCACGGCCTTGGCGGCGTCCGACGCGCCATCCTTCAGCGCCTCCGCGGCGCTCGACATGGCGGCGGCCACCTGCTGAAGCGGATCGTTCTTGGTATCGGTCGAGGCAGGATGTTCGGCAATCACGGCATTCTCTCCCCGGATTCGGTTGCGGTAGGCGGGATTAACCAAGCTGCGTAATCTGCGGTGGGTTTAAGCGGCGGCACCGGAAGTTTGCCTCCGACTTCGGGCGATGTCAAAAGCCGACGTCGCGGAAATGTTATCAGGCCGGCACTTTGCGACCGTCTGATTGGCGTCGTCCGAGCAATCGGCACAACCGGAGCCAGCGGCAACCATCCCGATCACTGGCGACGATCCGCGTTGCTTCAACAACCGCCATGCGGCGCAGCTATCTAATAGAACCGGACCTGCGTCCGTTGTGTCGCGCTTGCGCTCGCATCTCTGGAAACGTTCGATGAAGTTCCTGCGACTGTTTACCGGTCCGCGCGAAGTTGCCATCGACGTGGCGGCATCGGGTCGCTCGCTGACGATCGAGCTTCCCGATTTCGATCGTCGCGTCGCCGACGGCACGCTCCGTCAATTGGTCGAACGGTTGTTTGGTGCGCCGTGCGTCGAAGCCGTTCTGGTCGGCCTGGCGCAGCGCAGCATCGTGGTCGAATTCGACCCGCGCCAGGCCGGGCCTTTCACCTCACTCGAGGAAATGACGACGGCGCTGCGTCAACCAACGTCGCCGATCGACTCCTGGCCGGAAGCGGCCCTGCTCAACGGAAATGCTCGACGCGCGGCGCCGGCGCTGGCAACCGTGCGCAGCGACCTGGGATTGCGCACGCTGTCGTTGCGGCGCCTGGGGCGCGGCGCGCTTGAGGTCGAGCTCCCCTCGATACACAATCGGCGTCCCCTGACGCGGGCACTGGCCAGTGACGTCGAGCAGTTCGCTGGAGTGCGCAAGGCACACGGCATTGCACCACAGGCTCTGCTGCGCATCGCGCACGACGAAGCCGTGGTCTCCAAAGGGCGTTTGCTCACGGCGGTCAATGAGCGACTTACCGCGCTACTCAACGGCCCTGAGTTGTCGAACACCGCGCCGCTCCTGGCCACCGGCGCCACTCGGATCACGTATCTCGCCGCGGGCATGGGGTGCCTGGCAATGAGCGGGCTGGGCCTGGTGATGCCAGGGCTGCCAACAGTGCCTTTCGTGCTGGCGACCAGCTACTTCTTCGTCCGTTCGTCGCCGCGGCTCGATCGCCGGCTGCGGCAATCACGGCTCTTTGGTCAGATGCTGCGCGACTGGGACGAGCATGGCGGAATTCGTCCGCGCGCTAAGATCTCGGCGATTGCCTTCTCGTTGACGCTGTCGACGGTCATGGTGCTGGTGATTCAGCCCACGCTGGGAACCTTCTCGCTAATCGCGATCGGTACCGGAATCGGCATTGCGCTGATTCTGCGGATCCCGACCGTGAATCTCCCCGACGACAGCGAGGCGCCGCGGTTGAGCTTGACCAATTTCGGCCAGCGCTTGCGGCTCTTGTTGCCGACGCCAGCGCCGGCAGGGACCGTCTGACGTCCGGGCCGCACAGTCCACAGCCAGCGATTAGATTTTGGGCCGCCGGCTAGCTAAATTCTTGCTCATGCGCCGCGGCGAAGGCTGCAGTCCGTAAGCAGCGCCGCGATCTAGCGCCGAGCAGTAGTGCAGCGTCCAACGTTTGACGAATGCGCCCCCACGCGTACGCTGCACTAGACAAGACTTGCGCCAAATCGCCGATGCGTTTGGCGTTGTTCCGCGTCAACCCAGCGAAGCTAGGCTGACGCTCCACTAGGGCTACGTTCATGACCGCCGGCAGCAGTGACGACACTGGAATTCTCAGCGGGCTGCGCGTGGTCGAAGTCGCCAGCTTCATTTTCGGCCCAGTGGCTGCGACGATTATGTCCGATTTCGGCGCCGCGGTTGTGAAGGTGGAGCCGCCGGGCATCGGCGATCCCTATCGAATTCTATGGCGCACTCCGCCAATGCCCGTCGCCGATGTCGACTACTGCTGGACACTCGACGCTCGCAACAAGCGCAGCATTTCGATCGACCTGAAGAAAGACGCCGGCCGACATATCGTGCTGCGAATGCTCGAAGGGGCCGACGTCTTCGTCACGAATTATCAGCCGTCGGTCCTTGCCCAACTGCGGCTGCGGCACGACGACCTCGCGCCGCTCTATCCACGATTGATCTACGCCCACGCGACCGGTTACGGACTCGATGGCCCCGATGTCGAGCAGCCCGGCTTTGATATGACGGCCTATTGGGCTCGCTCCGGTTTGATGAGCGCGGTGGCACCGGCCGACTCGGAGCCGGCGCTCTCCGTGGCCGGCATGGGAGATCATCCCAGTGCCACGGCCCTGTTCGGCGGCATCATGCTGGCGCTTTATCGGCGCGAACGCTCGGGTGAGGGGAGCTACGTCTCGACGTCGCTGATGGCCAATGGCGCCTGGGCTAATGGCTGCTTTTTACAAGCGACCATGTGCGGCGCGAAGCACTTCGTGCGGCAGTCGCATCTTACCGCGCTCAACGCCCTGGTGAATCACTACGTCTGCCGTTGCGGCCGGCGGTTCATCTTGTGCTGTCTGGCCCCCGCGCGCGATTGGCCGGCGCTCTGCCGCGCGGTGGGCGTTCCCGAGTTGGAGCAGGACCCGCGCTTTTGCGATGGCCCACAGCGGAAGGCGAACTCGCGCGAATTGATTGCACTCTTAGACGAGTGCTTTGCCGCGCACGACTGGGATCATTGGAAACGCGTTTTTGCCGAACACGGCATCGTCTGGAGTCGCGTACCCGACGCCGAAGAAGTCATTCACGATGAGCAGATGATCGCCAATCGCGTGCTCGTGCCAGTGGAAGGCTCCGAAATTCCCAATCTGCGCACGGTGAGCAGTCCTATTGAAATCCGCGATCAGCCGAAGTCGCCGCCGCGGCCGGCGCCGCACGTCGGCCAGCATACGCGCGAAGTGCTTGAGGAACTTGGCTATTCGTCCGGCGCGATTGACTCGCTGGTGGCCGAAAAGGTCGTACAAGAGTAAAGCAACCAACCGCAGTTGCCGTTCGTTAGCCGCGGAGCTTGCTCCGCGCGCTAGCTCGTGAGACGTCGATCCCGCTAGCGCGCGGGATGAATCCCGCGGCTAACTGCCACGTGGCCATTTCGCGTCAGCCGGACGATCCTTCGCTGCGAAATTGCGGCAGCAAGTCCGGCAGCGCCGCCGCGAACGACTCGTAGCGCGGCGTCCAGCCCAGCTCGCGGTGGGCTTTGTCGGCGCGAACGCGAAAAGATGAGGTGAGCGCTTCCACCAATGCCGGGCCCGCCAATAATTTCATCAGCCAGGCGGGCGCATTGCCCACCGGCGGCACGCCCAAGCCCGCGGCGACCGCATTGATGAAGTCGCGCCGCAGCATCGGGTGCTCGTCCGCCAGAAAATAGCACTCGCCAGGCCGGCCACGCTCGAGCGCCAGTGCAAATGCTTCGCCCACGTCGTCGACGTGCACCAGGCTCCAGAAGTTGTCTCCACGGCCGATCATGCGATAGCGCCCGCGCTGGAGCATTTTGGCCGTGGTCAGCAAAAAGCCGCCGGGCCCGTAAACAAATCCCGGGCTGACGATCATCGCTTTCAGCCCTCGATCGCGGTGCATTTCCAGCAACTCGGCTTCGCGTTCAGCGTGGCCGTGCGCTAGCAAACAAGGTCGCGCTGTCGCGGTCTCTTCGATCCACTCGCCGCCGTACTTCGCATGCGTCAGCGCGCCGCTGGTGTAGATGAAAGCCTTGCCTTGGTCGGCGCATGCGCCGGCTACTGCGGCCGTCATCTGCGCGTCGCTAACATGCATTTCGACGATTTTCACGCGCGAAAAGCGGCCCTTGGTGACGATTTGTGCCGCATGAATCACCGCGTCGACTTCCGCGACCAGCGGCACGTAGGTGTCGGGCTGCCACATATCGCCACGAGCGATGGCCGCTCCGGCGCTCAGCAGATCGCGCGCCTTCTCGGGATCGCGGACGAATGCCAGCACGCCATGGCCGTGGCGCAACAGCGCGAACGAAATCGCCCGACCGACAAAGCCCGTGGCGCCAGTGACAAGGACTCGCATCGAGTGTATTCCGAACGTGAGACCGTGGTATCACCAATGCAAAAGGGGACAGGCACCGAGCAAGAGCATCGCTCCATGATCCTCGCCGCAACCTGCTCGGAGCCAGTCCCCTTTTGCGGGCATCAATCCAGCGTGCGAATCCGCGCGCGGCGAATCTCCACGCGCCCGCCACCACGGCTCAGCTCTTGAAAGCCGATATGCCCGCGACGCGGCCGATCTTTAAGCGTCGGCGCTTCGCTGCCGTCGTGCCGCAGGGGACGCGCTATCTGTTCGTCCAGATTCAAATCCTGAATCAGCTCGCCGTTGAGCACGACTTTGATGCCCGGCCCCCGGCAGACAATTTCATACAGATTCCAATCCTCCGGCTTGAAGACTTGCACGCGCGGCGCGGCGGCGCGATAGAAACTCCCGGTCAACTCGCTCGGCTTCGGCGCCTGATCGGCCGGAAAGTACCGCGGGTCGACCATCTGCAGCTCAAGCCCATCAAAGGCCGGATCGCCCCGCATGGGCGAACGCAGGGCCACGCCGCCATTGCCGCGCGGGCCAAGCCGCCACTCGAACTCGAGTTCGAAGTCGCCGTACTCCGCTTCGCTCACCAGCCAGGTGCCGCGCGGCACGCTCCCCAGCAGCGTGTCGTCGACGAACTCCCAGCGTGCTTGTTGCGGCGCGGGCTTCTTGAGGTCCGACCATTCGGTGACCACCCAGCCTTTGGTCGGTTCGTCGCCAGCGAACAGCTCGATCCACTGGGACTCGGCCCTGGCAGCGACAACGAGCCCAAGCGCGGTCGACTGAATGACGAAGCAACGCATCCAGAAACGTACTTGCGGCAAGAACTTCATCTCCATGTGAAGCCGTCGACGAGTCGGGTAATTGATGGGCGCGGCATTATCCCCGCGACGCAGGGGGCAGGGCAATCGACGTCGCGTTGTCAACTTAGGCAGGCTTGCGGTATACTCAGCGCGAACTCGGTGGATTGCAGTACGTAAACCACTACCGCGTAGCGACATCGGTTGTCGCCGCCATCGCGTCCTGGGGAGGCTCGCATCAACTTTTACGCCCGAGTCGGCATTGGCCACGACACGCATCGCCTGGAGCCTGGCGGGCCGCTCGTGCTGGGCGGTTTACGGATCGAACACGACAAGCACTCGGTTGGGCACAGCGACGCCGACGTCTTGCTGCATGCCGTGACCGACGCGCTGTTGGGGGCCGCCGGGCTGGGGGACATCGGCGAGATGTTTCCCGATACCGATCCGGCCAACAAAGGCCGCGACTCGGCCGAAATGCTCCGCGCCGCCTGGCAACGCGTCCACGACGCAGGCTGGAAGATCGCCAACCTCGACTGCATCGTATTCGCTCAACGACCTAAGATTACTCCGCATAAGGAAGCGATTCGCCAGCGCCTGGCCGATCTCCTCCGACTGGAAGCCAAACGGATCAACTTGAAAGCCAAGACGGGCGAAAGCGTCGGGCCTGTCGGCCGCGAAGAAGCCGTCATGGCCGAGTGCGTCGTGCTCTTGGCCCACTCGCTATCGTTCCCGTATTGACGACAGCTCAACGCCTGACTGCACCAGAGAACTCCTCAGGACAACAAGCACGAACATGGCCACTTCCGCACCTGGCGCCGCCCCTCCGTCCACCGGTCAGCCGGCGACCACAAACCTGCGCGTCTACAGCACCCTCTCGCGCAGCAAAGAACCGTTCGAGCCGATCGCCCCCGGCAAGGTCGGTATCTACTTGTGCGGTCCGACCGTATACAAACCCAGCCACATCGGACACCTCGTCGGGCCGGTGATCTTCGACGTCGTCAAGCGGTATCTCACCTACTCAGGCTATCAGGTCACGTGGGTGGTCAACATCACCGACATCGACGACAAGCTGATCCACGAAGCCGCCAAGCGGGGCATCGGCGTGCCGGAGCTCGCGCGCGAGATGACCGCCGACTACATGACGAATCTCGCGGCGCTGGGGATCGACACGATCGATCACTTTCCGCGCGCGACCGACAACATTCCCGAGATCGTCGACTTCATTCAGGCATTGATCGATAAAGGCTTCGCCTACGCCGCGGCCGGCGACGTGTATTTCGACGTGGCGAAAGACTCCGCTTACGGCAAGCTCAGCGGGCGCGACGTGGCCTCGATGCAAGGCGAGGGCGGCGAGATGGCCGACCGCAAGCACAGCGTCGCCGACTTCGCGCTCTGGAAAGGAGCCAAGCCCGGCGAGCCCTCGTGGGACAGCCCCTGGGGGCCGGGTCGCCCCGGCTGGCACATCGAGTGCTCGGCGATGAGTCGCCGCCTGCTGGGCGAAACGTTCGACATTCACGGCGGCGGGCTCGACCTGATGTTTCCGCATCACGAGAACGAGATTGCGCAGAGCGAATGCTGCCATGGCCAGCCGCAAGCCAAATACTGGATGCACAACGGGCTGATGCAAGCGGTCGACGAAGTGGGCAAAGTCGGCGGCCGCAATACGCGCGCGTCAGCCGCGGGATCCGTTGATGCCGCCGGCGAGCAAGCCGCGCAAGAGGCGGGCAAGATGGGCAAGTCAAAAGGCGCGAGCCCCTTTCGCGATCTGCTCAAGACGTTCTCGCCCGAGACAATCCGGTTGTTCATTCTGTCGAGCCATTACCGCTCCCCGATCTACTTCAGCGACGCGCGAATCGGCGAGGCTGCCAAGAGCCTGGAGACGTTCTATCGCTTCTTCCAGCGCTACGAGCGAGTTACCGGCAGAAGCTATTACCAGGTCCCGGCGCGCAACCAGCGCGGCAGTGAAGTGGCGTCGACCGGCGACACGCTCAAGTCAGTCGCCGAGCGTCGAGAGCGGTTCTTGGAAGCGATGGACGACGACTTCAACACCGGGGCCGCCGTAGCCGAGCTGTTTGAGTTGGTCCGCGCACTCAATCGCCTCGTCGACGAGCGCCACCTCGAAGACCCTGGCAAGAAAGACGCGGCGGCCCTGGCGACGCTGGACGAAGGGGTCGCCGTGCTGCGTGAGCTTGCGTCGCTGTTGAACTTGTTTCAGCAGCCCGTCGTCTCGGCGGCGGCCGCTGGCGCCAACGACGAGCTCGTGGCGGGCCTGATGGGGTTGGTGATCGAGCTGCGGGCCGATGCCCGGGCCGCCAAGAACTTCGCCGTCGCCGACAAGATCCGCAACAAACTGGCCGAACTCAAGATCACGCTGGCCGACCGCCCCGGCGGAACCGATTGGACGATCGGATAGCCAACGAGCGATCGCGGCTTCTCAAGGATGAATCACGCGTGTCGAATCTGCCGCGAATCCTCGGGATCGACCCCGGCCTGAATATCACGGGCTATGCCGTGATCGAGGTCGCATCGGGCGGGCCGCGCATCTGCGAAGCGGGCGTCATTCGCGGTCGCAGCCATGGCACCCTCACCGAGCGCCTGGCCGAGCTCTACGCTGGCATCAGCGAAGTGCTCACCGGTTTCAAGCCGATGGTGGTTGCCCTCGAACAACTTTATTCGCACTATCAGCGGCCGCGCACGGCGATCCTCATGGGGCACGCGCGCGGCGTGCTCTGCCTGGCCGCCACGCATGCCAATGTGCCGGTCAAGTCGTACAGTGCCACGCAGATCAAAAAAATCCTCACCGGCGCCGGCCGCGCCCCCAAGCAGCAGATGCAAGAAGCGATCCAGCGCGAGTTCGCTTTGGCCGTCGCGCCGGAGCCTCCCGATGTGGCCGACGCGCTGGCCATCGCCCTGTGTCACTACTACCTTCAGCCGGAGCTGGTGCAACTGGCTAAGCGCCGCGCGTAGCAGGATCGAGTCGGACACAACGGGGACGGGAGTCGTTTCTGGCTTGCCGTCCAGACAGTCGCTCGCGACAGACCAGAAACGACTCCCGTCCCCCTCTATTCAACCATACGTTACGAAAGAACCTTTTCTTGATCACCAAAGTCAGCGGCAAACTGTTGACCCTGTCGAACGACGTGCTCACGCTCGAAGTCGGCGCGTTCGAGTACGAAGTGCTCATCCCCGAATTCACCCGCCTGCAACTGCAATCGCAGCTCGGCCACGCGATCAGTTTGCACACGATCGAGTATCTCGAAGGCAACGCCATGCAGGGGCGCTTGATCCCGCGCCTCGTCGGCTTCTTCAGCGAGATCGAACGCGATTTCTTCGAGCTCTTCTGCTCGGTCGACGGGGTGGGCGTCAAGAAGGCGCTGCGGGCGATGGTCCGCCCCGTGCGCGAGGTGGCGATCGCGATCGAAGAGCAGGACGTCAAAAGCCTGGCGACGCTCCCCGGCATCGGCCCAGCCACGGCCGAACGGATCGTGGCCAAGCTGCGCCGCAAGGTGCCCCAGTTCGCGCTGATGGTCGCCCGCGACATGCCCTACGCGGCCATGGTCGAAAACGACGTCGTGGCCGAGGCCTTCCGCGCGCTGCGCACTCTGGGGCATTCGGAAGCCGACGCGCGCAAGCTGCTCGATACGGTCCTCGGCGGCAAGAAGAAGTTCGACGACGTGCAGGACGTGCTGCAAGCGATCTATCAGAAGAACCGCGAGGGAGGGTAGTTTCCGCGCCGTGCTAGACGCCACCAAGCCCAGGGCATAGCCGCGAAAAGGTGCGTCTAGGTCGCGAATCAGGGTCGGCTTGCCCTGGGCCCGCCGCTCGTTAAATGGTCGTTCCTTGTCAGCTTGCTGCGTCGCAAGAACTTCTCACACGGCAGTCAGAATCACCCCGCGCGTCGCGTATCAAGCATTGAACGAGACGCCAGCGAGCCGGGTGCGTCGGGGCAGGGCCCGGCCAACAAGACGCCGTTGCTTTGAGCTGCGCACCGGCAAGCGCCGCCGGCCGACCGCTTCGCGCGGCAGTCGGGTGCCGGGGGGCAGGGCAGCCCCCGGCGTTGACGCATTTTGCAGTCGATTTCGCAGGGCTATCGCGAGCGTCGCTGCCCACTGCTCCGTCGCTGCGGCTGCCGCGCCACTTGCGCTTGCCGGGCCACGTACACCGTCGGATCGTCGATGATCCAGCCGGTCGACCAGTTGCCGTCGTTCTGGTTGAAGACGTCGAAGAACACGCTCTTGAGCTGTTTGCAGCGGAAGTTGTACGGATAGTGCGACGCCAGGTGGTCCGACTCCGTCAGGTCGTCGAGCCCCGGGTGTGCGTAGTAATGAATCCGGCCGTCGGGTGAGAACGACATCCCCATCGTCCACCAGCCGTCCTGCTCGACGTTCATCACCGTGTAATCTTGCCCGCTCTCTCTCGCGCGAACCGCGAGTGTGGTTCTGGCCGAGCGATTGCGGCGCTCGCTGCCAGGCGCGTAGTTGATGAAGATGCCCGGCCAGTAGGGCTCGCTATCCTTGCCATCGGCGGTTAACCCGCGGACCGTTGTGCGGAAGCCGAAGGTCGAGCCGTGGCGCGGCTCCCAATCTTCCCAAGGGGGCAGCCAAACGCGCACGACGGCGCTAGGTCCCTGCGAGACCGAGATCGCGTTGCTCCCCCGCGGCGACGCGTGCATGAACAAGTCGTCCTGCGCGCGCGGGCCACGAGTTTTATTCGGCACACCGGTCATGCGCGAAGCGAACAACAGTGCGCCGGTGCTGCCGGGCAACCCGTCGGGTGGAGTCGGCACGCGGCGAATCACGTCAGGGTGGCCGCGGTCGGGCCCTTCGTACCAGCGGCCATTCGCCGAATAGCCCGAGGGCTTGCGGCGATTGCCGTCGATGTCCTTGCTCCCCTTGGGATTGTTGAACGTGTAGCTCCACTCTTCGTCTTCGAAGTCGTCGCCGGCCCCGTCGACGATCGTGCCTGTGCCAGGAACGATGCGCTGCGCCATGGCCGGCGCGGCCGCTGCGCCCACGACGACCGCAGCGCTCGCCATTACAAACAGGTGCCGCGCCAATTGACCTGCGTGAAGATTCCGTCGCATGTCCAATGCTCCCTCAATCGCCAGCCGAGTAGGAATTGTTCGATATCGATCGATTCGTTTAGCGAGCGCGGAGTTCGGTCGGCGTCGCCGCGGTATCAGTCGCCGGCGGCAGAAACTCCAATCCGCGCACCAGCGCCACGTCGGCCTTGTTTAAGGCCTCGACCTCGTCGGGCTGCAGCGTAAAGGCCAGCACGACCTGCTGCCCGGTTGTGTTGGCGACCAGGAAATAGTGCCATTCGATGGGCAGCTCGTCGGCCTGTCCCTGCGCGACTACCCACAGCACCTGCCGCTTTGGATCATCGCCATGCTGGCCGGCCCGCACGAATTGACCAAAGCTGTTGCCGAGCGCCTTCTTGATTTCTTCCTGGAAGCCGGTGAGCGCTGGCGCGGCATCTTGCTTTCCCAACGTCTTGGTCGAGACGTTGCACTGAGCCAGCATGCCGCCGCGATCGAGCAGCCGCAGCACGAGCATGTTCGGCTGCTCGGAAATCACGTGCCAGCGGCGATCGTAGTTCAATCGATACTGCCCGGTCGGCGACTCATAAGAGAGTTGCAGGTCGGCCGGAGTGAGCGGATCGCGCGACAGCAAAGCCTTGCGCTTCACAAGCTGCGCTGAGCTCGACATCGGCTTGATCTGCAATTGCAGCCGGCTAACCGCGTCGATGCCGGGAGTGACCGGGCTGATCGACCGCTTCTCGTGAACGAGCATCGCCAGCCAGGTGATCCGGCGCGGACCGAACTCAAACTTGTATTTGGCCTTGATCTCGATTTCGGTCGAGACGCCGCCAACGGCGCCAAACAGATTGCCCGCCAGCTCGCACCGCGCGGCCGAGGCGTCGGCTTCGCGAAGCACGCTGTGAACCTCGGCGCTCGTCACGGCGTCTATGCCCAAGAGTGCCGCGAGCAACTCGGGGGCGTGTGTCCACGATTCCTCGACCTTGACCGGCTGCTGGGGCAGAAGCCCGTCGACCAACAGGCTGTTACCCGGCGGCTCGATGAGGTCGAGTTCGTCCCGGGTTAAACGGCCCTCGACCGCAACACCAGCGGCAGCATTGGCTGCCCAATCGACCACGATCAGCCGTCGACGGTCATCCAATTGGATGGTCGACTGCTGCGATTTGACATGGAAAGCGGCTTCAGCCTTATGAAACCAGCGTGCACTCCGGCAATTGGCCAGGGGAGCGTCGGGCACCGCTAAGAGTTGCTCGTCATATTCCAGTGCACCAGAGGCTTTAAGGGGAACTTCCTCCGTTTGTTCCTGACCAGCGAGGTGGAGCTTCCCCTCAACTTCAAGGTTGGCCGTGACACGAGCACACTGGCCGGCGGACAGCCGCGGGCGCAGGTCAAACTCGGCGCCGTCGGCCGCTTCTGTGGTTGAGGAAACGAGCTGTCCTACCACCAGAACCGCAACGTAAATGATAGACTTGACTTGCATCTTGACTGCAGGGATGGGGTCCGCTGAGAAAATGGGGGCTCACAGCAAGCTGTAACGCGCGGGTAGCGCAGCACGAGGGCTCGCCAGCAGCCACAAAATCGTTACAACCGGCTTCATCGTCGTTTTCAGAGACGCGAGTTGAACCGAAAACTTTGCTGGTACTGGATTTGCCGTAAGGTCAGGAAAAATTCGCGAACTTTTGGTGCACCTCTGGACACTTAGTTGCGTAGTAGTAGACACAACCAGCCGCCCGGCAACCGTGGCGCGTTGCGTGACAGGGAACGCCGCAATCGTTACGATAGAACCGGCGGCCCACCGCGAAACGCTGTGCCGCTGTTAAAGCGAACTCCCGCAAACGGTTATGAGAAGGCAGGAGACGTAACAGGGGGATCAACCCAAAAGCCGCGTGCAGTGGGAAGCTGGCAGTCAAATCTGGAAAACTAGCCTTGTCGGCGCGAAGGACTCGCAGGGAACACCGCAAGGTCTGCCCGAGAAGAGGTCCTACGATGCACACCGAGTATCGCCACACCGCAATTCGCGAGCTGCGTGACCAGCAGGTCCGGTTCGCGCCGCGCGAGAAGAAGATCGAACAAGTCAACCGCGCCGAGAAGCTCTTGGCAGAGTTGGATCCGCAGCGGGTCTACACCTACGAGTATCTCTGCTATCGGATCACCGACTTCCGTCCGGAGGTTGCCCCACCAGTCAAGCTCGACGGCGATGCCGCGCGCCACGACCTGCGGCTGTTTGTCGAAGACTTGTCCGACGCGGCCGACGTCCCCTCGCAGGCGGCCGGCGAGCGCGTCTTAACGGTGGATGAGCTCAGCAAGCAGTTCAATGTGTCGACCAAAACGATCGCCCGCTGGCGCCAGCAAGGCCTGGTGAGCCGTCGCTTCGTGTTCGATGGCCGCAAGCGCGTCGGCTTCTTGCAAAGCTCGGTCGATCGGTTTGTGGCCGGCAACGAAGATCGCGTCAGCCGCGGCAGCCGCTTCAGCCAATTGAACGATGTCCAGCGCGACAACATCATTCGCCGGGCCCGCCGGCTGGTTCTGGCCGGTGGCTGCCCCGCCGAAGTCACCAAGCGACTCGCCAAGCGATTCGACCGCAGCGTGGAAACCATTCGTTACACCATCAAGCAGTTCGACCAGGAACATCCCGAATCGGCGGTGTTCCCCGAGAGCACCGGCGTGCTGAGCGAAGAGGCCAAGCAGAAGATCTATCAGCAGTACCGCCGCGGGGTCTCGGTCGAGGTCTTGAGCCGGCAGCACTGCCGCACGAAGACGAGCATCTACCGCGTCATCAACGAGATGCATGCCCGGCAAGTGCTGGCGCTGCCGCTAGATTACATTCCCAGCCCCGAGTTCGAGCGCGCCAACGCCGACAAGACGATCCTCGGCACCCCCATGCCGGCCGCACCCCAGGCGCGCGCCAGCCGCCAGCCGAGCGGCTTGCCGCCGTACCTGGCCAGCTTGTACGAGGTGCCGCTCTTGACGCGCGAGCAAGAGGCGTACCTGTTCCGCAAGCTCAACTACCTGAAATTCAAGGCCAACCGACTGCGCGCGGAGTTGGACCCCGCTCATCCACGCAGTGCGCTGATGGCCGAAATCGAACGCCACTACGGCGAGGCGGTGCAAACCAAGAACCAGATCATCCGCGCCAATCTGCGGCTGGTGGTTTCGATCGCCAAGCGGCATGTCGGCAGCACCGGCGATTTCTTCGAGCTGGTCAGCGACGGCAACATGTCGCTGATGCGGGCGGTGGAGAAGTTCGATTACACGCGCGGCAACAAGTTCAGCACCTATGCCACGTGGGCAATCATGAAGAACTACGCCCGCACCATCCCCGACGAGCATCGCCAGCGGGACCGTTTCCGCACGAGCCACGACGAAATGTTCATCGCCACGCAGGACGTGCGCAGCGACGAGCTCGAGTTGGAAACAGCCCAAGCCCAACGTGAAGCCCAAGTCGGCCGCATCCTGGGTGTACTCGACGAACGCGAGCAAAAGATCATCGTCAGCCGCTTCGGCCTCGAGCAGGGGCATGAACCCCTTACGCTCAAGGAAGTTGGGGCTGAGATGGGCGTCACTAAGGAGCGCATCCGCCAGATCGAGGCCCGAGCGCTCAGCAAGCTGCGCAAGGCGGCCGAGGAAGAGAAGATCGACTGGCTCTTCTAACGATCGACGGCCCAAGCCCAGGGCAGACGGCCAGATGTCGGCAATCAAAGCGCGCCGAACGACCGTCTGCCCTGGGCTTTAGCTTCCCGTGCTGCTAGCATTGCGTGGCGAGATTGTTTTTCGCGCTCCCGGCTTGCAGGCCCCCGTGGCTTCATTATAGTTACATGTTTTTACGACGGACCTTAGGGTTCGCTAGCGTAGCTCAATTGGCAGAGCAGCTGATTTGTAATCAGCAGGTTGTGGGTTCAAGTCCCTCCGCTAGCTGGTCCAACGAACGAGGGGGTCCCGCAGCGGGCGGTTTCCCGAGCGGTCAAAGGGGTCAGACTGTAAATCTGATGGCTCTGCCTTCGCAGGTTCGAATCCTGCACCGCCCATTGGCGTGCCGGCGCAGGGAACGGTTCGACGACGCCAACCAAATCACGGACGCCAGACACAATCACGAATCCACGAACTTAAAACACACGAACCAAACACGTTAGGCACCGGGCCCGGAGATCAAAGCCACCAGCACCAGGCTTGCTAGGCCAACGCGCGTCGGAAACCGAAGCGCGGCCAGCCGCAAAACGAACGCGAGTTCCTTACCGCACGCCGAGCTTCGCGGGTGTAGCTCAATGGTAGAGCAATAGCCTTCCAAGCTAAAGACGAGGGTTCGATTCCCTTCACCCGCTTTCGAGTCGGCCTTGGCCATCCGGTCCGTCGATGAGCGAGGACGCAAGGCGAGTCGAACCAGAACAGACTGCATCGGGATGGGACGGTCGGGCGCCGAACGAACACGAACAAACGAAAACTCCACTGGGCGAAAGCGCCCCCGCGCTGGCGCGGAACCTGCGGCGGCGACCGCCGGGCCGGCGCAGCGGTAGCTTGGCCAGCGCTGCTGTAGCTCAGTCGGTAGAGCGCGTCCTTGGTAAGGACGAGGTCAAGGGTTCAAGTCCCTTCAGCAGCTTTTTGTGGAACGCAATCGCCCGCTGAAAATCGGAAATTAACTTCGACGACAGTTCGATAGAACGCAGGGAGTGTCATGGCCAAAGCAGTATTCGAACGCAAGAAACCACACGTCAACGTCGGCACGATCGGGCACATCGACCACGGCAAGACGACTTTGACCGGCGCGATCCTCGCGGTCCAGGGCGCCAAGGGGATGGCCAAGCCCAAGGCCTATGCCGAAATCGCCAAGGGTGGCACCGTCCGCGATGAAACCAAGACCGTGACCATCGCCGTCAGCCACGTCGAATACGAGACACCCAACCGCCACTATGCCCACATCGACTGTCCGGGCCACGCCGACTTCATCAAGAACATGATCACCGGCGCCGCCCAGATGGACGGGGCGATTCTGGTGGTGTCGGCCGCCGACGGCCCGATGCCGCAAACCCGCGAACACATCCTGCTGGCCCGTCAAGTCGGCGTGCCGGCCTTGGTCGTGTTCCTCAACAAGTGCGACCTGGTCGACGATCCCGAGCTGTTGGAGCTTGTCGAGCTTGAGCTGCGTGAGCTGCTCACGCACTACGGCTTCCCGGGCGATGAGATTCCGATCATCCGCGGCGCTTCGAAGCCGGCCTATGACAAGCCGAGCGATCCCGAAGCCAGCAAGTGCATCACCGAGTTGATGGAGGCGATCGACGCGTATATTCCCGAGCCGGTTCGCGAGGTCGACAAGCCGTTCTTGATGGCCATCGAGGACGTCTTCTCGATCGAAGGCCGCGGTACCGTGGTCACCGGTCGCATCGAGCGCGGCGTGGTCAAGGTCGGCGACGAAATCGAGATCATCGGCTTGACCGCCCAGCCGCGGAAGACGGTCGTGACCGGCGTCGAAATGTTCAACAAGAGCCTGGATCAGGGTCAGGCCGGGGACAACGTCGGCTGCCTGTTACGCGGTATCAAGCGCGAGGAAATCGAGCGTGGCCAGGTGTTGGCCAAGCCCGGCTCGATTACGCCGCACACCAAGTTCGAGGCCGAAGTCTACGTCTTGTCGAAGGAAGAAGGTGGCCGGCACACGCCGTTCTTTAGCGGCTACCGCCCGCAGTTCTACTTCCGCACGACCGACGTCACCGGCTCGGCCAACCTCGCGGGCGATGCCGAAATGTGCATGCCGGGCGACAACGCCCGGTTGGCGGTGGAACTGATTTCGCCGATCGCCATGGACGACGGCGTGCGATTCGCGATTCGTGAGGGTGGCAAGACCGTGGGCTCGGGCGTGGTGACCAAGATCCTCGCGTAAGGCAGCCTAGGCAGAGCATGCTCGCGAGTCGAAGGACGCCGGTAGGAAACTCGTGTGTGGTCGGCTCCCATTGGGCTCGCAAGCCCGGCGCCGACGACGCGTTAGGGGTGTAGCTCAATTGGCAGAGCGCTGGTCTCCAAAACCAGAGGTTGCGAGTTCGATTCCCGCCGCCCCTGCCAGCTAGCGAAGGGATCGTGAATTGGTTTCGCGTTCCCGGAGCGATCGCCAGGCCCACACGTGGCATGGCGCTGATAACGAGCCGAAGACCAGCAAGTGTTTCGGCACCGATCGCCCGCCGAAAGGAACAGCGACGTCCTTTCGGCTGGCGGTCCGATAACTTCCTCGAACCGGATGCATACCGCTGCGGGCTTGGCACGACGCTTCTCGCGACAATTCCATCACCTTTAACTCCGCAAAGGTTCAGGGACGACATGGCCATGGCGAAGGATGACAGGCATCCGCTGGTGCGGGTGCTGTTCGAGGCCGGGCTCTACAAACGGAGTCAGGGGAGGTTTGCGCGCCAAATCACCTTCGGGGTGCTGGCCGGCGCAGTCGTGCTGGGCTGTTGGCGATTGAGCCTGCAGTTGGTGCAGTGGGGCCCGCTCTGGCAATACCTGACACCGATGGTGCTAGCCGTCGTTGGCGTCTGGATTTGCTTTCGCGTGATTAACATTCCGCAGTTCGCCGATTTCTTGATCGCCGTCGAAGCGGAGATGAACAAAGTATCGTGGCCCACCCGCGATACCTTGTTTCGCAGCACGTTCGTCGTCATGTTCACGATTTTCGCCCTGGCAGCCATCTTGTTTCTGTACGACATCATTTGGAAGACTGCCTTGCAGGCGCTCGGGATTGGGTGACGACGGAGTCGGCGACTGACACGCCGCATTCCCTACCTGGACACTGAGATAGCGAGTTTTCGGTGATCGACGATCGCGACAGCACAGCCGAGCAGATGCCGCCCTTGGGCGAACCGGATGCTGCCTCATTCGAGGCTCAGTCGGCGAACACGGGTGCGTATGCTGCTGCGCCCAGCGATGCCCCCACTCCGCTCGAGGGTGACGACGCGTCGCCCCCCCAAACCCAGCCCCCCAAGGCAGCCGTCGACGCCGCCGGCGAGGGGATGGTCGCCGCCGAAGTTGCTCCGCAGGCCGCCGCAGAAGCCGGTGAACCCGTAACCGGCGGCATGCCCACGCCCGAGCCCGAGGCAATCGCCGAGTCGCCGGCGGAAGCCGAGCGACTGGCCTCGGAAGTGGCCGCCGCGCAACGTACACAGGAAGAAGCCGAGGCCGAGGTTGCCGCGCCGGCCGAGCCCGCCGCGTCTCCAGCGAAACGCAATGGTCGCTCGGCAGCCGCCAAGCAACCGGTCGCGGCCGACGAATCGGTCAGCGACGAACCGATCGACATGAAGTGGTACATCCTCAAGGTGCAGAGCAATCGCGAGGAGACGATCGCCGATGGGCTGCGCCGCCGCGCCGCCATCGCCGGCTTGGACAAGCACTTTGGCGAAGTGATCGTGCCGACCGAAATGGTCACCGAATTCAAGGGTGGCAAGAAGAAAGTCGTCAAGCGCAAGCTGTATCCTGGCTACATCGTCGTGAACATGCACATCAACGAGGACACCTGGTTCTTGGTGCGCGACACGCCCGGCATCGGCGATTTCACCGGCGCTGGCGGCAAACCGATCCCGATGCAGGAACACGAGGTCTCGCGGCTGATCGCCAAGCAAGAAGAAAAAACCGAAGAGGCACCGAAGCTCAAGATCAGCTTCAAGCCGGGGGACCGCGTGAAGATCAACGAAGGAACCTTCGAGAACTTCGAAGGCGACGTCGACAGTATCGATCAGACCAACGGTCGCGTGACCGTGATGATCAACATCTTCGGTCGCTCGACGCCAGTTGAACTCGAGTACTGGCAAGTTGAAAGCGTTTAACGGTCGAGCCCGCCGCCGCTTTTGAAGATCAAAGCGACCGGCCGCATTTTCCAGAGCAAGCACACCAACCATGGCTAAGCAACTCGTTGCCGAAGTGAAGTTCCAGGTTCCCGGCGGGCAGGCCACGCCCGCGCCGCCGGTGGGCACGGCCTTGGGCCGGCACGGCATTAACCTCGGTCAGTTCGTGATGCAGTTCAACGAACGCACGCGCGACGCCGGGGGGATGCCGATCCCCGTCGTCGTGCGCGTGTTTAACGACCGCAGCTTCGATTTCGTCACCAAAAGCCCGCCGGCGGCTGCCCTGCTCAAGCAAGCGGCCGGCATCGCCAAGGGCTCGGGTGTGCCCAACAAGGAAAAGGTCGGCAAGGTGTCCCGCGCTCAGGTCGACGACATCGTTAAACAGAAGATTGCCGACCTCAATGCCCGCGATGTCGAGCACGCCCGGCGAATGATCGAAGGAACCGCCCGCAGCATGGGGCTGACCGTCGAAGGTTAAGCCGCGCGAGCGTGCGGCACGCAACCAACCAGCACGAGAAACCACGATCTACAACAGTCAATCAGGTAGCGCGATGGCTAAGTCCAGCAAACGCATGCGCGGGCTGCTCAAGAAGGCTCCCGGTCAAGACACCCTGCCGCTTCCCGAGGCCGTGGCGCTGTTGAAGCAATTCAACACCACGAAGTTCGACCAGACCGTCGAGATCGCGATTCGGCTGGGGGTCGACGCCAAGCAGGCCGATCAGATCGTCCGCGGCTCGGTCGTCTTGCCGCACGGCATCGGCAAGAGCCTGCGCGTGGTCGTCTTCGCCAAAGGCGATCTGGCCGATCAGGCCAAAGCTGCCGGCGCCGATACCGTGGGAGCCGACGACCTGGCCAAGAAAATCAAGGATGGCTGGACCGAGTTCGACGTTTGCATTGCCGCTCCCGACATGATGGGCCTCGTCGGGCCATTGGGCAAAGTGCTCGGGCCGCGCGGGCTGATGCCGTCGCCGCGCGCCGGGACCGTCACGCCAGAAATCGGCAAAACCGTCAAAGAATACATGGCGGGCAAGGTCGAGTTCCGCAACGACGCCGGCGGCATCGTCCACGCCGTGGCCGGCAAGCTCAGCTTCGAAGCCGACAAGCTGACCGACAACATCCGGGCGTTTATCGACCACGTCCTGCACCTCAAGCCGGCGACGGTCAAGGGGCAATACGTCAAGAGCATCGCCATCAAGGGAACCATGACGCCGTCGATCCGCATTCCGGCGTAACAACGGCACTGGGAACAGGGGGCAGAAAGCCCGTGATCTTCAAACGCGCTATGCCGACTCGCCGTTTCGGTCGGCAGTCTTCGCTGCGCGCGAAGCGGCTGCGGTTCGAGCCGCTCGAAGACCGCCGGCTGCTGACAGTCTTTACCGTCGGCAACACCGACAATTCAGGCCCTGGCTCGTTGGCCCAGGCCATCCTCGACGCTAACGCTGACACCAGCGGACCGCATGAAATCCGCTTCGCGATCGGCACCACCGGCAGCCAGCAGACGATCTCCCTGACCGATGCGCTGTCGCCCATCACCAGGGACGATGTGACGATCAACGGCTTTAGCCAGGGGGGCGTCGGCAACACCCAGGTCCTGATTCAGGTTTCCTGGGGCGGATTGTCAACCACCATCGCCGATGGTCTCGTGATCAACGCCTCGGGCTCCGTGGTCACCGGACTAGAGATCAGCGGTTTCAAAGGCGCAGGCGTCAAGATCGACGGTACCGCCAGCGGCGACGCCGACAACAACACGATCGCCGACAGCGTCATCACCGGCAACGGCGTCGGCGTCGTCATCCTTGGCGACGACGAGACCCGAGACACCGCCGACTTGTACTTGGAAGTGCTGGTTGCGCCCACGCTTTCCAATTACACGGTCAACAGCACCGCAACTGGCAACACGATCGGCGGCAACACGATCACGTGGAACTCTGCCCAAGGGGTGCTCATCCAGCACGCCTCCGAGAATGTCGTCTCGAGCAACACGATCGGCGACAACGGCGCCGCAGGCGTCGAGATCGACGGCTTGGGAGGTACCACGGTCGAGACGTTCGCCGGCGATCCCGACCAGCCGGAGCTCGTCTCCTGGGAAACTTACGCAATTTCCAACAGCGCCACCGGCAACGTGGTCACCGGCAACTGGATCGGCATCGACGCCGGCGACTCCGACATCGGCAACACTGGCGACGGCGTCCTCATCGACGGCGCCAGCCTGAACACGATCGGCGGCCTCGACACCGCCCAGCGCAATTACATCTCGTTCAACTCGCAGAACGGCGTCCGCGTCACGGGCACAGCCAACTACCAGCCGCAGTCGATGCTGCTCTCCTCCTTCTCCGGCGGCACCGCCGGCACGTTCGCCCAGTGGCGCGACCGGCTGGACGCCATGCTGGCCGCCATCGCCGCCAACCTCGGCGGCGACGGCGGCGCCAGGCAGTCCTCGCTCGTGCCGGTCGAGACATCCACCCAGCAGTGGACCGGCGCCGTGGCGGTCCTCAACCGCATCCAGTCGAACTACATCGGCACGAACGAGGACGCCGACACGGCCGCCGGCAATCTCGCACATGGCGTGCTCGTCGAACAGGCGGCCCGGGTCACGATCATCGGCGCCGAAGAGATCGCGGCGACGCCGCCGGGCGGCAACACGATCGTCGCCAACGCCCTGGGGGGCGTCAAAATCGTCGGCACGCCGCTCTACAACCAGTTGCTCGTTGAGCCTCTGAACAACTACCTCCCCACCCCCAGCGACGAAGAACCGCAGGAGACTTACTCACTCTACAACGTGCAAGGCAACGAATCCTTCGAGATTAACGACCCCATCGCCGAGCTGGTCGCCACCTTGGTGGCTGGCAACTCGATCGGCATCACTGCCGACGACCTGCTCTTGGGCAATGGCGGCGACGGCGTGTTCGTCGAGAACTCCCATGCGCTGGTCGTCCAGAACACCATCTCCGGCAACGGCGACGCCCTAACCACGGCCCACGGCGTGCACGTCACTGGCACGCCCCGCGTCGCGCTCTTCGGCAGCATCATCTCGGCCAACCAGATCGGCACTCAGACCGACGGTACCGCCACACTCAACCTGGCCGGCCAGGTCGAGCAAGGCAACTGGGGGGATGGCGTGCTGCTGGAGTCAGGCGTGCAAGCCAGCGTCGTCGGCGCGATCCTGCCCGATCCCGGCGGCGATCCCGTCGAGGAGGAAAAGGCCGCGGCCGAGTTCCTCGGCAACGTCATCTCGGGCAACCGCGGCTGGGGGGTCCACGTCAGTGGGCTGGTCGTGCCGGGCCAAGAGCGCGGCATCTTCCACGCCGAGCGGCGCCGCGATCCGTTCCTGGTACCCGAGGAATTGCTCGTCGACCCCGAGTTCGAGAACTCGGCCGTCAAGCCGTACGGCACGTTGGCCAACTCCGTCGCCGGCAACTTCGTGGGCGTGGACGGCTCGGGCGCGGCGGCCGCCCCCAACGGCCAGGGCGGAGTGCTTGTCGACAACGCGGCCGCCGCCACCCTCGTCGGCGCCTGGAGCATCGACCTCGACCGCCAGTTCTACGGCAACGTGATCTCGGCCAACGGTGATCCTGGCAGCGGTGGGCCCGGCGTGCTGGTCACCGGACAGGGGACGTCCGTCACCGTCGTCGCCGGCAATCTGATTGGCCTCTCGGCCGACGGCCAGACGGCGCTGGGGAACGCCGGGCCGGGGGTCAAAGTCGCCGACGGGGCGCTGGCCACCAACATCGGTGGCGACACCTACGCCGCCAACCTGGGGAGCCGCAACTACATCGCCGGCAACACCGGGCCGGGGATCTTGATCGAGGATGCGTTCGATTTTCGGAGGGCGAACGTTACGACCGCGCCAGCTGGTCAGGAACTCGGTGACCCGAAAGGTGCCCTGAACAATCTCACGGACACCGCCGCCTGGAACGACGCGATCGGCCAGGGGGCCAACTACTACATGACCGCCGTGGTCAGCAACTGGATTGGCCTGGGGGTGGCGATCACGTACGAAAACGGCCTGGCCACCGCGCACACGCCGATTCCGCTGGGCAATGGCGACAATGCCGACGGCATCCTGATCGTCGACTCCTCCAACGTGCTGGTCGGCGGCGCCCATCCCGCCTGGACCCGCAACGTGATCTCGGCCAACGACGGTAATGGCGTGAAGGTCACAGGCGACAAGTCGTTCCTGACGTTCGTCTATCAGGATTTCATCGGCACGGACGAGACGGGCGCCGCCGGCACCGACTTCGGCAACGGCGCCAATGGCGTGCTCATCGAATCCGGGGCGCACCACAACGCGATCAGCGGCACCGGGCTCGGCTTCAGCATCTTCCAAGCGACGCTCGATGCGGGGGTCGCCAGCGGCGGGCTGGGGGATTTCGATCCTACGGAAACGTACGCTGCGTGGAGCGCCGCCGACCTGGGGAACGTGATCTCCGGCAACCTTGGCTCGGGCGTGCGGATCAACGGCGCCGACTATAACCGGGTCGCGGGCGGCAACTTCATCGGCACGAATTTCGGCGCCACGGCGGCCGTGCCTAACGCCGGCAGTGGGGTCTTGATCACCGGCGGCGCCAGTTTCAACGAGATCACCCCCAGCGTGCGGACGGAATGGAAATACTTCGAAGGACAGGCAGATCCCCAAGCTTGGTTCGATTTGGTCGTACAGGATATGATCTCGGGCAACCTGGGCCCGGGCGTCACCATCGAAGGGACCGGGACCAGCGGCAACTCGGTCCTCGGCGCGCTGATCGGCGTCGGTTACAGCACGGGCAACATGATCGGCCTGGGGAATGTTGGGCCGGGCGTCTTGATCCGCGATGGCGCTAGCGAGAATCTGATTGATGAGCTTGTCCAATCGCTGCTATACGAGCCGACATACTACGGCGAGGTTCTCCCAGGCGTCGCGTATCTGCGTCCCACGATCGTAGCCAACGGTACTTCGTCGGCTCCCCGCGCTGGCGTCGAGATGACCGGCGCCGGCACGAGCGGCAACCAGGTCAAGAACTCGTTGATCGGCACGAACGAGCTGGCCGCTACCAACCTCGGCAACACCGGCGACGGAGTGCTGATCGCGGCCAGCGCCAGCGAAAACCTGATCGGCGACGACGAGGCGGGCAACACGATCGCCGCCAACGCCGCCCGCGGCGTGGCCATCCGCGGCAAGAACCAGGCCATCACCGCCTGGTCGCTCGACGAAAACGGTTACCTGCGCCTGACCCTGGCGGCCCTCGACGGCATCGCGGTCGACGGCACGTACGCGATCAGCGGCCTGACGTTCTACGACGAACAGCTCAACTCGCAGGCGGTGACGACGGCGACCGTCGTCTCGATCAACGGCAGCACGATCGAGACCAACGTGCTCGTCACGCTCACCGGCACGTTGACGGCGAACCTGGACGCGGCCTACGTCGTGATGGAAGGGGCCAACGAGAACACGGTCCGCGACAACTGGATCGGCACCAACCAGCAGCAAAGCGACCTGGGCAACGCCGCCGATGGCGTGCTGGTGACCGGCAGCGGCGCGCTCAACTGGATCACCGACAATCGGATCTTCTTTAACGGCGGGCATGGCGTGGCGCTGGCCGCCGGCGCCAATCAAAATATCGTGGGAACTAGGATCGAGAACGAAGTCACGCTCGGCGCCGCCAACGATATTTACAAGAACGGCGTCAACGGCGTGCTCATCACCGGCTCGACGTATAACATCCTCCGCGCCAATTCGATTACTGACAACGTCGCCAGCGGCGTGGTCCACAGCGGGTCGCGGTTCAACGTGGTGGTGGGGGGCGAGATTTCGGCGAACAAGCAGAATGGCGTGGTCTTCACCAACGGCGCCGAAGGGAACGCCGTCATCGGCAGCGACATTTTGAATAATGAAGCCCACGGCGTGCTCATCGCCAACGGCGCCGAGGGGAACGGCGTCGGCGTCTCCATCAATCTCGACGGCGCCGAAGGGGTGCCCATCGCCACCGACCCCACCGCCGCCAACACCATTCGCGGCAACTGGGGGAACCAGGTGCGGATCGCGGGGGAAAGCACCAAGTTCAACTTCGTCGCCGGCTATAATGACATCGAGGCCGTGGCCAACCAGGACGCGATCGTCATTGACGGCGCCGTGGCCAATGTCATCGGCAACGGGGGCGAAGGACAGGACCCCGAGGGGGTGTACGTCGTCGGCGCCAACACGCCCGACTATCAGAACGGCAACCGCGTCAAGTACGGCGCGGGTAATCATGGCGTGGCGGTCTACGAGGGATCCAACGGCGCCGAGGGAAACGCCATCTTGGGGAACGCGTTTCTCGGAGACCTGCAAGACGCCATTTTCATCGACGGCTACTCCGGCGTCGTGCCGCCGACGATCGACGACGTGACGGTCACCGGCATCGGTCCGCTCACCTTTGACATCGACACTTCGCTGGCGTCGTTAAGTCCCGCGGCGGAAGACGAAGTGCGCGTCGATTACTATCTCGTCAACCCCAACAACCCGCTGGAGACGCATGTGCTGGGCTCAAAGGTGTTCACCAGCGGCAGCTCCGCGACGTTTCATGTGGAAGGTGTCACGCCGAGCGACACGGACTTGCAGGGCTGGTACGTGACCGCCACGGCCACGTACGACTTGCAAGGCGACAACGAGCTGCGCATCGAATCAGTCACCTCGACCTTGCAGGTTTACGTAATCGGGTCGTGAATTCGTTTGCGGGCAGCG
>JAIESQ010000023.1 GCA_019745975.1 Pirellulales bacterium
ACACGCCTGCGGCGGTCGGTGCCGGCCAGCCGTGGCACCCAAGGACTTAGGGCGTCACACAAAGATCATATAAATGAACATAATAATGGTTGACAAATAGCCACCGCTTGCTAACATCAGATTTGCCCCACGGCCGCGGGATCGCGGTACGCCCGGGCGCCATGTCCGAACACGAAGCGGCCAATCTGTAGCCGGGGTCTGTGACCCCGGACGTGCAGACCCCGGTCCGGCCTCACAGAGGCCAGCCACAGTAAAGCAACTTCCTTCCAAGAAACAGGAGAAACCTGGCGCGCCAGCCTGCGCGCCGAAACGACACCGACCAGCCACGCATCTCCTCCAGGGACTTCGCGATTCAACGAATCGTTTGTCAGAGTCGGACCCGAGAGCTGCGTCCGCCCTGCGCGCCGAACCGTTAGCCGCGGAGCTTGCTCCGCGAGCTTGTGCGCTCGACGCGAAATTGGAACCTCACGCAAGCTAGCGCGCGGGACGAATCCCGCGGCTAACGAGTTCTTGGACGCAAAACTCCCCTTGGACGCAAGTTGGACGCACGCGATCGGCGACTTGCGTCCAAGAATTACTCGATGTGGAGAAACGACTTAACTGCTTGTAACAGCCCCTTTGGACGGTTTGGACGCAAATCCCCGGAACATTTTATTTTAGGGGACCCCCAGGTGGAGTACGGAGGTCGTCACGTGCAGCCCAGCGCCGACGACCCGTGGGCGATCTCGGCAATTCACTCTGGTCGCTCGATCGCACGCTTGGCTTCAGCTTCGATCTCCGCCTCGAAATCGCCGTTGAGCGTCGCGGCGGCTGCATCGCGATCGACCATCAGCGATTCGAACAGGCCCTCGAGCGGATAGACCTCGCGGAACTTGTTGACGATCGCTTCGTAGGGGAGGTCGGCGGCCGGGCCGTAGTCGTCGACATATTCCATGTGCCGGTTGCCGGCCACGTCGAAGGGATGATAGAGCGAGTCGGTGGCGCCGTCCCAATCGAGCGGCTTCAAGCCCGCCTTTTTGCACAAGCTGGCGTTGAACGCCACGGTGGCCTTGATCCAGCGTCCGCCGAGATAGAACTCGTTGTAACCGTGGTAGTAGAAGAGGTCGGTTCCCATTGCGGCCAGCAGTTTTTTGGTCGCCAGGTGATTGCGCACGGTGGCGTATCCCAGCCGGCACGCGATGCCCTGCGAGCGCGCCGCTGCCGCCAGCAGGCACGACTTAGTGACGCACCAGCCGCGACCCAGCGCAAGTGTATTGCTCGCGCGGAAACTCGCCCGATCCATGCGGATGCCGTACGCCGTGTAGCGAAGGCCATCGCGCACGGCATAAAACAGCCGCAGCGCCCGGGCGGTTTCGTCGCGCTCGTCGCCAACCGCTTGTCGCGCGAACTCGACAATCGACGGATGGTCGGAATCGATGAACCAGGTAGGGCGCAAGTAGGGCGCGAACTCGGCGGCGGCACGGTCAATCATCGAAACGTGGCTCCTGTCGCAGGCACCGTGGCAGTGAGTTGCCATTGAAACACGGCAACTCGGCCGGCGACAATAGGGGAGCTCGTTTCGCTTGTCGCGCGAGACCACCCGAATGGACTGTTGAGCATCGTAGCCATGACTTCGTCTTCACCGATCCTGGTCGAGGTGTCGCGCCGCTTTGACGTCGCGGCCGAGCGCGTGTACGACGCCTGGCTTGATCCGGAGTTGTTGGGCCGGTGGATGTTTGGGCCGCGGCTTCGTGAGGAGCAGGTGCTGCACCTGAATGTCGACGCCCGCGTTGGCGGTGCGTTCTCATTTCTGGTGCGCCGCCCAGGGGGGGAGGTCGACCACATCGGCACCTATCGCGAGCTCGAACGGCCTCACCGGCTCGCCTTTACGTGGGGAGTTGCCGGTCAGTCGACAGACGATAGCGTGGTCTCGATCGACATCCAGCCGCGCGACGCCGGCTGCGAACTGGCGCTCACGCACGCCATGGACCCGAAGTGGGCCGACTACGCCGAGCGTACCAGGTCTGCCTGGATCAGGATGGTCGACATGCTGGCTGACGTGCTTGCCGGCTGAAGCAGCACCTTGCCGCGCGATCGGCTCAGCCCGCCTGCAGCCGCGCGACCAGCGCCGCGTCGATCTTGGCCCGCACCGTGCGCCGATCGAGCTTCAGCCTGCGGGCGGTCGCCTCGTAGCTCCCGGTTTCGGCGAACACCAGCGCGCAGTAGCGGCGCAGCAAGTCGTCGGCCGTGAGTTGCCCGCCGAGCATGGCTGTCACGAGCTCGTCGCGCGCGGTCACGGGCGCCGCCGCTGGCGCAGTGGCGGGCGGCACATACGACCTGCGGATCAGCACGTTTCGCAGGCATTGTTCCAGCTCGCGAATGTTCCCGGGCCAGGCATAGTCAAGCCCCAAGTGTTCTTCGATCCAGCGCATGACCTCGTCGGCGAGCGCCTCGCCGTCGGGGCCGATCGCTCGTTGAGCCAGGTGCGCGATGAGGTGTCGCAATTCGGCCGGATTGTCCTGCACGCGCGCCCAGAGCGCTGGCACTTCGATCATGTCGGAACAAAGGCGGTAATAAAAATCCTCGCGGAAGCGGCCAGCGCGCATTTCGGCCGCCAAGTCGCGATTCGTGGCGGCGATGATCTTGCCACGGAACTCGCGCGACTGGGTCTCGCCAATTCGATTGAATTCGCGCGACTGCAACACCCGCAGCAGTTTGACCTGGATGCTGGCGTCGAGCTCGCCGATTTCGTCAAGAAACACCGTTCCCAGTGGTGGGCAGACTTCGAGCCAGCCTTGCCGATCGTCGATCGCGCCGGTGAACGCCCCGCGCTTGTGCCCGAACAGCTCGCTTTCGATCAGCGTGGCGCTCAAGGCCGAAAGATTAATGGCGTGGAATGAGCCGGCGAAGTCCTCATGGAAACGGCCGGCCGCCGCGTCGAAGGGAATATAGCGCGACAGCCCGATCGCTTGCGCCACAAGCTCCTTGCCGGTGCCCGAGGGCCCGGTGACCAGTGTGGTGTAGTCGGCCATGCGGGCGAAGAGCGTGCGTCGGTAGCGGCGCATGTCGTGCGTGAAGATCGATTCCCACACCTGGGCGCGCAACCGCACGGCAGGGCGCGAGACGCCGAGGATCAGTCGAAAGATGTTGCCAAACGCGCGGCGAATCTGAAAGAACCCGGCAAACAAATGCGGGAGTTGCTCGGCAAGCGTGCTGCGACCGGCCAGCGGCGCGAGCATGCGCTCGGCATCGCCGGCCAGCGCGCGATAAAGCTTGCCTGCCTGGCTCACTGCCTGGCGCCCCGAGGTGGCGATCAATTCGTCGAAACCAAAGCGATGCCGGTGATAGAGGACTGCCAGCAGAAAGTCCTCGTACAGCGGCGCCTCGCTGGCGTGCGCATCGGGATGACGCGCAAGTCGCTCGCGAGCGTGCTCGAGCGTCGCTTCACCGCGCGCCAAGAGCCGTTGCAAATTGGGGTGGTCGTGTTCGTCCTCGTAGCGCACGTTCCAATCGGACAAGTGCGAGTCGAATTCGGCGCCTAGGGCCGTCTGCTCACAAGCGATCCGCTCGGGCAGAAAGGGATTCGTATGAGCAAGGCGCACGACCGCTTCGACGAACTTGCGATCGGCGGGCGTGAAGAGCGCCATGTCGGGGCACCTCGAGGTGTCGTGTTGCGATGCCGTCGTCAACTAGATGGACTGCTCAAACTGTACATCCAATGTACATCGACCGTCATGCAGTGTACGAATCGGCCTGGACAATCGGGTATCACTCGGCGATTCATGATTACTGTAAGTATCTTTCAACAAGCTACTTGCGACAACAAAAGGACGAGCGGCACGGGATGTGATCTATCGCACGGTAGCCCGACAGTTGAGATCGGGCGGCGACTCGTTCAAGGAGCCTTGTGATGTCACGCGAAACGTACCACTCGAAACCTACAAGACCCCGGCGTTGGTCGCATCGTCTGCTCGCCGGCGCGGCCGCTCTGGCCGTGATTCTCTGGGGAGGCACGGGCGCGCCACACTGCCGCGCGGCTGGTTTGTTGATCGCCGACGGCGGGCTGGGCGGCGTACTGGAAATCCAAGAGCAGGACGTTCGCGTCACGATCAACAACGGCATCGCCGTGACCGAAGTCGAGCAAGTATTCAAGAATACCGAGCAGCGCGTCGTCGAGGCGCTCTACACGTTCCCGGTGCCGAAGCGGGCCTCGGTCGCCGACTTCAGCATGTGGATTGGCGGTCGCGAGATGGTCGGCGAAGTCGTCGAGAAGGAACGTGCCCGGCAGATCTACGAAAGCTACAAAGTGCAGAAGCGCGATCCCGGCCTGCTCGAGCAAGTCGACTACAAGCGCTTCGAGATGCGCATTTGTCCGATTGCGGCAGGCGCCGAGCAGAAGGTGCGCGTCGTCTACTACCAGGAGCTGGAGTTCGACCACGATCGCGCCAGCTACACCTATCCGCTGGCCACGAACACCACGACGGCGGCAAACGCCGCGGCCAAGGGGCGTTTCTCCTTCGCGCTCGACGTGAAAAGCGCCGTGCCGATTAGCGAGCTGAAGAGTCCATCGCACGTCGGACAGTTCGTCGTCGTGCGGCACACCGATCCGCACTACTGGCAGGCGAGCCTGGAGACGAGTGGCGGCGACCTGTCACGCGACGTGGTCATCAACTATGCCGTCGAAAAACCCCACACGGGGGTCGATCTCGTGACCTCGAAGCCCGCCGGCGAAGACGGCTACTTCCAGTTGACGATTACCGCCGGTCAGGAGCTCGAAAGCAAGCTCAAGGGGAGCGACTACATCTTCGTCATCGATGTTTCGGGGAGCATGATGAACGACGGCAAGCTGGCCGTCTCGCGCGACGCCGTGGCTGCTTTCGTCGAATCGTTGGGCGAAGATGATCGCTTCGAGCTGATCACTTTCAATATCGCCGCCAATCCGCTGTTCCGTGCCAGCACGCCAGTGACGACCGACAGCAAAGCGCGGGCGATCGAGTTTCTGCGATCGCAGCAGGCGGTCGGCGGCACCGTGTTGCGGCCGGCGATCGAAGCGGCTTATCGCTACTACGACAACGATCGGCAGTTGAACGTCGTCGTGCTCTCCGACGGCATGACGCAGCAAGGGGAGCAGCGCGAACTCTTGGCGCTGATCGGCCAGCGTCCCGCGGGGGCTAGCGTCTTCTGCGTGGGCGTGGGGAACGAAGTCAATCGACCGCTCTTGGATCAGCTCGCCACGGAAACGGGTGGGTTGGCGGCCTTCATGTCGGCGGGCGACGATTTCGCCGGGGCGGCCCAAGCGTTTCGCCGCAAGCTCACCCGCCCCGCCGCGCGAAACGTGAAACTCAGTTTCGCGGGGGGCGAAGTGTACGACGTCGAACCGCAAACGCTGCCGAACCTGTTCCACGGCCAGCCCATCCGGCTGTATGGCCGCTACAAGCAAAGCGGGCCGGCCAAGCTGCAGCTCTCGGCCGAAGTGCTCGGGGCGCCGCTGGAGCAAACGGTCGACGTCACGCTGCCGCCGCAAGACGACAGCAACCCCGAGATCGAGCGGATGTGGGCCTTGTATCGCGTCGAGCGCTTGATGGGACAGGATCGCCGCACGGGTTCGCGCGGCTCGTTCGACGAGATCGTGCGACTCTGCGAGGGGTATTCGATCGCCGGCGAATACGCATCGTTCATCGTGCTGGAGAACGACGCGGAATACCAGCGTTGGAAGATCGAGCGCCGCAACGTCACGCGAGTCGGGCGCGATCGTCGGGCGCAAGCCGAGGTCCGCGAGCAACTGGCCCAGTTGCGCGAGCAGACAGCTCAACAAGTTGGGCCCGCGCCGGCCGACAAATTGGCCAACAAACCGCTCGACTCGCAGCCACCGGCCGCGACGCCGACCGAGTTGGCGCAGGCCAACCCGACGACGCCCGACGCCACGCCGCCAAACATGTCGGCGCCTGAGCAGCAGCGATGGACTTCGGGGCCGACGATTGTCGACGAGTCGTCGCAAGGATCGTCTCGCGGCCGATCGGGCGGGGGCGGAGCGATCGATCCCGTCACAGCTTTGACCGCCGCCGGCATGGGGCTGGCGGGTTGTTGGGGCGCGCGGCGACGACGCCGTCGCCCGAAGTCCTCGCAAGTGAACTAGGTTGTGGGCGGGGCGCCGCCGTGGGCTGCTTGGGAGCTGCGTACCCTCTCAGTGCAGCTCACGGCTTTTCTTGATTCGCAAACAGGAGATGGGCCAATGACCGCCAACTTTAGCGACGCCGACCGTGGCCGGCCGCTCGCGACTTACCGGCCGATGGCCGCCGTCGGATGTGCGATTTTGGCGGTAGCAATCTGGCTTGTGCCGGGAGCGGCCGAGTGGCTGCAATTCGATCGCGGAGCGATTGCCGCGGGAGAAATCTGGCGCATCGTCAGCGGTCACTTGACGCATTGGAACGGCGATCACTTATTGTGGGACGTGCTGATGTTCGCCGTGCTTGGTGCGCTGGTGGAACGGACCAGCCGCGCCAGTTTTCTGGCAACGACGGTGCTGTCGGCGCTGGCGATCTCCGCGGCGCTATGGTTCTTGCAGCCGGCCCAAGTTCTATATCGCGGCTTGAGCGGAATCGATTCGGCCTTGTTCGTGTTTCAGGCTATCTGGCTGGCGCGCGAGGCGCTGAGCGAAAAACGATTCGCGGCCAGCGTGCTGCCGATGGTGGCGCTCGCCGGTTTCGTCGGCAAGGTGGGCTACGAATACGCCAGCGGCTGCACGTTGTTCGTCGATTCGGCGGCGGCCGGCTTCGCGCCGCTGCCCCTGGCGCACGTGATCGGCGGCCTGGTCGGCGCAGCGGTCTTAGCGGCCCGTGAAGCGGCTACTTGCTTAACGAGAGTTGACGAAGGGCCGTGGCGCCAGTGGTCGGCGAGGCTGTCTCGATGAAGACATCGAGCTGCTGGCCGACGTACACGCGCCGCGTGTCGCGCGGCAGGGCGTACAACACCTCGAGCACGCGGGTGTCGACGCGTTCGGCGCCGTCGCCGCTGAGCGCGTGCTTCGCCTGCACGTACGGCTCAACGCGAACAAACTGCAAATCGAGCGGCACTTCTGCGTCGCCGCGCACGAAACCTTTGCCCGGCTGGCCCGGCTGGAATCGCGGCAAGTCCTGCTCGTCGATGGTGACGCGCACATTCAACTGCTGGAGATCACCCAGGACGACGAGGGTGCTGCCGGCCGGAGTGCCAACGTATTCGCCTGGATGGACGTCCACCTTGAGCACATCGGCGGCGATCGGCGCCCGCACTTCGAGCCGGGCGAGCTCGGTGCGGGTCTGCGCGACGAGCATCTCGGCCTGCGCGACTTGGGCGCGGGCGACGATCTTGTCGTGTTCCCAGGAGCCGGCCAAGAGCAGTTCGTGCTCCGACGTGGCCTGCGCCAGCGCTTCGCGCGCGACGGCGACCGCCTGGCGCGCGGAGATCAGTTCCTCTTCGGAGATCATGCGGCTGGCGCTCAGCTTCTGCCGCCGGTTGAAGGCGTCAACTTCGGCCGTGAGGGACGCTTCGGCGCGGCGCACCTTGGCCAGGCTCGGAGGAATTTCCTCAGGGCGCGGGCGACTTTCGACACGGGCCAGGTTCGAGTTGGCCGCTTCCAGATCGGCCAAGCGCACCGCAAGCTGTGCTTGCAGTTCGCGATCGTCGAGCCGGAAGAGGAGATCGCCGGCCGCGATCCGTTGTCCTTCACGGACTGGCACCTCGGCAACCACTCCCGGCAGCGGCGAGCCGACCGAAATGCTCTCGCTATGTGGTTCAACCATGCCGGAGGCGGCCACCAGGTTGGCGTACGGGGCGCGGGCGGGCGCGACCGCCGGTTCTAGATTGGGGAGATCGCGGTTGGTGAAGAACAAGTGATTGAGCATGAAGCCGGCGCAACCGAGCGCCAGCACGGGCAAAGTCCATCGTCGCAGCATGGCCGCACCCGAACGTTCTATCGAGGCCTGGGGTGGAATTTCGTCCTGGCTAGTCGAGTACGGAATACGGATCTGGCGCTCGGCGCGCACCGGCCGCGTTGGTCCTTACTTCTTGGATGCGCCCGTCGGCCATCTCCATGATCCGATTGCCGTAGCCGAAAATGCGATTGTCGTGCGTGACCACGATCACGGCACGCTCGGGATGCACGGCCACGCGGCAGAGCAGCTCGAGCACCGTTTGCCCCGAGTGCGCGTCGAGCGCGGCGGTTGGTTCGTCGCAGACCAACAAGCGCGGCTCGTGGACCAGGGCGCGGGCGATCGCCACACGCTGTTGCTGCCCACCCGAGAGCTGCGCCGGAAAGACGTCGAACTTGTCGGCCAGGCCGACCTGGCTCAACAGCTCGCGGGCGCGGGCGAAGGCGGCCTTGCGTTCGACGCGCGCGATCAATAGCGGAATCGCCACGTTGGCCGTGGCCGTGAGCGCGGGAAGCAGGTTGTATTGCTGGAAGACGAAACCGATATTCGCCGCGCGGTACTCGATCAGTTGCCGGTTGGTGAGCGACGAGCGCGGCGTGCCGAACAGCGTCACGTCGCCGGCGGTCGGCTCGAGCAGGCCGGCGATGATCGAAATCAATGTCGTCTTGCCGCAACCGCTGGGACCGACCAACAACGACAACTCGCCGGTCGGTACTTCGAGGTCGACCTCGTGCAGGACGCGCAGCCGAGTTTCCCCTTCGCCGAATTCCTTGACCACCGCATCGCAGCGCACGGCAACACCCGTTGATGCGAGAGCAACAACACGCTGGTCGATCGTGGTGGCGATCATCACGCGCCCCGAAAGACAATGGCCGGCTCGAGCACCAACACCTTGCGCACGCTCACCAGGCTGGCCAGCACGACGATCAACGCCACGGCCGCCGCGGTTCCGCAGGCGACCTGCCAGGGAAGAAAGAACCCGGCGAGGTGCGCGATGCTCTTGGTCGATTCAAAGAACGCCGCCGTCACGCCCATCCCCAAGCCGAAACCGACGCTGCCCACAATGCCTGCTTGCAGCAGGATCATCAGCACGAGCCGCCCATTGGTGAGCCCCATCGCCTTGAGGGCCCCGAACTGCCGAAGATTCTCGAGCGTGAACAAGTAAAAGGTCTGTCCGGCGATCGCCGTGCCGACAATGAATCCCAGCGCAATCGTGATGCCGAAATTGACCGGGATGCCCGTCGACTTGAGGTAGTAGCCGATCGTTCGCCAAAAGAAGTCCTCACGCGACAGGGCCAGCAAGCCGGTGCGGGCGGCGATCGCCTGGCAAACAGTGGCGTTGTCGTAACCGGTTGCCGGCCGCGCCAGCACGAACGACAAGCGATTGCGCTCCGGCGGTGCGTATTCGAGCGCGCGGGCGTAACGCGTGAAGACCAGCGGAAAAGTCTGGAAGGGCGCCCCCGCTTTGCAGATGCCGACAACCACGGCGCGGCGATCGTTCATTTCGAGCTCTTGCCCGAGATGTGGCTCGACGCCGGGCCAAAGGTATTCGAAGCCGGAGCGATCGACGATGATGCCATCGGGGCGGGCCAGGTCGGCCAGCGAGCCGAGCACCATCTCGACCGGCGCGCCGATCATGGTCGTTTCGTCCAGGCCCATCAGCATCACCTGGCGGAAGCGGCCATCGGAGACTTTGGCGCGGGCGAGCCCCTTGTAGTAGCGCACCGCCCAAGAGACCCCTTTGACGCCGCGCACGCGATAAACATCGGTTTCAGAAAGCGGGCGGATCTCGTCGGTGTTTTGCACTTCGGGGTCCATAACCCAGATCGTCGCTTCGCGCACGCCTTCGATCTGACTGGCGGTGCGTCGCATGAGGCCGACGAACAAGGCGGTCTGCTGCGAGATCAAGAGCGTGCCAAAAGCAATGCCGAAGATCGTGCCCAAATATTTAGCGCGATCGCCGGTGAGCATTTGCCAGGCAACCCAGTTCATGAAGGTGACTCCCCGCGAACCTCGCGTTAGCGCGAGGCAACTTGAGCGGCACGCGAAGGCTTGGCCAATGGTTCGACGTAGCCCAGGGCCGCCAGCGAAAACCGCGTGATGTGTGCCACGAGCCGATCGATCGTCAAGCGGTTGTATTCCTCGGTCCCCATCAATCGCGAAGCGATCGGCTGATTGACGTGGTAGAACAGGCACTGCGACACGATGCTGAAGCCGACGAGAAAGCCATCGACTTCGCTCGTACCTTCTGGCAGCAGCTCTTCGATGATCCCCTTGAGCACCATCGACATGGGGCGGATATAGTCCTCGACGACATGGGCGCAGGCCTCGGTGGGGGAGGCCATTTCGCGCAGCATCAATTGGCGATGCCAGGCGGGGCGCTCGTCCTCCAAGAGCCGGCGTAGGAGCGTCCGCACGAAATCGGCCAGACGCTCGGTGGCCGGGGTATCAGGCTGCCATTGCGGCATGGGGATAGCCCCCTCACGCGCGCATTGGGCCTCGACGCAAGCGGCCAGGTAGAGGCTTTGCTTGTCGCCGAAGTAGTAGTTAACGGCGGCGATATTTGCCCCCGCTCCATCGCAAATCTCGCGGACGGTAGCCGATTCGTAACCTTTTTCTGCAAATGTCTTTCCGGCAGATTCCAGGACTCGCTGCTTGGTGACATCGCCATCCATCGGTTGCACCCGCCTGTGCTAAGGACATCCATTAAAACTATCGATTGAAACAAGCGCTTGAATGAAGCATATTCAAACGTTTGTTTGAAGTCAAGCGTTTCTCTTAATTCTCAGGTTCGAGGCAGGGCTGGCGACCGCCCAATGGCTGTCAGCCGCTGTACGTTCCTGGAGCTGAAAATCCTCGCGAAAGATCAACTTTGTCAGTCATAAAGGGAGAGCCGCAGACGCGAAAAAAAGGATTAACGGAAATACCCCCGACAGAACTGTCGAGTCGCCGCGCACCGCTTGGTAAAGTGAAGTTGCGGGGTGTCAGTCTAGGGAGGTGGAATGACGGTCAAGCGAGGCGCGAGAGAGTCCCTGCGCGCGCTGCGTTGCGAGGCTCTCGAAGCGCGTCATCTGTTAGCAGTCGTCGCGGACCCGACCTGGGCAATCTCGTCTGCCGACCAGTTAATCGATCTTGCGCTGTTATCGCCGGCAGCGACTCTCGACGCTGCGCCAGCCTCGACCCAAGGGCAGACCTTCGCTGCGCAAACTGTGGCGGCGGCGCTACCGGACCCGAGCTCGGCCTCGGTTTTTGATGTGCGCGACTACGGCGCGGTCGGCGACGGCGTCACCGATGATTCGGCGGCCATCATCGCCGCCTTGAACGCGGCAAACGCGGCCGGGGGCGGAGCCGTTTACTTTTCCGCCGGTACCTACCTCGTTAATCAGACCTTGCCGCTGTTTCCGAACGTGTATCACCACGGCGACGGGATCGGCGTTTCGATCATCCAGCAGGGGGAGGCTGCTACGGGCAGCTTGTTCCGATCCGCCGCGATTTCCATCTTCAATTTCGGTGGTTTTAACGATCTCACGTTACGCGGCGAATCGGACCACGAGTTCATCGGCATTGATCTGTCGTTGGTTACGCAGTATTTGGGGGCCTATCAGATCGACTCGATCGAAGTCGACGGTTTTGGCACCGGTTACTACGGCGCGCCGTTCGAATATCAGAACATGATGACGCGCTCGGTTTTCAAGAACAACACGAACGCCGGCGCCGTCGTCTTCGAAAACCCCTACATCTACGACAGCAGTTTTATCAACAACGAGGTCGGGCTGACGGGCCGCCTCATCGATGCCTTTCTGATGAACAACGTCTTCATGGGGAACGACGTCGGCCTGGCCGCCAGCAGCGGACAGAAGATCGCTCAAAGCACGATTTCCAGCAACATTTTCAGCGGCAATCTGGCGATCGGGATGGTGATCGACGACCAGAACACCGTCAACAACAATTGGATCGACAGCGGCACGTTGAGCACGCCGGCCCAGATCGGCATCTATGTGCGCGACGACTTGAATTCGTTCGCGAACAACAGGTTCGGTCGGTCAGGCCCTTCGCCCCTCCAGGATTTCTCCACCGCCGCGATCTACTTCAGCGACCTCGATCGATTCGGCAACCCGCACTCGCTCGGCCTCTTTGGTTACAACACGATCATTGCCCAGAACACCTTTATCGCCGAGGCCGGGCCCGCGGTGCTCGCGGCATCGGGCATGACTTTGACCGGCGTCTCCGTGCTCAACAATTCGTTTGAACTGCACGGTCAGCCTGCGATTGTTTTCAACGCCAATGAACTCAATTGGGTACGCGGCAATCTCATCAGCAATAACGCGATCGTGCTGGCGGCGAACATGACGGCGCCGGCGATCCAGATCGCCAGGTCGTACTACGGCAACTCGCTTGAGCACAACGTCTTTACCGTCAACACGGGCGTTGTTTCCAATGGGCTGATCAGCCTGGATGGACGAGGCACGCTCTTTCTCGGTAATACCGCGACCGGCGTCACCGTGGGGGATCAGCCCTGGCAATTCAACGCCGTCGATAGCCAGACCACGCTGCGCGATAATCAGGCCTTCGACGCCAATACCCAAGCGATCGGTTTGTTCGGCGATAGCGGGACGGTGACCGTCGGCGCCGCGGCCAGTGCCGTGTACGTCCCGTTTTCGAGCCAGTTCGCGCTGGTACCGAGTGTGAGCAGCTTTCGGGTGAGCATCGTCGGCGATCCGCGCAACACCGACGCGTTGTGGGTCAGCAGCATCTCCGCCAACGGCTTTGTATTGAATCTGAATCAAGCGCCCGGCACGGGGAGCATTCAAGTTTCCTGGTCGGTGGTCGAACAGACCTATACGGCCGTGGCCCCGCAGTCGGCGGCCCAACCTCCAGTCGACGTCCCTGCCGCGGCCCTGCTCCCGCCGCTGCCGATTCCCGATTTGAGCGCATTGAGCATATTCAACGTGAAGGATTTCGGCGCCTGGGGAACCGGCAACCGCGACGATTCCGCCGAAATAATCGCCGCGATCAATGCCGCCCATGCCGCTGGTGGCGGCATTGTCTACTTCCCGGCGGGCAAGTATCTGGTGAATTCGACCTTGCCGCTGTTGGAGGGAGTCTATTTTCAGGGCGATGGCGCCAACGTCAGTTCGATCAGCCAGGGGGCTGATGGCGCCGCGACGATGTTCCAGGCCGCCGCTGGCAGCACGTTTAACCGCGGCGGCTTCCTCGACCTCTCGATCACCGGCAAGGCGTCGCGCACCACCAATGGCATCGACTTCAGACTGATCACCGGGCCGGTCACCAACATCTTCTTCAATCGCGTCGCGGTTTTCAGCTTTCAAGTCGCGTATTGGGGCGCCCCCAACGAACAGCAGACACTGATGATCAATTCGCTGTTTGGGGGCACGACTAGCGCAGCCGTCATCGTCAATGGCGACCCGCTTATCGTCAATTGCCGCTTCAATGGCGCGGCCGTCGGCTTGAGCGGCGACATGAACGGCGCCTCGATTATCAGCAACTATTTTTCCAGCGACGGCATTGCGATTGCGCCGCTGGAAGGTCAGCGTATTCGACAAAGCTCAATCGTGGGCAACGTCTTTACCGGAAACGCAACGGGCGGTCTGATTATCGACGATACCAACGCAATCTTTGGCAACATCATCAACGGCTCGACGGCTGCCGTGCCGGCCTTGTTCGGCCTCGTGATCCGCGGCAATAACAACTGGGTTTCGAGCAACAATTTCGGGCTCGAAAGCGGTGCGCCGGGCGTCATTACCTTCGATTTCTCGATCGGCAACATCGCCTTCAGCGATACCGATTGGACCGGCAATCCACCGGCAGGCGGCGTGGTCGGCACCGGCACCGTCATCCAACACAACAACTTCACCGCGCAAAGCGGGCCGGCAATTGTCGGCCCTGCCCAGTCCACGCTGTCCGGCGTGTCGATCCTTGGCAACAGCTTCGGATTGATTGGCCATGCGGGCATTGTGCTCAACACCGATCCCGGCTATTCGGTCGACGGCAACACCATCGCCGACAACAGCTTCGTGTTGAAGTATCACCTGACCGAACCCGTGCTGCAGATCTCCAATACGCAGTTTGGCAATCAGATTACGGGCAATCTGTTCCGCGCGGGGGGGGGCGTCAACTCGACCCAAATGGTGGCAATCGACGCGGTTGGGACGACGTTTGTCGGCAACCGCGCCACGAACGTGACTGTCGGACAGCAACCCTGGAACATTACCGCCATCGACACGGGCACGACCATCGCGGCCAACCTGGCCGTCGATACGGCCGACAGCGAGGTCGGACTGACCGAGTCGTCGGGTCTGAAGACGGTGACGGCTGGCCAAACGTCCGTGGCAGTGGCATTCGCGAAACCGTTTGCCCTCGCACCCACCGCCGCCGATCTGCATTTCACCTTCGCCACGTCGCCTGGCAACGCGACGACAGCGTGGGCCACGAACGTAAGCTCCACGGGCTTCACGCTCAACCTCGACCAGGCGCCAGGCATTACCACTGTCGTGGCCTGGTCGGCGTTTGGCACCGAATTCGTTGTCTCCAACCCCGTCACCGCCGAAGTGCAGGGGCCAGTATCGGCGCTGCGCGACGTGCAGCAAACGTTTACGTTGCTCGCCTCCGATGGCGCCTCAACGTCGTTTACGTTCACCGTTGACTGGGGCGACGGTTCCGCTCTGCAAACATTGACTGGTCCCTCGGGGACACAGGTCACACACACGTTTACAACGGTCGGTCCGCGTACGGTGAGCGTCGTGGCCGCATCGGGCTCTGGCGCCGTCAGCCCGCCGGCCACGCTAAACCTGAATGTCACGGCCGTGCGGCTGGTGCCCAACGCCCAGAATTCTGAACTGAGCGACCTCGTTTGGGACGGCACGGCCGGCGCGGATCAGGTCGCTTTTGAACAGGTTACTGCGACCACGATTCGCGTCGTGACGTCCCAGGAAAACGGACTGGCCACGAATGTTAGCGAAACGATCAACGGGGTCACGGGACGTGTGATCGGCAGCGGTGTCGCCGGTAACGACAACCTGTCGGCCGCGGCGCTGACGACTACACAAGCCACGCTCGATGGCGGCGCCGGCAACAACACGCTCTACGGCGGCGCCGCGGGCGACTTACTGATCGGCGGTTTCAACGGTGCCGAAGGGCAACAAGGCAACAACGTCATCATCGCCGGCAACGGCAGCAACACCATTTACGGTAATGGCGTCGTCGGCATCAAAGGGGCCACCGGCGGAAACAACCTCATCGTCGGCGGCTCGGGGGCCGACACCATCTATGGCGCGTTCGGCTCTGTGTCGCCGAGCGACGGCGGCGAAGGTGGTCGGAATCTGATTGTCAGCGGCGGGGGCGCCGACGTCGTCTACGCCTCGCAGCAAACCGATGGCGCTGAAGGCGGACACGGCAGCATTCTTGTCTCCGGCACGACCAATCTCGGCCAGGCGGCCTTGCTCGCCGTGCTCAGCGAGTGGACTTCTGAACGCGACTACTTAACCCGCGTCACGAATATCCTCGGCATTGGGACGGGTCCGCGAAACAATGGAAGCAACTTCTTGCTGCCAGGCGTTACTGTGTACGGCGATGCCGTGGTCGACCAGCTCTTCGGCGACACTCAGGGCCAATTTAACTGGTTCCTGCTCTCGGTGCCGGCGGATCAATTCGAGCGCTACAAGTCCGGGGAAGTTATCATCGGCCTTCCGTAGTAGTTGCCTCATCGACGGTGGGCCGCGTTTGTGCTAGACCGGGGCCTTATGACCCCGCCATTCGATCGATCGCGCGTGACAGTGCTCACCGGAGCTGCCAGCGGCATCGGCCGGCATCTCTCCGGACGGCTGGCCCGCTTGGGCGATCGATTGCTGGCCACCGACGTGGACCTCGCATCACTCGAGTGGGCCGCAACTCAAGACGCGTGGCCTACCGACCGTGTGCAGTTGGCCGCGCTCGATGTCCGCGACCCCGTGGCCTGGAAGCAAACGATCGATCACGCGGTGGCCGATTGGGGTCGGCTCGACGTGCTGGCAAACGTCGCGGGAGTCATCGTGCCTGGTCTGGTACACGAACAAACTCCGCAAGACGTTGATCTGCACTTGGACATCAACGCCAAAGGCGTGATTTACGGCAGCCAGGCGGCCGCGGCCGTCATGGTTGCCCAGCGCAGCGGCCAGATCGTGAACGTCGGCTCGATGGCGGCCTTGGCCGCGGTGCCGGGTCTTGGGCTCTACACCGCGTCGAAATGGGCAGTGCGGGGATTCTCGTTAGCGGTCGCCCAAGAGCTGGCGCCCCACGGCGTGCGCGTAAGCCTCATTTGCCCTGACGCCGTCGCCACGCCGATGCTCGACAAACAGCTCGACTACCAAGAGGCCGCGCTCACGTTTTCGGGTCGGCGCTTTCTCAGCGTCGAGGAGGTGGGGCGTGCCATCGTCGAACAGGCGATCGAGCGCGGTCGCCTCGAAGTCACGATTCCCTGGAGCCGCGCTTTTCTTTCCAAGCTCACCAGTTGTTTTCCGGCGCTGGCCGCCAAGGCGCTGCCGGCGCTCACCGCCAAGGGGTTACGCCAGCAGCGTGCCGCGCGCGAGCGGCTGCGACCGCACGAGCCGACGTGATGTCGCCCTGCTCGTGCGAACCACGCGGCTCGGACTGGGCTGCCCGATCCAATCAAACCGCTTGGCAAAGCCGCGGCTTGATCGGGGCAGGCCCGGGCTCGACAAGGTAGAATGAACCCGTGCTCGATGACTCGTCGGTTGTGCCGGGTAGAGAAGCAAGCGATCGATGCCGCTCCACAATCTAATCTGCGTTCGATCGGGCCTCGTCGTGGTATCGATCTGGCTGCTTGGAGGCATGCACCACGATGCGAGCGCGGACGATTGGGACGCCGCGCGCTTCGACCGCCAAATGGCCCCCTTGCTGGCCAGGAATTGCCTCGAATGCCATAATCCCGCCGACAAAAAGGGCGAGCTTGATTTAACCTCGCGTGCCGCCGCCCTGGCTGGTGGTGAATCGAGCCCGGCACTCGCGCCAGGCGACACGGCCGGCAGCTACCTTTGGCAACGTGTGGCCGATGGCGAAATGCCCCCGCGCGGCCCATTGCCCGAGGCCGGCAAGCAACTCTTGCGCGAGTGGATCGAAGCCGGTGCCCCCTGGGGCACCGACCCGATCGATCGCTTCCGCTACACGACCGATCGCCGCGCCGGCTACGACTGGTGGTCGCTGCAACCGATCGCTTCGCACGCGTTACCCGCCGTCACCGACGTTCAATGGCCCCTCAATGCCATCGATCATTTCGTGCTCGCGCGGCTCGAACGAGCGGGGCTCACTCCATCACCGCCGGCGTCGCGCGCCGTGCTGCTCCGTCGGCTCTACTTCGATCTAGTCGGTTTGCCACCGTCGCCCGAGGAAATCGCCGCCTTTGAGGCCGATACCGATCCGGCCGCCTACAACAATCTCGTCTCGCGACTGTTGGATTCGCCGCGCTATGGCGAGCGCTGGGCGCGGCACTGGCTCGATGTGGTCCGCTTCGCCGAATCCAACGGCTTTGAGTACGACGAGCCACGCCGCGACGCCTGGCCTTACCGCGATTGGGTGATCGACGCCCTGAACGACGATCTTCCGTTCGACGAATTCGGCCGATTGCAAATCGCCGGCGACGTGCTCCAACCCGAGAGTCCGGCGGCTATCACCGCGGCCGCTTTTCTCGTCGCCGGACCGTACGACACGCCCGGTCAGAAGCAGCAGAGCGCCGCCATGCGGGCGATCGTGCGGCAAGACGAGATGGAAGACCTGGTCGGCACCGTAGCGCAATCGTTTCTCGGCCTGACGCTCAACTGCGCCCGCTGCCACGACCACAAGTTCGATCCGCTCCGGCAGCAGGAGTACTACCGCTTCGTGTCGGCGCTCTCGGGCGTCAGGCACGGACAGCGCGATATCACTTCTGCGGCCGAACGCACCCGCCGTGGCGAGCAAGTTGCCGCTGCCCGAGCCGATGTCGAGCGATTGCTGGCCGACATCGAAGCGATCGACGCGCCGGTCCGCCGGCAACTTGCCGGTGACAAGAAGCAGGCCCGCGACGAGCGCCCCCGGCCGATTGCTCGCTGGGACTTCGACGACCAGACCGATGCGTTGGGCGGCCTGGCGATCAAGACGCATGGCGCGGCCCAACTGTGCGACGGGGCGCTGGTGCTCGACGGTCAAACCGGTTACGCCGCGACCGTGCCGCTCGCGCGCGACCTGTGCGCAAAAACGCTACAAGCGTGGGTGCGCCTGGCCGATCTCGAGCAGCGCGGCGGCGCGGCCATCAGTATTCAATCGCTCGATGGTCAGACGTTCGATGCCCTGGTCTTCGCCGAACAGCAGCCCGGCGAATGGCTGGCCGGCAGCAACAATTTTGTCCGCACGCAGAGTTTTGCCGGCGCCGCCGAAACCGCTGCTGGCAACCGCGCCGTGCGGATCACGATCACCTACGCCGCCGACGGCACCATCACAGCCTATCGCGACGGTCAGCCGTATGGCCGCGCGTATCGCGCCGCCGAGCCGGTGACGTTCGCGGCCGGGCAGGCACAAGTCGTCCTTGGTCTACGGCATTCGCCTGCCGGGGGCAACCGCCTGCTTAAAGGCGAAATCCTCCAAGCCGAACTCTACGACCGCGCGCTATCGGCAGCCGAAGTCGCCACAGCAGGCGAAGAGGTTTCCGCAGCCGCCATCCTCGCGCAACTCGACGTTGAAACTGCCAAGCGTCGGACACGCCTCGTCGAACAACTGGCAGTCGCGCGCCGAAAACTCGAATTGCCCGCTCCAAGCATGCTCTACGCCTGCACGCCCGAACAACCGGAAGTCACGCATCTCTTGCGGCGCGGCGATACGCGACTGCCAGCCGAAGCCGTTAGCGCCGGCGGGGTCGCCGCGGTCCCTGGACCCGCCAGCGATTTCGGCCTGCCCCCCGACGCTCCCGAGGCCGCGCGCCGCGTGGCGCTGGCCCGCTGGATTACGCATCGCGACAACCCGCTCTTCGCGCGGGTAGTCGTTAATCGAATCTGGCACCATCACTTCGGTGTTGGCCTGGTCGATACCCCGAACGACTTTGGCTTCAACGGCGGCCGCCCCTCGCACGCCGAACTGCTCGACTGGCTGGCGGTGGAAATCGCCAATCGCGGTTTCCGCTTGAAGGAGTTGCACCGCTTGCTGGTCACCAGCGCCACGTATCGCCAGGCCTCGATGTCGCGCGCCGACGCCGTGGCCATCGATCGCGAAAACCGCCTGCTCTGGCGGCGCACTCCGCAGCGGCTCGAAGCCGAAGCCTTGCGCGACGCCATGCTCGCGGCCGCCGGGCGCCTGCAACACACCGGCGGCGGTCCTGGCTTTACCGACTACCAGGAGCTCAATCGCTCCGGCACGTGGTCCTATCTACCGGCGGACCGCGCAGGCCCCGAGTTCGAGCGCCGCACCATCTATCGCACCAGCACGCGCGGTGGTCGCGGCGGATTGCTCGACGCCTTCGATTGCCCCGATCCATCGACCACGACGCCGCGGCGCGCGGTGACCACCACGCCGCTGCAAGCGCTGGCGCTATTGAACAATGCGTTCGTGCTGCGGATGAGCGAAGCGTTGGCCGAGCGCGTCGAGCGCGAGGCCGGCGCCGAGACCGCGACGCAAGTTGCTCGCGCGATGGAGCTCGTCTACGGTCGGGTCCCGCGCGCCGACGAAGCACATCTCGCCTGCGAACTGGTCGAGCGCGAAGGACTCGCCACCCTGGCCCGCGTGCTCTTTAACAGCAACGAGTTTCTGTATGTCGATTGAATGCAAAGCGAGTCTTAGAAAAGCCGGCGATGAACCGACGTCGGGTGCCACTGCTAGCTCGTCTAGCAGTGCTGTATCGAACTCGGCACTGCTGGGCAAGCCAGCAGTGGCACCCCAGATTCCGTCGCTCGTCGATCGCCGCGACTTTCTCTCCTTCGCCAGTCGCGGGCTCGGCAGCATCGCGGCCCTGTCGCTCTTGACCGCGCGCACCAGGCCAGCGCGCGCCGCGATCGCAGGCGAAGCGGCCGATCTGCCGCCGCATCATCCGCCGCGCGCCCGACGGGTGATCCATATCTGCTTGTGCGGCGCGCTGAGCCATATCGATTCGTTCGACCACAAGCCACTCTTGTCCAAACTGCACGGCAAGCCGCTGCCGGGGGACGACAAGCCCGACGTCTTCTTCGGTCAGGTCGGTCTGTTGCGTGCCCCCGACTGGCAGTTCCAGCAGCGAGGGTCAAGCGGACTGTGGGTCTCCGAGTTGTTCCCACAATTAGCGACCAAGGCCGACGAGCTGACGGTGATTCATTCGATGGTGGCGGAGACTTCGAATCACACGCCCGCCACTTTCCAGGAGAACACCGGCTTTCGACTGAACGGGTTTCCGACCGCGGGGGCCTGGCTCTCCTACGGACTGGGAAATGACAGCGACGACTTGCCGGCTTACGTCGTGATCCCCGACGCTCGCGGCTATCCGGCCGGTGGCGCCATCAATTGGTCGAGCGGTTTCTTGCCCGCCAGGCACCAAGGCGTAACCTTGCGCAGCCGCGGCGCGCCGATCGACGACCTCGAGCCGGCCGTGGCGATGTCGCCTGGGCGCGAACAGGCCACGCGGTCGCTTTTGGCCGAGTTTAACCGCCGGCACCTCGAAGCGCGCGGCGGCGAGGAAGACGCACTGGCCTCGCGTATCCGCAGCTACGAGTTGGCCGCCCGCATGCAGTTGGCCGTGCCCGAGGTGGCCGGCATCGAGCGCGAGACGGCGGCCACGCACGCGCTCTACGGGCTCGATGTGCCGGAGTCGGCCGACTTTGGCCGCGGCTGTCTGCTCGCGCGGCGCTTGTTGGAGCGCGGCGTCCGTTTCGTGCAGCTTTTTTCCGGCGGCTCGTTCGGTTCGCCGCGCATCAACTGGGATGGTCACGAAGACATGCGCGAAAACCATGGCCGCGAGGCCCCGCGCATCGATCGCCCCGTCGCCGGCTTGCTGACCGATCTGCGACAGCGCGGGCTGTTGGACGATACCCTCGTCCTCTTTACCACCGAGTTCGGCCGAACCCCATTCACGCAGTCGGCCGCGAACATTGTCGGCACCGGACGCGACCACAACCAGTATGGCTTCACCGTTTGGCTGGCCGGCGCGGGGCTCAAGCGGGGCAGCAGCTACGGCGCCACCGACGACATCGGCTATAAGGCCATCGACAAGCCAACCACCTGGCACGACCTCCATGCTACCGTGCTGCACCTGTTGGGCATCGACCACGAGCGGCTCACCTTCTACCACAACGGCATCCAGCGCCGGCTGACCAACGTACACGGGCACGTGATCCGCGAAATCCTGGCGTGAAAGCTGATGCACGAAACCTCGACATCATCACCGCCTAATCGCACACTGCTCGTTGGTTCCGGCCAATTCACGTACGCGCCAGATGCCGCATGGTGTCGCCTGCCCGCCGGTCAATCGTGGTTGGAAGTGGTTGGGGTGGCGACCGATTCGCGCGATCGCGTGTTTGTCTTCAGCCGCTCTGTGCAACCCGTGAGCGTCTTCGATTCCGAAGGGACGTACCTCTTTGGCTGGGGCCAGGGGGAGTTTGTTCGCCCGCACGGCATCACGATCGGCCGCGACGACGCGGTCTACTGCACCGACGACACCGACCACACAGTGCGCAAGTACACGCCCGAGGGCCGGCTCCTCTGGGCGTTGGGCACCAGTGGCCAGCCATCGAACACCGGCGCCACGAGTGTCGACTATCGCGAGATTCGCCGCGCCGCCGGGCCGTTCAATTACCCTACGAATCTCGCCCTGGCCGCCGACGGCTCGCTCTACATTACTGACGGATACGGCAACGCCCGCGTGCATCATTTTTCGTCCGATGGCCGGCTGCTGAAATCCTGGGGCCAGCCGGGAGCGGGGCCGGGGCAGTTCCATGTGCCGCACGGCATCGCGATCGATGCCGCCGGTATCATCTACGTTGCCGATCGCGAGAACAGCCGCCTGCAGCGCTTCACGCCGGCTGGCGAGTTTGTCGACGAGTGGACCGACGTCGCCCGGCCGAGCGAAGTGTTCATCGACCCGGCCGGCCGCGTGTTCGTCGCCGAGTTGGGCTTTCGCGCCGGCATGTTCCCTGGCAACCAACCGCCTACGCCCAATCCCGTCGGCGGCCGGGTGAGCATTTTTTCGTCTTCCGGTCAGTTGCTTTCGCGCTGGGGCGGGGGGGACAATCCGTGCTCGCCGGGGGATTTCTTCGCGCCGCACGATATCTGGATCGACCGCCGCGGCGATCTGTACGTGAGCGAAGTGACTTACACGGCCGGCATCGCCCGTGGCGCGATTGGTCCCGATTGCCACACGTTGCAGAAGTTCAGCCGCGCTGCGAAGGGGACGGAAGTCGTTTCTGGACCGTGATGACAAGTCCATGCGAATCGAGGCCCAGAAACGACTCCCGTCCCCCTCAGTGCGAGCCCAGAGACACCGCCAATGAAGGCCTGGCGCTTCTACGCATTTAACGACTTGCGGCTCGACGACGTGCCGGTGCCCACCTGCCTCGCAGGACACGTCGTGGTCGAACCGCTCGTCGTGCAACCGAGCGTCACCGAGGCGCAACTGGCCTGCGGTATTCCCACCTTGGCTTACGACCGCATCAAGCGTCGCCTGGAAACCGAAGCGCCGCTGCAACTCTTCGGCCACGAGTTCTGCGCGCGGATCGTCGAGACGGGCTCCGGCGTCAATCGATTTCGCGTGGGCGACCGCGTCGCCGCCCGGGCCAAGTTACCGTGCCAGCACTGTGCCTTGTGCGAATCGGGGCGCAGCGCGCTCTGCCGGCGCGGCCCGGTGATCGGCTTCGATTTGCCCGGCTGCTTCTCCGAGCTGGCGCTCCTGCCCGAGATCGCGCTGGTGAAAGTCGACGACTCGATCTCGGATAGCGAAGCCGCCTGCCTGCAATCGTTGAGCGATAGCGTGGCCGCGGTCGAAACGGCCGACATCCAGATCGGCGACACCGTGGCGATTTTCGGCCAGGGGAGCATGGGGCTCGAATGCCTGCAGATCGCTCGCGTGAGCGGAGCGGGCCGCGTGATCACCGTCGATGTGCGCGACGAAGCGTGCGCCATGTCGAAGCAACTGGGCGCCGATCACGCGCTGAACGCCAACACGTGCGACGCCGTGGCCACGATCCGCGACTTGACCGAAGATATCGGCGCCGACGTCGTCTTCGAATGTGCCGGCGGCAGCGTCAAACAGGGCCTGGCCGGCAGCCGCACGCTGACGCAAGCGATCGACGCCGTGCGCTCCGGCGGCAAGGTCATCGGCGTCTCCTGGTTTGGCGGACCGTTGGAAGTCCACATCGACACGTTGCGCGAGCGCAGCCTGCGCTACCTGTTCCCCGATATCAGCACGCCGCAACATCTCGAACACACGGTACGACTGGTCGCGTCGGGACGGGTTTCGCTGGCCCCGACAATCACGCATGTCCTGCCGGGTATCGAGTCGGTCCCCAAGGCATTTGAAATCACGGCCAACAAGGGGCGCTACCAGGCCATCAACCCGGCGCAGGTCAAGATGCGCGGATAAGAAGGTATCGACATGTCGGTCTCCGAGCTACCTCCCGCCGAGCCGAACATCACAGCCCCGCCCAGGGTCGACCAATCCGCGCGGCTGCGCGATCTCACCGCGACGCAGTGGAAGTCGGGCGCGGCCGCCTGGCTCGGTTGGTTGTTCGACGGACTCGACATGCACCTCTATACGCTGGTGGCCACGCCGTTCGTCGCCGAGCTCTTGGCCGTCGATCGTAAAGACCCGGCTGTCGGCGAGCACGCCAGTTGGATTCAAGCGGCGTTTCTCGTCGGTTGGGCGCTCGGCGGTGGGTTCTTCGGACGCTTGGGCGATCGCCTGGGACGCAGCCGGGCGCTGGTGCTCACGATCCTCACTTACGCGCTGTTCACCGGGCTATCGTACTTCGCCGGGGCCTGGTGGCACCTGCTGATCTTCCGCTTCTTGGCGGCGCTGGGGATCGGCGGCGAATGGGCCGTCGGCGCAGCGCTCTTGTCAGAAACCTGGCCGCACAACTGGCGACCTTGGCTGGCCGCCGTGCTGCAGTCGGCCGTCAATGTCGGCGTGATGCTGGCGAGCCTTTCGGTCTTAGTGCTGGCCGGCTTTCCACCGCGCACCGTGTTCTTGATCGGCGTATTGCCGGCGCTCATGGTCGTGTGGATTCGCCGGCACGTTCCCGAGACCGAAGGGTGGCACGCCGCCAGATCGAATTCGCGCGACATTCATCCCGGCATCCTCGACTTGTTCCGCGGTAGCGTGCGCCGCATCACCTGGTTGACGCTCTTGGTCTGTTCCTTCTCGTTGGCTGGGCATTGGGCCTTCATGTTCTGGTGCCTGCAACATCTGCGCAACCTGCCCGACGTGCTGAGCTGGACCGATGCCGAGCGCAGCCGCCTCGTCAGCCAGGCGATGATCCTCTTGATGGTGGCGTCGATCGCCGGCAACTTTCTAGCGGCCTGGGTCGCGCGCCGATTGGGATACCGCTTCTCGATCGTGCTGTTGTGCATCGGCTACTTTTTCGCCTTGTTGATCACCTTTGGCACGCCGCGCGACTTGGCCAGCACGCTCGCCTGGATGGCGGTCGTCGGCGCCTGTTCCGGCGTGTTCGCCCTGTTCACGATGTATATGCCCCCCTTGTTCCCCACCCTGCTGCGCACCACGGGGGCCGGCTTCTGTTACAACATTGGGCGATTGGCCGCAGCCGCGGGCACCGTGTTCTTCGGACTGTTTTCGCAAGTCGGCGATTACCGCCAGGCCATGTTGTACGCTGGGTTTCTATTCCTCCCGGCGGCAGCCTTGGGCATGCTTCTGCCCGAGCACAATCAGGGCGAGCTCGGCGCGGAAGTGGCCGATTGACGACGGTCGCTCGAAATGAGGTGACGTACGATGCTTCTCCAGGACAACGTGGTGATCGTCACCGGCGCTGGCGGCGGCCTGGGAAAGGGGATCGCCGAAGTGTGCCATCGCGAGGCGGCCAAGGTCGTCATCGCCGACATCCGTGGCCCGGCGGCAATAAGTGTCGCCAAATCTCTCGGCGACCGCGCACTGGGCCTCGGCTGCGATGTCCGCAGTGACGACGAGCTGGCCGCACTTGTCGCCGCCACGGTCAAACACTTCGGCCGCCTCGATGGCCTGGTGAACAACGCCGGCGTCAACTGCGTCAAGCCGGCCCTCGACACCACATCGGCCGACTGGCAGCAAGTGCTCTCCATTGATCTGCGCGCGTCGTTCGTTCTTTCACAGATCGCTTGCCGGCAGATGCTGGCTCAAACGCCCATCGGCGGCAGTATCGTGAACATCGCCACCGTGCACACGCACGGCGCGCTGCCTGCCTCGGTCGCGTACGACGCCGCCAAGTGGGGCATGATCGGCATGACCAAAAGCATGGCGATCGAACTAGCGCCGCAAGGAATCCGCATCAACGCGGTCTCGCCGGGCCTGGTGGCCACGCAAATCTGGGAAGACGTGAAAGCGGCCGCCCCCGACCCGCGACAATGCGAAGATTACTTCTACGCGAACATCCCCATCGGTCGGCCGATCGAGCCGGCGGAGATCGGCGAAGTCGTCGCCTTTCTGCTGAGCGATCGCAGCCGCGCGATGGTGGGCGCTAATGTGTTTGCCGACGGCGGAATGTCGAGCCAGCTTTTGAGCCAGGCCCCCTTCGAGTTCAAGCCGATCGGCGGAAACTGATGCGTCGAGCCAGCGTGCCGATTTCGTCGCCATCATGCGTACGCCGCGAGCCGTGGCTGGGAGCCTGCTTATTGCTTGGCGCATTGACGATCGACGCGGCCCGCGGCGAAGAGCGCCCGTTTGGCCTCGACCATCGCCTCCCCTGGACCACCTCGAAGTTGATCGGTTCGCCCGAGCCGCCGCTGGAATTCACCGTCGAGCGCGTCTATCAGAATCTCGCGCTCACGTCGCCGATCTACGTCATCGAGGAACCCACGAGCGACCACCTGCTCATCGTTTTGACATCGGTCGATGGCCAGCAGGCGTCGCGCATCGTGCGCGTGTCGAGCTACTTCGCGACCGACAAGTTCGAGACGTACTTCGAGCTCCCCGGTCGGCTGCTCTACTCGCTGGTGTTTCATCCCGATTTCGCCAGCAATGGTTTCGTCTATCTATTCAGCAACGGACCGACCGGCGCGGCGGAACGAACCAATCGCGTCGCGCGCTACTCCGTCCCCTCGGGCGAGCATCGCCTCGCGCCCGACAGCGAGCAGATCATTGTCGAGTGGCGCTCGATGGGACACGACGGCGGCGACCTGGTGTTTGGCACCGACGGTATGCTCTATATCACCACCGGCGACGGCACCAGCGACTCCGACACTTGGGACTCGGGCCAGACCATCGACGACTTGTTGGGGAGCGTGCTGCGGATCGACGTCGATCATCCCGGCGCCGCGGCACCGTACACCGTGCCGGCCGACAATCCGTTCGTCAACGCGCCCGGTGCCCGCGGCGAGATCTGGGCCTACGGGCTGCGCAATCCTTGGCGGATGTGCGTCGATCGCCAGACTGGTCACTTGTGGGTCGGTAACAACGGTCAAGACCTGTGGGAAACGGCCCACCTGGTGCGCCGAGGCGACAACTTCGGCTGGAGTGTCTACGAAGGCAATCACCCATTTTATTTTGGTCGCCGCCGCGGGCCGACGCCGCTGGTGCCGCCCACCATCGAGCATCATCACGCCGAGTTCCGTTCACTCACCGGTGGCGACGTTTACTATGGCGAGCAGTTCCCCGAACTGGCCGGCGCCTACCTCTATGGCGACTACTCCAGCGGCCGCATCTGGGGCATGAAGCACGACGGCCAGCGCATCGTCTGGCATCGCGAGCTGGCCGACACCCAACTGGCGATCGCCGCATTTCGCACGACGCGTTCGGGCGAAATGCTGATCGTCGATCACACGGGGGGCGCGCTCTATCGGCTGGTGCGAAACGAGACTGTCGCGCCGCCGGCGCCGTTCCCGCAGCGACTGAGCGAGACCGGCTTGTTCGCGTCGACCGCCGAGCATCGCGCCGCCGCTGGCGCAATTCCCTATTCGATCAACGCGCCCGGCTGGCACGACGGGGCAACGGCAGAACGTTTTCTGGCGGTGCCCGGCGACGCGCAGGTCGGCTACACCTCGGGGCCAAGCTGGAACTTTCCCGATGGCACCGCGCTGGTGCAAACGCTTTCGATCGCGCTGCCGACTTCAGGCCACGGGGCGGCCGCCACAGATGCAACGGCCCGACGCATCGAAACCCGCGTTCTGCTGCGGCAACAAGGCGAGTGGGCCGGCTATAGCTACCGTTGGAACGAAGCACAAAGCGACGCCCTGCTCGTGCCGCGCGCAGGAGCCGACGCGACACTCCCCTCAAGCGATCCGTCCCAACCGCGCGCCTGGCGCTTCCCCAGCCGCGCCGAGTGCCTGGCCTGCCACAGCCGCGCCGCGAATTTTGTGCTCGGGCTGACCGAAGCCCAACTGAACCGCGATCACGCGTATCCCGCGAGCACCGACAATCAGCTTCGCGCGCTGGAGCACATCGGACTGTTCAGCGGCCCGCTTCCCAAACCGCCGGCCGAGCTCGCCCGACTGACCGATCCGCGCGACTCGTCGCACACCCTGGAGGAACGTGCTCGCGCCTATTTGCACGTCAATTGCTCGGTCTGCCACGTGGCGGCCGGCGGCGGCAATGCCCGCATGGAGCTGGGGTTGGCCACACCGACTGCCGACATGAAGCTCATCGGGGCCCGGCCGCAGCACGACACCTTCGGCATCGACAATGCCATGCTCGTGGCGCCCGGTCAGCCCGATCGCTCGGTGCTGGTGCGTCGGCTGTCGCAGCGGGGCGCGGGGCAGATGCCTCCCCTCGTGTCACGCCAGGTCGACGTGGCGGCGGTCGAGCTCTTGCGCGCCTGGATCAGTCAGCTTCAGCCGGCACGCGCCTTCATTCGCGATTGGCAGCTTGAAGATCTGGCGCCGGCTTTGGACCGCGTCGCCACGGGACGCTCGTTCAAGTCCGGTCAAACGCTATTTCGCGAAATCGGCTGCACCGAGTGCCATCGCTTTGGCAGCGAAGGTGGCTCGGTCGGGCCGAACCTCGCCGGCATCGGCCGGCGGCTCACCCCGCGCGACCTGCTCGAGTCGCTGCTCTCGCCGGCCAAAACCATCGCCGACGAATACGCCGTGTTCGTGGTGGCCACCGAGCAGGGTGGGGTCTATTCGGGCCGCGTCGAGCGCCAGGACGCGCAAACGCTCGTCTTGCGCGCGACGGCTGCCGACGAAGCGCCGATCGAGATCGCCACCAGCGAGATTGCCGAACGGCATAAATCCAACATCTCGAACATGCCGGCCGGCACGCTCAACGTGCTCAAGGAGGACGAGATCCTCGATCTGTTGGGCTACCTGCTCAGCGATGCCAACGCCGACGATCCCCGTTTTCGCTAAACAGATCCGCGCGAGAACTTCCGCCTACGTTTACATCAACTCGCGGAGCTCACCGATGAGACAAATCGCAACGATCGGACTGCTGGCCGTGCTGTGCGCCTTGTCCGCCAGCGAACCAATCCTGGCTGCCGACCCCGCGCCCGACGCTGCACGCGCCGACCAACCCGCAGCGCCGCGGGCCTATGGCCAATGGCGCATCCAGATCAAGCCCGACCAGCTCGACGAGTACGCCAAACTGATCGAAACCAAGGGCTTGCCATTGTTCCGCGTCGCCGGGGGCCGCGTGGTCGGCTGGTGGAGGACCATGGTCGGCGACCTCTACGAGCACGTCACGATCTGGGAATACGACAACCTGGCCGCCTTCGAACAGGCCGGGCAGAAGCTCGGTGGCGACCAGCGCTTTGCCGAGTTCGCGAAACTCCGCGATCCGCTGTTGGCCGGCGAACAGAGTTGCTTTCTGCACCTCGCCGAGTTCGCCGATCGGCCGGCGCTCCCCGAGCAGGCCAAGATCGTAGTCCACGAAGTGCATCGCGTCACCGATTCACAGCGCGACGCCTATCTGCTCTTCATGCAAAACAAAGGCTTGCCAATGCTCAAAAGCCACGGCTTTCGTCCGGTCGGCCCGTGGCTGACCGGAATCGGCAACCGCGGCGAAGTCACGTACTTGTTTCTCTACGACAGCCTGGCCGAGCGCGACCGGCTATTGGCGGCGTTTGCCCGCGGCGAGGACGCCCGCGCCTACGAAACGAAACTCAGCGAGCTGATCGACGAGGCGACCACGCGCGTGCTCGTGCCTGCCGACTTCGCGCACCGCGCGGCCGAGAAGAAGCCATAAACGAGGTCCACGATCATGAAGCCGACTCTCCCGCTCATTCTCGCGCTATTCATCGGCAACGTTCCGGCATTGGGCGCCGACTCGCCCCTGCCGCACCGCCAGACATTGGCGCCTGGTATCGAAGTCTGCGGCTTCGCCGACCAGTTTCGCTCGGCCAATTGCGGCTGGGTGGCGACCGCCGCCGGCACGCTCTTGGTCGACTTGCCGCGGGGGATCGCTGCCGGTGACTATCTGAAGATCATCCAGCGCGCCACAGGCAAACCAGCCGCTACGCTCGTGCTGACTCATGCCACGACCGCCGACGCCGGCGTGGTCGACGATTTGCGCCGCCTCGGCGTCAAACGCGTGGTGCTCTCGCCGGCCACCTATAAGGCGCTTATGCCGCCGACCGACAAGGCATCCGCCAGTGTGGCTCCCACCAAGGGCTTTGAACTGCTCGTCAAGCCGACCAACTTGGGGAACGAGCAAAACAAGATCATCGTCCGCCCGCTCGACGACTGCTTCACACAGGGAGGAGCCTTCGTTTACTTGGCCAGCGCCAAGATTCTCTTCGCTGGTCCGCTCGTGTTTCATGGACCGCGGGCGCCGCTCGTGGAGACCGATACCGCGGCCTGGTCCGCCGCGCTACGCGACGCGGCGACCTTGAGCGCCACGCAAGTCGTTCCGGCTTTTGGCTCCTGGGGCGACGGCGCGCTCGTCGATCGGCAGTTGCGGTTTCTCACCGAGCTAAGGCGGCAGGTCGGTTACTTCATCGCCCAAGGACGCCCGCACGACGATCTGCAGCGGATGGTTTCGCTGGCGCCCGATTACCTGGTGTGGATGCCATACGACACGCCGCTAGCCGAGGACATCGAGCATGTCTACACGGAGCTCACGGTGCCGCTGGCTCCGTTCGGCGGCCGGCCTCCCGCGCCAGACGACGCCACGCCCCACGCCTTGGTGCTGATCGGCGACCAGCCGCACGAACCCGCCCACGTCGAAGCCGGCTTGCGGCCGGTGTTCGCAGCGACCGGCGTAGCGCCGCACTTTGCCGTCGATGTCCGCGCGCTGTCGGCCGAGAACCTCGCCCGCGTGAAGCTGCTCGTGATCCTCCGCGACGGTTTGCAGCGCCCGCAAGCCGCCGGGCAGGAAGACTACATCTGGATGACGCCCGAGCAAGAGCAGGCCGTCGTCGAGTTCGTCGAGCGCGGCGGCAGCTTCCTCAACCTGCACAACTCGATGGGGCTCTATCCCGACGACGGTCCGTACTTGAAGCTCGTCGGCGGGCGCTACATCGGGCATGGACCGCTGGAGCGCTTTCGCGTGGAAGTGGTCGACCGCCAGCATCCGATCACCCGCGGTGTCGAGGATTTCTCCGTGGCCGACGAACAGCACACGCCCCCTTGCGACGAGACCAAGGTGTACGTGCTGTTGCGCAACCGCTCGGACACGGGCCAGACGGCGGCGGCCGGCTGGGCGTACGAGCCAGGTCAAGGGCGCCTTTGTCATTTGGCCAACGGGCACACGCGCGAGTCGCTCGCCCACCCGATGTACCAGCGGTTGATGCGCAACGCCGTGCTTTGGTGCCTGCGCCGCGAGGCCGCGGACGCTGGCGGGCAATGAACCACCCAGCGCCGCGCTACGCCGCCAAGACATCCTCGCCCGGATGGTCCAAGCACAACAGCAGCGAGAGGTAGTCGCGCAAGTGGCGCGTGAGCAGAAAATTCTCGCGCACGAACTCGTGACCGGTTTGCCCCATCCGCTGGCGCTTCTCGTCGTAGCGCAACAGATAGCGGATGCGGTACGCCGCTCCGGCGGGCGAGTGGACGAGAAACCCGGTCTGATAGTCGTGGACCTGCAGCGTGATGCCGCCGCAGGCGCCGCCGATCACGGGCTTGCTCTTCCACAGTGCCTCGGTCACGGTCAGCCCGAAGCCTTCCTTGAGCGATTTCTGCAACACGATGACCGCCGATCGCTGCAAAGCGTTGATGTCGCGGTGCGAGTCGGGAGGAAGCATGAGGACCTTGAGATCGGGGTCGTTGCCGGCGCTTTCCATCGCCTCGCTGAGGACCTCGGCCCCTTCGGGGTCGTCGTCGGCCGGGCCACCGACGAGCACCAGTTGCAGCTCAGGGTGCGATGGCTTGACGAGGCGGTACGCCTGAATGACGCCCAGCGGATCTTTGAAGCGATCGAAGCGCGAGACCTGCAAGATCATCGGCCGCTCGGGATCGATCCCCAGCCGCGCGAGCGTCGCTAGACGCTCGTTCTCCGTCAGGTGACGATTCTTATCTGACAGCGGATCGATCGACGGCGGGCAGAGAAAAATCGGCTTTTCCAACGGTCGCGTGAAGGCTGGCATCGAGAAGATCGCGCCATCGTACGACGGCATCGCGCCGGCCAGGTGCTTCCAGACCCCGCGATCGGGGCGCGACGCGTCGACATGGCAGCGCCACACCCAGCGCCCAACGCGACCCGGCGGGGTGAACTTCGGCAGATAGATCGGCTGCGGATCGTGCACGAAGACGTAGTCGGCTTCGAGATTCAGTTGTTGTGCGTTCGACTCATTGACCGCCAGGTGCAGCTCATAGTCTTTGGGTCGCAGGTTCACCGGCAAGCCTTGCAAACCGTTGTGAAACGACTTGGTGACGCGATAGAAGTCGGCATTCCCCTGGATGGTCTCCCAGCGCGCGTCGATGCCTAGCTCGTTCATCAAGGGGACCATCCACTCGAGGATTTCGGCGACGCCACCCCCTTTGCGCGTCGAGTTGATGTGGATCATGCGCCTGCCGGCCAAGCGCTCGCCGAGCCGGCGCAAGCGATCGATCTCGTGGTGGCCGACGACTTCTTCGTAGCGTTCGAGCATCGTCATCGCACTGCTCCCAGCACGGCCTGCGGTTCGCTCAGGTGGGCGCAAAACGCATCGAAGAGCTGGCGCCGCAGTTGATTCAGATTGAGAAAGTAAAAGTCGATGCCGCGGATCCGCTCGACGAGTGTCGGTGGTCCGTCCACACGCTCCAGCCAGGCCGAAAAATCGTCGACGCCCCGCCGGGCGTGCGCTTCGTGCACGTGAAAGAAGAGCGACCGCCGCGAGAAGCGCGGAAACGCCTCGGCCAGCGATGCCAGCGTCGCGAACCGCTCGCGCGTGTCAAACGCGATCAACCGCGACTCCAGCAAGTGCAATTCAAAGCCCGGCCGGCACCACGGCACCCGCTCGAGCGCCCACAGGCGATCCTCGAGCTTGTTGACGAGCGCCGTGCGCAGCTCCCTGATGCCCGAGACGTACGGATTCACCAGTGCGAGCTCTTCGGCCAGTTGCCGCTCGCCCAGCGCGTCCCAGCACCACCGCGCCAAGTCGTTGGGGAACTCGTTCAGCTCGAAATGGTCTTCGAGCGGACAGCGCAGCAAGTGATGTTCGAGCACGCTCAAAGGCGCCGTGCGGAGCGTTTCGAGCAGCTCACGTAAATTGGTGCACGAGCGACCGGTGGCCAACCGCACCAAACTGCAATCGAACAGCGCAAAGCTGGTATCCGCCATGATGGTTGGGGCCTCCGCAGAGGGGGAAAGCGGAATCTGCACGCCGACGTCGTCTCGCCGCGGCGCGGCTGCAATCGGCCGGGGCATTTCCGACCGTGCCGAACGTGGCCAGCGACGGTCCGCCGAACCAAAGGGATTCGCCGGCTCGATATTGTAAAACTACGAGCCGAGTCCGGTGAAGGTCGGTGTCAGCTCGTATTTGCTGCGGCGCGAGGCGTACTTGGGCATGAACTCGGCCTTAGGATCGAAGACGTATTGTTCCTCCTTGCCTTCCTCGGTCAGCCGCGCCAGTGATCCGCGCGAGACCATCTGGACAAAAGCCAGCCACTGCCGGTCGGGTTTGAGCCCGAACAACAGCGGATCCTCCGGCCGAAAACCACCCCACAGAAAATTGCGCGCCAGCGGAGCCGTGTGCAACGTGGTGGCAGCAAATGCCATGCCGACGTAGGCCACGGCCAGCGCCAGCAGATAGCCGCCCACCATTTCGACCGGCGGCTTGAAACGCACTCGAATGCGCGACACCTGATCGGTGATGGCCCGCAACGCGCCGAGCGTGGCCGCGAACAAACCCCACAAGGCAACCAGGTCCCAGAACATCGTCCCCGAGGGGAGTTGCTTGGTGAGCAAGTTGGCCACCGGCTCGAAGAATGTCATCGCCACGAGCCCTGCCGTGACGACGTTGACGAGCATCAACAGATTGCTCCACAGTCCATCGCGCATCAAGGCAGCAAAGATCGCGATCATTACCACGACAAGGAGAATTGGCAGCATGACGGTCATAGCGCGACGACCTCGGCGGCGAGTGGCCGCAGGCTTGGTTCCGATGGGCGGATATCAGGCGTTTTGTTTCTTCGGTTCCTCGAGCGTGCGGCGCAGCTCTTCCAGCGATGTGACTCCTTTGGCCACCAGCAGAATCCCCTCCTCCTGCAAGCCGCGGAAACCCTGCTTGCGGGCTTCCTGCCGCAACAAGTCGAGTCGCGGGGTCTTGGCGAGCACTTCGCGCAAGGCGTCGTTCATCGACAAAACCTCGAAGATGCCCGTGCGCCCCACGTAGCCGACGCCACCGCAGACTTGGCAAACCTTCTCCGGCTGCTGCGGCGGGCGATAGAAGTTCTCGACCTTGCCGGCTGGGATGCGCAACCGCTGCAGCAATTGCGGCGGCGGGGCGTACGGCTCGCGACAGGCCTCGCACAGTTTGCGCACCAGGCGCATGTTGATTACGGTCGTCAGCACGGACGCGAACTTGGCTGGCGATGCCTTGAGCTGCAACACGCGCAGCGGCGCCTCGACGGCATCTTTCGCGCGGACGGTGCTGATGATCATCCGCTGCTGCTGAACCTGATCGCAGAGATAGTGCACGACGTCAGCATTCACGAAATCGCGCACCACAAGCACGTCGGGATACTGCCGCACCAGCGCGGGCAGAACCGTCAGCGGAGTCTCGCCGGCGGCGGCGTTGTAAGTCGTAACCGTGATGTTCTCGACCGGCGGCTCTGGCTTGGCCACGTCGTCGACCGACACAAACACGCGCACAAAGCGATCGCACGAGCCGAGTGTGGCGCTGGTCAAAGCCGACAACCCGCCGCGCGGCGGCGCCGACAAGAGCACGATGCCCGCCGGCTGGCTGAGTTGCGTGCGCACCTCTTCGACGAGTTTTTCGCGCATACCGAGATCGGGGAGCTTCTTGTATTTGGCGCCCCCCTCGTCGAATTGCACGAGGACGCGCTCGCCCGTCTGCGTGCCTTGCGCGGTCATCGAGACGGTGAACTTGCGCTTCTTGATCTCGACGCCGAACTTGCCTTGCTGCCGTGCTCGGCGCTCGCCGGGATTGAGCGCCGCGATCGTCTTGAGCACCACCAACAGGGCGTCTCCCTGCTCGCGCTCGCGCGCGTCGCCATTCTGCCAGAGGCCGTCGATCTCGTAGCGGAGCGAAACGCCTTGCGCGGTGTAGTCGAGCATCATGGCATCGGAACGGCGCACGAGCGCGTCGTTCAACAGCTCGACGGCCGGGACGAAGCCCGGCGACTGGCGGGCGCGGAGCAAGTTTGCGCTATTATCGCGCTCGGTCGGCGCGCCTTGTGGAATCAGCTTAAGCGAGATCTCGTCCTGCGGCCGGCGGCGCTCGGCGGCAATCTTGATCCCTAGCGGCGCCAATCGCTCCGAAGCTAGAAACCGCAGATGAGCCGCGGTGAGCACTTTCTGGTGCATCTCGACGCGCAGGTTGCGGTAACGGACATACGCGAACAACGGCACCAGATGCGCCACTGCCATGAGCAACAGCCCGATCGCGTAGAACGGAATCCACCAGGCGACAACGAATGCCGCGGCAAAGGGGAACACGCACAGCGAGTTCCACAACGCGTAGTTGAACCGATGTCGCTGGCAGTCGATGTTCACCCAGTCGCTGGTGGTGGCCCAGATCAAGAACCACAGCCAGGAGACGACGATCTTGACCCAACTCAGGTACCAGCCGGGGCCGCGCGGCATCTTGTCGATGCCGCCGTCGTACCAGTCATCCCAGCGCGGATTGGCCGCCGACGCGACCGCCGGCGCAAGCGCCAACACCACGATGGCGACCAACAGCAACCAGGCGGCACGCCGCATCAAAGGATTCCTGGCGCCGCGACCGAAATGCCCTTGAGCGCCATCTTCAGCGCTTCGACATTCGGCGCGACCTCGAAGGCCGTGGCTCTATCAATCAGTTCTGTCTCGACCAGGCTATGGAGGCTCATGGTGAAATCCTGCATGCCTTCGCTGGCACACATGCGAATGGCGTCGGCCAGTTTCTCGTCGTGTTCTTCGAGCACGAGCTTGCGCACCGTGGGGTTGAACGTCATGATCTCGACCGTGGGCACGCGGCCGACCCCTTCCTTGATGCTGGGGAGCAGCTTCTGGCCGACGATTGCCTTCATGTTCATGGCGATCGCGCTGCGCAGCGCCGTGTGCATGTCCTGGGGAAACAAGTCAAGAATGCGGCCGATTGTCGACGGCGCGCCCGAGGCGTGGATCGTGCCGAACACCAGGTGCCCCGTCTCGGCGGCGTGGATGGCCGTGAGAAACGTTTCCTTGTCGCGCATTTCGCCGACGAGCATCACGTCGGGATCTTCGCGGACCGCGTGCTTCATGCCGATCTCGAAATCGCGGACGTCGCTGCCGATCTCGCGCTGATTGATCAGGCACTTATCCTCGGTGAAGACGACTTCGATTGGGTCTTCGAGCGTGAGAATGTGCTTGCGGTAGTTGTGGTTGACGTAGTTGAGCATCGAGGCGATGGTCGTCGTCTTGCCCGAGCCCGTCACGCCGGCCAACAGCACCATTCCCTGGTCGAACTTACAGAGGTCCTCCATGATCGGCGGCAGGTTCAACCCGGCGAAGTCGGGGATCCAGTTGTTCACGCGCCGCGCGACTAGCCCCACGTGCCCGAGCTGCTGCAGCACGTTGACGCGAAACCGCCAGCTCGTGCCGTCGACATCGACGACGTGGGCAAAGTCGGCGCCGCCGTTCTCCTCGAAAATCCGCCGATTGCGGTCGTCCATCAGCGGGAAGATCAGCCGCACCATCTCTTCGTCGCTGATCGGCTCGCGATTGAGCGGCCGCAACGTGCCGTTGATCCGCATGTACGGCGGCTTGCCGACTTTCAGATGCAGGTCGCTCCCCTTGAGCTTAACGGCACTGCGAAACAGCTTGTCGATCTCGAATTCCTGGTGGACGTGCGCGAAGCGCGCCAGCGTCGCGTCGACGGGCTGGGCTGCCGCCGCGCGCGGCTTCTTCTCTCCTTTTTCGTGTTTATCCTGCTGTTTCGTGGCAGTCATCCGTGTCGACTCCGCTCTCGCCTGTTCCGCTAGTCGTAACAAAACGCCCCCGCACCCCGCTTGATCACGCCGCGGCTGCCACCAATCTGACTGGGATGCCGCGGCTGGCCATGATACGCTTGGTTTCGTCGATGGTGAACTCGCCGTAGTGGAAGATGCTGGCCGCCAGCGCCGCGTCGGCCAGGCCGAGTTGGATGGCGTCGGCCAGGTGTTCGGGGCGGCCGGCGCCGCCGCTAGCCACCACGGGAATCGATACCGCTCGTGCGACGGCGGCCGTCATCTCCAGGTCGTAGCCCCGTTTGGTGCCGTCGGCGTCCATCGAAGTGAGGACAATTTCACCTGCTCCCAACCGCTCGACCTCGTGGGCCCAAGCCACGGCTTCCAGCCCGGTGCTCACACGGCCGCCGTTGATGTGTACTTCCCACACTTCGCGGCCGTCGCGCTCGACCCGCTTGGGGTCGATATTGACGACGATGCACTGGCTGCCGAAGCGCCGGGCGGCCTGGCGGACAAAGTCGGGGTTCTGGGGCGCGGCCGAATTGATCGAGACCTTATCGCAGCCGGCGTTGAGCAATTGGCGGATGTGTTCGAGCGTGCGAATCCCGCCCCCCACCGTGAGCGGCATAAAGACCACTTCGGCGGTGCGGCGGACCACGTCGAGCATAATGTCGCGCCCTTCGTGGCTGGCAGTGATATCGAGAAACACCAGCTCGTCGGCCCCCTCGCGCTCGTAACGCGCCGCGACCTCGACGGGATCGCCCGCGTCGCGCAACTGGACGAAGTTCGTCCCTTTGACGACTCGTCCGCGATCGACATCAAGGCAAGGGATTACACGCTTGGCGAGCACCGGCAACTCGTCAGGCACCAGGCCTGTGGGAATGAAAATCAATCCGCCTGCGCAGCCTTGGCTGCTGACCGACGCAGCGCCGTCCGAACCGACGCGCGTCTTGCGGACCGCTTGGTGGCGGGGTAGGTCTGTTCCGATTCTCCAGCCGCCGATAGCTCCAACAGCGCCGGCACTGGGTAATTCCTTACTGTAAATAGGGTTGGGTCGCCGGTCAATCGCCGCAGGAGGAGAACTGCGAAGTCGGGGACTGGTACATTTTTCGGCACTCCAAAGTTGAACCTTGCCAACCGTCGCCGGCCGAAAACATGTATCTGTCCCGTACCTGTCCCCCTCGCATCCTGGCTTTGCAGTTCACCTGCTAGGACGTTGGCTTGGTACGAAGGAAACATCAGCCCCTTGGGCTTCGCGCGGCGCGTTGTCTAAACTGGCCGCCAGTAGTTTCCAATCGATGCGTTACAAGGATGCCTTGCCATGCAGCGCCGCGACTTTCTGCGAAACACCGCCGCCACCGGGATCGCCCTGAGCCTGAGGAGCGCCGGCAATTTCAGCGGCGCTGCCGAGCCCCAGGAAACGACGCCGCCTGTGGCCGTCAGTTCGGTCTTGAGCATCGAGCGCCTCGACACCGACCACTTTCGCCTCGTCTTTCGGCCGGCCGAGCCCCGCAGCTTGCGGATTCTCCAGATCACCGACACGCACTTCGGCAATCCAGAAGCTGAGCACCAAGAGCGCGACGCGCGCACCTTCGAACTGCTGCGCCGACTGCTGGCCGCCGAACGGCCCGACCTCATCGCCCACACCGGCGATTTCATCAACAACGACCGTGGCGACAAGATCAGCTTCGCCGCGGTCGAGGTGCTCGACAGCTTGGGCGTTCCCTGGACGCACGCGCTGGGGAACCACGACGTCGGGCACGTGCCGACGGATGAATACTACAAATTGCCGCGACAAGCATTGCTCGGCTACTTCGATCGCGGCGGCCAGCGGCAACGCGCGGCGCGCTATGACGTGGTGGCCGGCAATGAGCACCCTGCATTCACGCTCTACGCATTCGACTCGGGTTTCGAAATGCCGCGCAAGCACGTCGGCCCGCCGCAGCTTGAGTGGTTCGCCGAGCAGCTCGCACGCGATCGCAAGGCTGAGCTCGACTGCCCGCAGATCGCCCTGGTGCACATTCCGGTACGCGAGTTCGAACAACTCCGCGCCAGCGAGCAGTTCTCTGGCATCTTCGGCGAGCAGGTCTGCTTCGAGAGCGACGAGGGTGTCGCCTTCGACGCTTTCCGACGCTGCGGCCGGTTGCGGGCGGTCTTCAGCGGCCACGATCACGAGAACGACTATTGCGGCCTGCGCGACGGCGTCGAACTGGTCTATGGTCGCGTCACCGGCTACTCGGGTTATGGCGATCTGCCGCGCGGCGCCCGCTTGATCGAGCTCGACCCGGCCACGGGCAGCTACTCGCATCGGTTGGTGTTTGGAGTCTAGTTTTCAGTGTCCAGTGTTCAGTGTTCGGAAATCACGGTTGAGCGCCTGCATCGCTGCCTGTGCTTCTTACTGAAAACTGAACACTGAAAACCGAACACTTCTCATGAAGCTCTACGCCATCAGCGACCTGCACCTGGGCTACGAAATCAATCGCCAGGGGCTGGCCGAGCTGCCCGCGCACCCAGGCGATTGGTTGATTCTGGCCGGCGACGTGGGGGACACGCCGCCGCAACTGGAGTGGGCTCTCGAAGCGCTCGTGCCCAAGTTCGAGCGTTTGATTTGGGTTCCCGGCAATCACGAGCTGTGGACATTGCCGCTCAAGCTGCCGCAGCCGCGCGGCGTCGAATTGTACGAGTCGTTGGTGGCAATCTGCCGCCGCTATGACGTGCTCACGCCCGAAGACCCCTTTGCGGTGCTCAAAGGGGCCGGTCCCGAGTGCGTGATCGCTCCCTTGTTCTTGTTGTACGACTACACGTTTCGGCCGCCGCACGTTTCCGCCGAGCGGGCGGTCGATTGGGCGCTGGAGACCGACGTGCTCTGCGCCGACGAAAGCTACTTGCTCCCCGATCCGTATCCGACGCGCCAAGCGTGGTGCCACGCGCGCTGCGACGAAGCCGAGCGGCGCCTGGCCGAAATCCCGCCGCACTACGCCGTGGTGCTGGTGAATCACTTTCCGCTGCGCTACGACCTGGTATGGCTGCCGCGCGTGCCGCGGTTCTCGATCTGGTGCGGCACGCGTCGCACCGAAGCCTGGCATCGCAAGTACCGCGCGACCGTGGTCGTGTCGGGGCATTTGCACATCCGTTCGACACAGTATCGCGACGGCGTGCGCTTCGAGGAGGTGTCGTTGGGCTATCCGCATCAATGGCGTCCGAAGCGCGGCGTCGAGTCGTACCTGCGCGAGATCTTGCCCGGCCCGGAGTGATCCTTGCGGATCGGCGCCGCGCGCCGCACAATCTGCCGTGGGCGAATTGCAGGCTGGTACGCGCAAACACAGTGAAAGGGGCAATTCCGTGACGACTGACGAAAAACCCATCCACCCCTCGGCCGACGACTCGTGCCAGCGAGCGGCCATTTCCCGCCGCGGCGCATTCGTGGCGTTGTCCGTCACGCTGGTCCTGCTGGCGCTGCCGACGGGCGTCGCCCGCGCGGCTGAGCCCGCCCCCCTGCGCGTCAAGTTCACCAAGGGGCAAACGCTGCGCTACGTGATGACGATCAACACGAGCTTGAACGTCACCAAAGATGGCAATGAGCTCAATCAATCGATGGCCAACGATACGGTATTCACGTGGAAGGTTTTGGACGTTGCCCAGGACGGCCTGGCCACGATCGAGCAAGCCAACGAGCGCTCACGGCTGGCGATGAAGAACCCCGGCCTGGAGATCGACCTCGACACTGCGAATCCCGCTGACGACAAGGAGCGCAAATTGCCCGCCGAATTGCAGGCAGCGACCCGTGGCCTGCGCAACATGGTGGACAAGCCGATCGAGTTAACCGTCAACCCGCGCGGGGAGATCGAGAAGATCAAGTTCTCCAAGGAGTTGCTGGACGCGGTTGGCATGACTCAGGAGTTCATGCAATTCGGCTTCAAACGCGACAAGCCGCTGAAGCGGCTCGGCGAATTGGGGCTGATCGCCTTGCCCGCAAAGCCGTTGGCCGTCGGCGAAGCGGAGGAAGAAACGAAGTCGGTCGACAGTCTGATTGCGGGCGGAGCCGTCAAGTACCGGTTCAAGTACACCCGGCGACCCGACGAGCGTATCGCGGGTCGAGCGTTGGCGAAAGTCGACTACGCGCTCGACTTCGATCCCGCCAGCGTCAAGGCACTCGGTGGCACCAAGTACGAAGTCAGCGGTTCGATTCATGTTGACCCGTCACAAGGCGTCATCACCGGCATCGATTTCAGGCAGGTACTCGGTTTGAACCTTGGCCAGGCAACGGGAGGGCTGGTCGAGAATGGCAAGAACGAGCAAGTGCTGACGCGCACCACGCGCCTGCTGGCGGAGGGCGAAGATCCGTTCGCGGAGAAGCCGGGCGAGTAGATCGCTCGCGCAGCAATCCCAAGAGGATGGGAGTTGTTTCCGGCCAGCGGTTTTTGGGCTCGACGAAGTCGTCGCCCGGTGGCGACTCCCGTCCCCGTCGGCGCGGTGCCTCGTGTACAATGTCGGCGATTGAGAGACCACACCGCAAACCTCCCTGCGCTGCCTGATTCCATGCCCTCGCACGCGAACCACCGCCGCCGCACGCACTTGCCCGCCATCTCGCGGCGCGATGCCCTGCGCGCCGGTTCGCTCGGTTTGCTCGGGCTGTCGCTGCCTGAACTGTTGGCCGGCCGCACGCGCCGCGCCACGGCCGCCGATCAGGCAAACGCAACCGACAGCGAACCAACAATCACCAGCGCCGCGTCGTTCGGCCGCGCCAAAAGCTGCATTCTCCTCTTCATGTGGGGTGGACCCGCACAGCAAGACACCTGGGACTTGAAGCCGCAGGCGCCGGCAGAAATCCGCGGCGAGTTTCAGCCGATCGCCACGCGCGTGCCGGGCATCCAGATTTGCGAGCACTTCCCCAAGCTCGCCCAGCGGACCGACAAGCTGGCGATCGTGCGCTCGATGACGCACACGAACGTCGATCACACGGCGGCCACGCACTTTCTGCTGACCGGGCAGGCCCCGCCGCCGTCGAACATTCTGGAAGACGACTGGCCGCACATCGGCTCGGTGTTGGCCCGGCTGGGGCGCGGTCGCGATCCGCTGCCGCCCTTCGTGTCGATGCGGCCGAAGCTCGAGAACGACGTGCCACGGTTCGTCGAGCAGAGCCATGGCCAATTCGCCGGCTGGCTCGAGCCGAGCTTCGGCCCGCTGACGATCGACGCCGACCCAGCGAAGCCTGGCTACCGCATCGGCGATTTCGATCGCCCCGCCGAGGTGCCGGCCGAGCGCCTCAGCGAACGCTCGCGGCTGCTGACCGAGCTCGACGCGGCCCGTAGTTGGCGCGGGCGGGGCCAGCCGATCGACCTGGCGGCCCGACATTACCAACGGGCGTTCGAGTTGTTGGATTCGGCGGTCGGTCAGCGAGCGTTTCAACTGGATGAAGAACCGGCGGCCCTGCGCGAGCGGTACGGCTTGAATGCCCACGGGCAGTCGGTTCTGCAGGCCCGCCGGCTGGTGGAGCGCGGCGTTCCCTTGGTGACCGTCTTCTGGCCCAACGACGGCATCAAGAATGTGAGTGTCTACTGGGACACGCACAGCCGGAACTTCGTCGATCTCAAGGAACGGCTGATGCCGGTCACCGACGAAACGTTCAGCACGTTGCTCGATAACCTGGAGGAGCGCGGCTTGCTCGACGAAACGCTGGTCGTCTGGACGGGGGAGTTCGGCCGCACGCCGCGCGTCGGCCAGCGCAACAGCGACGCGGGCGCGGGAAAAGACGGACGCGATCACTGGCCCGGCTGCTTCACCACGGTGCTGGCCGGCGGGGGCATCCGCGGCGGACAAGTGTACGGCGCTTCGGATCGACACGCGGCTTACCCGGCCGACAACCCGGTGGCCCCGGTCGATCTGGTGTCGACGATCTATCACCTGCTGGGAGTGCCAGTCGATCAAACGCTCGAAGACCGCTCGGGCCGGCCGCACACGGTATGCCCTGGCACGCCGATTAGCGCGCTGTGGAGTTGAGCGGCCGGGCTGGCCCTCTTCGTAGGGTGCGTGCAACGCACCGGCGACTGGCGAGTCGCAATCTCGAAAAGTGGTGTGCTGCGCACACCCT
>JAIESQ010000185.1 GCA_019745975.1 Pirellulales bacterium
AGTTGTCTTTCATTAACAACTTCAACCCCGCAGGAGGCCTTCTTGTTTCACATGCCATGAATAATCCGGGCTAGCGCGAGGGCACGGCCACGGGCCCGCCGAGCCAGCGATCGAACCAGGCATAGGCCCGACGGCGCTCTGCCGGCGGGAAGTCGTGCTTGCAGTCGGGATAGCTCACGGCGAGCCGGTCGGCGGCGCCAAATAGCTCGTAGACTGGCCGGGCGGCCACCTGGCACTCGCGCACTCCTTCGACGGCGAAATTCAAGTCGTGTAGTGGCGCGATCGTTAAGCAGGGCCGAGGAGCCAGCGCGGCGAGCACTTCGGTGAAGTCGAACGGCATCTTCGCCGGATTGAGCTCGTACACATCATGAATGCGCGGCATGTACCCTTTGTGGCTCCAGCCGGCCAGACGCCCGTCGTAGTAGCGCGGGAAGCTGCAGTATCCGCAGCTCGACACAACCGCGCGGATGCGTTCGTCGAAAACGGCGACGAACAGGCTGTTGTGGCCGCCCAGCGAGTGGCCGATGACGCCGATTCGCTGGGGGTCGACCTCGTCGAGCGAGGTTAAGAGGTCGATCGCGCGGATGTGGTTCCAGATGCCCTTCATCGTGGCGCTCGTGTAGCCATGCGCGTAGGGATCGAATTGGTATTCGCCGAAGTTCGGATAGTCGACGGCCAGGGTGACGTAGCCGCGCTGGGCGAGTTCCAGGGCGTACTTCTTGTTGGGGTTGTCGCCTAGGCCGGCGGGCTCGCCCTTGCCCAGCGGGTGAGTCTGATGGAGACACAAGACGGCCGGGCGGCGGCGCGCTTCACCCTTGGGGAGAAGCAAATAGGCCGGGACGCGGTCACCCGCCTCGGGGGCGAAGGAGAGTTTCCGCCGCGTGTGGCCGTCGCCGGCGATCTCCTCGACGACCTGCACATCGAGCGGGCAGCGGCGCTCGGCCCCAGGGAGCGGGCCCATCACCTGTTGCATGTTGGCGAGAATGTGGTTGCGGCGCTTCGCCCATTCTTGCTTCGTGCGAACCGGCTGCTCGCGCGCCTGGGCGTCGAGCACCACGAGCAGCCGAGTTTTATCGGCATAGAACGGCGGCGGGGCATCGTTTGCCGGCGGCGGCTCTGCGGAAAACGCGATGCGCGATCTGCCCGCGGCCACCAGCGCCGAAACACATCCTGCTATGCCAAGAACGACCAATAAGCGCCAGATCAAGGCGCGATGACCAGGTGCGAAAGCTCGGTTGCCAGGCGACATGACCATCTCCCGCGAGGGATCAATATCTTCGCGAGCATAAGGTCGACAATGGCCGCCGGGCAACCAAGAGGCTGTAGAAGCAGTTTCAAAACCCGGTTTGGGTGCCACTGCTGGCTTGCCCGGCAGTGTAAAGTTCGACACAGCACTGCTAGACGAGCTAGCAGTGGCACCCGACGTCGGTTCATCGCCGGTTTTGAAACTGCCTCTAGCCACGCGCGGGGAGGCCGCGCAAGCCAAACGCCAGCATCACCCAGACCCAGCCGTGCACGATCAGATCGACGCCGATCAGGGTGCCGATCACCCACAGGCTCGAGCCGGGCCATTCGCCGAGGACCAACAAGCCGAGCAGCGCGGTAACGGCGCCATTCAAGAGCAGCCAGCCGAAGTGATGCACGCGGAGCGCCAGCGCCGCGATCATGCGGAACAAGCCGCCGACCAGGAAGAAGGAGCCGACCAACAGGGTGAGCGCTTCGCCGGCGACGATCGGGCGCGCGATCAGCATTGCGCCCACAACGAGGTGCAGGATCGCCGCCAACACCGACAGCAGGAAACCGCTCCAGTTGCCTGCCCAGAACGCGGCCACGAGCTGAGCCCCACCGGCCATCACCAGCAGCACGCCGATAAACGCCACGGCCATCACGGTCGCCAACACCGAGTAGGAGATGGCGATAGTGCCGGCGACGATCAGCAAAATCCCCAAAAGGAGGAACCACCACCACTGGGCGCGCAGGGCTTCGAGCTCATGGCGAATCGCTTCGACCGGCCCGGTACGAAAATCGTTGGACATGGCGCTCTCTCCTGCGGCGTCGATCGCCGCGAAAGCAAGTTCGATGACACTCCATCAAACAAGTAGGTGGCCGCCGATGGGCTGTCAAATCGTCTCGGACGGACTAACCGAGTAGGTGCCCTGCATGCGGGACAACCGCTACGACCCGCGACTCTCGAACTGAGATGAGTTTACCGCCGCCGGCGTTTGCGGCCTGGCATGGAGCCAAAGATCCCGCGCACAATCTGGCGGCCGATCTGGGTTCCCAGCGAGCGCGCGGTGCTGGTGAGCATGGCTTCCAACGGCGATTGGCGCCGCGAACGGCCCTTGGGTGGCGTAGATGCATCGTCGTCGTTGGCGTCCGTCGCGCGGACTTCGTCGTCGGCGCGCGCTTTCAACAGTTCGTAGGCCGACTCGCGGTCGATCGTGCGGGCGTAGCGCGCGGCCAGTGGCGAGGCGTCGATCCGGGCGCGGCGCTCGGCCGGCGTGATCGTGCCCAAGCGGCTGGCTGGCGGCACGATCTTCGCGCGGTCGACAGGCATCGGCACACCCTGCTCATCGAGCAGCGACACGAGGGCTTCACCCACGGCCAGCTCGCTAATCGCTTGCTCGACGTCGAAAGTGCCGTCGCTGCGAAAGGTTTCGGCGGCCGCGCGCAGGCGTTTCTGATCCTTGGGGGTGAAGGCCCGCAGCGCGTGCTGCACGCGATTGCCGAGTTGCCCCAGCACGTCGTCGGGGACATCGAGCGGATTCTGCGTGACGAAATAGACGCCGACCCCTTTCGAGCGAATCAGGCGCACCACTTGTTCGATTTTGTCGAGCACCACCTTGGGGGCTTCGTCGAACAAGAGATGCGCTTCATCGAAAAAGAAGACGAGTTTGGGCTGCTCGGGGTCGCCGACTTCGGGGAGCTGCTCGAAGAGCTCGGCCAGCAGCCACAAGAGAAACGTCGCGTAGAGCTTCGGGGTCGTCATCAGGCGATCAGCCGCCAGAATGTTGACGACGCCGTGCCCGGCCGAGTCGACGCGGAGAAAGTCGTCGATGTCGAGGGCCGGTTCGCCCAGGAAGATGGCGAGCCCTTGCTCTTCGAGCGCCAGCAAGGCACGTTGGATCGCGGCGATGCTGGCCCCCGAGACATTTCCGTAGGTGGTCGAGTATTCGCGAGCGTTTTCGCCGACGTGTTTGAGCACGGCTTGCAGGTCCTTGAGATCCAGGAGCAGCAGCCCTCCCTGGTCGGCGGCTTTGAAGGCCACGTTCAAGACGCCGGTTTGGGTCTCATTCAGATTCAAGAGGCGCGCTAGCAGCAGCGGCCCGATCTCGGAGACCGTCGCGCGTACCGGGTGTCCCTGCTGGCCGAAGAGATCCCAGTATTCGACCGGCACCGCGCGCGGGGCGTAGTCGGCGACTCCCAGCTCGGTGGCACGCTGGTTGAACTTTTCGTTCGGCTCACCCGACAGCGACAGGCCGGCCAGGTCTCCTTTTACGTCGGCGAGAAAGACCGGCACGCCGAGCCGGCTAAAGCCTTCGGCCAGCACGCGCAAGGTGATGGTTTTGCCGGTTCCCGTGGCGCCGGCCACCAGGCCGTGGCGATTAGCCATGCGGGCCAAGAGCTGGCAGGTGCTGGCACCCTTGCCTACGACGATCGACGGCGACATGGTACGAGGTTCCGAGAGTTTTAGGCTTCCAAAAACTTTTATTTGACCAACCGAAAACGTCTAGTATAATACCGCCGTCTCAACCGGAAACCTTGAAAGGCAAAGTATGTTGCGGCGGCGGGCGTTTACGTTAGTCGAACTGCTGGTGGTGATCGCCATTATTGGCGTCTTAATCAGTCTCCTTCTGCCGGCCGTCCAAGCTGCGCGGGAGGCCGCGCGACGGGCGCAATGCACGAACAATCTCAAGCAAATTGGCCTGGCAGTGGCCAATTACGAGGTTTCGCTAGGCTGCTACCCTTCCGGTTATATCAGCTCGAAAAACAGCGCGGCGGCTGATCCTGAAACGGGCGACGCGCCGCCGGGCTGGGGCTGGCTGGCGCTACTCCTGCCGCAGATCGAACAGTCGAGTCTGTACGCCACGCTCAAGATGAATCTTCCTTGCTGGGATCCGGCCAACAAGGTCGCAGTGCAGACTGTGATTCCCACCTTTCTCTGCCCTTCCGCTGGGAACCAGGATCCGCTCGTTGGCGTCACGGACATTGATCAGAAGATCCTCAACGACGCCGTGTTCGCGCGCGCCAACTACGTTCATAATGTCGGCTGGAATGATATTTGGACTGCGCCGCCGAACACAAACTACGAGATGCCGGGTAGAGGGTGCAATGGCGTGATGTACCGCAACAGTCGAGTGCGTCCACGCGATATCACCGACGGCCTGTCAAATACGGTCTTTGGTGGTGAGCGGACTGGCTATTTGGCGGACGCCGTCTGGGCGGGTGTCGTACCCGGCGCAAAACACTTCTCGTATAACGAATTCGCCAGTTCTGGCACCGGCGGAGCCGGCATCAACTACGACAATGCAGGCAGCTACGTCGGCGCCAACAGTGGGCCGTCCCTCTACGAATCGCCGCAGTTGATCCATCCGCCGAACTGGCCTGGTGGCCACACCGACCAGATGCATAGCGATCATCCGAACGGCGCGATGGTCCTGTTTGGCGACGGGTCCGTCCGCTTCATCCCGGAGAGCATCCAGCTCTCGGTCTTCCAGGCCCTCTCAAGCCGCAATGGCCGCGAAGCCCTGGCGGAGTTCTAATGTACCCACAAGCGAGTTCGCCAACGAAACGTCTCGTGCCCGCGATGATATGTCTTCTGGTCGCGCTTCCGGGTTGCGGCAAACCTTCGGAAACCGCGCGTGATAACCGGCGGCTGTACGATGCGATTCTGACGGCTGTAACGCTCAAGAATCCGACCGAACTTGCCAAGGACGAAAAGCTGCTCGAAGCGCGTCACGCTGACGGATCGTTGAGCGACTCGGCGTATCAAGCCGTCACTGCCGCGATTGCCAAGGCCCGCGGCGGATTGTGGACCGAGGCTGAGAAGGATTTGTACAAGTTTCGTGACGAGAATCCGTTTCCGCGTTGAATGCCGGCATCGAAACACCTGCATAGCTAACGTGCGCGTGAGACAAACTAAATCAACAGCTAGCCAAATGCCGATAAAGTAGATTCAATGGGAGTGCATGCGACTCACTCCGTGCGTAGCGCGCCAAAATGCTTCCCAACACCAGCACCGCGCGAAGCAGAACATTGCTTCGGGCTGACGATGTAAGCTTCAATGCGGTAGCGTTTTAGGAAAAAAAGACAGGCCCGGCCTGCGCCTACTCTGTGTTTGATTCTCAGTGAACGCGCAAAGAAGACCTTGATCGGTTGGTCGATCGCCGCAATGATACTGTGAGAAGGTCACCGTATGCATGCGGTAATTTCCAGCTTGATCGCGGCCTTGCTGCTGTGGTACGCCCTTTTGGGGTGTTGCCGGCACCACGCGCACAATCCGACGGTCTCGACCGTCGGTGCAGCCGCGGACCGCGACTGTTGCCACGACCACCAAGGTTGCGGCGACCATCACACGCCGGCAAATCCCTGTCCCGGTAAGTCCGACTGCCAGGGCGTCTGCACGTATTTGCCCACGCAAAAGACCCAAGTCGAGCTTCCGCTCCTTCCAGCCCCTTGGGCTGTGGTCTCTCGGCCAGGCGCGCTGGCCGACGGCAATATCGCAGCTTCGCCCGCGTGGCTCGACGCGCTGTTCTGTACTGCGGCGCCGCCACACGTGCGGCTCCATCTTGCGCAGCTAGTTCTCGTCATTTGAGCTTGCGCTCTTTTTGCGCGCGCTACGTCTACGCTCAGTCGTTGCGCGCGTGGCTCGCATCGTCATTGCGAGCCGCTGGCACCGGTTTACTCGGTTTCCGCGCTTTGTCGTTGAACCACGTCTGACCTGGATTCCGTTCACGGGATACGACTCATGTCCGCAGCCACGCACGCTCACGATGCGATGAAGTTAACTACCTCGGCGGATGGCGCTGTTGAGAGGCCGACGCCGCAGCAAAGCACTCGCCAGCGATTCGTGGCAGTTCTGCCTACCTTGGCGGTGATCTGCACGCTGGCTGGTTTGGGTGTGTGGGGGCATTTCACACATTGGAGCCTCCCCAAATTCTCGGCCTTGTTTGGAGGCTCGGCTCCTGACGCGACCGAATGGTGCAAGGCGCACAACGTGCCGGAAGCCGAGTGCATCGAGTGCAATCCGCAGCTCGTGAAGCGCGGCCCCGACTACGGCTGGTGCAAGGTGCACGGTGTCGCGCAATGCCCGTTTGAACATCCCGAAGTCGCCGAGTTGGCCAGCGCGCCGGTTGTTTCGTCCGATACGCTGGCGCGGGCCGAACAGGCTTTAGCGCTGCGGCCGCGCCCCGAGAACGATCGCCGCTGCACGCTGCACACGCACCGCATTCAATTCGCGTCGAACGAAGCGCTGGAGAAGGCGGGCGTGGATATCAACGTCGTGCGCCAGCGGGCGCTGGTCGAAGCCGTGGTGGCCAATGGCGAAGTCGTCTACGACGAAACGCGCATGGCCCATCTCTCGACGCGCGTGCCGGGGACGGTGTGGCGCGTCGACCGGCAGGTCGGCGATCGCGTCAAAGCGGGGGACGTTTTGGCGTTGATCGACGCCGCCGAGGTGGGGCGGCTCAAGAGCGAGTTCTTGCAGGCCATCGCGCAATATCGGCTCCGGCAGACGAACTACGAACGGCTGGCACCGCTGGCCGCCGATGGTTCGATTCCCGGACGCCAGGCGCGAGAAGCCAACTCGGCATTCCAGGAAGGGCAGATTCGCCTGTTGGGAGCACAGCAGGCCCTGGTGAATCTCGGGCTGGCGGTCGAGTACCACGAGCTCGCCGAACTGCCCACGGACGAAATCGCGCGGCGCATCCAGTTTCTGGGCTTGCCCGACTCGATGTCGAGCGAGTTTGCCACCCACTCGACGACGTCGAACTTGCTGCTGCCGATTGTCGCTCCGCTGGATGGCGTGGTGGTGCAACGCGAACCAGTTCCGGGCGAAGTCGTGGCGACAACCACCGTGCTGTTTACAGTCGCCGACATCGACCGGCTCTGGCTGATCCTCAATGTCCGGCAGGAAGACGCCGCGTACGTCAAATTGGGACAAGCGGTGAAATTCCAGCCAGATGATCGGGAGAATGCCGCCGCGCTCGAGGGGAACGTGGCTTGGATCAGCACCGCGGCCGACGATGAAACGCGCACCGTGAAAGTCCGCGTCGATCTGCCCAACCCGGGTTTGTCGATGCGGGTGAATACGTTTGGCACGGGTCGGATCATCTTGCGCAATGAGCCAGCGGCGATCGTCGTGCCCAGCGAAGCGGTGCACCGCGACGGCGCTTGTTCGATTGTCTTCGTGCGCGACCGCAACTACTTGCAGCCGCAGTCGCCCAAGTTCTTCCATGTCCGCACGGTGCGGGTGGGGGTGCAGGATGGCGGCGACACCGAGATCATTGCCGGGCTGCTCCCCGGTGAAGTCATCGCCAGCAAGAACAGCGTGGTGCTCGAAGCGCAGCTTCTCAAGAGCAAACTCGGCGCCGGCTGCGGTTGTTGCGCGCCAGGTCACGAGTAGTCGTCTCAAAACCAGCAGGGAACCGACGTCGAGTACCAAGGCGCGAAGCGTCTAGCAGTGTTGTGTTGAATCTTGCACTGCTGGGCAAGCCAGCAGTGGCACCCAGAATGGGTTTCGCCGCCACAACTGAAGCCAATCGCCGCCGATGCTGAACTGGATCATCAACTTCTCGTTGCATCACCGCGCGGCGGTGATTCTCGCCACCGTGGCGCTGGCCATCGTCGGGGGGCTTTCGCTGCGCTACCTGGATATCGACGCGTTTCCCGATACGACGCCGGTGCAGGTGCAGATCAACACGATCGCGCCGGCGCTAGGCCCCGAAGAGGTCGAGCGCCGCATTACCTTTCCGATCGAACAGTCGATCGGCGGCCTGCCGGGGCTCGAAGCGATGCGCTCGGTGTCGAAGTTCGGCTTCTCGCAAGTCGTGGTCACCTTCGTCGACGGAACTGACATCTATTTCGCGCGGCAGCTTATCAACGAGCGGCTGGCGGCGGTCGAATTGGCCGAGGGAATCGGCCGGCCGAAGATGGGGCCAGTGGCGACCGGGCTGGGCGAAGTCCTGCACTACGTCGTCACCGGCGCCGGCAACGACGTGACCGAGCTACGGACCATTCACGATTGGTATGTGCGGCCGAAGATGCGCACCGTGCGCGGCGCCGCGGAGATCAATAGCTGGGGAGGCTACGAGAAGCAATTCCAGGTGCGGATCGATCCCAACCTGCTAATCAAATTCCATCTCACCTTCGACCAGGTGATGCAGGCCGTGCGCGACAACAATCGCAACGTCGGCGCGGGGAATGTTCGCGAAGGAACGCAAGCCGTTCTGGTGCAGGGCGTCGGCCGCACCACCACCGCCGAACAGGTCGCGAAGATCGTCATCACGGCTCGCGATGGCGTGCCAATTCGCGTGGCGGACGTGGCCGAGGTGACGATCGGCTCCGAGATTCGCCGCGGCGCCGTTACGGCCGACGGGCGCGGTGAAGTCGTGATGGGGCTCGGCTTCATGTTGATGGGCGAAAACACCCACGAGATCACTTGGGCGATGAAGCGCCGCCTCGACGAAATCCGCCCCACGCTGCCAGCCAACATCGAAGTCGAGCCGCTGTACGACCGCACCGAGCTGGTCGATCACGTCATCGGCACCGTCAGAAACAATCTGTTCGAGGGGGGCTTGCTCGTCGTTGCCGTGTTGTTCGCATTTCTGGGGAATCTGCGGGCGGCGCTGATCGTCGCGCTGGCCATTCCACTATCGATGCTGTTCGCGTTCGTCGGCATGCTGCGGTTTGGCATTTCGGCCAGCCTGCTGAGCCTGGGAGCGATCGACTTCGGCATGATCGTCGATAGTTCGGTGGTGATGGTCGAGAACTGCGTGCGACACATCGCGCACGGCGACCATCGCCGGCAATCGATGGTCGACATGGTCCGCGACGCCGCGGTCGAAGTGCGCAAGCCGACCATGTTCGGCGAACTGATCATCATGATCGTCTACTTGCCGATCCTGACGCTCGAAGGGACCGAGGGGAAGCTGTTCCGGCCGATGGCGTTGACGGTCATCTTTGCCCTGCTGGGCTCGATGGTGCTGTCGCTGACCTTGATGCCGGTGCTGGCGAGCATACTCCTGCCCCGCAAGATTCAGGAGCGCGAGCCCTTGCTGATGCGTGTGGCGCATCGCATTCACGCGCCGATCTTGCGGTTCTCGATGAATCACAAGGTGTTGGTCATTGGGTTCGCGTTGGTGGTCATGTTCGTGGCGTTCGTGATGATCGCCCCGAACCTGGGCTCGGAGTTCGTGCCGCGGCTCTCCGAAGGAGCGATCGCCATCAGCGTGGTGCGGCTGACCGGCACGGACCTCGAAGATTCGATCAAGTACAACACGCAGATGGAAAAGGTCGTGCTCCAGAAGTTCCCCGACGAGGTGCGGCACGTTTGGAGCCGCATTGGCACGGCCGAGATCGCCACCGACCCGATGGGCATCGAACTGACGGACATGTTCATTTCGCTCAAGCCGCGCGACGAGTGGCAGCGTGCCAGAACGCAGGAAGAGCTCACCACGCTGATCGAAGCGCAGTTGCGCGACTTGCCTGGTCAGCGGCTGGTGTTCTTGCAGCCGATCGAAATGCGCATGAACGAAATGGTCAGCGGAGTTCGCGCCGACGTGGCCGTGCAACTGTATGGCGACGATCTCGACGTGCTGGCTGCCAAAGGGCGCGAAGTCGAAGCGATTCTCAATCGCATTCCGGGTAACGCCGACGTGAATGTCGAGCAGATCACCGGGCAGCCCGTGCTAGAGATCAAGCTCGATCAGGATCAGCTCGCCCGCTACGGCGTGCCAGCCAAAGTGGTGACCGACATCATCGAGTCGCTGGGGAGCTTGCCGCTAGGAGAAGTGATCGAAGGGCAACTGCGGTTTCCGCTGGTGGCGCGGCTGCCCGAGCCTTTGCGTGCCGGTACCGCCGGGATCGGCGCGATTCAGATTCCGACAGCCACGGGGGAGCGGCTCCCGCTATCGCGGCTGGCCGAAATTCGCATCGTGCAGGGTCCGGCGACGATCACGCGCGAGTGGGGGCAGCGCCGCATCACGATCTCGTGCAACGTGCGCGGGCGCGACCTGGGGAGCTTCGTCGCCGACGCGCAGCGGCGACTCAAGGCCGAATTCACACTCCCCCCCGGTCGCTATTTCTACGAATTCGCCGGGCAGTTCGAGCATCTGGCGCGGGCTCGCGAGCGGCTGTTGATCGTCGTGCCGGTCGCCGCGGCCCTGATCTTCACGCTCTTGTATTTCACCTACAACAACATTGTCGACGCGCTGCGCGTGTTTACGGGCGTGCCGTTCGGCTGGGTGGGGGGAATCTTCGCCCTCTGGCTGCGCGACATGCCGTTTTCGATATCGGCCGCCATCGGCTTCATCGCGCTGTCGGGCGTGGCCGTGCTCGACGACATGATTCTGGTATCGTATGTCCGCCAACTGCGGCAACGCGGCCTGCCGCTCGACCAGGCGGTGGTGCAGGCGGCGGTCACGCGCTTGCGTCCCGTGTTGATGACCACGCTGGTGGCCAGCTTGGGATTCTTGCCGATGGCCTTCAGCACGGGCATGGGGGCCGAAGTACAGCGACCGCTGGCGACCGTGGTCATTGGCGGCGTGATCGGGGCGATGATCATGTCGCTGTTGGTGCTGCGGGTGTTGTACCTGGTGTTCAGTTCGCCGTTTGCCAGACGGGACAAGGACCGACCGCAGCTTGATGCGCGCGACTTGCTGACGGCGAGTTCAACTTGACGCTTTGCGAAAGTTAACCTCGGAAGGAGTTAGCCATGTTGACGCGTAACTTGATGCTGGTAGCGGGTCTTCTGGGCACGGTGGTTTGGGCCGGCGGCTGCCATCGGCCAACGGCGGAGGAGAACGTCGACGCGACTTCGGCCGCGCAGACAAGCTCGGGCCACACGCACGGCGCTTGGTGGTGCGACGAGCACGGCGTGCCGGAGGAAGTGTGCGGGCAGTGCAGCAAGAAGGCGGCCGACGAGATGAAAGCCAAGGGGGACTGGTGCAAGCAGCACGACCGCCCCGACTCGCAGTGCTTCGTCTGCCATCCGGAATACGAGGCTCAGTTCGCCGCGCAGTATGAAGCGAAGTACGGCAAGAAGCCGCCGAAACCGAACACCAACGGCTAACGGGTAGTGCACTGCATTGAAGCGCTGTAGCCGGCCTCTGTGAGGCCGGCGCGTCGTCGTGAACCTCCGGGGTCACTGACCCCGGCTACAGAAGCGGGTCTGTGTTCGCAGACCCCGGATGCAGATCGATGGGCTGCGTCTCGCTCGGCTCGTCGCTGGCGAAGCGTCGGCCGAGCCAATCGATCACGAAGTAGAACACCGGCGTCAGGAAGATGCCGAACAGGGTCACGCCAAGCATGCCGCCGAAGACCGCGGTCCCCAAGGTGCGTCGCATTTCGGCGCCGGCGCCCGCGGAGAGCATCAGCGGCACGACGCCGAGGATGAACGCCAGCGAAGTCATCACGATCGGCCGCAATCGCAACTGGCAGGCCGCCAAGGTCGCATCGCGCCCCGATGCTCCCTGCTCGCGCTGGGCCTTGGCGAATTCGACGATCAGAATCGCGTTTTTGCAAGCCAGACCGATCAGCACCACGAAGCCGACCTGCGTGAAAATGTTTACGTCCAGCCGGCCGACCAGCACGGCCGCGACGGAGCAGAGCAGGCACATCGGTACGACGAGAATTACGGCCAAGGGCAGCGACCAGCTTTCGTATTGCGCCGCCAGGACGAGAAACACCAGCACCACGGCCAAGGCGAAGACGAGCATCGCCGTGTTGCCGGTCTGCAATTGCAACAGCGCCAGCTCGGTCCATTCGACACGCATCGCGCGTGGCAGTTCCGCTCGGGCGATGCGTTCCATCGTCGTCAACGCCTGGCCAGAGCTGACTCCGGGTGCGACGCTCAAGTTGATCGGCGCGGCACGATACAGGTTGTAGCGCGTGATCATCGTGGGGCCCTCGACGTCGCGCACTTCGCTGATCGCCGATAGTGGGACCATCAGGCCGCGGTTGTTGCGGATCTTGAGCTGTTTGAGATCGTCGACCTGGTTACGGAAGTCGGCCCCCGCCTGCAGATTCACCTGCCAGGTGCGGCCAAAGCGATTGAAGTCGTTGACGTACAGCGAACCCAGATAGACTTGCAGGGTATTGAACACGTCGGCCATGTTCAGGCCCATGCGCTTGGCCGCGACGCGGTCGATATCGAGAAACAGCCAGGGGCTGTTGGCGCGAAAACTGGAGAACAGCTCGCGCAGCTCGGCAGTTTGATTGCCGTCGTGGACGATGCGGTCGGAGACCGCCTGCAAGGCGTCGGTCCCCAAGTCGCCGCGGTCTTCGACGACGAGCTTGAAGCCGCCGGCGGTCCCCAGCCCGTCGACCGGCGGAGCGCCAAACACGTGAATGACTCCCTCGCCGACGTGGCCCTCCAGCGCGTGCTGAAGATGGGCGGCGATCACTTCACCGGTCAGCCCGCGCTCGACGCGGTGGTCGAATTCGTCGAGCATCACGTAGAGCGCGCCGAAGTTTGGCGCGGCGGCGTTCAAGAGGATCGACTGGCCGGCGATCGCCACGGTATGGTGCACGCCATCGATTTTCGCCGCCGCTTGTTCGATTTCGCGCACGGTTTGCTGCGTGCGGGCCAGCGAAGCCGAGTCGGGCAATTGCACGTTGACCAGCAGATAGCCTTTGTCCTGCGATGGAATGAATCCCTTGGGGGCGGCGACAAAGCTCCCGTAAGCCAAGGCCAGCAATCCGCCATAGACCAGTAGCACCACGACGCTCACGCGCAGGAGGCCACCCACGGCGCGGGCATAAAAGCCTGTCGCGCGGTCAAAGCCCCGGTTGAACGCCGCAAAAGCGACACGCAGTAGGGCGTTAATGCGCCGGCCGGCGATCCCGCCCAAGAGCGCCATTCCGGCGGCCGCTAATGCCGGCGCGAGCCAAGGGATTTCTTGCACCAAGCCGGCGAGCGGCGCTTCGGGGCGCCCCTTGAGTGCGGTGGCCACCCAAGGTCCCGTGAAGGCCCAGCCAATCCAACCGGCCGCTAGCGGCACCATGAACCAGGGCAATGGCGGGGCAGCCCCTTTCTCGCGCGGCCGCAACAAGAGTGCGGTGAGCGCCGGGCTGAGCGTCAGGCTGTTGAATGCCGAGATCACGGTCGACACGGCGATCGTCAGCGCGAATTGCCGGAAGAACTGCCCGGTGATCCCCGTGATGAACGCGCACGGAATGAATACGGCGCTGAGGACCAGGCCCACGGCGATCACCGGACCGGAGACTTGTTGCATCGCCTTGAGCGTGGCGTCGCGTGGCGACAGGCCGCGTTCGATGTGGTGTTCGACCGCCTCGACCACGACGATGGCATCGTCGACGACGATGCCGATGGCCAGCACCAGGCCGAACAGCGTGAGGTTGTTCAAGCTGAAGCCGATGGCCGCCATCGCCGCGAACGTGCCGACGATCGCCACCGGCACGGCCACCAGCGGAATAATGGCCGAACGCCAGTTCTGCAAGAAGACGAGCACGACGATGGCCACCAAAATGACGGCGTCGCGCAGTGTCTGAAACACCTCGCGGATCGACTCTTCGATGAACGGCGTGGTGTCGTAGACGATCGCGTAGTCGATGCCCTTGGGGAAGCGGTCGCGCAGCTCGGCCATCTTGGCGCGCACCTCGCGCGCGACTTCGAGCGCATTCGAGCCGGGCAACTGATAGACCGAGAGCGCGACGGACGGCTGGCCATCGAGCGTGCAGAGCTGGTTGTAGACCAGCGCGCCGAGTTCGATATTGCCGACATCTTTGAGCCGGACGAAGCGCCCTTCGGCATCGGCCTTGAGGATGATCTCGCCAAATTGGTCGACATCGATCAGCCGCCCCATGGTGCTCATGGTGAACTGAAAGACCTGGCCGGTGGCGATCGGCGGCTGGCCGATTTGGCCCGCCGCGACTTGCATGTTCTGCTGTTCGATGGCCAGCACGACGTCGGCGGTGCTCAGGCCGCGGTAGGCCATTTTCTCGGGATCGAGCCAGAAGCGCATGCTGTAGTCGCGCTGGCCGATATAGGAGATATCGCCAACGCCTTCGAGACGCGAGAGCTCGTCCTTGAGCTGAATCGTCGCGTAGTTGCTCAAGTACAAGTCGTCGCGCGAGCTGTCGGGCGAAAACAGATTGACGATCAAGAGCACGCTCGGCGATTTCTTCTTCACCGAAATGCCGCGACGCTGCACCAAGGGGGGCAGCGTGGGCTGCGCCAGCGACACGCGGTTTTGCACCAGCACCTGCGCCATATTCAGGTCGACGCCGTGCTTGAACGTGACCGTGAGCGTGTAGGTGCCATCGTTGGTGCATTGCGACGACATGTAGAGCATCTTTTCGACGCCGTTGACGTACTGCTCGATCGGCGCCGCGACGGTGTCGGCCAGCACCTGCGCATTCGCGCCGGGATAGACGGCCGACACTTCGACCGTCGGGGGCGTGATCTCGGGATACTGCGCGATCGGCAGCGTCAACAGCGACACGCCCCCCGCCAGCGTGACGATGATCGACAGCACCGAGGCAAAGATCGGTCGGTTAATGAAGAACTGCGAGAACACGCACAACGCTCACTTGATTTGCTGTTCGGGCCTTGGATTGTCGGCTGGTGACGACACCTGGTGGAGGTCTGCCGATGCTGGCCACGGGATTGTCGGATCGCTAGTTTCAGCTCGCTCGTCCGGGGGCGAGCGCCGCGCGCGCCGCACGGCAGCCGCGCCCGCCAGGCGGAGCGGCCGCAGGCTCAACGCGCCCAGCACCAGGTCGCTGGCATGTCGCAGCCTCCGCGAGGAGAGCAGCGTGGCTTCGCCCAGGCGGTCGATCGTGTAGAAAAAGACGGGAGTGAGCGCCAAACCGAACAGCGTCACGCCCAGCATGCCGCTAAACACGGCCACGCCCAGCGCGCGGCGCATTTCGGCCCCCGCGCCATGCGAAGCGATCAGCGGCACGACTCCCAAGATGAACGCCAGCGAGGTCATGACGATCGGCCGCAAGCGCAGGCGGCAGGCTGCCAGCGTCGCTTCGCGGCGCGTCGCGCCCGTGGCGCGCTGCTGCTTGGCGAATTCGACGATCAGAATCGCATTCTTGCTGGCCAGGCCGACCAGCACCACGAAGCCGATGCGCGTGAAAATATTGACGTCCATGCGGGCGATGCTCACTCCGGCCAGCGCGCTGAGAATGCACATCGGCACGACCAGAATCACGGCCAGCGGCAGCGACCAGCTTTCGTACTGCGCCGCCAGCACGAGAAACACCATCACCACGGCAAAGCCAAAGATGATTGTCGCCGTGTTGCCCGCCAACAGTTCGAGATACGACATGTCGGTCCACTCGAAGCCCATGTTGTGCGGCAAGTTCTCGTGCGCGAGGTGCTCCATGATTTCGATCGCCCGATGCGAGCTGGTGCCCGGGGCGGCCATGCCGTTGATCGAGGCCGCGGGGCGCATGTTGTAGCGCGTGAGCACGAGCGGCCCGTTCACTTCCTGGACGCTGGCGATCGAGCCCAGCGGCACCATCATCCCCTCGGCGTTGCGCACCTTGAGGCGCGAAATGTACTCCGGTTGATTGCGAAACTCGGGTTTGGCCTGAATGATCACCTGCCAGGTGCGGCCGAAGCGGTTGAAGTCGTTGACGTAGAGCGAGCCCTGGTACATGCGCAGGGTGTCGGCGTAGTCTTGCGAGGGGACTTTGCGCAGCACGCTCTGCCGGCCATTGTGGCGCACGTACAACTGCGGAACGTTGGCCCGAAATGGCGACGACAGCGTCATCAGCCCGGGAGTTTCGTTCCCCAGGGCCATGAGCCGCTCGGTTTCTTGCTGCAAGACTTGCGGGCCGAGATCGCCGCGATCTTCGATCATGATCATGAAGCCGCCGGCGCGCCCCACGCCGCGGATCGGCGGCGGCGGAAAGACCTGCACGTTGGCTTCCTTGATCTGCTGGCCAAACGCGGCACGCAAGTCGTTCGCCACGCGCTCGCTGCGCAATTCAGCGGTGCGTCGCAAGCGGTATTCCTTCAAGTTCACGAAGAGCGAACCGAAATTGGAACCGGCCGCGTTGAGCACGAACGACTGCCCCGTGATGCCCGAGCAATGCTTGACGGCCGGGTGCGCGATCGCGATCCGCACGATCCGGTCGATCACCGCTTGCGTGCGCTCAAGCGACGCCGAATCGGGGAGTTGCACGCTCACCATCAAGTAGCCCATGTCCTGCGCGGGAATGAATCCCTTGGGCGTGACCACGAACCGCCAGTAGGTCAGTCCCAACAATCCTCCGTAAACGACCAGCACTAGCAGGCTCACGCGCACCAGTCCGCCCACGACGCGCGTATAGGTGCCGGTCAATTTCTGAAAGCCCCGATTGAAGAGCCCGAACAGCGTGCCCAAGGCGAGATTCAACCATTTACCCAGCAATCCGCCGGCGATCGCGCCGAGCATGGCGGCCAGCACGGGCGCGCCCCAGGGGCCAAGCGTGGCCCAACCATCGAGCGCCGGCGCGAGCTTGTCGGCCGCCAGCAGCCACGCCAGCCAGGCGCCAAGCAGCGGAAACGCCAACCAAGGGAGAGGCGGGGCGAGCGTTTTGTCGTGCTTGCGCAACAGGAGCGCGGTGAGCGCGGGGCTTAACGTCAGGCTGTTGAAGGCCGAGATGATCGTCGAGACGGCGATCGTCATCGCGAATTGTCGGAAGAATTGCCCGGTCAAACCGCTGATGAACGCGCACGGCACAAACACCGCGCTGAGCACGAGGCCAACCGCGATCACGGCGCCGGAAACTTGTTGCATCGCGCGGATCGTGGCTTCGCGCGGCGCCAGTCCCTCTTCGATATGATGCTCGACCGCCTCGACGACGACGATTGCGTCGTCGACGACGATGCCGATCGCCAGCACCAGGCCGAACAGCGTCAGGTTGTTGAGGCTGAAGCCGAACAAAGCCATGGCCGCGAAGGTACCGATAATCGCCACCGGCACGGCGACCAGTGGAATCACCGCCGACCGCCAGTTTTGCAAGAAGAGGAGCACGACAATCGCCACCAGCACGATGGCGTCGCGCAGAGTCTTGAACACCTCTTTGATCGATTCACGCGTGTAGGGAATCGTCGTGAAGCCGACATCGTACGAGAGCCCTTCGGGAAAGCTCACAGACAACTCGGCCATCTTGGCCATGACGCGGTCGTGGGTTTCCAGGGCGTTGGCGTCGGGCAATTGAAAGATCGCCATGAACACGGCCGGCTGCCCATCGAGGCTGTTGTTGACATCCATGCTCTTGGCGCCCAATTCGACGCGGGCGACGTCGCCCAGGCGCACGATCCGGCCATCGGGCGTGGCCTTGAGCACGATTTGCTCGAATTGCTCGACCTCTTCGAGTCGCCCGAGGGTACCCAAGGTGTATTGCAGGGGCTGGCCGTCGAGCATCGGCGATTGCCCCAGGCCGCCGCTGGCAACCGGCGCGTTTTGTTCGCGAATTGCCCTGGCCACGTCGGCCGGCGTCAGGCCGCGCGCCGCCAGCAGGTCGGGCTCGATCCAGACGCGCATGCTGTAGTCGCGCTGGCCGAAGACGTTCACGTCGCCGACGCCTTCGAGCCGCGCCAGCTCGTCCTTCACCTGCAGCACGCCGAAGTTGCTCAGATAGAGCTGGTCGTAGCGGCGATCGGGCGAGATCAGGGCCACGCCCATCAGAATGTCGGGCGAGCGCTTCCGCGTGCTAACGCCCGTTTGCTTGATGACATCGGGCAGCGAGGGGACCGCCAGGCTGACGCGGTTCTGCACGAGCACCTGCGCCATGTCGACGTCGACGCCGTGATGAAACGTCACCGACAGGCTGTACTGTCCGTCGTTAGTGCACGACGACGACATGTACATCATGCCTTCGACGCCGTTGACGCACTGTTCGATCGGCGCGGCGACGGCCTGAGCGACGTCTTTGGCGCTGGCGCCGGGATAGATGCAGTTGACCGATACGGTCGGCGGCGAAACCTGCGGATACTGCGCGATCGGCAGCGTCCAGCCGGCCACACCGCCAGCCAGCGTGATGACGATCGACAATACCGCCGCGAAGATCGGGCGATCGATAAAGAACTTCGAGATCACAGAGAACCTGTCGAGGCCGAGGCCACGTTGGGTATCTCGATCAATTTGGCTTCCACCTTGTTGCCGGGAATTACGCGCTGCAGGCCGGTGACCACGACGCGCTCGTGGGGCTCAAGCCCGGCCGTGATCACGCGCCGCCCCTCGTGCAACTTACCGACCGTCACCCGGCGGTACGAGACATTGCTCTGGTCGTCCACGACATAAACGAACCGCTGCCCCTGGTCGGTCCCCAGGGCCGCTTCGGGCACGAGCAGCGCGCGGTAGGGCTCGCCCACGGGGATGCGAATCCGCACAAACAAGCCGGGGGAAAGCAGGCGATCGGCGTTCGAAAATACGGCTCGCACGCGCAGCGTGCCGGTGCTGGGGTCGACGCGGTTGTCCTCGAAATCGAGCGTGCCGCGGCGCGTGTAGCCGCGTTCGTCGGCCAGGCCCATGAACACCTCGGCCGCGTCATCGACCGACGAGAATGCCGCCGAGGACGACGTGGCACTCACGTGATCGTCGATGGCCGGCGCGGCAGGCTCGTGAGATTCATCACCGGGGGAAGCTTCGCGCGGCGGCGCGCGCAGCTCGCCTGGATCTTCGGCTTCGGCGCGATCGAAGACCGCCGGCGCTTCGGCGTGCGCCGTCGTAATCACATTGTGTCCATCGACGCCGTGGGAATTGCCCTGCGCATGCAAGCGCCGCAAGCGCAGCAGCGTCCGTTCGTCGAGATCGAAGTAAACCCACATGGGGTCCTGGGCGACGACGCGCGTGAGAATGGTGTCGTCGGCCTTGACCAGGTTGCCGGGGTCGATAAACGGCCGGCTCACGCGCCCCGAGATTGGCGCCTTGACCTTGGTGTAACCGAAATTGACCTGCGCGATCTTGAGCAATGCACGGGCGGCCTTGAGCGTCCCCTCGGCCTCGTTGACGTCGCTGGTCGCCAGGTCGAACTGCGCCTGGGTGATCACGTTCTGCTTGTGCAGCGTGACGGTGCGTTCGTAGTCGGCGCGCAAGCGGTTCAAGCGCGATTCGGCTTGCGCCACGCCAGCTTCGGCGCGGGCCAATTCGGCCTCGTAATACGGGGGATCAATTTCAAACAGGACATCCCCTTCCTTGACTTCCGCGCCATGCTCGAAATGGACCGCACTCAAGTAGCCGGTCACCCGCGCGCGGATGTCGATGCTGGCCACCGCTTCGGTCTGGCCGGAGAATTCCTCGTAGTCGCGAATCTCCTGTTGCACGGGGAGACAGACTTCGACCTGCGCAGGACCGCTCGGCGGCAGCGCTGGCGGCTTCTGCGCACAGCCGGGCGCATACAGCAACCAGGCGGCAACTGCGATGGCCGTCGTGCGCCCCACGCACCGTGGCTGTGACTTGCTCACTGCGATTGAATCCCTACCGGTCGCCGAGTTGGTCGGCGGCGGCGATCACACGAAGCTGTCTGGTTCGTCAACGATTGAAGCCGCGTTCTTTAGAAGCAGTTTCAAAACCGGCGATGAACCGGCGTCGGGTGCCACTGCAAGAAGCGTCTAGCAGTGCCCTATCGAACGTTGCACTGCTGGGCAAGCCAGCAGTGGCACCCAATCCAGGTTTTCAAACTGCTTCTATTGCTCTTTTGGCGGATTGCGCTCCCGCCCCTGGTCGCTCAAGATCCCATGAAATACCACGTCGATGATGTCCTGGGCCTGCGATTCGACCGATACCTGGCGCTGCGAAAAGTGGTTTGTGAACATCGTGCCGTACATCAGGTCGCCGAGCACGTCGAGGATGCGGTCGACCGGCATGTCGCGGATTTGCCCCTCGTCGATGTACCCTCGATAGAGCAAGCGGAGCCGCTCGCGGTTCGCCTCGCGATGCTCAAAGTAGGTCGGCTTCTTGCGATCCTTGAACAGGGCGCGTTCGCTAATCAGCAGTTCGCAGAGCTGGGGGTGGTCGGCGAAGAACTTCAAATATGAGCGCACGACCTGGGCAATTCGCGTGGGCGGGTCCTCGATGTCGGCGATGCTGGCGTCGATGGTTTCGACGAGCATCCGCATGCCGCGATCGGTCGCGGCCAGGAACAGTTCGCGCTTGCTGGGGAAGTAGCGATAGAGTGTCCCTTTGCCGATTCCCAATTCGTCGGCCAAGCGCTGCGTGTCGGTATTGGCGAAGCCATGCTCGGCGAACAGCCTGGTGGCGGCCAGCAGGATCTGCTCGCGGCGCTCGGCGGCCGTTGTGCTAGCGGTGTCGAGCTTGGGCGCTGCGGCGGCCGTGCGGCGAGGCGACATGCTCAAGGGTGTGGTTGCCAAGGGCGTGGCTTCGTTAGGCGGGAAATCAAAGCGAGGAATGCGGGCCAAACTGTCGCGGACTGACCAGTCCGTCCGGACCAGATCGATCCTAGACCGCCCCCAACCACGTGTCAACGCACTGTCGCCTTCAAAGCGAATCCACAAAACGGATTACGTGACGCCCGACGCAAAGCGCCGGGGGGGCCCAAGCCGAGGGGCCCTGGCCGCTTGAGCCTGCGGCGGCCATCTCCTAAATTTGGCGTTCTTGCCGCAACTCGAGGCCGACGACAAGGGTACTGTCCGCGCTGCGGGTACGACAGCGATACGTCCTGGCGCCCGCGGCGCCGCCCGCCATTCTGGAGAACTGGATTCCATGGAGCGCACGCTCATTCTGCTCAAGCCCGACTGCGTTCAGCGCCGTTTGATCGGTCGCATTCTCACCCGCTTCGAAGACAAGGGTTTCAACATCGTCGCCCTGCGGCTGATGAAGATCACGCCCGAACTCTCTAAGCAGCACTATGCCGAGCATGTCAGTAAGCCGTTCTACCCGAACCTCGAGAAGTTCATCACGGGCGGACCGATCGTGGCCGCAATTGTCGAAGGGCTCGAAGTGATCCGCGTCGTCCGCGAAATGCTAGGCGCCACGAGTGGCCTCAAGGCGCAGCCCGGCACGATCCGCGGCGACTTCAGCTCGAGCCGGCAGATGAACCTCGTGCACGCCTCGGATGGGCCGGAGGCCGCCGCCCGCGAGATCGCGTTGTACTTCAAGCCGGAGCAGATCATCTCGAGCGAGCCGACGTTGACGCCGTGGCTGCGGGCATCGGACGAAAGCTAGTGAATTCGTTGAAACAATGTAGCCGGCCTCTGCGAGGCCGGAGCCTCGTTGTGATTTCCGGGGTCGCAGACCCCGGCTACAGAATACGGCAGTGCGCTGTTAAACGGGTGGCAGCGCATCGACGCAGCGCCGCACGGCCGCCAACCAATCGAGAACGAATTCAATGCGACGCATCGGGTCGATTGGCTGTTGGGCGATAGTCGTAATGTGTTCGCTGGCGCAGGGGGCGGCCGCCGATCGCGCGCCGGCGCGACCGAACATCGTGCTCGTTCTGGCCGATGACTTGGGCTTCAGCGATCTCGGCTGCTATGGATCGCGGATCGCCACACCGAACCTCGATCGCCTGGCGGCCGGCGGACTGCGCTTCACGCAGTTCTATAACGCGGCGCGTTGTTGCCCCACACGCGCGGCCCTGCTCACCGGGCTCTATCCGCACGAGGCGGGCGTCGGGCACATGCTCGGCGAGTGGGGGCGCCCCGCCTACAGCGGCGGATTGAACGAACATTGCGCCACCTTCGCCGAACTGCTGCACGCGGCCGGCTATCGCACCTACCACGTCGGTAAGTGGCACGTCGGCGGTGTCGGCGGACGCAAGGAAGGCGCGGCGCTTGGCAGCAATCACCCCTTGCGACGCGGCTTCGACCGCACGTTCGGCACGGCGGGTGGCGGCGATTTCTTCAAGCTGCGACCGTTGTATCTCGATGACGCCGCGGTCGAGCCCGACGACAAGTTCTACGCGACCGATGCTTTCAGCGACTGGGGCGAGCGCTTCGTGCGCGAGCATGGCCGTGATCACGCCGGCCAGCCGTTTCTGCTCAACCTGTGCTACACGGCGCCGCATTTTCCCCTGCAGGCCAAGCCCGAGGATATCGCCAAATACCGTGGGAAGTTTCGCGATGGTTGGGACGCCGAACGTGCCCGACGCTTTGCGCGGCAGAAGGAGCTGGGCATCGTTTCGGCCGATTGCCCGCTTTCGCCGCGCGATCCGATGGCGCGCGCCTGGGATGACGTGCCTGAAACCGAGCGCGACGAGTGGGACCTGCGGATGGCGGTGCACGCGGCGATGGTCGATTGCCTGGATCAGGGAGTCGGCCGCGTGCTGGCGGCGGTGCGCGACATCGGCGCCGAGAGAAACACGCTGGTGCTGTTTCTCTCGGACAACGGCGCGAGTGCCGAGTTTCTCGATAGCTGGCCCGACCCGGCGCGCGGCCATCGCCCTGGCAGCGAGACCGGCACGCCCGACTCGCACCGCTGCCTGGAAATCGGCTGGGCGAACGCCGCCACTACGCCCTTTCGCGAGAACAAAATGTGGGCGCACGAAGGTGGCATCGCCACGCCGCTCATCGCGTGTTGGCCGGCTGGCATCACCTCGCGCGGTGGCCTGACGAACCAGGTGGGGCACATCATCGATATCGTGCCGACGCTGCTGGAGCTGGCCGGCGTCAAGTATCCCGCGATACTCGACGGGCGCGAGCTGCGGCCGCTGGCAGGGCTCAGTCTGGCGCCGGTATTCGCCGGCGGTTCGCTCCCGGAGCGCACCCTGGGCTGGGAACACGAAGGGAATCGCGCGATCCGCGTCGGCGATTGGAAACTGGTCGCGGCGTATCGCGGCCCTTGGGAGCTGTACGACCTAGCGCACGACCGCAGCGAAACGCGCGACCTGGCCGCGGCCGAACCCGAGCGCGCCGGGCAACTAGCCGCCGCCTGGCAGGCGTGGGCCGACCGTGTCGGCGTCGTCCCCTGGGAGCAACTGCCAGGCGCCAACTACAAGCCGACGGCCAAGTATCGCAAGAAGTCGGAACCAGTCGCCGCGGAATAGCCGTTCGACCGGCCACGGAGCGATGATGCGATGACTAGAAGCAGTTTCAAAACCTGGTATGGGTGCCACTGCTGGCTTGCCCAGCAGTGCAAACTTCGACACAGCACTGCTAGACGAGCTAGCAGTGGCACCCGACGTCGGTTCAGTGCGGGTTTTGAAACTGCCCTTGAGCATTCGCGATCATTTGCCGTGCTTGCCGTGTTGATGGTGTGTGTTTGTGGCTGTGGTAGCGCGGCAAGCCGCCACGGCCGAGCCCGCCGACGATAGCGCGAATTCGCCCGATACAGCCGAGCTGTGCGTGATGACGTTCAACTTGCGGTACGCCAGCGCGTCGCCGCCCAATGCCTGGAGCGCGCGGCGGCCCGCCGCCAAGGCGCTGTGGGATCGCGCGCGCCCCGACGTCGTGGGGACTCAAGAAGGGCTGTATCAGCAGATCAAGAACCTCGCCGCCGACCAGCCCGATTTCGCCTGGATCGGCCTGGGGCGTGAGGGGGGGAGCCGCGGCGAGTTCATGGCGATCTTCTATCGGCGCGAGCGGCTCACGCCGCTGGAGTTCAATCATTTCTGGCTCTCCGACACGCCCGACGTGATCGGTTCGACGACGTGGGGCAACAGCAACCGCCGGATGGTCACTTGGGTCAAGTTTCGCGACGGCACGAGCGGCCGCGATTTCTATTTGTTCAACACGCATTTCGATCACGAGGTGCAGGCGGCGCGCGAGAAGAGCGCCGAACTACTGTGGTCGCGCATCGAGGCGCTACGGACGCGCCAGCCGGTGATCGTGACGGGCGACTTCAACGCGCCGGCGGGGCGCGGAGCGGTGTACGAAACCCTCGTTGGTCCACAGCGGCTGAGCGATACCTGGACGGCGGCGCGCGAGCGCGGTCCGGCGATCGGCACGTTTCACAACTATCGCGGCCCGCGCGACGGGGGCGAGCGGATCGACTGGATCCTGTCGCGCGGCGCGGTCGCCGTCGAGAGCAGCGAAGTCGTCACCGATAAGCTGGGTGAGCAGTACCCGAGCGATCACTTTCCGGTGCTGGTGCGGCTGCGGATGTAGGCGCTTCCTGGCGCGGCGAGTCCCCAGCGTGCGGACTACAGAGAACTATACCCGGCGGCGTTCTTGTTCGAGCCGCGCGGCGAGGAACCCGATTGCCGCGGGGGCCATGTGGTTGTAATAGGCGAAGCCGTGACCGCCGCCGCTGGTTTCCAGGTCGTATTCGTGCGGAATGCCCAACGCCGCGAGCTTCATGTGCAGCTTTGAGGTGCTCTCGTGCCAGGGTTCATCCGCTGGATCGCAGGCGAGCCAGAGATTGCGCGGCCAGTTGAGCGGATGCACGTGCAAGGTGGCCGTGTCCTGGCGAGCCGCCTCGGCGTCGGCATACATCTGCCGCATCGGCTCGTAGTCGTCGCGCGGGTCGTCGTAGCGCCACTGGAAGTCGATGGCCGGCGAAATCGCGGCCACGATCGGAAAGGTGTTGGGATGTCGAAACGCCAGCCGCAGCGCGCCTTGCCCCCCCATGCTCGTGCCCAAGAGCGCGATCGCCGGTGGTCGCGTCCCCCAGGTTTGCGCGATGAAGTTCACCACGTCTTGCTGCACAAAGCGAAACGGGGTGAGTTGCGGATCGAACTCGGGGCAAAGTCGATCGGCCCACCAGCAGCGTCCGGCGCGGGGGGCTACGACGCGCAGGCCGAAGCGATCAAACTGGTCGCCAAATGCCGCATGATCGGCCAGACGGCTGAGATGCACGCCGTGCAGGTAGATCACGGTGTCGCCGTGCCCGCTGGGGCGCGGCGGCTCGTAGATTTCGCACTCGTGTCCCGCGATGCTGACACTGCCCCAGCGACCTGCGGACATCGGCGATTCCCCTAGGACTCGTCTTCGTCGATGGAGTGCGCGTCGGGCGCGGGAGCGCTCCACAGCGCGAGAATCTTCGCCACGCGATCGCCGACTTCAAAACGTGCCATGTCGCGGTCGTCCAGCTTGCCGATCCGCTCGTCGTAGTCGGTATGCACGTGGCGAATGTGGGCGACGACCGCCGAGCGGATTGCCGTCGGTTCGAAGTCGCGGGCCGCTTGCTTGCGGCCGACGCGGCCGCTGTTTCGCGCGCACGCGTGCCGAGCGATTGTGAATTCTTCTTGCGGCGGACAGCTTGGATACTGCGCGCGAATCGCGGCGGCGAACTGTCGCAAATATGCGTCGTCGTCACGCTCGCGGCGCGCGGCGCCACGCTGGCGCTGCCGCTTGCGCCGGTCGGCGTCGTCTTGCGATTCATCTTCGGCGCGGCCGATCGCCTGCGGCTCGACCAAGAGTCCCTGACGCTCGAAGCGTTTGCGGGCAGTGGACCAGCGCACCACCACCGCGTAGCGCTGGGAGTACTTCTTGGCCCGGCGCGTGATGGCGGTGTCGCCGCTGGGCAGGAATTCGAGATCGCCCAAGCCCGCGCAGGCGAGGCAATAAGCCTTTTCGTCGATGAGCCGAATCATGCCGCCCTGGCCGGTGGCGACGCCACAGCCATCACAACTTCCTGCGCGGCGGGCCATGAACACAACGATTTCTTCGGGCTGGTCGCTGGACGAGTGTTGACGTTGTCGCGCCGACATGGGATGTGCAGCTTCAGGTCTTAGCGGCGTCGGTCGTGGCCACCTTGCCATAGTAATTCGAGTAGGTGCGATAGCTGGCCGCCTTGATCGCCGGCCGATCGGCCAGGTCGATCAAGTCGTCGAAGCGACCGGCGGCCAATGCTTGCACGTCGTAGGTCGAGCGTCCGTCGAGAATCAGTTGGCTCATCACCAGACCGATCGCCGGGCTTTGCACAATGCCGTGGCCACAAAAGCCCGCGCAATGGAACAAGCCCTCGATTTCGCTCGAGGGGCCGCAACAAGGCTGACCGTCGGGCGTGAAGGTCATGATGCCGGTGGTGATGGACATCGCGGTGCGTTCGTTGATGAACGGGAAGCGCCGGCTGGCAGCGTCGATCAAAATGGCCACGTTCAGCTCGTCGCGGCGGGCCCGCATCTGCGACATATCGAAGTCGGGGGGGAGCCGCTCCATGTCGTATTCGACCGGCTCGGCTTCGTACATGCCCACCAGCAGTCCGCCCGCCTCGGGGCGCGTGTAGATGCGATTCGCACGGTCGCGCACCGCGGGGCTGTGGCGATCGACGGGCACCTCGGGCGAAGGCGTGGTCGTCAGGTAGTAGTGGCCGATGGCGGCGGTGGCCAGGCGGGTTTCGGCTTTCTCGGCGACGAGATACGACCACGGCCCCGTGCAATTGACGACGACTGGCGCGTGATATTCGACACCGCCGGCGACGACACCTTGCACCCGACCGCCCGTGACGATCGCACGCTCGACTGGGGTTTGCGTTTGAAATGTGGCGCCGTGATCGCGGGCGACCCGTACGTAGCCGGCTAAGAGTTCGGCGGGTTGCAGGTGGCCGTCGGTGGGGCAGTAGCAGGCGGCCAGGAGGTCGTCGGTCTTCATATAAGGAAGGCACCGGGCGACTTCGGCCCGGTCGAGCTCTTCAATGGGCAGGTCGACTTCGTGGGCGAGGCGCACATGCTCTTCGATTTCGCGCACACGGTCGGGCGTGGCGGCGATCCGCATGGACCCGGTCTGCACGAAGATCTCAGTGCCGGTGCGGCGCTCGATGTCGCGGACGATGCCCAGCCCATCGCGCAGCAGGGTGACGGCCGCCTTGGTCGAGCGCAACTGTCCGAGCAAGCCGGCGGCGCGGCCCGTCGAGCCGGCGCCGAGCATCTGCCGCTCGAGCACGAGCACGCGCGATCCGCGCAAGGCCAATTGCATGGCGGTGCTGGCTCCGGCGACCCCGCCGCCGACAATGATGACATCGAACGCTGCGCCGCGCTGGGGCATAACAATTGCCTGTCAAGAAATGTAAGTACCAACCGAGAAATACGAGGGGGACAGGTACATGTTTTCGGCCGACGTGAGTTGGCAACGAGTGACTTCGGTGAGCCGAAAAATGTACCAGTCCCCTACGCTGCGGTTCCCCTGCGCGCGCCTCACGCGCCGCGGGCTTCGCGCTTCGGGCGATAAACCTCCGTGGCGATCCCCAACTGCACCTCGGCCGCGAAGCTCAAGGTTTCGCTGAGCGTCGGGTGGGGGTGAATCGAATCGGCCAGGTCGCGGGCGGTCGCCCCCATTTCGATGGCCAACACTCCTTCGGCGATCAGCTCGCCGGCGCCCGAGCCGACGATCCCCAGGCCCAACACCTGCTCGGTTTCGGGATCGACGATCAGCTTAGTCAGGCCGTCGGTGCGCAAGACGGCCTGAGCGCGGCCGCTGGCGGCCCAGGGATAACGCACGACTTCGACCGGTCGCCCCTCGCGCTTCGCCTGCTCTTCGGTCAGGCCGGCCCAGGCGATCTCGGGATCGGTGAAGACGACCGCGGGGATGGCGCGCGGATCAAACATGGCCGGCCCTTCGTCGATCGCTTCGACGGCCACCTTGGCCTCGTGCGAGGCCTTGTGCGCGAGCATCGGCTCGCCCGCCACGTCGCCGATCGCCAGGATGTGCGGATCGGCCGTGTGCTGCCGTTGGTCGGCGATCACGAAGCCATGCTCGTTGAGCTCGACCGAAGTGTTCTCGAGGCCGATTCCCTTGGTATTCGGGCGGCGACCGACGGAGACGAGCACGCGATCGAAAGTGGCCGATGTCTTGCCGTCGGGCCCTTCGAGCGTCGCTTCGATGGCAGAACCTTTGTCGACCAGCGCGGCGACCTTGGTCTTGAGATGAATGCCGGCGAATTGCTTCTCGAGCCGCGCGCTCAAGGGGCGGACCAGATCGCGATCGACGCCCGGCAGCAAGCCATCGGTGAGCTCGACGACAGTCACCGTGCTCCCCAGCGCGCTATAGACCGTACCCATCTCCAGCCCGATGTAGCCGCCGCCGATCACCAGCAAACTGCCGGGAATATCGGGGAGCGCCAGCGCCTGCGTCGAATCCATGACGCGATCGGTCGGCAGATTGAAAGCCGGGATGCGCGTCGGGCTCGAACCGACGGCGAGGATGCAGTGGTCGAAGGTCAGTTGCGTGTCCTCGAGCGCGGCGCCGTCGACCGGCTCCAGCGCGAGAGTCGTCGAGTCGACGAACGAGCCGCGGGCGCGAATCAAGCGCACCTTGCGCTGTTTGGCCATTTGCTGCAAGCCGCCGGAAAGCGTGGCCACGACCTTCTCGGCGCGGGCACGCACTGCGTCGACGTCGATCCGCGGCGACTGAAAATGAATGCCCCACTGATCGAGCTCGCGCACTTCGTTGAGCACCTTGGCTACGTGCAGCAGGGCCTTTGACGGGATGCAACCGCGGAGCAGGCAGGTGCCGCCGGGGCGCGGCTCGGCGTCGACAAGCGTGACCTCCATGCCGAGATCGGCCGCGAAAAATGCCGCGGTGTATCCGCCCGGCCCGGCTCCCAACACGACCAACTGACTGTGCATGACGACTCCCAGGCGATCGAAATTCGGGAAAGGGACTCAGACGCGGGGGCGTGCGTTCCGACGGCGTCCGTCGGAGTGAATGCGTGGCGGCCAGAGAGCGATTTTATCGGCGCAGCGCGGCTCCGCAAAGCGGAACCGGCGAGCTCGGGAGCGAACTGCAAAGTCAAAAACACGAGGGGGACAGGCACATGTTTTCGGTCGACGTGAGTGAGCAAGGAATATGTTTGGCGAGCCGAAAAATGTACCAGTCCCCGACTTTGCAGTTCTTCTGGCGTGCGCAGGCGTGTTCTACTCGGCTCGCTCAGCCGCGACCGACCAGCGGCATCTTTGTGGCCATGATCGTCACGAACTGGACATTGGCCTCCAGAGGCAGGCTGGCCATGTGCACGATCATTTGGGCGACGTGCTCGACGTCCATCGTCGGCTCGACCTTAATCGTGCCGTCGGCCTGAGGCACGCCGGTCGTCATCTTCGCGACCATTTCGGTCAGCGCGTTGCCGATATCGATCTGCCCACAGGCGATGTTGTACTTGCGGCCGTCGAGCGACGTGGACTTGGTCAACCCGGTGATGGCATGCTTGGTGGCCGTGTAGGGGGCCGAATTGGGTCGCGGGCTGGTGGCCGAGATCGAGCCATTGTTGATGATGCGCCCGCCCATCGGCTGCTGAGCTTTCATAGTCCGAAAGGCCTGCTGCGTGCAGAGGAACGCGGCCGTCAGGTTCACGTCGACGACCGACTTCCACTGGTCGAAGGTCAAATCTTCGAGCGGCACGGCCGGCGCGCTGGCGCCGGCGTTGTTAAAGAGCACATCAAGCCGGCCGAAGCGCTCGATCGCGGCGGCGAAGAGCGCCCGCACCGCGTTGGGATCGGTGACGTCGGCCGGAAACGTCATCACGCGCGCTCCGGCGACCGCTTGGGCCGCGGTCTCTTCAAGCGAGGCCGGGCGTCGACCGTTCAAGACAACGTGATAGCCGGCGCGCACGAGCGCCAGGGCGCTAGCGCGCCCGATGCCGGAGCCTGCGCCGGTGACCAGCGCGACACGAATTTCAGACGTCATGGGCCGTGGCCTCCACGTAGCTTGCTGTGCGTTCAGCGCGGCATGATACTCCAGGTGCGGCGCGTTCGACACTCGTGCACCCTGGACAGTCGCCGACTCCTCGGCATAATCGCTTTGATTGTGCGCCACGCGAGAAATCACGCTTTCACGCTGCGGTCGCCCGTGGCGCTAAAAAGTCGAGCACTAGCGCCAAAATGCTAGTTTTGCACAGCGCCCAATCTGACGGCACGAAATCGGCAACTACTTCACTTGATGAGGGTACGGTGATGAAACGGTCATTGATCCACGGCCTGGTACTGTCGCTGACACTGGTCTACTGCGGAGCAATTGTTTGGGCACGCGGCGGCCACGGCGGTGGGCACGGCGGGCATCATGGCGGGCACCATAGCGGCCATCACGGTCACGCTGGACACCATGGTCATCCGAATCATCACCCCAGTCATCATGCCAACCATCACGCGCACTGGGCGCACCACAATCGACCGTTTTCACGCGGCTGGTATGCCGGTCATCGCGGAGCGTGGGGAGGCGGTTGGGGATGGGGTAATCCCTGGGCAGTCGCCGGCTGGGGCCCGACAGCCGCCTGGCTGGGGCTGAATGCCGCCGCGGGCCCAGCCTGGGGTGGTTACGGTCCCACAAACACGACGATCTACGACACCGACAACGAAGCCCTCAATCAGCCTGGCGCCGAGTTCGCGGGGGGCCAGAATCTCTCGCCCGACGCGCTGGCTGCCGAATCGGCCGCGGCCGGGCAGTTGGCCGCGCAGGGAGCCACGGAGCCGGGGCAGAACGAAAAGTTCATGCCGTTGGGAGTGTTCACCTTGGCCCCTGAAAATCAAACCGAAGCCACGGCCATGTTACAGTTGGCCGTCAGCAAGCAGGGGGTGGTGCGAGGCACTTACTTTGACTTGCTGAGCGACACCGATCACCCGGTGCGTGGCGCCGTCGACAAGCAAACGCAGCGTGTGGCCTGGATCATCGGTCCCCAAGGGAAGGTGACTTTCCAAACGGGGCTTGCCGTTTTGACGGAGCCTTCGGGCCCGGTTTCGGTCCACTATCAAAACGGCCAGACCCGCCAATGGGTGCTCGCGCGGTATGAGAAGGAGCCGTCGGAGACCGACCCGGCTGAAGACGAGTCGGGCGAAGCTGGTGATGCGGCGGACGCTGGTGACGACAAGAACGGCGACGATCAGGCTGACGATAAGTGACCGAGGCTTGAATATCGCTCGGGTGGCACGGACTCCGTCCGTGTCGTGTAGCGACAAGAGGCTCTCGTGTTGCGTCGCGATGCGAGCCAGGTCGGTTTCACATCAGGCCTCTTGTGCCTGCGGCACCCCGATCGGATCGGGGCCACCCTGCGAACCAATAGATCATCGCGCGTTGAGTCTGGGTCAACCAGGATTGCTTGACGCCGGCGGGCAGTAGAGGGATGCTGCGGCCGTGCCAGCGATCAGCTCGGCTGCCTCGGCGGCGAAATCGCTGTGCGGATTCAGGCGCAGCTCGCGCTCGACGGCCGCCGGGGCGCGCGGATCGCGGCGGCGCGCCAGGCCAATCATCGCCTCGCCGCAGCAGTCTTCGTAAGGATCGTCGAGCCGGGCGGCCAAGCCGGCGCGAATTTCGGGCGTGTCGGAATCAAGCTGCTGGGCCAGGGCGAAGGTGGCCCAATCGCGCACCTGGTCGGCCTTGTCGGTCGAGAGTTCGATCAGTGATTCGACGGCGAGTGGGTGGTCGTAGCCGGTCAGCGCGGCCACCACGGCATAGCGCACGTCTTCGTCCGCGTGGCGCAGGAAGCGGACGGCCGGATGGATCGACTGTGGGGCCTCGTGATGCGACAGCGCTATGAGCACGGAGTGCAACAAGGCGGGCTCTTCGTCGGCCCGCAGCATGGATAGCAGCAGTGCAATGCACTCCGCAGGCAAGGTTCGCTCCGGCACGCCTAACTGCGCGAGGACATCGGCGCCGATGCGGCGCTCGATGGCGCAGTGGCTACGACACAGCGCGGCGCCGCGCTCGAAAACCTCGCGAGTGCCGCGGAAGTTCAGCGCGGATATCGCGTCCCAGTAGGCGTCGTCTTCGTCGTCGGGTTGCTCGGTTAGCGCCGCGCAAAACAGTTCGTCGACGCTGCGCGGATCGTGCCGGGGATCGGGGAGCTGATTCATGAGTAAGCCGGTTGGTTCGCCAGCCAGGAATGTGCCGTGGTATGGCGCAAAGGATAGAGAGCGGCTTGAGTCAGGCGAGGTTCGCCAGGGTGGCATGTACCCCGTCCGTGTCACGTAGCGACAAGAGGCTCTCGTGTTGCGCAGTGCTGCGAGGCAGGTCGGTTTCACATCAGGCCTCTTGTGCCTGCGGCACCCCGATCGGATCGGGGCCACCCCGCGCCGCCAACGGCAATCCTAGTCGAGCACCTTGACGCGGATGTGGCGATAGCGCACGAAGTGCTTCGTGGTGTCGCCGCCGCCATGGACCTGCAGCGCGATGCCGCCGGTATCCGTGTGCCGCTTCTCGGTGTCGGTGAATTCCATGAAGCGAACGCCGTTGATCCAAGTGGTGATCCGCGGGGGATTGCCTTCAATCCGCGCGCGCAATTCATTCCAGCGACCGTGCTGCCAGAGCTTGGGCCAATCGGCTGGTGCGATCGGCAAGGGAAAGGGGCAGTCGCGGGCTCGGATCTCGGTGACCTTGTCGGTGAAGTCGAAGTTGCGCGCGTGCACGCCGCCAGAGAGGCCTTCGCCGTAGATGCCTGCCAGGTTGCCGTCGGCGTGGTAGTCGATCATGTACTGATAGGCCTGACCTTGTTCGGAGCTGCGGAGGAAGAGACCGCTGTCTGGAACGAAGTCGTTGTTCATCTCGAGCGCAACTTCGAAGTTGCCGTAGGGCTTGTCGGTAATGATGATGCCGCCGTTGCCCGGCGTATCCTGGCTGCCGACGATGGCGCCATCTTGAACCACCCAGCGACCGCCGGTCTTGTGGCCACTGGCGCCGCTGTGCCCGGTTTTGGCACTCACGTGCCAGCCGGTGAGAGTCTTCCCATCAAAGATGGAGACAAAGCCGGAGTCGTCGAATTTCTCGCGAGGGAAGTCGGCGGCCGCGACGGGCAACCCGCCTGCCAGACCGCCGGCGACGAGCGCAACGGCAAGGTTAATCGTTCGCATGTGAGAGCGCTCCCTTAGGACGGCAGTGGGGCAGGGGACCGATTCATCGAGAGTGCGGTCGCCCGAAGCGGCCCGCGCGATTCTACCGTAGGCGGCGACAGTTGTAACGCTTTTCCATGCCGCACAAGTCTGACGGAGCCGCGCAGCACGCGGCAGATGCGCGTCAGCGACCAGGCGAATTCAATCGTTGCGATGACTAAGGCGCTCCGTCGGTTGATTTCTCAGTCACGCCCAGCGCGCGAAAAGCGCCGAGCCAGATCAATCCCGCACAGCCGATAGTGACGCCATAAACCGCAAGATACCCTGCTGGCCGCCAATCCCAGCGGACGTAAACGATCGCCGGCATGACCAACAGTGCGCTGGTCACGGCGATTCGCCAGACGCGACACTTCGGGGGCATCAGGATACCCAGAATTCCCAAGGCGAGTGCGGCCAGCACAACTTGCACGATCCAGGCGCGAGGTAGGTCAGGCACTTGGAGGTTGAACCACCGTCCCGCAGCCATAACGACCGCCAGTAGCGTCGCCATCACGAACAACTCTTTTAGCGAAATTTGATTGCGGCGCGCCGTTTGGTCGGATGCGGCCGCATCTTGCGAACGGACCAACCTCGGCGCGACCCGCAGTCGTGCGAGTGCGAAATAAACCACGACCAGCGCGACTTGATGCACCAGGGCCGTGGCCAGCAGCATGACCGCGTTATTGCGCCCCCCGACGACACCAGCGTAGAGCAAGTCAGCGCCAGCCAGCACTATGAGGCGGGTGAACAATCGCGCATCGGCCGCAACGAACCAGCAAGCGGCGAGCGTAATGTGGACGAATGCCAGGTTCCAACGTAATTCCCCGATAGAACCCTCAAATCCTGTAAGCGCAATGCTCCCCCACAAGGCGCCGTCGAGCAGCATCGCCACGAAGACCAGGATCGTGAGTCGATTCGACTTCGCCGAAGTGACTTCGTCGAGCCGAGGTTGCCTGGATGAGGTCATCGGTCAAGGTGCGAGCGAACACTACGCCGGGAGCGATCAATTCGCCAGCGAGAGCCGGGCCTTGGCCTGAACGAGATTGAGAAACTGGCCCACGCGCAGGTACTTGTCCAGTTCGGCCCGTTCGGATGGCGCGAGTTCTCCGAGGCGGTTTCGTTCCGCCAGCGCATTCATGCGGTCGACCGCTTGCGGACGGAAATGCAGTGTCAGCAGGGAGCGAGCAGCTTCGGCAGGCAGGTCGCCATCGTTGTCGGCGACCACGGCCGAGAGAATGTCGGCTTCGCTGATGTTGTCGCTGGTACTGCTCATGAAGGTAGTATAACGCATGCCTGGAGCCGTCGTTGTGCGCTTGCTCATCCAGTTGAGTGACGCCACGCATTGCAGCGAATCTCCGCACCGTTGCGTATTTCGCCGGCAGGGTGGGGCGAGGTGACTGCGCGGCTCTCGAAAACTTCATCCGCGTTTTGGGGCACCGGCGGTTGGCTGGCCTTTACGCCCCCAGCCGACGGCCCGATAATTGCTACACGGTAACGGTTTGCGCCCCGCCGCGGGTGGCGGCCGATTGACCGGTCGCCACGTCCGCCCCCGGGCAATTCAAATCTCGAATCTCGACAAGGTCGTGCCACGTGAGCATTAAAGAACGCCCCCCCGCCCCCGTGACGCAAGCCGACATCATCCGCACGGGAGAGGACGTCGACCCGGCCGAGACGAGCGAATGGCTCGAATCGCTGCAGTATGTGCTCGACACCAAGGGGCCCGAGCGGGTGAAGTACCTGCTGTCGATCCTCGACGAAGTGGCCTACCGCCAGGGGGTCGATCTGCCGTTCACGGCCAACACGCCCTATGTAAACACGATCCCGGCCGACAAGCAGCCGATCTTCCCTGGCAATCGCGACATCGAGCGGCGCATCAAAAGCATCCTGCGCTGGAACGCCATGGCGATGGTCGTGCGGGCCAACCGCATGAGCCCCGGGATCGGCGGGCACATCTCGACCTATGCTTCGGCGGCCACGCTTTACGAGATTGGCTTCAACCATTTCTTCCGCGGCAAGAGCAACGACTACTCGGGCGACCAGGTCTACTTTCAGGGGCACGCCTCGCCGGGGATTTACGCGAGAGCGTTTCTCGAAGGCCGGCTCAGCGAAGAGCAGCTCGAGTATTTCCGTCGCGAGCTGGCGCCCGACGGTGGGCTGTCGAGCTATCCGCACCCCTGGCTAATGCCAGGGTTCTGGGAATTCCCCACGGTGTCGATGGGGCTGGGGCCGATCATGGCCATTTACCAGGCGCGGTTCAACAAGTACCTGACCGATCGCAAGCTGAAGGATTGCAGCCGCTCGCACGTCTGGTGCTTCATGGGCGATGGCGAGACCGACGAGCCCGAGTCGCTGGGCGCGATCACGCTGGCGTCGCGCGAGAAGCTCGACAATTTGATCTTCGTGATCAACTGCAATCTGCAGCGGCTCGACGGCCCGGTGCGCGGCAACGGCAAGATCATCCAGGAGCTCGAGGCGATCTTCCGCGGCGCCGGCTGGAACGTGATCAAGGTGATTTGGGGAGACGAGTGGGACGCGCTGTTGGCCCGCGACAAGACCGGCATTCTCGTGCAACGGATGGGGGAAGTCGTCGACGGCGAGTATCAGAAGTACGTGGTCAGCTCGGGCGAGTACATTCGCGAACATTTCTTCGGCGTACACCCGGCGCTGCGGGCGCTGGCGGCGCCGTTGTCGGACGAAAAGATCAAGCGGATGCGCCGCGGCGGCCATGAGCCGGAGAAGGTCTATGCAGCTTACAAGGCCGCCGTCGAATGCCAGGGCAAGCCGACGGTGATCCTGGCCAAGACGATCAAAGGATACGGCCTGGGCGAAGTCGGCGAAGGGCGCAACGTCACACATCAGCAGAAGAAGCTGAACGAAGACGAGCTGCGCGAGTTTCGCACGCGGTTCGGCATTCCGATTTCGGATGAAGAAGTAGCCGACGCGCCGTTCTATCGCCCGCCCGACGACAGCCCCGAGATGAAGTATCTGCGGGCCCGCCGCGAAGAATTGGGGGGTTACGTGCCGGGACGGCCGATGGTGCCAATGCCGATCGAAGTGCCTGAACTGGCCGAATACAAGGAGTTTCTCGAAGCCAGTGGCGATCGCGAAGTGTCGACGACAATGGCCTTCGTGCGGCTGTTCAGCAAACTCTTGAAGGACAAAAAGATCGGCAAGCTGATCGTGCCGATCGTGCCTGACGAGTCGCGCACATTTGGCATGGAGGCCTTGTTCCGGCAATGCGGCATCTACGCGGCGACCGGGCAGCTTTACGAGCCGGTTGATTCGGACCAGTTGCTTTACTATCGCGAAGCCAAGGACGGCCAGATTCTCGAAGAGGGGATCACCGAGGCGGGCTCGATGTCGTCGTTCATCGCCGCTGGCACGGCCTACGCCACGCATGGCATCGAGATGATTCCGTTCTTCATCTATTACTCGATGTTCGGTTTTCAGCGCGTGGGGGATTTGATCTGGGCCGCCGGCGACTCGAGGGCCAAGGGCTTTTTGCTCGGTGGCACCGCCGGCCGCACGACGCTCAACGGCGAAGGCTTGCAGCACCAGGACGGCCACAGCCACCTGATCGCCATGGGCTTTCCGCACGTACGGGCGTACGATCCGGCTTTCTCCTACGAAACGACCGCCATCGTCATGGATGGCTTGCAGCGGATGTACCACCGCGGCGAAGACTGCATCTACTACATCACGCTGCAGAATGAAAACTACAAAATGCCGGCGATGCCGCCGGGGGTCGAGCAAGGGATCGTCGAAGGGATGTACAAGCTGTCGACAACCGACTGCGGGGCGCACCGGCCGCGCGTGCAGTTGCTGGGGAGCGCCGCGATCCTGCGCGAGGCGTTGCGGGCCCAGGAGATCCTGGCCACGAAGTACGAAGTTTCGAGCAACGTGTGGAGCGTCACCAGCTACAAGGAGCTGCGCCGCTCGGCCCAGGCAGCGCGCCATTTCAATCTGCTGCATCCGCAGGAAACGCCGCGGAAGAGTTACCTCGAACAGGTGCTCGAAGGCGAAAGCGGGCCGTTCATCGCCGCCAGCGACAACGTGCAGCAAGTGCCCGAGGCGATCGACGCCTGGGTGCCGGGAGGATTGTTCGTGCTGGGGACCGACGGCTTCGGCCGCAGCGACACGCGCGAGGGGTTGCGGCGGTTGTTCGAGGTCGACGCCGAGTGCATCACCGTGGCCGCGTTGTGGCAGTTGGTGCCGACCGGGCAGTTCGACCGGGCCCAGGTCGCCCGCGCGATTCGCGATTTGCGGATCGATCCGGAGAAGCTCGACCCCGCGGCGCTCCGCGAACAGTAAAGCTAGAATCAATTCGAGATGCGAACTTGACCGGATGCGGGGTGCCAAGGTTTCCAGTATGCGGCAGTGCCAGCTCGCGCGTCGCACTGCTGGGCAAGCCAGCAGTGGCACCCGGCGCGAACCGTAAAGCTTGCCAAGAACCACGCGAATCACCGACAAGGAATGCGACCGGTATGGCGACTGATTTCAAACTTCCGGATTTGGGCGAGAACATCGAATCGGGGGACGTGCTCAACGTGCTCGTCGCCGAAGGGGATGTGATCGAGCCCGAGCAGAACGTCGTTGAGATCGAAACCGACAAGGCGACGGTCGAAGTGCCATGCCCGGTAGGCGGGCGCGTCACCAAGATCCACGTGCAGCCGGGAGACACGATCGAAGTCGGTGGCGTGATCCTGTCGGTCGACGAGTCGGGGGGTGGCGGCTCGGGTTCGGCGGCGCCGGCAGAGAAGACGTCGGGCGCGGCGGCGGGATCGAGCGGACAGTCGAACAAACCAGCGGGCAAGCCGGCGGCCACGAAGAGTGAATCGAAGCGCGGCGGTTCTCAAGCCTCAAACGGGCGGAAAGCTGCCTTCGGGGAGGACGAAACCCGCGATGACGATGATGCCGGCGATGAGCCGGCGCCGGCGCGCCGCGCCCCCGTCGAGGCGAAGCGCCCCGCGGCGCCGCGCGCGGATGGCCACAAGCGCGAGGACGAACATGAAGAGCCGGCGCCGCGCGCTGTTTCGCGCCCCACGGGCCCGGCCCGACCGGCCGTGCCGGCGCTCGAAGGTCAGGACGATCCGCAGGCCGATCTGGTGCCGCATGCCGCGGCCAGCCCAATGATTCGCCGTTTTGCGCGCGAGTTGGGGGTCGATCTCAATCATGTGACGGGCACCGGCCCTGGCGGGCGCATTCAGCGCGAAGACGTGGTGGCGGCGGTTCGCCAGGCGCATGCGGCGCCGACTGCCGCGGCTGTGCCGGCGCGCCCCAAGCCGCGGCCGAAGCCGCCTGGCGGTGTCGAGGATGAAGACAAGTTCGGCGCTATCCGCCGTGAACGGCTCACGAAAATCCGCAAGACGATCGCCACGAACATGGCGCGGTCGTCGGAAACGATTCCGCATGTCACGAACTTCGACGACGCCGACATCACCGAGCTGGATCAGATCCGCCGCGAGAGCATCGCCGATTACGTCGGCGCGAACTTGAAGCTGACGATGATGCCCTTCGTGATGAAGGCGGTCGCCCATGCGTTGAAGCTGCACCCAATGCTCAATGCCATGCTCGACCTGGAAAACGAGGAGATCGTCTACAAGCAGTATGTGAACCTGGGGGTGGCGGTCGACACCGATCGTGGGCTGGTCGTGCCGGTGGTGCGCAACATCGAACTGATGGGCATTCCGCAGTTGGCGCAGGCACTCGGTAAAGTGTCGGAGAAGGCGCGGACCAACACGTTCACGCTCGACGACCTGCGCGGCGGGACGTTCACGATCAGCAACCTGGGGGCGGTCGGCGGCACCTACTCGACGCCGATCATCAACTGGCCCGAGGTGGCGGTGCTGTTGTTGGGCCGCTCGCGCAAGCTGCCGGTGGTGGTCGACGACGAGGTCAAGATTCGGCTGATGATGCCGCTGTCGATCTCGTACGATCACCGCTTGATCGACGGGGCGACGGCCGCGCGGTTCTTGAACGAGGTGATTTCGTTCTTGCAGAACCCGGGGCGGCTGCTGCTGGCGCCGGTGGTGGGGTAGGGGGGTGTAGGAATGTCCAATCCGCTTGCTGCCTGCCCTAGCGGCACTGTCGCTTGACGACAAGTATGCGGCTTTCGAGGCGAGGAACGGGGGCACGGTCATTGATGGGAACGATGAGACCGTGATTGATTGGATTCTGCGCTCGCATCCACGGACGCCTCCCGTGCCGCTTATCCGCTGAATAACTACTAGAAAAGCAGCATTTGGCCGTCGGCTTCTTTGCTCACCGCCCGCGCGAGCCGATTCTGAAGCGCTTTTTGAGTTTGGCATCCGACGGCGAGGAAAAACGCATCGAGCGGAACTCGTCCGGGGGCATCGAGAGTAGGCTGTTCAATGTAGTCGAAGTCCCCGATCACGTAACAACAACCGCGAAATCGAGGGTGTTCCTCCTGAAATACCTCAATGGCCTTCTGGGAGTGCGTTCGAGACACGGTTATCTCAAACGCCAACGGGTCATCCGGGTGATCGTAGATTAAATCGACCTCGCACTTCTTCGCGTTTCGCCAATGGTAAAGGCGTACCTGCTCTTGATACGCCAGTGCCCGAAGATGGCTAGCCGCCATGTTCTCAACAAGAGCGCCCATTTCCGCCGTGTCACTTAGGGGTGAAATCCCGCGAAGCAGCGCGGCATCGCGAACGGCGCCATCGACGAAGTACAGCCGTTTTCCGCGGCGTTGAATAGCTTCTTCGGATGACGAGTAATTCGACAACGTAAATACAATGAATGCTCGTTCCAGGAAATCGACGTACCGATCAACCGTGGGGGCTCCCATTTCTAGGCTCTTGCCAACGTTGTTCGGTGACAGAACTCCGGTCATTTGGCCAGCAAGGACGTACAGTAATCGTTCAAGCTTCGCCGGATCCTGAATCGAAAACGCTTGTGGAATGTCCTTGTAAAGTGCCTTTTCAATCGCGTCTGTTCTGAGAACTCGCTGCGATCGCAGTAGTTCAGATGCTTCATCGGTGGGGCGCTCGTGTAGCAGAAGCTCCGGAAACCCTCCCGTCAGCAAGAAATGTCGCCGGCTTTCGCGTAAATCGGGTAGCGGTTCTTTTCTTTCGATCCAGTTGTGAAGCGTTTGCCCAAGCGAATCGGCACAGGGCATCGAATAAGGCACCTTCTTTAGATCGAGATACTCGGTGAGCAAATAGGGAGCTAGATACTGCTCGTCCCAGCGGCCGACCCCGCTTTCCGTCCCGCGCTGGCGGATGGTCGCCGTCGCGCTCGACGTTCCGACAATTCGAACCGGCCAGCGCTCATCAAAGAAGGTCTTTAGCCATAGGTCCCAGTTGTCCGCGTAGGTGAGCTCGTCCAAAAAGACGTAGGCTGGCCTTTCGAGTGTTGCCGGCGACGCAGCCATGATTTGGCGGACCAAGTCGCCCAGCGGCCAATCGAGAAGTAACGGATGGTCTAGCCGGAGCCACCAAAGCCTCCTCGGGTTCTTTTGTCGGTCGAGCAGTTGCTTGACCGTTTGATACATCACGGTTGTCTTGCCGACACGGCGCGGCCCAAGAATGATCTGGTGCCGACGGAGCCCCGTGTCCAGGAGCGTTTCCCACAACATATTGGCAAGCGGCCGCAAAACGGGGGGAGCGAGCTCCTCAGAAACCGTCCCCATTGTTTGCCACGGGTTCTGATCGCGAACCAGGTTGTTGTAGTCCGTCGGTTTCGGGCGCCATTTCGTCATACAGCTAGCTTACGCCAGCATCCAAGATAAGCAACATATAAGTTTGCTTATCTTCCATAATTAAGCAACAATCGACGCGGGATAGTTGGCTTAAATCCTGCTAGTGCCCGTTTGGCCAGACTTCGGCGGCCGTGATCGATTCCCCCCTCGCCGCGAGGAAGGGTGCATCGTGCGCTCGCTTGCGCAAGATCGACGGATAGCCCAGCAAGCTTTGAGCAAAGCGCGAGAGGGAAGCGGTGGCGTGCGGCTAGCAGTCGACTATCTTGGGCGGGATTGCGCGGCGAAATCTTGCTGCCGCGGTTTCCACTACCTGCCCCCCGAGATAGCGATCAAACATGCTCCGAGAACGTCCGCTTTTCTTTCGTAACGCGCACTGCCGGGCAAGCCAGCAGTGGCATCCGCGCTCCATGCACTGCTGGGCAAGCCAGCAGTGGCACCCGAAGCAGATTTTGAGGTCGTTGCTCACGATTGTCGTCGTGGGAGCCCTCTTTACGTCGAGCAATTCGCTCCCGGCCGAGGAGCCCGACGGGCCGTTGACCGGCGCCGCCAGCAGCGAAGCAGCGGCGTCGGCCGACCGGTCGAAGCTGCGCACACCACTCACGCCGCCTTGGGCTTTGAAGTGCTGGCTGTGGGAAGACGACCACTCGACGGCCGCCGCGATCACCGAACTATTGGACGGTTACGCCGAGCACGACATTCCCGCGCACACGATCATCATGGATGCCCCCTGGTCGATGCGCTACAACGACTTCGCGGTCGATCCCGAGCGCTATCCCGACGTCGAGAAGTTCATCGCCGGGCTGAAGGCGCGCGGCGTGCGCGTGGTGCTGTGGATGACGCCGATGGTCAACAGCGAGAGCAACGACACGGCCATCAAAGACTCGCGCGACTGGTTCGAGGAGGCCAAGAGCAAGGGCTACCTGGCCGGGCACGGCTACCAGCAGAAGTGGTGGCACGGCTGGGGGGGCTTCGTCGACTACGAAGACCCCGCGGCCATGCAGTGGTGGCGCGGCATGCAGCAGCGCGTGCTCGACCTGGGGATCGATGGCTGGAAGCTCGACGACTCGGCCTTCTACTTCAACTCGATGATCGGCAGCCTGGCCGGCGTGCGCGACGCCCCCAGCCGGGCCGAGCGCCGCAAAATGATGACCAGCCGACAGTACATGGACCACTTCTATCGCGACGAGTACCAGCACGGGCTCAAGGAGCGCGACGGCGACTTCATCACTTTGGCCCGCTCGATCGACAACCGTATCCACCCTCAGGGCTTCGCCCCGCTCGACGCCGCGCCGGTCACTTGGGTCGGCGATCAGAATCACGCCTGGAAGGCCTCGGAAGAAGGGATCGAGGAGGCGCTGCACTACATTCTGGAAGCGGCCCGCGTGGGTTACTGCGTGATCGGCTCGGACGTGGCGGGCTACCACGGTTCGACCGAAATCCCGGCCAACTTGTACATTCGCTGGGCGCAGTTCTCGTGCTTTTGTGGGCTGTTCCTCAACGGCGGGCATGGCGAGCGGGCCATGTGGAAGCGCACGCCTGATGAGCTTGATATAGTAAGAAAATTCGCCTGGCTGCACGATGAGCTGGTGCCGCTGATTTACACGCACGTTGTGGAGTGCCACAACACCGGCAAGCCGCTGATGCGGCCCCTGGGCAAGAGCCGGAACGGCAACGATCAGGGGGATTTTCACTATTTGTTTGGCGATGACATTCTGGTCGCGCCGATCCACGAGGATAAGCTCGCACGCAAGGTCGCCTTGCCGGCGGGGCAGTGGCGCTACTGGTTCGACGACTCCCTGCTCACCGAGGGCCCGGGATCGTTCGAACGCGAATACCCGCTCGATGAATTCCCGGTCTACGTTCGCGACGGGGCGATCATCCCGATGGATGTGAGCCGGGCGTATACCGGCTTGGGGGATGCCGACTCGGCAGGGCACATCACCTGGAACTGCTACCCGGTGGCCGAGCCGAGCAAGTTCACGCTGCACCATACCGACGGCGGCGTTTCGACGTTGGCCATGACCGGCGGTGATTCGCTCCGGTTCGAGCTGACCGGAAAACCGCACAAGCATTTGCTGCGGGCGCACTGCCAGCGCCGGCCGACGAAGGTTTTGCTCGATGGTCAGCCGCTGGCTGAAGCGAAAGTTTCGGCCGATGGCAAGCCGAGCGCCGAGCCAAGCACCTGGCGCTGGGACCAGGCCGGGCGCCGGCTGTGGATTCGCGGTGCGAAGCCGGGCAAGTATGAGGTGACGCTGGAGTAGGGCAGGGGGGAGCGGGCATGTCGGACGGATCGAATCTCTTTGCCGGCTTGCCTGCGGAGTTGCCCGAGGAGTTACTCGAGACGCTGATCGAAGCCGAGGGTGCGCGGATTGAGCGGATCGTGTCGCGGGGGCATGCTTCGCCAGCGGGGTTCTGGTACGACCAGCCGCAAAATGAATGGGTGCTGGTGCTGCAAGGGGCCGCGCGGCTGCTGATTGAAGGGGGCGAACCGTTGGAGCTCGGCGCCGGGTCTTACGTCAACATTCCGGCGCACACGCGGCATCGGGTGGAATGGACCGACCCCGCGCAGCCGACGATCTGGTTGGCGGTGCATTATGGGTAGCTCACGCGGAGGCGCGGAGAACGCGGAGCAAGTGATGGTGCTCCGCATGACCACGTGACCGAATAATCCCTCGCTGCGCTTCGGGCTGGTGTGTCGCCGCGTCACTCCCCTTCGGCCCAGACGCTCGCTTGCCCGTCTTCGTCGAATTCGACATGCACCACGTTCGGGCGGCAGCAGACCGGGCAGTCCTCGACGTATTCCTGGCTCGAACCGGCCGAGAGGTCCAAAGGCACGACGATCTCCTCGCCGCAGGCATCACAGACGTAACTGGCTTCGTCGTGCATGGGAAAACCACGGATCAATTGGTTACCACGGATTACAGTCGAGTAGGAGAGGGGCAGCACGTTGCTGCCGCCTCTCCCCTCCTCAAACCGGACGTGCGGAGCTACCGCATC
>JAIESQ010000168.1 GCA_019745975.1 Pirellulales bacterium
GTTCGAAGAAATCAATCAGCCTCGACCCAATCTACCCTGCCCCCGCAGCTAGCGCCAGAGACTAATCGCGCACCCGCGCGAAACGCCGGCGATTTGCAGCCGCTGGCACGCACAACTAGGCTAGCACCGTCGCTGACCGGCGAACCGATTTCTTCCCACCTTGAGAGTTCACACCCGTGTCATTCGCCAAATTCCGCCGCGTGCGCGTGCGGGCTACCATGATTTTGTTGCTGCTCGGAGCGCCGAGTGCTTTTGGCCAGGCGACCTCCAACAAGCCCGACGGCGCGGAGGTCAACCAGGCGTATATCCGCGAGCACTATACGAAGTACGAATACCGCATCCGCATGCGCGACGGCGTGCGGCTGTTCACGGCCGTTTACGCCCCGAAGGACACGGCGACCACCTATCCGCTGCTGCTGACGCGCACCCCTTATAACGTGAAGCCCTACGGGGTCGATCAGTACCCGGCGCCGCGCGGCCCGATGGCCAACTACGCCAAGGAGAAGTTCATCTTCGTGCTGCAAGATGTGCGAGGGCGGTTCGGCTCGGAAGGGGAGTTCGACCACCTGCGTCCCCATCGCGCGAACAAAACCGGGCCGACCGACATCGACGAGAGCACCGATTGCTTCGACACGATCGACTGGCTGGTGAAGAACATCCCCAACCACAACGGCCGCGTGGGGATGATGGGCATCTCGTATCCGGGCTTCTACACCTCGGCCGGCATGATTGACTCGCATCCGGCGCTCAAGTGCGCGTCGCCGCAGGCGCCGGTCGCCGACTGGTTTATCGGCGACGACTTTCACCACAACGGCGCGTTCTACTTGCCGCACGCCTTTCATTGGCTGTCGTTCTTCGGGCAGACGCTCGAAGAGCCGACGCGCGAGCAGTACAGGCCGTTCGACTACCGCACGCCCGACGGCTACGAGTTCTATTTGAAGATCGGCCCGCTGGCGAATGTCGAGAAGCAACACTTCAAGGGCAAGATCACGTTCTGGAAGGAGTTGATGGAGCACGGCACGTACGACGACTTCTGGAAAGCGCGGAACATCCGCCCCCACCTGAAGAACATCAAGGCGGCGGTGCTCAACGTCGGCGGTTGGTTCGACGCCGAGGATTTGTTCGGCACGCTGCAAACTTACGCCGAGGTCGAGCGGCAGAACCCCGGCATCACCAACACGCTGGTGATGGGGCCGTGGGCACACGGGGCCTGGTCGTCGGGGCCGGCCGATCACTTGGGAAATGTCAATTTCGCCGCCAAGACGGGCGAATACTATCGCGAGCAGATCGAGCTGCCGTTTCTGAAGAAGTTTCTCAAGGAGGACGAGAAGGCCGACCTGCCCGAGGCGCACGTGTTTGAAACGGGCACGAACCAGTGGCGCAAGTACGACCGCTGGCCGCCGCAGAGCGTGAAAGAAGTAGCGTTCTACATGCATCCCCAGGGGCGGCTGGCGCTTGAGCCGACCAAAGACGGCGCCGACGCCTTCGACGAGTACGTGAGCGACCCGGCCAAGCCGGTCCCTTGCATTCCAAACATCGCGGTCGGCATGTCGCGCGAGCACATGCTCGACGACCAGCGGTTTGCGTCGTCGCGCACCGACGTTTTGGTGTATCAAACCGACGTGCTCGAAGAAGACGTGACGATCGCCGGGCCGATCAGCGTGCAACTGCAAGTTTCGACCACCGGCACCGACTCCGATTGGGTCGTCAAGTTGATCGACGTTTACTCGGGTGATTTCCCGAATCCCGATCCCAACCCGGCCAGCTTGCAAATGGGTGGCTACCAGCAACTGGTGCGCGGCGAGGCGATGCGCGGCAAGTTCCGCAACAGTTTTGAGACGCCCGAGCCCTTTGAGCCGGGGAAGGCGACCGCGATCAAGTACGTCATGCCCGACGTTTATCATTCGTTTCGTCGCGGGCATCGCATCATGCTGCACGTGCAGAGCAGTTGGTTCCCGCTGGTCGATCGCAATCCGCAAAAGTTCTGCGATATTTACCACGCCAGCGAAGCGGACTTCCAGCGGGCGACGCAGCGGGTTTATCGCGCGGCGGACGGCGGTTCGCAGATTCGCGTTATGGTGCTGACTCCCTGACGCTGACTTCTAACGGCGGGCCGATGGGCCTGTACGCGAGCCGCGTTTTTCCGCGGATCATCGACCCATCCGCCGGCGCGCAGCACAGGGCGGCGGCCGCGTCGCCATTTCATCGGTGAAGGTCTCACGCGGCACTCGCCTTGGGCAAAATTGCCGGCGCCGGTAGTCTTTCCAGCAGCCCAACGGCGATGGTCTAACTCGGAGGCGCGGCATGTTGCTTTGGGGACGATTCTGGCTCTGGCCGGCGCTACGGCGCACCTACTCGCATTGGCAAGAGGACGAAGGATCGATGATGGCCGCGGCGATGGCCTACTACGCCGCCTTCTCGATCTTCCCACTGTGCCTGGTGCTGATCGCCGGGCTGGGCTACGTGATGCGCTATTCGGCGGCGGCCCAGAACGAAAAGCAGCAGCTATTGCAGGTCGTCGCCGAGAACACCACGCCGGAGCTGGCCGATCAGCTCGGGCACATGCTCGAAGGCGTGCGCACGCGGGCGGGGCTGGGTGGGCCGCTGGGGTTAGTCGGATTGCTGTTGGCGGCGATCGGCATTTTTACGCAGTTGGAGTTTGTCTTCGCGCGGATGTGGAACGTGCCCGATCGCGAGCCGGCGAGCTTTTGGAAGGCAGTGCGGCGGGCGCTGTACGACCGGCTGCTGGCCTTCGTGTTGCTGGTCGGACTGGGGAGCCTGATGTTCGTGGTGTTTGTCGCCAATCTCGCATTAGCGAGCGTGCGGTCGTACGCGGTACAGTTGCCGGCTGGTCAGACCGCCTGGGGGGCGGTTCAGGTGGTGGCGAACCTGGCGATCAACATCGTGGCGTTTACGATCATGTACCGCGTTTTGCCGAGGCGACCGGTGCGCTGGAAGTCGGCTCTGGGGGGTGGGATTCTGGCGGCTCTCATTTGGGAAGCGGGACAGCAGCTCCTGGCACGTGTCATCATTGCCGATCGCTATTCGGCATACGGCATCGTCGGGGCGTTCATCGCGCTGATGCTATGGATGTACTACGCTAGTGCCGTGGTGCTGTTGGGTGGTGAGTTCGTGCGCGCGATCAGCGGCGACACACAGGTGGAAGAGCTGCGGAGCGATTGAGTCACTCGGCAACGTAGGCCTGGCGATTGCGATAGAGCTTCAGTCGAGCCTCGAGCGCCATGGCGAGCTCATCGTCTTTCGCCGTGCGGGCCGCCGCGAGGGCTTCTTCGGCAGTAGGCACCGCCTTGTCAAACTGTCCACTGGCCGCTTGCGCAGCGGCCAACGTGTCGAGCCAGCTGGGCCGTGTGGCAGCACGATCGGCGCAGGCGAATTCGGCCAAGCGCAGGGCCTCGGCCGGATCGCGGAGTTTTTCGTCCGGTGCCGTCGCCAGATGCCAGGCCAAAGAATTGGCCAATTCGCGCGAATCGGGTTTGAGCTGGTACGCACGGCGGTAGGCATCGAGTGCTCGGCGATGATCGCGCAAGACGCTCGCGCATTGGCCAAGCTCGAACCATAGTTCGGGCTCAGCCGGAATTTCCGCGACGGCGGCCTCGAGCACGCGACGGGCCGCCGCGTTATCGCCCTCGGCACGCCAGGTGCGCGCCAACAACAAGTGAGCCTTGGCACCGTGCGGCGCTAGTTCGATCGCCCGCGCAATCGCGACGCGCGCAGCGACGAAGTCGCCGGCCCCGCCATGCACCTGGGCCAGTTGCAACCACGTTGTGTACGACTGGGGATCGCGGCGCAGGACTTCGTCGAATTGGGCAATCGCGTCCAAAATGCGTTTGTCGGCTAGGAATAACCTGGCCAGTGCAAGGCGCGCGGTCCGATTGGCCGGAGCGTCGTCGATCAGGCGCTGGAGCTCGGCGATCGCGGCGGGCGCTTGCCCGAGTTCTTCGAGCAACAGGGCGTAACGGAGCCGCAGATCGCCGCGCATTGGTTCGGTAGCCAACGCCCAGCGGCAAAGCTCGACCGCGTCGGCGAACTGTCGTCTGTTAGTCAGCTCGTCGAGCCGCGCGATGAGATCGTCGGCCGGAAACAGCCAGGCCACGAGCGCCGCGTGACGTTCGGCTGGCGACAACCGCGCGCTCGACCTGGCGGTTGGCGCCACGCGATGCGCGAAGATTGCCAGGCTGGGGATCGTTTCGCGATCGGGATCAAGCTTCGAGTAGTGCAACAGCTCATCGCCATTCGCCGGGTCGGGCTGCAGTAACCGACAGTTGACGATCGGGGCGAAGCGGTTCGCCACCCACACCAGCAACGGGTCGCCCGCCGATGTGTCGCCGCGAAATTCCTCGATGGGCGGAAAGGTCGGCGCGCGAAAGGTGTTGGCGGCATAGCCAGTCAGCGGCTTGCTCACGTAACCCAACCGCGGTAGCGCGAGAAAGTGCACGAAGGGATTGGGGGCAATGATGGGGCGCGAGCCGGCGTTGTCGGCCAGGTACTTCACGGCGGCGAGATTCGCGCGGTGATCCTTGAGATACTCGCGGCTGCGTTCGAGCAAGGCGCCGGTGCGCTGGTCGAACTCGTCGATACCGGCGATCGCGGGGAAGAAGCGACCGTCGGCGTTGAGCAGATTGAAGCCGATGACGGCGCCAGCCGCCACAACGCCGAAGCGCCGCCAGGCCGGATTGGCGAATAGCACCAGGCCAAGATTGACCCATAGGAAGGTCAGCGGCAATAGCAAGTAGCGCGGGATAGTGTAGATTTGGGCCAGCGCCGCGATGGTCGCCAGCAGAATCAGCCAACCGAAAAGCGTGTCGCGGTCCGCGAGCACGACGTCGAGCAGTCGCGACAGCAGCGCCGCCGTGCGGCCGCGCGGCGGTGCCTGCGGCCCGTCGTTAGCGCCGATACTCTGCGGGCGAGTCTTGTGACGGGGTTGCATCATGTCGCGCCAGCATGTGCCGCTGACGATGACCGCGCCCAGCAGGGCGACAGCAGTCAACAGCAACAGGTCGGGGCACCAGTAGCGCACCTCGGCGAGCGACGCGAGGCCGGCCTGGACGTCGTAGACAAACCGCTCTTGATCGATCGTCGTGTGCAGGCTGTTGACCCAATCCATGACGGCCATTTCGATCGCCAGGACCACGAAGAGCAGGCCCAAGCCGACGAGTCGCCGCGCGAGCGCGACGCGGTCGCCGTGCAGCATGGCCGCGACCACCAGCAGCGTTAGACATCCGAAGGCGGCCACCAGCCAGAGCAAACCACTGAGCTTGATGAAATAGGCCGCGAGCGCGGCGACGGCCGCGGGCAGATAGCGCTCGCGGAGGAAAAGTCCTCCGGCGACGAACGCCATCAGCGTCATGGGCAGGTCCATACCGATCATGTCGACCTGGGCCGCGAAGAGGGGAGTGGTCAACAGCGCGGCGGCAGCCAAGGTAGCACCCATGCGCCCGGTTCGCGGAGCCAACGCGGTGTAGACCAATAGCACGAGCGCAGCGGCGACCGCTAGGTTCGCCAGGTGCCCGAGTACGATAACGACCTTGGTCGAGGGGACTAGCCACATCAGGGTGGCAAGTAGCGTTGGCATCACGCTGACGAGATAGATGCCGGTTCCTCCTTCGATGAAGCGGCGCTCTTCGTCGATAAGACGGCGATAGCTGAAATTGGTTTCGGCCAGGAAGTTGGCTTCGACGAACAGTCCCATGGCCGAATCCCAGTAGGGGGGCGAGGCAATGATCTCGCGGCGCCACGCAACCAGCGCGAGCCAAAGTGCCACGAGCGCCAACGCCGCGTTGCGCCACGGTTGCTTGCCGAAGGGGGTATCGCGATCGCGCCTCGGATTCGCAGGCGAGCGCCGGATGCGCGCTTCGCCGCGGTGCGGGGGCGTGGATTCTGCAGGCTGCGAGCCGCGACGTGCATTCATCGTGATGGCTGGCTCGCTTGATTCCTTGAACGATCCGACCCTGGCGACTGGTCGGCGGCATGCCGGGCCGCGCTAGCCCCTCGGGCGGCTATCAACAATACTGGAGTTGAGTTCGGCTGCGTTGTCGCCGAGGGGTTTGGCTACATGACATGCTATCTTGCCGGACTCTGGAGCTTCAATCCGATGGACCGCTCGGTGACAGCCAGCATCGCGGATCGTCCAGCGACCGCGTTGCCGGGGAAGCAGACCCCTTTGCCGCGCACCGGTCGGGGGCGGTGGTTTCGCGCCAGCGCGCTGTTGCTAGGGCTGGCGCTCGGGATGGCGGCTACAGAAGTAGCGTTGCGGGCGCTCGACATCCACCCGAGCAAGATGCTCATCAAGCGTTACTTGATGGGGAACGATGTGGGGAGCATTTACTGGTGTTACCCCGACAACCCGCATGGGGAATTTCGGCCCGTGCCCGTCGTGAGCTACGGCAATTGGGTACTAAAGATCATGAAAATGCCACGGATGGTCGAGATTCCGCTGTCGCGGCTGCGTGAAACGCCCTGGTGCGTCGAGTATCACACCTCGCCGCAAAAGCTGCGCGACCGGGAGTTCGGCCCGCGCCCCAGCGGCGTGCTCCGCGTGGCCGGCGTGGGGGATTCGTTCGCGGCCGGCGAAGGAGTGCCGATTGAGCGGTCGCTGTTTAAGCGAATCGAAACCGAGCTGGGGACGGGCTACGAGGTAGCCAATGCCGCCCAGCCGGGACATGGCACTCGCGACGAACTGGAGCGTTTGCGGTTCCTGGCTAGCAAGCTCGATTGCCAGCGCGGGATCGTCGTCTGGATCGCCAACGACGTCGGTCGCACGCCAGAGCTCGAAGCGCGTCAAGACTACGTCAACGACCTGGTCTTATTGCGAGACGAGCGGCTGCAGGATGATGACCAGCGCTGGTATCGCGGGCGGTCGCGGCTGATCGACCTGGTCGATTCGCGACTGCACTTGTGGTCGGCGCGCGACGACTTGGCCCGCGTGACGGCCGACACGATCCAGTGGTACCGCGATTGTTACGATCCAACCAAGAACGGCGAGAACTTGCGCCAATTCGAAGCCGACCTGGCCGCGATCGCAGCCGTGCCTGGCTGCCAAAGTGTGCTCGTGCTGTACCCGATGCTGGAGGGGATTGAGTCCGGCTATCCGTTGGCCGACGTGCACGCCTATGTCGCACGGGCAGCGACGCGCGCGGGGCTGCCCGTGCTCGATCTGGCGCCCGTGTTTCGCGGCGAGCGGAGTAGCGACCTATGGGTCCATCCGGTCGATCATCATCCAAATGGCCACGCGCACGAGTTGGCGGCGGCGGCAATCGTCGACTGGCTGCGCCGCGATGTGCCCGGCTTTCTCGAGCGACCGGCGGATTGACCATCACGGCTTGTCGAGCGCGCGGCGAACGACCTCGAGGTTGCCGCGGGCTTCGGCGTAGCCAGGGCTAATCTCAACCGCGCGGGCCAGGTGCTCGGCGGCTTTGCCTGTATCGCCCGACTTGTACAGCAGCACGCCGAAATTGTTGTGCAACACCGCGTTGTTTGGCTGCAACTCGAGCGCGGCGCGGTAGTGCTCGGCGGCTTCGGCCGTGCGCCCAAGGCGATCGCAGAGCGAGGCCAGCGCCGCTTGGGCGTCGGCTAATCGGGGATTTTGAGTAACCGATCGGATGTAGAGCGCGTACGCCTCATCAGAGCGTCCCTGGCGATTGCGAATTTCGGCGAGGTTGTACAAGGCGTCGGCCTGCTTGGGATCGGCGCCAAGTAGCCTATCGAAATAACCGGCCGCCGCGTCAAGCTGATTCAACGAAAGTAGCGCCAACCCGGAATTCCTCAAGGCGTGCGGATTCTGCGGCTCGATGTCGAGTGCTCGGGCGTAAGCGGCTACCGCTTCGTTAAGTTGACCGGCCTGCCACAGGGCGGTCCCCAGGTTGACGTACGGCGCTGCTTCGTCGGGCACGAGGCGTAGCACCTCGCGATAGGCGGTGATGGCGCCCTCGCGGTCGCCGGTGCGTTCAAGCGCCTGGGCGAGCGTATTCCAATTGCCGGCATCCTCAGTTTGCAGGCGCAGTGCGGCGCGGATTTCGGGAACGGCTTGGGCCCAGCGGTCGGCGCGTCCCAGCGCGGCCGCCAGACTCAGGTGCGTCGGGGTGGAGTTTGGATCGAGGCGGACCGCCGCCTGGTAGTGCAGCATGGCGGCATCGTGGTCGCCCTGGTTGCGGAGCGATTCGGCCATTACATGGTGGCACGACGCGTTGTTTGGCTGCAGCTCGAGGCCGCGGCGGAAGCAGGCCATTGCTTTGGCGCTTTCGTGGCGGCGCGCGTAAGCCATGCCCAGCAGCAACTGCCCTCGCGCGAGTCGATCATTCGCCGCGGCGCGTTGGTACTCGATCAGCGCCGCGTCGTCTTGGCCGCGCCGCGTCAACTCGACGGCCAGAATTTGCCGCAAGAGGGGGCTGTCGGGGTTTGTCGCCAGGCCGGCGACCGCCACCCGTTCGCTGTCCTTCCACGTCAGGCACTGCCGATGTGCCAGGACGCCAAGCACGATGGTCAACACCGCGACGGCGGCCGCGGTACCCTTCAGCCAGGTTCCGCCGCGATTTGCCATCACGGCAACACCCCAGGCGACGAGCAACGCCGGCCCGATCATTGCCAGATACATGTAGCGATCGGCAACCGTCGAATTGTCTTGATAGCCAAAGGGAATGAATCCAAGCAGCGGCGCCAATCCCGCGAGAAATAGTCCCAGCGCCACCCGGAGCGTCCGCTCGGTTCTCAAAGGACGCAGGACAACCAGGAGCGTCAACACGACGGCCGGCGCCAGCCAGGTGGTGTAGAGCAACCCAGGACGCTCAACAAGCCAACGGGGGGAGCGGCCGTAGTCGGTCGAGAGTCCGACTGGCCAAAGCAACTTGCCGAGATAGAACGCAACGGCGTCGCTGGCGATGAAAGGGCGTGCCGACCAGGGCGCTACGAACTCAAAGTCCTCGCTCTGCTGCTGTGTCTTGGTGATCGCAGCGAGGGCTAGGGCCAACAACATCCAGACCGCCAAAGGGGCAAGTTGCCGCCAGCCCGGCCGGTACCACCCGATGGCAATTACGGCAGCCATGATTGGCACCGAAACCGCCATCGGTTTCGACAACAGCGATAATGCAAAACACAGGGTGGCTGCGGCGAGGTACACGATCGCGCCGCGCGATTGTGATGATCCGCGCGCGCTTTCGACGAAACGCAGGTAGCCGAGAATTGCTCCCCAGGAAAATACGGCGCACAGCAGCCCTTTGGTCTCGGTGACCCAGGAGACGGACTCGACCTGCACCGGATGGATTGTAAATAGCAATGCACCGGCCAAGGCACCGATTTCGGATCCGGTTACTCGGCGCAGCAGTAGCAAGACACCCAGCGCCGACACCACGTGCAGTAGCAGATTGCCGACGTGAAAGACGCGTGGATCGAGCAACTTATTGGGATCTGGCGGCGGCTCAACCAGGGCCTTCGTCGCGGCCGCTCCATCGGCCGGCGATACCGGCGACGGCTTGCTTGCGCCTCCCGTAAGTGCCGTTAGTTCAATCGTCGGCGTGGCGGGCTTCGTAGCCTCGACGACCGGCGTGAGCGATCGCGCGATCGCCACTTCCGCCGCCCAGAACATCGACGTGACGGGCACGTACACACCACTGTAGGGGCGCAGCCAGAGTTGGCGGATGTTGCGCCAGGTGAAGGGGCGGTAATAGGTGTTATCGGTGATATTCGGCGGATCGTCGTAGTTGAGAAATTGGTGCCCCACGACCGGATAGTAGACAGCCACTGTGGCGGCCACGACTACCGCAGCCGACGCCAACCCGCGCGCCGGCTTCGACCACGTCAGCGGTGACCAGCCGCGTCTCCGCGACAGCGATTGCTGAGCCACGGCAGCAGCCGAGGGAGGTGTCGAAAGCTGCTTGAAGGTCGAGCCCGCCATGGGGAGCGCCGGAACGAACTGGTAAAAGCGCCTGACTGGGGTATTGTTATCTGTTGCCAGCGCTGATTCGCTCGAGATTCGCCCGCGCTTCGGAAAACATAGGGTCGATCACGAGCGCGGCCGCAAACAGTTCGGCCGCTTCACGCGTTTGCCCGCGGCCGGCCAACAGCACTCCGAGTGCATTGTGCACTTGGGCATTGCGCGGTTCCAGCGGCAGTGCTTGTCGATACGCGGCGATCGCGGCCTCGACTTCGCCCAATTGCGTGGCGACACCTGCCAGCCCGACGAGCGCGGCGAACGACTGTGGATCGCGCTGGATGGCGGCCCGAAACCAGGACATCGCCGCCCGCGTGTCGCCGAGTCGCTGGTACGTCGTACCCAAATGAAACAGTGCGTTGGCATCGTCAGGTCGTTGTCGGACCTCGGCCTCGAAGCACGGTAAAGCCTCGGCGGGACGGTCCAACTTAAGTAGCGCGACACCGACATTGTGCTGATTGTCGGCGTTGGCAGGATCGAGTTCGAGTGCCAGGCGGTATTCGACGAGCGCTTCGGCCGTGCGGTTCAAGGCGTCGAACAGGCTACCCAGGTGATTGTGCAAATAGGCCGGTTCGGCGTCGCACGCGATGGCCTCGCGGTAAGCGGCGATGGCGCCCTCGATGTCGCCGGTCTTAGCCAGCGCCGCGGCCAGGTGGTCCCACATTTCGCTGTCGACTGGGCGCCGGGACAGCGATTCACGGTAGATCGGAATCGCTTCGTCGGGCCTTGCCAGATCGCACAACGTGTCGGCGAGTTCACGGCGCGACACGCGCGACGTGGGATCGATGCGTCGCGCCGCGTCAAAATGGGTAAGGGCCTCAGCCAGCGCCCCGCGACGCTTGAGCAGCGTGCCAAAGGCCAGATGCGCCGCGGCATAGTTCGCTTGCAGCGCCAGGGTCTCGCGATAGACGCATGCGGCGTCGTCATCGCGACCGCGACGCTCGTAGGCTCGACCGAGATTAAGGCGAACCATGGCCGATCGCGGTGCCGTGCGGGCCATCGCTTCGTACTCGACCAAGGCGGCGTCTCGCTGGCCCGCGTTCTCCAGCGCGGCCGCGCGAATGCTGCGTAGTTGGGCGCTGTTGGGGCTGACGCGCAAGCCTGCCTCGGCCAGCGTGTGATCGTCGCGCCAGAGCCGAGACTGTCGATGGGCCAGCAGTCCCAAGGCGGCCGCCAGCAGGATCACGGCGCCATAAGCGTACCGTAGTTCAACCAGGTTCGACGTTGCCTGGGCGTGCGTCCGGAGCCGCTCGAATTGCCAGGCCACCGCCACAGCCGGGCCGATCAGGGCCAGGTATGCATAGCGATCCGCGACAGTGGAGACGCTCTGGTAGCCGAACGGCACCAAGCCTAACACCGGTAGCAAGCCCGCGACGAACAGCCCCGCGGCCACCCACATTTCGCGCCGCGCCCGAAACACGGCGAGCGCGATGACGACCCCTAGCGGCACGATCCAATTGAGCGTGCCCCAGCCGGCATCCAGAACCGCGCGCGCCGAATGCGCGTAGTCGGGCGATAGTCCAAGCGGCCAGACAAGTTTGCCGAGGTAGAAGCCGATGCCGTCCAGCGCGATCAGTGGACGCTCGGACCAGGACGGAACGTAGTCCAAAGCGACGTCGGGCTGCTGCTGCTTGGTCAAGGCGGCCAGTGCCACGGCCACTAGCAACCAAAGTGCCAACGGGGCAACTTTGACGGCGCGATTGCGCCAGGAGCCAGGCCAGTACCAACCGACCACGAGCAGCGCCGCCATGAATGGCAGCGCCGCGGCTGTGGGCTTCGACAGCAAAGCCAGCAAGTAGGCTGCGCTCGCCAGCAGCAGCCACCCACCGCAGGTGGCGGCAAGCCTTCGATCACTTGGCCGGCGGACCGCCGACGGTGACGATGTGCGACCTTTGGGTCGGGGCGACGAATCAAGTGTTGTGCCGCCAGAGTTGTCGGTCGCTGCCAGCCTATCGGTCGCGCGCAGATAGCCTAGGTAAGCGACCAGGGCCGCCACACCAAACACCGCGCAGAGCAAGCACTTGGTCTCGGTGACCCAGGAAACCGCTTCGACCTGCAGCGGATGCACGGCAAACAGGACAGCGCCCATGCAGGCTGCCATGCGACTGCTGGTCAATCGCGTTAGCAGCATCAAGACAAGAAGAGTCGCCAACAGGTGCAACAGCAAATTGCCCGCATGGTAGACGCGCGGGTCGACATCGAGCGGGACATCGCGCGGGGTTCGTTGGCGTTGTGCGAGCCAGGTTTCAGCGGCAAATGCCATGTTGGTCACTGGGACATACACGCCGCTGTAAGGCTGTCTCCAGACCTGAACAACATTCTTCCAGGTCAGAGGATTGAGGTACGGATTGAGCAGGATGTTGGCGGGATCGTCGTAATTCAGAAGCGTGTGGTTCAGTACCGGGAAGTACGTGGCGATGACAGCAAAGGCAAGCAGCAGCGCGGTGGCGACGCCAGGCGCCCGGCGAGAAAGCCGATTGTTGGTCTGCAGCGTGCGCGGCAAACCGCGCGCGGGAGTAGGCAAGACAGATGGCTCTCCACGCTGCCGATTTCGGTTGGCACCCACGCTCTCGATGGTACACGAAGCGGGCGGGGTAGAGCTCCGAGTCGCGCAGATAAACTGAGCGAATGGAACTTGGCTGCAAATCCCCTTGGCGCCGAGCCTTAAATAACCGTAACATCTGTACCGCAAGCAGGTTAGGGATAATGCTGGGGAGTAGTCTTAGCGGGGCTGTCGTCAGCACCTCGGCACCCCCCTTATGGGCGAGGTCCTAGTGCCCAGTGCGGTTATAGCGATTTCGCCAAAAAGTCAAATTTTTTAGTTGCAAGAGTTGGCGCGTCAGATAGTATGGCGTTCCGATCCTGCCCACATTGGGGGGCCAGGGGATTGCGCGACTTTAGGGTCGATTGGGTTTCGTTGACTTCCGCACCGTGACAATCGTTCATAGGGAAACGGGAATGACATCTGGCAAATTTACCCGTTCGGGCCAGTTGGTGAGAAGCATCGCGACACTCGCATTGGTCGGTGCCCTGCTGGAGTTCATCACGCCCCTCGCGACGGCAGACGTCACCGGTAGCATCGGCCAGAATTTCTTTAACGGCTTCACAATCAACGAAGGCTCGTCGGGCTCGGCTGTTCTGCAGTTGTTCGTCACGCCGGCGAACTCGTCGGGCTTTGCCGGCACCACGACGCACCGCATCAATGCCGGGAATCCGCTGACGTTTAGCGCGCCGGGCAGCACGGGCGGTGCGACGCCGACTACGGGTGGTGACTTCGGCAACGGCACGGCAAACTGGTCGGCGTCGTTTCAGTACAACCTGCCGGGAGTTTACAACGTCTCCTATGGCGGCACGGTGAGCTGGTTGCATAGCGCCAACGGTTCGTACAACCCCGTTACTGGTAACTATAGCGGTACTGGCTTCCAAGGCGTGGGCAGCAACATCAACGTTACAGTTCTGAATGTAGCGCCGACGATCACCAGCGCGAACCTGAATGGCACCAACGGTGGACTCTCCGTCGGCCAGGGAGCGAGTGTCACCGCCAATATGACGGCTACCGATGCTGGCTCGGACGACTCCTTCTTCACAATCAATGGTGCCGGCGCCGGTTCCGCGAGCGCTGCCCCTGGCGGCACCAGAACGTCGAGTAACGTGGGGGTCAACACAGTACTGGCCCCGGGTATCTACACTCAGACCTACGTCGTCGCAGATACCTTTGGTAGTGGAAACATCACGACAACCCGCAATCTAACGATTACGAACGTCGGCCCATCGATCACAGCCGCTCGGGTCAATGGGGTCAATGGTGATCAGACGATCGCCCAGGGCAACGGTGCGACACTCAATATGTCGGCGACTGACCCGGGCGGCGATACGATCAACTACACCATCAACGGGGCCGGGGCGGGAAGCTCGCCGAGCGGCGGTAATTCGTCGAATGTTGCTACGGGAACGTTCCTGGCTCCGGGCGTCTATACGCAGACTTACCAGGCAGCGGACACGTTCGGTGGATCGTCCGGTACGTTGACACGCAACATCACCGTGACGAACGTAGCCCCGACGATCACCAGCGCCAACCAGGATGGCACAAACGGCAACATTACCGTGCTACAGGGCGCTTCGGTGACGTTGAACCTGACAGCGACCGACCCGGGCAACGACACCATGTCGTTCACCATCAATGGTGGCGGCGCCGGTTCGACCGGGGTTCAGGCAGGAGGTTCGACCCGCACGTCGGCCGATAACGCGGTGCAGTATTTCACGCCAGGCGTGTTCACGAACACCTTCCAGGCGACCGATCAATACGGCGCGAACGCCTCGAATGGGCCCGCGACACGCGATGTGACGGTGCTCAATGTTGCCCCGGTTATCACCAGCCTGTTGGCGACTGACGTTCCGAATATTTTGGGGAACGGCTGCCTGATGTTCTTCACGGCGACCAGTACCGATCCTGGTATCCTCGATTCGGCGATCTACAGTTGGGACCTCAACGGTGACAACATCTTCGGTGACTACGTCAGTGTCGATCCGGCTCCGCCGTGGAGCTCGACCACACCGACCATCCTTTATGGGCTTGGTACGCACACGATTGGCGTGATGGTCACTGACAATTGGGGAGGTTTCGACCCAATTAACGGAGTTGCCTATCTGACGTTCGAGTGCTTGCCAGAACCTTCGACCTGGGTAGCGATACTGCTCTCAGGTGGTGCGCTGGCCTTCTTCCATCGGCGGAAGAAGCGGAAGACTTGATCGTCCGCCACGCGATGGAACGGTAGAGAACATCGACCGCCGGTTCCTTGGAGCCGGCGGTTTTTTTTGCGCTCGATCTGAGGTTAGCCACCATCCTTTTATCGATCTTGAGTTAGTCGGTTCGCACTAGTCTAGATATCGGTTTTTGACAGTTTCTGGCATACGCCTATACTGAAACTGGCTTAACGTAAGCATCAGCTCGACTTTGAGTTTCTTCTAATCGTGCCACTTCGTGGTACGATTCCATTGGACCGATTTCGCCAGCGTCATCGCGGGGGCCTGCAATCTCCGTCGCTGACAGTCTGTCGGACTGGGGTATGTCGCCAAGCTTGTCATGCCCTGGCACGCTACCGTGAGGTTGTGGGCCGCGTCTCGTCTACTTGCCATGCCCTTTGTGCCGCTGTCGCCGCGTGCTGACTTCCCAAGACAGAATCCTGAGCGCCTTCCGTAAGCAGGTCTGGCCGCGGCTCTCGGCAGGCTGGGGTGGCGCACTGATTCTCAGTGCGTTGCTGGTCGCCGTCGTCCTGGTGATCTACGGGCGTGCCTGGGGGAATGAATTCCTCGAGTATGACGACCAAGTCTATGTCACGCGAAATTACAATCTCGATCGCGGCTTTACGCGCACGCAGAATTCATCGGGATCGGGGCTCGCGTGGGCGTTCACCACCCAAACAGCGCACAACTGGCATCCCATCACCTGGCTGTCGCACCTGCTCGATGTGCAATTGTTCGGCCGCGACCCGCGTTGGCACCATGGCGTCAACGTCTTGTTGCACGCGATCAATTCGGCACTGATGTTTCTGGTGTGGCGCAGTCTGACCGGACGCGTTTGGCCGAGTGCCCTAGTGGCGGCGCTATTCGCCGTGCATCCGCTCAACGTGGAGTCGGTCGCCTGGGTCGCCGAACGGAAGAACGTGCTGAGCATGTTCTTTCTGCTGTTGACGCTGCTGGCTTACGGTGCGTATGCCCGCAAAGGCGGCCTTGCCCGCTATCTGTTGGTGACGCTGTTCCTAGCGTTGGGCTTGATGTCGAAGTCGATGCTGGTCACGGTCCCTTGCGTCCTGCTGATCCTCGACTATTGGCCGTTGCACCGCCTGCAATTCGCCTGGACCGGCCAGCAGCTTGCGCGATCAACTGCCCCGTCGGGAGGGTCGGTGACCGCGGTCGAGGGGAAAGAATCGGCGCGACGCATCGCTGACATGCGTCGCGGCGCTCCGACTAGGGCGTCCAGCTCCGCATCGGCGACGGCGGCTCCGGTTGCACCGCCGGTCAAGCGTTCTCGAACTACGGCGGTGGATAATGCACCAGGAGCGCACTCAAAACCCGCGGGGCGGCAGCCATGGTGGTGGATACTGTTGGAGAAGCTCCCCTGGCTGGCGATGGCGGCCTATGTGTCGCAGAAGACGTTGCAGGCGCAGGCGAGTTTGCAGGCCGACTATGCCGACCTGCCGCTCGGTGCTCGAATTGCCAACGCCCTCGTGTCGGACGTCGTTTACCTTTGGCAGATCATCTGTCCGCTGAGACTCTCGCCGATGTACTTGCATTCGCAGGCGGGCTTAGCGCGGTGGCAACCGTTGGCCGGCGGTGCAATGCTTACGGCGATCACGGCGGTGGTTGTCTGGCAGATGCGCCGACGTCCTTATTTGCCCGTGGGTTGGTTCTGGTACCTGGGCACGCTCGTGCCAGTTAGCGGTTTCGTCCAGGTTGGCTTGCAATCGCGGGCGGATCGATACCTGTATCTGCCGGCGATCGGCATCTTTGTGGCACTGGCTTGGCTGTTGGCCGAACTCGTGCGCCGCTGGCCGTCGACGTTGTGGCCCGCCGGGCTGGCCAGCGGTGCGGTGCTTATGGGCTTGAGTGGTTTAACGGTTGTGCAAGTAGGTTATTGGCACGATCTTGGCACGCTCTTTGGGCGAGCCTTGGAGATCGACCCCGACAACTCCTACGCGCACTACCAACTGGGGGTGAGCTTGCGGGAAAAGGGGCGAAATGCTGAAGCGGTGCCACATTTCGAGCGAGCGCGCGAGCTCGCTCCGATCGCCGTCGAAGCGCAATTGGCCCTAGTCGGCGTGCTGGCGCTCGACGGTCGAATCGCCGAAGCGGAGAAGATCCTCGACGAGCAGTTGCGCTCCGATCCGCGATCCGAGCAATGTCTCCTCAACCGGGCGCTGGTGTTGATCGAAAAGGGAGACTTGCCCTTAGCTTCGGCCGACTGTCGCCGCGTGTTGGAGGACATCAATCCGGAAAGTTCGCGCGCATTCATTTACAGCAGTGTCATCGCTGCTCGGCAAGGCAAGCTTGAAGAAGCCGCCGAGTACCTAGACGAAGCCCTGCGGATGGATCCACAAAATGCCGAGGCGCGATTGAACGCCGGTCGCGTTGCGCAGGCGCGCGGTGATTTGCCGGGGGCACTGAAGTTACTGCGCGAGGCCATTGCCATCGAACCGGGGAGCGCGCTGGCCTGGTATACCTACGGCATGGCCCTAGCCGAGGCGAAGGATCGCCCCGCCGCGATCGAAGCCCTGGAGCACGTGGTTGAACTGAATCCGCAGCGTGCCGGCGTGCATTTTCAGCTCGGTAGGATGTTGGCCGAAGAGGACCGTGCCAATGAGGCCCTTGGCCATTTTCGGGTTGCCTTGGAGCAGACGCGCAATACCCCCGACTGGCCCTTGGTAGCCAACAGCGCCGCCTGGCTGTTGGCAACCCATCCGAGCTCGGCGGTACGCAACGGCCCCCAAGCGGTCAACCTGGCACAAATGGCTTGCCAACAGACGGCCTTTGGAGACCCAAGCTACCTCGATACGCTGGCCGCCGCATATGCGGAGGCCGGGAAGTTCGCCGAAGCCGTGGCCTACGCCAACAAGGCTTACGACGTCGCGTTTGACGCCAATCAGCTTGGATTGGCGGCCGACATCAAAATGCGGTGGCGATTCTACGAACACCAGCGGCCGTATCACACTCAGCAGACGCCGCAATAGCTATGTCGAGCGCCCATGTGCCACGGCCAGAGTACTTTCCGCAATTGACGGGGGTGCGGGCGCTGGCCGCCTGGTCAGTCTTCAACTACCACTTCAACCTGTTCTCGCCTGCACTGGTCGGTGATTGGGTCTACCGATTCACCGAGGAAATGTACTTGGGCGTGAACGTCTTCTATGTGCTCAGTGGATTTCTGATCTATCAGCGCTACGAGGCACAGCTCGTGGCCGGCGGCCGTTTGGCATTCTCGACCTACGTGCTGAACCGCTTCGCCCGGATTTATCCCGTCTATTGGTTGCTGCTGTTATCGGGTTATGTGGTGCGCGGATTCCCGGATCCGCTGACTTGCCTGGCCACTATAACGCTAACGCACGCGTTCTTTCCGACGCTCGTGCACGCAGGTATTCCACAAGCCTGGACGCTAACCATTGAAGAGACCTACTACTTCACGGCGCCATTGTTGTTTCGCAGCGCGCGGCGCATCGGCTTGTTGTTGACCTGTCTCGGCGTCGCGGCGCTGGCGTTGTTGTTGCCGGCACTGGGTGTCGGCAACACCGATCATCTCCTCGGGCGAACACTCTGCGGGGCAATCGGCTGTTTTGGGTGCGGGATGGCGCTAGCACGCGCGTTCGCCAGGCGGGACGCGCGCCCTTTGTTCGGCGCGCGCCCCTGGTTGACTTATGGCGGGCTTGTGCTCACGGCGCTGGTCGTCTTGACGATGTCGCGATTGAGCCTGCTTGCCGAGACTGGCCGTCCGAACGGCGAGCTGGCACATGGTCGCGACCATGGTCTGGGCGCGCTCATGATGTTCACACTGTTTCCGGCCCTGGTGGCGGTAGTGTTTTACGGCTTGTTGACCGAACCAAGCCGCTTGGCACGCTGCCTGGCGACGCGACCCATGGTGTTGCTAGGAGGCGCTTCGTATTCCTTCTATCTGCTGCACAAGGGAGACTTGCAGGAATTGTGGTTCGAATATGTTAGTGCGAATTACCTGCTGGCCTTTGTCGCCTGCAATCTACTGGCGATCGGAATCTTTCTACTGTATGAAACACCGATCGCGCGGTGGATTCGGGGCGCCGCGGGGCGAAGCAACGCCGAGACTCCTGTTTATGCAGGTGTTCTGTTTGGAGAAACCGTGAATCCGTCGCAACTCGCGGTCACTGACGGTGGGGCTGCGGTGCCGTCAGGCGTCTCGCGGCGTGGCCCGATCCACTGGATTGCCTACTGCGCGCTGACCCTGGTCGTCCTGGCTGTCGAGCTTGTGCCGCGCGTCGTGGCGTCGCGAGGGGCTGAGATGACCGCGGCGCTGTGGACGGTCGAAGATGGGCCATACGAATCGCTGGAAGCGATCCTTTGCGCCGCTGCAACGGCCATGTTTCTAGCGTCCGCCTGGTTCACGTATCGAAACTCCCGCGTCCAACCGCCAGGTCCAGAGGCCGCCAAGGCGACCGGGCACGCTCGCTGGCGTTGCGGCTGGCTTGTCGCGCTGGGTGTGATGTCGGCCGCCATGCTATGCGCGGAATTGAGTTTCGGCCAGCGCTTATTGGGCTTTGAAACTCCGCAATGGCTGCGCACCAGGAACTACCAAGGTGAGTTCTCGTTTCACAACCTGCTCATCTTTCAGTCGAGCGACGAAGGCAATCGACTGGAGAATACCTGGTTAGTTTGCCTGTTGCTCTATCTGGGCGTGCTACCGATCGCCGCGCGTCTGTGGCCGCGTTTGGGGGCGATCATCGCACGAGTCGCGTTACCGCTCGCGAGCGTCACGGTTGCGCTACTATTTCTCGGTGAACTCCTGCTGTTCATGAGCCTGCCACCATACTCCAGCGAGACACTGGAACTGGCGATCGACGTGCTGCTGACAGTGCTGGCCGTAGAGACGCTGCTGGCGACGGGCGATGGTGAGGTCAAAGTGTCCGTGCGCCGCTGGGGTCTGGGTGTCGCCGCCTCCGTAGCAGCGCTTTTGGCGATCATGATTTTCGCGCTCGGGGGTCGTCACGCGTTGCCCACGGCGCGCAGCCGTGACCTGGTGACCCAAGCACTCCGCCGGGCTAGTGCCAACGATTTTCCTGGCGGCCATAGGCTACTCCTCCAAGCGCTCGAGCTCTGGCCGCGCAATGGCGACGCGCATTATCAACTGGCGCGCGTGCTGGCCACCGAAGGGGACTCGCACGGGGCGCTAGCGCACCTTGAGCAGGCGGTCGAATTACGCCCATCCGAACCGGAGTGGCGGCTGGCGCTGGGGATGATGCTGACCAAGGAAGGGAGGATCGCCGACGCGGCTGTCAGGTTGCGCGAGGTGCTTCGTTACGCGCCGAATTCTCCCAACGTACAAACCTATCTGGCGTGGCTGCTCGCGACCGCGCCGGACGAAGCCGTGCGCGACGGCAACGAAGCGGTGAAGTTGGCCGAGGCAGCGGCGCGACAGACAGGGGACTCCCAGGTCTTCACCCTCGATGCACTGGCTGCTGCCTACGCCGAAGTGGGGCGGTACGACTTGGCCTCGCAAACTGCTGCCCGCGCAGTCGACGCTGCCATTGCCACTCAAAATGTCGCGCTTGCCGCCGAGATTCGCCAGCGGCAGCGACTGTATGAAAGCCGGCAGCCATTTCGCATGCTGCGCCAGGGGACGCCTCGGCCGGCGCCAAATCCGACGCCGGCTCCACGCGCGGACGACAGGGTTGAAGGGTCAACGGAGAAACCCGGCGACAGGTAGGCCAAGGTCAGTCGATCCGTTCGAGCATGAAATCGTCGAGATCGACGGATACTCCCTGCTGCAAGAATCGCACGACTACCAGCAATCGCGATTCGCGGCGACGAAAGAGGATCGTGCCTTCGAGACCTGCTAAGGCACCGGCGCGAATCCGCACATGCTGCCCTGGCAATAGTCGCTTTTCGACGGTCAGCGGAGCTCGACTCGCGATCAACCGCTCAATTTGCTTCAAATCCTCGACTAGCTCGGCGGCGTTCTTGACCGGGATGGCCTGCACCACGCGATTCGTGGTCAGGCTCGCCAATCGCTGCTCGTCGGTGCCGCACAAGAACAGATAGCCGGTGAACAGAGGGACGTACGATTCCCGCCGGCTGCCGCGATAAAGGCGGGCACGCGGCACCAAAGGCAGGAAGAACGGAATGCGCGCCTTCAGAAGCTGCCGGGCCAGGCTCTTCTCCTGACGCGGCTTGGTGTAGAGCGCCCACCACGCGCTGTCGAGGCCATGGGCCGAGTGGCTGAGCAAGTCGTCAGGATAGATTGAGGTTTCGGCAGCCAGAATCGGCATGGCGGTCCAACCTTTGCGCCACGCAGGCTCGAGAGCCCAATGCGGCTCTTCTGCTTACCTACGCGGTAGCTCATTAGCTAGGATGGCGGCCTGTGATTGCAGTGTCAAATGACGCGCGTGCCGATCGGTGCGAATGGAGCGATTGCGAAGAGCCGCCACTCGGCAAATGCATTCCAACGCAGCTCGATCGAGATCTCTGGGCGAGCTTGCGCAATTGAAGCACCCGGGCCGCGACCTGCTTCAGCCGGCCCGGCGCGTTTTGGTGGCCAGAAGCGCCTTCGAGCGGCGAACCGCCTCGAATCGCATTTCGTCGGCGCGATCGAGCAAGCACTCTAGCTCGTGTAAGTTCTCACCTGCCTTGAACATACGCGCCTGCACCTGGTCATGAGTCTCGTTCCATGACAGCCACAGTTCGAGGATGTCTCGCCAGCATTCCTCAGGCACGTCAGCGCTACTGCCGACAGCGGCGAATTCCGTTGCAGGAAGTGGAAAAGGGCCGGTAATCGGCGATGCTGAAGGCGTGGTGGAAAGGGTCATGGGCGAGACTCCTGCGCGATTCCATGCGCTGCGAACGGCTCGAAACCGTTATCCACGAGAATCGTAGACCTCGAGTTTCCTACGGACAACGGCAGCTTTAGGGCTTCATCCCGCGGAGCTTGGGAAAGAAGCCGACCGGATAGTTGACATTTGTACATCAGTCGCTAAAATCAAGAAGTAACGAACGCCTCATAACGCGACCCCCCGGATCAGCTAACGTGACCCGTCTCAGTTGCGACGCACACGAGAACCGACTGGATCGCCTCCAATCGCTACGCGATCATGGCGTATGGCGCCTCGACGAAGTGTTACCAATGGCCGTTGCGGACCTCTTGGCCGGCACCAGCACGCGTCCCAGGGAAAAGCAGCCATTGGGCTTGGTCGCTCCGGCCGTCGTTCTCCACAGCGGTGTTACCGGTGATTTCGGCGCCGTTGTGGTAGCCGAGGCTCTTGGCTGAGCGACTCGAGTCGCGCCTTTCCAGACGCGTACTGACGCCGATTCGAGCCCACTGGCAACCCTTACTCATGGGTCGCATTGCGGTCGCGCGACGTGGCTGCCTCGTGGATCACGGCGGCTAGCCCGGCTGAGTTGGCGTTCAGCCCGCGCCGGCGCTGATTTCTGCGGCAATTTGCTCCCCTGAGGTCCTGTTCATGGGGGGCGGGATACGGTATGCTCCTTGGCTTTAAGTTTGGACAAAACGCGAGTCAAGTCGTTGGGCCGCCGCCGGATGCGGCTGGCGACGCAAAACCAAGAAGCAGGTCGGTGAATCCCATGAGGCGAGCTTCGAATCTCTGGTTGGCGGCACTTCTCGTTGGCATCCTCGGTGCGCTGGGATGGCGTACCCTCGATCCGTCGGCGGGTACCTTGTTGGCCCAGGCTGATACCCAGGCGACCGACTCCGCGGGGGCCGACGCCGCACCGACGACTCCGCCGGAAACGCCGGCACCGAATCTCGATGACGCCCCTGCCGGCGGCGAGGTCTCCAGCGACACGACCACCCAGGGCCACGCCGCCAAGCACGAAATCAAGCTCTGGGAACCGCTCACCAGCGAAAAGTACGTTTGGTGGGAAAAGGCCGCGCTGCTGGTCAACGTGGCCGTGGCGATCGCGGGCTTGATCTATGCCTTGATGCTCGTCCGGCAAGTGGTTGACGCTCCAAAAGGGACGCAGCGCATGCAGGACATCGCCAAGGCGATTCGCGAAGGGGCCAATGCCTATCTGTTCCGGCAGTTTCGCGTGGTCTTCATCCTTATCATCGCGATTACGGCCCTGCTCTATGTCGCGGCGACGTCAACTGGCAACGTCGATTCGAAGATCGCGATCGGCCGAGCCGTGTCGTTCCTCGTCGGCTCGATCTTTTCGGCGACGGTCGGTTTCGTCGGCATGCGATTAGCCACGATCGGCAACCTGCGCGTGGCAACCGCCGCGCAGACCAGCTTCGGCAACGCCCTGCAGCTTGGTTACCGGACCGGCACGATCACCGGCATGTTGACCGACGGCCTGGGCTTGTTGGGCGGTTCGATCATCTTCTTAATGTACGGCGAGCACGCCTACGAGGCCCTGTTGGGCTTCGGCTTCGGCGGCACGCTCTTGGCGCTGTTCATGCGTGTCGGCGGTGGTATTTACACCAAAGCTGCCGACGTCGGCGCCGACCTGGTGGGCAAGCTCGAAGCGGGCATTCCCGAAGACGATCCGCGGAACGCTGCCACGATTGCCGATAACGTCGGCGACAACGTCGGCGACTGTGCCGGAATGGCCGCCGACATTTTCGAAAGCTACGAAGTCACGATCGTCGCCGCGATGATCCTGGGCATCGCCAGCTTCGGTCACAAGGGGGTGATTTTCCCCTTGCTGGTCCGCGCCATCGGCGTCATCGCCAGCATCATCAGCACTTACAGCGTGCGGGCGGGGGACAAGGGGACCGCCGGCGAAGCCATGAAGAGCGTCAACCGCGGCTTCGTGCTCGGGTCGGTGATCAGCGTGGTCGGCTTCATCGTGCTGGGCTTCAGTTATCTCCGTTTCGACGACAAGTACGTCAAGGACTATCCGGTTGCCCTCGACGGCTTCGTGCTCACCAAGGAGTTCTCCGAGGCGCGCGAAGCTTTGCCCCGCGAAACGCGCAACAACTCAGATCAATTTCAAGCTTGGGTGCGAGCGTATACAGGGCCGATCCTCAGCCCGGACCAGCCGAAGTGGTCCAGCCTGGGGATGACAGGCCTCGACATGCGGGCCGCCTGGACCTGCTTAATCGGCATTATCCTGGCCGTCGCTCTTAACAAGTGCACTGAGTACTACACCGGCACAGAGTATGAGCCGGTCCGCAGCATGGCCAAGGCATGTACGACGGGGCACGCCACGAACATCATTCAGGGCTTCGCCGTTGGCTACGAAAGCACCGTGGCTGCCGTGCTCATTATCGCCGGCGCCATTATCTCTAGTGCGCTAGTCTACTCGGGCACCACGCCCACCTTTGTCGCGTTTGGTGTGGCGATGTGCGGCATCGGCATGTTGACGTTGACTGGCAACACGATCTCGATGGACGTGTTCGGTCCGGTGGCCGACAACGCCAACGGCATCGGCGAGATGGGCTACGACGAAAAGGAAATGGGCCCTGCCCGCTACAAGGAGGCCCGCCAGACTTTGGCCGATCTCGACGCGGTGGGCAACACGACCAAGGCGATCACCAAGGGGATTGCCATCGGCTCGGCAGTGATCGCGGCCGTGTCGCTCTTCAACAGCTACGTGGTCACGGTCGGCTCGGGTGGCGAAGGTGAGACGGCCAGCATTACGCAAGAAGCCTATGAGTCGGTGGCGTCGGCCTTGAAGATCTCCGATCCGACGCTCTTCATCGGCATGCTGATTGGCGGCGCCGTGCCGTTCTTGTTCAGCTCGATGACGATCCGTGCGGTCGGCCGCGCGGCGTTCTTGATCGTCAAGGAGTGCCGCGTACAGTTCCGCGATAAGGAGATTTGGGCCGGCACCAAGAAGCCCGACTACGGGCGGGTGGTCGATATCTGCACGACGGCCGCGCAAAAGGAGCTCATTGGCCCAGCCCTGTTGGCAATTCTCGTGCCCGTGCTGATCGGCTTTGGCCTGGGCACCGTTGCCTTGGCCGGCTTCCTGGCGGGGATGATCGTCAGCGGGCAGCTCCTGGCTGTGTTCATGGCCAACGCCGGTGGCGCCTGGGACAACGCCAAGAAGACCGTCGAAGACGAACCGCGCGACGCGGTGGCCAACACCGGCAAGGGGAGCGAGAAGCACAAGGCTAGCATCACTGGCGACACGGTCGGCGATCCATTGAAGGACACCGCCGGCCCGGCCATCAATCCGCTCATCAAGGTGATGAACATGGTGAGCCTGCTGATCATCGGTTTGATCCTGCCGTACGACAAGACGATGATCGAACGCCTGCAAAGCCACGGCGTGAGTGTCAACGTCAAGGCGATCGATGGCATGTTCTGGATCGTGGTTGCCGTGTGCGCCGTGGGCTTGCTGTGGTCGATCTGGCAGAGCAAGCGCGACACGCCCGAGATGGCGCAGTCGTAGCGAGCGAAAGGTGTTCTCGCGGGCGTCGGGCCGTTAGCGGCCGGCCCTGGGCAAGCGTGGTAGACGGAAGTTGTCGGCGGTCGGCGAGCCAAGGGCATGGCTCGCTTGGCCTGAGACCTTGGAGCCGCGGATGAGCCCCAACTCCGTCTTTCGCAAGAAGAACCTCGAAAACCTGCTGGCCGAAATGGCCGGCGAGCACCGCCTGAAGCGCGTGCTAGGCCCCGTCTCGCTGACGGCGCTGGCGATCGGCGCGATCATCGGGGCGGGTATCTTCGTGACAACCGGTCGCGTGGCGGCCGAGGACGCCGGCCCCGCGATCGTGCTCTCCTACACAGTCGCCGCGATCGGTTGCGCTTTGGCGGCGCTGTGCTATGCCGAGTTCGCGGCAATGGCCCCCGTGGCGGGGAGCGCCTACACCTACGCTTACACCACGCTCGGCGAGATCTTCGCCTGGATCATCGGCTGGGACTTGATCCTCGAATACGCGATGTCCTGCGCGACGGTCGCCTCGGCCTGGCCGAATTACCTCAACGAACTGCTGGGGTCGCTGGGGTTGCCGACAATTCCCGGGGCCTGGTGCACCGACCCGTTTACTTATGTTCCTGGCACGGAAACCAGGGGAATCATGAATCTCCCTGGTGCGCTGATCCTGTTTGTGATCACCGCGCTGTTGGTGCTGGGCATTCGCGAGAGCGCTCGCGCCAATGCGGTCTTGGTGCTCATCAAACTCGGCGTGGTAGTGTTCGTGATTGCCTTGGGTATCAGTTATGTCAGTCGCGATAACTGGCTCGGTGTGCCGGTGAGCGAGCGTGTGTTGCCCGAGGCGAGTGTCGTCCCTGATGTGGTACGCGACGAACTGGCTCGGCTTCATCCCGAATTGAAGCAGGATCCGGCCGCATTTGCCGAACGGGCGAGTCAAGTCGGGCGCGAGCTGCGCGCCGCCCATCGCTTGGAATCGGCCCGCGCCGAGATTGCCGGGCGACAGGAGCAAGGGACGGTCTCCCAGGAGGAGGCCCAGAAGTTACTCGCCGCCGCCGAGCAGCGCGCGGCGCCCGATCTGCCCCAGACCGACGCCGATCGCCAGATGGTCGACGACTTGCTCCCCCCGTTGCGCGAGCGTGGCAAGAGCGCCGCGCGCCGGAAGTGGGGTTTGTTGGGTGTCCTGGGGCTCGATCGCTGGTTGGCTCCGCTGGACGATGCGACCCGCAGCCCGTTCTTTCCCTACGGCTTGTCGGGCATCATGGTCGGCGCGTCGATCGTGTTTTTCGCTTACATCGGCTTCGACTCGATCTCGACCAACGCCGAAGAAGCTATCAACCCGCAGCGCGACCTGCCACTGGGCATCATCGTCTCGCTGGTGGTCTGCACGGTGCTCTACATCGGCGTGGCCGCGGTCATTACGGGAATGGTCCCCTATCCCGACATCGACATCAAAGCGGCCGTGGCGGTCGCGTTCTCGCAAAAGGCGGAGCACGCGGATAGCTCGGCGTTGCGCTGGGCGGCCGGGTTGATTGCGGCGGGGGGCGTGGCCGGCATGACGAGCGTGCTGTTGGTCACGTTCTTGAGTCAGGCGCGCGTCTTTTTGGCGATGGCCCGCGACGGCTTGATGCCGCCGATCTTCAAGCACGTTCACCCCAAATACGGCACGCCACACCTGGCGACGATGCTGACCGGCGCGGTGATTACCGTGGTCGCCGCGGTCAGTCCGATTCATTTGCTGACCGAGATGGTCAACATCGGCACCTTGATGGCGTTCGTGATGGTCGCGGCCGCTGTGCTGGTGCTGCGCTGGACTCGGCCGGACGCCGAGCGGCCGTTCCGCTGTCCTGCGGTGTTCGTAGTCGCCCCGGTAGGGATCGCCGTCAATCTGCTGATGATGCTTTTTCTGCCAGGGGATACTTGGCTACGGCTGGTGATCTGGCTGGCGATTGGGCTGGCGATCTACTTCTTGTACGGCTATTGGCACAGCCACCTGGGGCGCGAGCTGGTGCGCGAATTGGCCGAGCACGGGCTGTCGCCGACCGACGCCCCGCTGCCGAAGCCGAAGCAAGACTAGTTGTCCCGGCACCGAGCTTTGCCGCTTCATGTGTCGTTATCGCGCGTGCGAACATGCCGGTTACCGAGCCACCGAAATTCTTCTACGCGGTCGAGCCGCGGGCGTTTACCGCCGATCGCACGTATCGCGTTTACGTGAGCGAGCAGCAATTGGCGGGTGCCTGGATCGCTGGCCAGGTGCGCGATGCAGACTCGGTTCGACGCGTGTTGGGCCAATATGGCTGGCTGGCCGGATTCTTCGAGACGTTCGTCGCTCGCAAGCTCGGCGCGCGTCGAGCGCGCGAGACCTTCTATGACAGCGTCGACCCCTTTGAGGCGGGCTTTCTCGCGCAGGACGCGAAGAATTTTCTCGTTCAGCGCAGCGATGTGCACCGAATGCGATTTCGCTTCAAAGCGACGGTCCAGATGCCGCTCGATGTCGGCGTCGTCGAATATCGATTGCTTGATGGTCACAAGCGGAAACTGATTCTCGCGGGTAACCACGATCCGCAACACGTCGTGGAATCGCTACGCCTGTTCTTCCCCGCGATGGAAATATCGGGTGGAGCTAAGTTTCATTCCAAGGAAGAACGCGAGACACCGGAATTCAAACGCCGCGGATTGGTCCTGGTGGGCAACCTGATGTGGGTAATTGCCCTAGTCCTGGGCGCGGGCTATCTCGCGTTTCCCGGCGAGCCTGTTCTCGCGCTCGCACCGATTTTCTGTGCCGTGCTCAGCGCCGCGGCGTTTTTTCAGGCCTGGCGATTACGGTCGGCGATTGCGGAGCGCGAGGCATCGCCCGACGATTCACCTTCGAATCGCTGTTTTTGAGCCTCCATCAAGAAAGCGATTCGGTGGGATTGATCTCAGGCCGGTGCAATCAGCTCGTCGCTCGGCTCGTCGCCGGCCACGATGTAGGCTTCGGCCACTTCGGGCGGAATCCGCACCACGCCGCCGTTGGCGAAGTTCACAAACGCCCACTCGGTCGCGGCCGTGGCCAGCACCGCGCCGTCGCGAGGGCGGAGCATCCGGTAGCGACGTAGCGACGAAGCGCGGCGGGTGTCGGCCACCCAGGTGCGGACGAGCACCTCTTCGTGGACGAAGGCGGGGCGCAGGTACTTGATCTCGTGGCTGCGCACGATCCAGCCGGCGCCTAGCGACTCATAGCGCTCGGCCGGCCAGCCTTGTGCGGCCGAATGGGCCAGCGCCGCGCGAATCATCCACTCGAGGTAGACCAGGTTGTTGGCGTGCCCCAACTGGTCGATTTCAGCCGGCGTGACGGTCAACGGATAATGAAAAACGGCAGGCATCGTCGGCGACTCGGAGCTTGGTCAAGAATGACGTCCTGCAGCCAATTCTGGTCGCAGTTGGCTGCTGGCGAAAGATGAGAATCGATGGCTGCTTTCCCGGCCGAAGCACGCCGCTTACACTGGAGGCTTTCGTCCACCTGCGATTCGACCGCAAAGACTTCTGCCCCAGCCCACGGAATCGGCTTGATGAAACCACTCCGCAAACGGTTACTGCGTGGCGTGCTGGGCGTGGGAATCGCCCTGGCAACGATTGGAGGCGCGCCGGCACTCGGGCAAGAGGCGGCGGCACCGGCCGCGCCACCGAGCAGGAAGAGTTACGTCTATCAGTACTTTCTAGTCGGGTTGTGCGTCGCGCTGGGAATGGCGTTGCTGTGCAAGCCGGCCAATCGCGACACGCACATCGAAAAGCACTCGGACCACGTCTAGCCGGCTCGTATCAACTCAGGCTATCTGCCGTGCTCTTCTGAACTGGCCGAGCGCTGCGTGCGATCGAGAAACTTCGGCCGCTTAAGGCCGTGAGTGGTCGCGGCCTTCGCGCCGTAAAACGTCCCGATCGCCTCGACGACCTGCTCCTGCTCGTCAGCGGTCAATTCCGGAAAGATTGGCAAAGCCAACGTCTCCTTGGCGGCGCGCTCCGTTTCCGGCAGCATGCCGGCTTTGTAGCCCAGCGAACTGAAGCAGGGCTGCAGATGCAGCGGCAGCGGGTAGTAGATTTCTGTGCCGATGCGGTTGGCTTCGAGATGTGTCCGCAGGGCGTCGCGTTTTCCCTCGGCCACGCGAACGACGTACTGGTTCCAAACGTGCCGGCGTTGCGGCGCGACTTGTGGCAGTTCGAGGTAACACTCGAGGCCGCGATCTCGCATCAACCGTGCATAGCGGTGGGCGTTGATGTCGCGGTCGTTCGTCCAACGTTCGAGGTGCGGCAGTTTGACATTGAGCACCGCAGCCTGCAGCGAGTCGAGCCGGCTGTTGATGCCCACGACGTGGTGATAGTAGCGGGGTTCCATGCCATGGCCGCGCAGCAGTCGCAGCCGGGCCGCGAGCAGGGCATCGTTGGTGGTCAGCAGACCGCCGTCGCCGAAGCCACCCAGATTCTTCGTGGGATAGAAGCTGAAACAGCCGATGTCGCCCCAGCTCCCGGCGGGACGGTCGGCATACTGGGCACCAATGGCTTGGGCCGCATCCTCGATCAGCGCGAGTGAATGGCGCCGAGCCAGCTCGACGAGCGGTTCCATGTCGGCGCATTGCCCATAAAGGTGCACGGGGATGATCGCCTTCGTGGCCGATGTGACGAGCGACGCCGCGTGTCGCGGACAGAGGTTGTAGGTGAGCGGTTCGATGTCGACGAAGACGGGCTTGGCGCCGAGGCGCCAGATGGCGGAGGCCGTGGCAAAGAACGTATAGCTGGGCAGCAGTACCTCGTCCCCAGGCCCGACTTCAATGGCCATTAGCGCCAAGAGCAGGGCATCGCTCCCCGACGCACAGCCCACCGCGTGCTGCACGTGGCACACGCTGGCCAAATTGTCTTCGAGCTCGCGGCAGTCGGGTCCGAAGATGAACCGCCCCGATTGGCAAACCCGATCGAGCGCTTGGGCAATCTCATTGTGCAGGGCAGCGGTCTGGCGGCGCATGTCGAACAAAGGAACGCCAGGCGCGGGGCCGGAAGCTGAACCTTCTGAGCGGGTTACAGTCATGAACCACTCCGTTGATTCTCGAGCGACTGGGTGCCACTTTCGGGATTGAAGGTCGGCGAACAGTAGGAGTTTTCGGCAATGGGGTCAAGGTCGGCGCGGAAAGTTGCACAGACGGGGCAAGTTGTTGGTATCTCGAGCGGACCACCTCGCGGGCGATACTTTGGATACGTCAAGCGGCTTGTGTGCCCGCACTGCCAGTCGGGCAGCGGAGACGAAACAGCCCGAAGATCTCCTCGCGCGACAGCCCGAGATCGAGCGGGGCACTCGCTTCGGCCCCCGAAAGGACCATGTCGAAGATCGAGCGCTTCTCTTCGAGGACGCGGTTGATGCGTTCCTCGATCGTGCCGACGGCGAGAAAGCGGGTGACCGTCACCGCGGCTTTGGCCCCGATCCGATGCGCGCGGTTGATCGCTTGATCTTCGACCGCGGGGTTCCACCAGCGATCGAACAAGAAGACGTAGCTGGCGAACTGAAGGTTCAAGCCGACGCCGCCGGCGCCGTAGCTCAACAACAGCAAGTGTGCTTGGTGGTCCTCTCGAAAGCGCTGCAACACGTTTTCACGCTGCGCCGCTGAAACGCGGCCGTGAAACACGAGTGGCGCGTAGCGTGCCAACCGAGACCGCAGCTCTTCGAGCGAGGTGACATACTGGCTGAAGACGATCGCCTTTTGTCCGCTGGCAACGATTTCCTCGAGATCGGCCTCGAGGTATTCAAGCTTGACGCTGTCGCCGCTGAGCGGATCGAAGTTGCAGATCTGCTTGAGCCGCAGGATCAATTCAAAGACGTGCTGAATTGTTGCCGCCTCGCCCAGGCTCGTCAGTCGTATGACACCTTCTTCTTCGGCCAGCCGATAGCTTTCGCGTTGAGCGGGGGTCAGCTCGAGCGCCACATCGCGCACGAGGCGCGGCGGCAGATCAGCCAGCACCTTCTCCTTGGTACGACGCAAGATGTAGTCGCCCGCGAGCCGCCCCATGCGACCGGGTTTCATGTCGCTCGACAGATACCCGGGGGAGAGGAATTCGAAAATGCCGACCAGGTCGTCGGCTCGGTTTTCAATTGGCGTACCGGTTAACGCCCAACTCCGTCGCCGCGGGAGGGCGCGCACGAGTTCGGCTGTGGCGCTGGCGCGATTCTTGATGCGCTGCGATTCGTCGAGCAGCACGAGATCGAAGTGCAGGCCCGGCTCGGCCAACAATTCGCGGTCGCGCAACAGCAGTTCGTAGTTGGCGATCTTGATCGGGCAATCGGGCAAGCGCCATTGCCACTGGCGGCGCGGCTGATCCCCTTCAATCACCAGGCTGGGGATCTCGGGCGCCCAATGCCCCAACTCGCGCTGCCAGTTGGTGACCAGTGGTTTCGGGCAAACGACGAGCACGGTGCCGATTTCGCCGGCGCGCAGCAGCAGCCGCAGCGCGACGATCGCCTGCATCGTTTTGCCAAGCCCCATTTCGTCGGCCAAGATCGCCGCCATTCGCGGATAAAGAAAAGCGATTCCCTCGTACTGATAGGGAAACGGCTGCTGGGGCAACTCGATCGCCTGCCCCGCCATCCAAGCTTCCAAAGGAGGCTGAAGCAGATAGTACAAGCGGTCTTCGAGTTTGACGACGTCGCCCGGCGGCGCGATGCGATGCCGCGCAACGTGCCTGGCCGGGCGTTGCGGCTGAGCCGAGCGGTCAATCGTTGGTCGGCGCAGCGTTGCTTCGTCGGCGCGAGGCGCGAAACTATCGATTCCAGGGGCGAATCGCGCGCTAAAGATCTTGATGCTCGCGGCGGTTTGTTCCTGGCCCCGCCGCCAACTGGCAAGAGAGAGCGAGACAACGTCGGGCAGCTTCGCCAGGATGCGCCGCGACATCACGGTTTGCGCGTCGGGGGATAGCGCGGCCGCCCCCAAATCGGAACCGTTCATCGAACGTAGGAAGCAACCGGCCCCGGCAGGTTCAAGGCAAGTCATCGATGCGATCGGGAGGGCGTGCGTGCCGGACCAACTCCAGCCAATGGTTGGCAGTGAAGGAGAGCGACCCTTCATCGGGCAGCTCGTTGAGCCTCTTCGATCGCATCGCGGATGCGGCCGAACGGCTCGGTCAAATCGAAGCCGTCGACGACGGCGGCAAGTTGAGTGGCGACCGTCTCGGCATCGGTCACGCGCGAATAGCGAACGGCCAGGCGATTGCCTCCGATCTTCAGTGTGCGCAAGCCAGGCTGGCGAGGCACGGTCAGGCGTTGGCGACCGCTGGGGGCCGGCGGGGTGGCTGCATTGCCGGGGCTCGACGAGTCAGCGTTCGGTTCCACGCGGTCGCCGAGCACGAGCACTACCGGCATCGGCACGTAATCGCCAAGCTCGAGCACCGGCTCGCAATCGGTGCAAATCGCTATCGTCGCTGTTGTCGATTTCGAAACGAGTGCCCGCCCGATCTGTTCGCCATACAAGTAAGGCTTGAGAGTCGGGCCGTAGAGAATCTCTTGAGCACGGTTCGGCTTGAGCGGCGCCGTGCAATGAAACTCGATCGGCCGCCCCGCCGTGTTCAGGACGAGATACCCGCCGAACAGTCCATGCTGCGGGTGTTCGACGACGGTGAGGAATCCAATGGCGGTGCACGTCTCCCCCAACGCAACGCCCATTCCTCACATCCTTTGAGACGTTCCTGACAAACGCCGACCACGCGCTGGCGCGCGGGTTTTCCACCATCGCGGTCCGAAATTCGCGGAGCACTTGGCAAACCGGGTTGCGCCGGTTGTATGCATCGGGCCGGATCGAGGAGCAACTTTAGAGTTGCCCGGACTGGAAACCATAACATCTTTCCAGGCAACAAGTTCGGCCTGAGCCATCGGGGTAATCCAAATACACCGGTTGGGCCGAATCGATCGCCGATTTGTCCTGAAATCGCCCAGATTGACTGATACATGAGCGAGTTAACGTCGCACGAATTGCCGATTCAGAAACAAGAGCGGCGGCTTCGGCCTTCAAGTCCCGCGGTCGTCTTTCCCGCCGACAGACGCTCTGACCGCCACGCGGAAACTGCTCCGATGTTGACCACGAGCGCTCGGCCCGCGAGCTTCTCGATTGCGCAAGCGCGCGAATTAGTCCGCGATCTCTTCGTCCCCAAACCTTGGCTCTACTGGACCGACTTCTTGACGTCGATTGCAGTCGGTGTAAGCGCTTTCGTCGTGATGCGATTTGTAATGCGCGGGTTAGTGGTGGTTCCCGCGGCGCCGCTGGTCGCCACGATCCTGTTTGCGATCGCGACGTGCGCCTTTTATCGTGCGTCGCTCTTCACGCACGAACTGACGCATCTGAAGCAGGGCTCATTTCGTGGCTTTCGCTTGGCGTGGAACGTGTTGTTCGGCGTGCCGTTTTTGATGCCGTCGTTCTTGTACCACACGCACGTCGATCATCACGCTCGAAGGCAATACGGTACCGAGCACGACGGCGAGTATCTCCCGCTGGCCAACGGCCCGCCGTGGCACATCGTGTTCTATTTGGCGCAAGCGTTCGTGCTTCCGGCGATCGCCATCGGGCGGTTCCTGGTGCTGGCGCCGTTGGGGTGGTTGATACCACCGTTTCGTCACTGGATCGCGCGGCATGCTTCGAGCATGGTGATCGACGTGCGGTATGTTCGACCGTTGCCGACGCGCCAGGAGGTTCGCATTTGGCGAGTGCAAGAGGTGGGCTGCTGGCTGTCGGTCACGTCGCTGACGGCGAGCCTGGCGATGGGATGGTTACCTCTGGGATTTGGCCTGTGGGCTTATGCGATTGCGTCGGCGGTGCTAACGCTCAACGCCATTCGTACGCTGGGCGCTCATCGTTACCGCAGCACCGGCGAGACCATGTCGTTTGTCGAGCAATTGCTCGACTCGGTGAACTATCCGCGGTGGCCACTGCTGTCGAGCCTGTGGGCGCCGCTGGGACTGCGTTTCCATGCCTTGCATCATTTGTTTCCCTCGATGCCTTACCATGCGTTGGCCGAGGCCCACCGTCGCTTGATGGCCGGCTTGCCTGCCGACAGCCCTTACCGGCAGACCGAGAGCGACAGCCTGTGGTCGACGATTGCCCAGCTCTGGCGCGAGGCGCGTGAGTCGAGCCGTCGCGAGGTGGCTGCCGACCTACCTCCGGAAAGTTCGCCGGTTCCGACTGGCGGGAAACCGCGACCGATTCGTAAGGCGTCGGCCTGGGATCGCCGTGAATCACTGGTTGAAGCAGGCGCGCACTAGGGGCGGCTCTACGTCGGCCTAGAGCTCGAAGTTGAACGTCTGCGCAAAGAGCCGCCAAGCTTGCTGCGCCAGCGTGCGATAGCCGGCGTGAATCTTCGCTTTCCCCTTGAGGCCGATGAGGAGCATGGCCTCCGAGTCGGAGAGCGGCACCCGCGCCTGATACGACGTATTCATGGGTCGTTCGATGCCGGTGTCGTCGGTTTTCGTCGCCAGCTCGCCGCCTGATTTATTTGAGAGGTTCTTTGGGCTCACTTTGAGTTCTTCGTTGGCGATTTCGACGATCTGGCCGCGCAGTTTTTTGCCAGGGCGCGAGTCGAGCACCAGGTCGACCTTCAGGCCGCGATCTGGGTTCTTGGCCTGTACGCGTGAGTGCCCTTCGACGACGAATTCCACATCCGACTGATCGATCACCAGGATGGCCTGCATCTTGGCCGGATCGCCGACCTGGCAGAACAGCTCGCCTTCGTCGATCGAGCAACCGAGATTGCGCGGCTCGAGAGGAGAGCCGTGCCAGGTGGGGAGCTGTTCATCCTCGTGGGGCGTGCGGCTCTTCTGGGGAGCGGGCAGGACCGTGCCATCGGTGGGAGTGACGAGCTCGAGTAGCGCGAGCTCGTCACGCTTCTTTTCGAGCTGTTGGCGAACCATCTTGAGATTCTCCTCGACGCGCGGTACTTGCAGGCCGGCGTCGGGGCTGCGGAAACGGACCTCAGCCAGCGAATCAAGTTCCGCTTGATGCTCCTGTTCTTGCCCCTCGAGCTCGGCGACCGCGTAAACCGCTTCGAGGTTTACCAGCCGCGCGAGCGATTGGCCCTTCTTGACTTGCTTGCCGGCCTGGACGTGGACTTTGTCGAGTCGGCCGGGCACGTCGACGTAAATCGGCGTGGCGCCCAGCGGCTGCACCTCGAACGTGCAAAAGACGCGATTGGGCAAGGGCACCAGGCAAACGAAGGCCAGCACGCAGCCGACCAACGCGAGCGTGGTGTAGAAGCGAGCCTTTTTCACTTGATCGAGCCTCCCAGGCACCCAGAAGAATTTACCGAGCTTCCACAGCGGCTGCACCACCAAACCGAACAGGCTGGCCATGGCGATTGCCTGACCGACGATCTTCAGACCGTACGGTTCGCCGAGTTTGTACAAGAACCACAAGATCGACAGCGCAACAAACCACTTGTAGACCGCGGCGGCCACGCTGTAGACGGCGAACATCCACTGCCGCCCCTGCGGCAAGAGCGGATTGGGTGTTTCTTCGAGTCCCAAGCACCAGGCTCCCAGCTTGCGGCCAAGGATCTCGCTCGACTTTTGCCGCAAGTTCGGGATCTCGAGGATGTCGCTGAGAATGTAGTAGCCGTCGTACCGCAGCAGCGGATTGCCGTTGAAAACTATCGTGCTCACCGAGCAAACGAACATCGTCGAAAGCGCGAGATTGTTGACCAGCCCCGGCTCGCTGAACCACCAGAGATACGTGGCCAGCGAGGCCAGGATGATCTCGACATACATGCCGGCGGCGCCGATGAACGCCCGGTGCCACTTGTTGGGCAACATCCACGAATCGGAGACGTTGCAATACAAGCAGGGCGTGAGCACCAGCACCATCACCCCCATTTCGTGACATTCGCCGCCGAAGTGCTTACATGACAGGCCGTGGCCGAACTCGTGCAGCACCTTGGTCGTGCCCAGCGCGATGGCGAGCCAGAAGGCATTCTCGACGCTGAAGAACTGATGGAACTCGGGAAGCCGGGAGCGGAACGTATCGAACTGCACCGCGACTAGTAGCAGGGCGCTTAAACCCAACAACAACACCGCTACCATCGTCACGGGGGCGAACAACCACCGCACGGCGGGCAGCATCCAATCAAGCAACCGATCGGGGTCGATTCCCTTGAAGCGGATGGCCAGCACGTTCGAGAGCGTCGCCCAAAGTTCGCTGCGCTTCCGTTCGTCGCGGCGTTTTTTGAGCTGGGTACCTTGCCCCGGCACATCGGCGATCACCAAGCCGCTGCCGTGCAGGGTGCCGATGAACTGTTGCAGTTCGTCGAGGCCAATCTTCTCGGGCGGAAAGCGGCGCTCGTATTCGGCCCGAATCTCGTCGAGGCTCATCTGGCCGTCGAGCATCTCCAGGATGGCGAAGACCTCCTCCTCGAGACGGAAGTAGTTCAGGCCGACCGGCTCCTTGACCACCCAATACGTGCGCCCCTGATACCGTTGGCGGCGAGCCAGCAGGTCGGGGCGTTTGCGCACGCGTAGCCGACGAGCTGTCGTCGAAACCAGGCTGTCGTGCAGAGTGGACATGCGAAGCTTAGCGTCGGCGCGGCAACTCCGGCCCGCGACCGGCGGCGGCCGTCGGGCGCTCAGCCACATCGGTCAGCTCGATCGCCATTTCGCCCTTCAACCCCGGCAGCAGAACCCACTGATTGTTGGCCAGCCGAGTGTTGACCACTTTGGCTTTGATGAGCACGAGCTCGCCACCGGGTTCGATCTCAGGTTTGACGAATTCAATCTTGCCGACAAAGGTCGTGTCGTTGAGCGGCGATTTGAATTCGGCCTTGCGGCCCAACAGCAGAGTAGGATTGCATTCCTTGATGCTGACGAAACCCTCGATCCAGAGCGTGTCGAGGCGAATAATTCGGAGCACGGCGTCGCCGGGATTGGCCCACTCGCCGGCATGCAGGAGCAGCTCGACGACCTGGCCCTTGATGCGCGACTTGATTTGCCGTCGTTGAACGGCGATTCGAGCCGCGTCGAGCTTGGCGTTCTTGGCGTCGGCCGTCAGCACCATGATTTGCTGATCGACGGTGGCCTTTTCGGTTTGCAAGCGTGCTTCTTCCCACTTGTAGCGCTTGATGCGGATTTCCGACTGCGATTTGGCGCCAGGAACTTTCGTGTTGGCTTCGACTACCTGGTCGTATTCCGCTTTGGTGACTTGCGTCAGCTTGTCGGCGACTTTCACCTCGATGTCGTTCTCAGCCTGGGTGCGGGCGACTTGCGCCTCTTTTTCGGCGACCACCAGCTCCGCTTGCGGCTGCCGATCGTCGATGCGACCGAGCACCGTGTCGGGCTCGACTTCGAGGCCGAGCTTGGCTTCAAGTTCGACCAGTTCGCCGGCCTCGTTGGCGGAGATGCGTGCTTCTTCGATCAACGCCACCTGGCAGTTTCGCACCACGACGCGCGCGCTGCTCGTGTTTGCCGGTTCGCCGGGATCGCCGCCCAGGCAGACGGTGAGCAAGGTCAAGAGAGCCGCATGCATGGCGATGATCCTTCGAGATAGCGTGAATAGATCGGCGTCAACAACTTCTTTCCAAGGCGGTAACCGTGGCGTCGGTTTCGTGCGGCGCCACGCACCACGTCGCTACAGTCGAAACAGTATGTGTTTGTGAACCCAGGCCAGCGCTTCGTGGAACAGCACATAACCCAGCGGTCGGCGACCACAATGCACGCGCGCCGTCACTTCGGTTCCAGGACGCAACTCGCCTAGTTGTTCCTTGTCGATCTTGACGAGCAACTTGACGGTGTTCCCCTCCTCGGGATCGACTTCAGCGCTGGCGTGCACATTGTCGAGTACGCCGAGGTGCTTGCGATCGGGGTCAGTGGCCAGGATGAAGGCGACCGCGAGCTGCTCGCCCAACTTCCGCTGAGCGCGAATGAGGTGCCCCATGTACTTCTCGGGCATGAGCACTTCAATTTCCCACGGCCCCGATGGATCGGCGACTTGCAGCACAATCTGGCCGCGCGAGACGTGCCGGCGATTTAGTTTGCGGTCCACGTCCCAAGTGATGACCTGACCGGCAAGCGGGCTGCGAATAGTCAGCTCCTCTTCCTCCTGCTTGAGGATTTTGAGCTGGCGGTCCAGGCTTTCACGTTTCTTTTCCTGGGCACGCAACTGACCGGAGACGCGCACCTTCTGGTCCTTGGGTAGTTCGCGGTCGAGCAACATCGAGTTGAGCGCCAGGATTTCCTCCTCGGCCGCCAGAATCTCCCCCTGCACCCCCGCCAGGCGCACGTCGAGATCGGTATTGCTAAGCCGGGCGAGCTCCTGGTCCTTGGCGACCTTGGTGTTGTGCTCGACGGGCAGATCCACAATCGTGCCATCCTGCGGAGCGAAGACATCCCGCCGTTCGACCGGGAGCAACGTCCCGCTGGCTTTGAGTTCAAAATCCCACGGCACGATCACGAGCGCCAGAATCACGGCCACGACCGCGCCGACTGCCAGCAGTGTTTTCGGCAAATTGCGGGCAGACACGACCACGCGCGAGCGGCCGATTGCCCGCCACAGCGGCATCAAGAACAACCCTTGGTGCTCTAGCGCGTTGGCCAGCGCGGCGGCACTATGCTCGCCAACGACGCGCAGCCGCTGCTCGAGCCCTTCGCGCGGCCGCACCGAATCGATCTGCTCGATAATCAGGGCGCCGACGGGGGCCGGGGCTTCATGCTTCGCATCGCTGGTGTCGGGGGGCCGTGCTAGCGGAAGCACGGCGACCGTCTTGCTGTGCGAATCGTCGACGTACGTCTGCACGGCCTCTTCAACTTGCGGCGCCAGGTCGGTGGCGTCTCCGGCATACCACATCGGATCGCCGGTGCGGACGACTGCCGTCGCTAGCTCGTTGAGCAATTTGACCGCATTGGAACGTTTATCGAAGGTGTCCTGTCCGCTAATCGCTTCGACCCGGCAGTGGTTGCCGTAGCGAATCGCCACGCTGACACGGTCGCACTCGAGCAACCGCCGACCCTCGTTGGCGATCGTGAACGCGGTTTCGCGCGGATCGAGGCTGGCATGCGCTGCCCGCGTGAAGCTCTCGAGCCGGCTCCAGAGAACCTGGCGATCGGTGAATTGTCGGAGCTGGCGATTCTTGATGTAGTCGGCGGCCAACGCGCACATGTTCAACAAGAAGTTCAAGAAGCCGCGCTGGGTCGCAGGTGCGGTGTCGGGCCGTTGGAAGACTTCGACAACGCCCTGGGCCGACTCCTGGCTCTTGAGCGGACTGAGGACGAGCAAGTAGCGCGTGGGATTTCCGGGACCGTCGGGATCGCCCGTTCCCGACTGCGGCGCGACAAGCAGCCCCTCTCCCTGCGTCATGGCGTGCTGCAACAACCGACCGTGGCGCACGCGGTCGCGCGGGTCGTCGAGCAACTCGCGCGTCGGCAGATTGACGTGGTAAACCAGTTCGAGCTGGCCCGCTTCGGAAATGAACCAGACGGCGCCGCCGATTGCGCCGATCGCGGCCAGAACACGATCGAGGAAGCCGGAGTAAAACTCCTGCGCGCCGACGTCCGACCGCGCAAGGCCAGCAATCTCGTCGACCAGTCCGCGGATTTGCTGGCGCGTTTCGGCGACGACTTCCGGATCGACTTGTTCGGTGCTACTCATGTGGGCCAGATGAGAGCGTGGTCGCTTGCCCTCGCCGTCCAACCCCTGGAAGTGGAGGCGTCGACAACACGCTAATGCTTAACGGTATCTAGTTTACGTAACGTAGTCCAACCGTGGTTCGCGGCATTCGATGCCGCGCGGCCCGGGGCCGCAAACTCGGCGCAGACCGCAAAATCAAACATCGACCCCATCCCGGGCGACGCTGTAGCGCATTTCGAAGCCGGCGGTCGGCTGGCCAATCTGGCGCGAGTGGAGGAGCTTCTTCGATGCTCCGCGAGGGTTCCATCGGTAGTTTAGCCGCACTGGGTCGCGAGCTAGCCGATGGTTGAGCTTTCCCCGCGGTCCGCGGCCGTGGCGGAGACAGGTCCTCGAATGTCACGGGGGGGTACCAGAATAAAGTTGTCCGGGAATTTGCGTCCGGGTGCGTCCGGGCAGCTTGGTTTTGCACCCGAACTCGAATGGACAGCACAACTTGGGGCGCGTGTAACACCGGGCGATTTGCGTCCGGGTGATCGTCCGGTTTGCGTCCGGGTCGGCATTTTGCGTCCGGGTGGACATCGCGCTCGGACGCGCAAGCGGCAAGAACTCTGCCCGCTGGCTTCGCCCAGCGCGCAGATTGGCAAACGGTCGGGACAGGGCCGGGACAGGGCCGTGCTGCCGCACGAGCTGTGAAAACCGTGCAGCGTGCGATCCGCGCGCACTTTTGCCGCCTGGTTCGTTGTGAGCGGCGAGCGCAGCGACCGGGTTTTCCCCAAATCTCAGGCCTCAAGCCGCCTGCATTATTTGTTCATAGTTATGTGCATTTGTCAGGAGCAAAAAAAACTGGCCAGTTCGCCTGCGCCGCGGGTAGCAGTTCTCCGCCAAGGCCCGCCGGGGCACGACAGGCAGGTATACTGCGGCGGCCTCGCCACCATCGTTCGTTCCGTAGCGCTGCGACTGACCTCTTATGCGCATTCTGTTGACGAATCACCTGCCGTTACACGGCTCGGAATCGGGCGCGTTTACGCGCGATCTGGCAGTCGGCCTGGAGCGGGCCGGGCACCAGGTTCGAGCTCTGGTTGTCGACGAGCGCGAAGCAGGCGATGAGCCGTTCCACGTCCGGCGCATCGTTTGTCGCGGCGGAGAGACGTCGGCAGATTTGCCGTTTGCCTTGCCGAGCTTCTCCGCGCCGACACCGAGCCGCCAGTCCTTCGACACATTGAGTGACGATCAACTTGCACAATATCGAGAAGAACTCCGTCGCCATCTGGACGAGGAGATTGCGGAGTTTGACCCGCACGTTATTCATGCGCAGCACATTGGGATCTTGGGGCACCTGGCGCTCGAGGCGGGTGTCCCTTACGTGTTGGGAGCGACAGGCGCCGATCTCTTGAGTTTCCAGGCTGACGACCGCTATCGCCGTTTCGCCGAGGAAGCCGCCGAGAACGCCGGCCGCATTCTTGCCGCCAGCGAGCGCATCCGGCGCCAGGTGCTCGCCACGTTCGACGTGGCCGACGAGCGCGCGGAAACCCTCGCCAAAGCCATTGATCTTCGGCCGTATGAATCGCCGCCGACACGAGCAATGGCCTTGGCTCGTATCGGATTGCCCTTGCCAGTTGGTCCACTCGTGACATTTGTCGGACGGCTTGCCGCGCACAAAGGCATCGACACCCTGCTCAACGCCGCGGCGGTTTATGAGTCCCATCCTGCCCGGCCGACTACGCTGATCGTTGGCGACGGCATTCAGCGAGTCGAACTGGAAGCGCAAGCACGTCGCCTCGGCTTGGAGCGTGTGCGGCTGGTTGGTGAACAACCTCCGGCATTCTGTGTGGCGGCCTACGTGGCGGCCGACCTCGTCGTGCTGCCGTCGCGCGGCGATACCTCGGGGCGCGTCGCGCTCGAAGCGCTGGCCACGGGCACGCCGGTGCTAGCCGCCGCGGCGGGCAGCCTGACGGAAATCGTTGATGACCAAACAGGCGGCCTGGTTCCGACGGACGATCACGAGTTGCTCGCGGCAGGCGTAATGCGCGCAATCGACGAAGATTGGAAACGCACAAAAGGCCCGGCCGCGGGTGCTCGCGTTCGCAAGCACTACAATATCGACGACCGCGTGCCATGGATTGTCGAGCGATACGAACGGGCGGTCGCGGACCGTGGCGGCCGCGTCACTTAGCGCAAGGTTGTACTGCCGCGCAGGCTCGATAGCTCGCCGCCGCCTATCGCTTGCCGAGCGTGATACTGATTGCGGTGATCTTGTCCGACTTGCGCGTCAGTACGACGCTACAGGTGCGGCCGTCCTTGTCCGACGAGATCATATTGCCGCGCTGGACGTCGAGCTCGGCTTCGATCGTCCAGCCCGACGCCGCCAGTTGTTCGCGATAGAACTTGACCACGTCGGGAATGTCGTCGCTGGTGTGCAGCGTCACTTGCTCCGAATCATCGAGCGTCACGGCCAGGACCAAAGTCGCGGCGGGGTAAAGCGGCACGTCGCTGGGGAATCCAGCCGGCAGCGCCACCCCCGTCTCGCCAGTCTCCAGATGCATCTTCTCTTGACCGCCGACGTCGGCCTGCAAGGTGTCGCCGACGCGCGAAAAGCTGATGTCGCCGGATTGCGCGGGGAGAGCCGCCTGATCATCGGTCGGACGGCCGCAGCCGAACACGCCGATGCTCAACAGCAAAGCACTGGTTGCCAATGGTCGCAGGTACATCTGAGAGTTCTTCTTGATGGCCAGCGCCGGACGACGCCGCCGAGCGGTTTGATCGACGATTCGAGGCGCGGACATTTGCCTGCCGCGACGAGCCCTCAACATAGTCGCGGCAATGGTCGGCGTCGACTCTGGCGGCCAATCTCGCGGTGGCCGGCTATTCGGCCGGCGGCTGTTGGCTTGTGCACTGGCGAATATGTTCCGCGAAGGCGTCCTCGGCATTGGGCAACGCGCGGCGAATGAGGTTCGACATCGGCGGCGCCATCGCGTCGCGCCGCAGAATGGTCAAATACTCGCGCAACAGCTCCAAGCGTTCCGGCTCGGTCTCCACGAGCAGATGCACCCAAGCCCAGCTCTCGGCGTAATCGAGCTGCTCCATGTCGCTGGCACTCGAAAACGATTCGAGACGCCGCAAGTCGGGGTGCCACGCGCCGCCGGCCAGCCGAGCCGTGATCGCCTCAACATGAGGACGGTTGAGGCCGCGATGGCCGCGCGGCACTTCGAAGTATTCGGCGATTCCCTCGTCGAGCCAGAGCGGCAAGTTCGGCACCACGGCGTGCAAGTAGCCGTGCGCCACTTCGTGCCGCAAGTCCTCGGCCAGGCGATCGCCCCAGTGGGCGTACACCGCGAGCTGCGTGTCGGTCTCGACGAAGAACGCGCGCCGCGTGGGAAACCCGGGATAGTGCTCATGCACATAGCGATTGAAGTGCTCAGGCGTGCCGAACAAGTAGACGTGGATCGGCTCGTCGGACGTCGGGAGCGCGAGTTTGGCGGTCAGTTCGCCGCGCTGCGCCGCGAGTTCTTCGATCAGTCGATGCTGCTTAGGCAACTGAAAGTTGCTGGTGACGATCAGTTGATCGCGAACCACGGTGTCGGTCAGTGGCAAGCCAGGCTCGCGCCCCCCAAACCGCGCGCAGGCCGACGCCCAAAGGCAACAGCTGCCCAGCCAAATCACGAATCTTGCAGCCCGCGGCGACAACCCTGGCGTCCTCCCCTGGACATTCGGTTGGGGGGACGAATGGTAGCGAAAGGGGGCGAAGGCAAGAAGAGTGGTTAGGGCGGTTTGCGTCCCACCGGACAAATTGCGTCCGGGTGTTTTGCTATCGGCCCCGAACTCGAATAGAGGGCACAACTTGGGGCAAAGGTAACAAATCGCATTTTGCGTCCGGGGCGGGCGCGAGCCCGTTCGCGCCAAGGCACTAAGAGCTCAGGCAAGGATGGGATGATCCACAGATTTCGCAGCGGACGCAGATTTCGGAGCGCAGCTTCGATCCCGAGCGTGGATGTTCGCACGACTTAGCGCACTGTGCGGCTCCGCGTGAAGATGATCACTGTCATCCTCAGCGGCCTCTGCTGGCGAGCTCTTTGAAGGATCGCGCGACAGTTGCCCCGTCCCGGGTAACGGCCGGCGCGCTCGAGCGCCCAATCCGCTGCGCGCCGACGACGCCCAATGCGATCCGTGCGATCCGCGTAATCCGGTGTGCCAGGCAAAGCTTGGTTGTTCTTGTCAGTTGAAAGGTACTGATCATGGCACTTGCTCGTTCACCAT
>JAIESQ010000170.1 GCA_019745975.1 Pirellulales bacterium
AGATAGGGACCGACCTGTCTCACGACGGTCTGAACCCAGCTCACGTACCACTTTCATTGGCGAACAGCCAAACCCTTGGGAGCTTCTCCACCCCCAGGATGTGATGAGCCGACATCGAGGTGCCAAACCGCTTCGCCGCTATGGACGCTCGGAAGCGATAAGCCTGTTATCCCCGGAGTACCTTTTATCTGATGAGCGACGGCCTTTCCATCCAGCACCGCCGGATCACTAAGCCCTACTTTCGTATCTGCTCGACTGATAAGTCTCGCAGTTAAGCACCCTTCTACCTTTGCGCTCGCTGCCTGATTGCCAACCAGGCTGAGGGTACCATTGGGCTCCTCCGTTACTCTTTTGGAGGAGACCGCCCCAGTCAAACTGCCCAACTGGCACTGTTCCCCGCCCGGATTCACGGGACGGGGTTAGAACTAAAGTAGGTCCAGGGTGGTATTTCAACGGTGGCTCCCTGAACGCTAGCGCGCCCAGATCACAGCCTCCCACCTATTCTACACAAGACATACCACAGCCCAATACCAGCCTACAGTAAAGGTTCACGGGGTCTTTCCGTCTAGCTGCGGGAACGTGGCATCTTCACCACGGCTACAATTTCACCGGGTCACTGGTTGAGACAGTGCTTCAGTCGTTACGCCATTCATGCAGGTCGGAACTTACCCGACAAGGAACTTCGCTACCTTAGGACCGTCATAGTTACGGCCGCCGTTTACCGGGGCTTCGGTCGCGAGCTTCGCCCGAAGGCTAACCCTCTTCCTTAACCTACCGGCACCGGGCAGGCGTCAGACTCTATACATCCTCTTACGAGTTCGCAGAGTCCTGTGTTTTTGATAAACAGTCGCTGAAGCCGATTTACTGTGACCTCCAAAAGCGTGAACCTTCGGAGGCACCCCTTATCGCGAACTTACGGGGTCAATTTGCAGAGTTCCTTAACCAGTGTTCTCCCGAGCGCCTGAGACTTCTCGTCTCGCCTACCTGTGTCAGTTTTAGTACGGTCACGCAGAGCTCAACCCTTAGGGGCTTTTCTTGGACGCCGTTGGGATGACATCCCGAACGTAAGAGCGGTTGTCCCGCCTTGGAGATTACGAGGGCGGATTTTCCTACCCTCCACTCGCCGGCAGGCGAGGGACACTTCTAGCAGTCCCCTCACCCTTGGGGCGCCGTCCCCCCATCGGTCCTTCTGCGTGGCGCAGGAATGTTGACCTGCTGTCCATCGTCTACGCCTTTCGGCCTCGACTAAGGAACCGGCTAACCCTGGGCGGATTTACCTTCCCCAGGAAACCTTAGGCTTTCGGCGAGCAGGATTCTCACCTGCTTTATCGTTACTCATTCCGGCATAATCACCTGAAGGCCCCAACACCGCTCCTTACGGTACGGCTTGTATCTGACCTTCAGCGCTCTCCTACCGCTGTATCAGTCTAATAGACCAATACAGCCCACGGCTTCGGTGTAGAACTTACTCCCGTTCATTATCGGCGCTGAATTGCTCGACCAGTAAGCTATTACGCACTTTTTAAATGGTGGCTGCTTCTAAGCCAACATCCTGGCTGTCACAGCAACTCAACTTCCTTTTTGACTGAGTTCTACTTCGGGACCTTAGCCGATGATCGGGGTTGTTTCCCTCTCGACCGCGAAGCTTATCCCTCGCGGACTGACTCCTGAGATAGTCGCAACGGTATTCGGAGTTTGGTTCAGCAGGGTAGCCGGGTAAGGCCCCCAAACCGATTCAGTATCTCTACCCCCGTTGCGTAGTGACTCAAGGCTAGCCCTAAAGCTATTTCGGAGAGAACGAGCTATCCCTGCGTTTGATGAGACTTTCACTCCTCCCCACAAGTCATCCCCTCGGTTTTCAACCCAAGTGGGTTCGGTCCTCCACGCGGTATTACCCGCGATTCAACCTGCTCATGGGTAGTTCACGCAGATTCGCGTCTACCACCAGCGACTGTGTCGCCCTATTCAGACTCGGTTTCCCTTCGGCTTCAGCCCGGAAGGCCTTAACCAAGCCACTGACGGTAACTCGCCGGATCATTATGCAAAAGGCACGCCGTCAGACCTTGCCCATAAATGAGCCATAGTCCTCCGACCGCTTGTAGGCACATGGTTTCAGGTTCAGTATCCTCCCCTAGCAGGGGTTCTTCCCATCTTTCAGTCGCCCTACTGAGTTCGCTATCGGTCATCAGAGAGTATTTAGCCTTACGGGATGGTCCCCGTAGATTCAGTCAGGGTTCCACGTGACCCGACCTACTCAGGTACCCTTCGGGAGGTTTCTCGCTGTCGCGTACGGGGCTGTCACCCGCTATGGCCTGCCTTTCCAAGCAGTTCCGCTAGCAAAAAACTTTGTGACTCCCATGGGAAGGGCCCTACAACCCCACGAGGAAAATCCTCGCGGTTTGGGCTGTTTCCCGTTCGCTCGCCGCTACTGAGGAAATCGATTTTTCTTTCTCTTCCTGCGGTTACTTAGATGTTTCAGTTCGCCGCGTTGGCCACGCACGCCTATGGATTCAGCGTACGTCAGTTCGGGAATCCCGGGATCAACACTCGTTTGACAATTTCCCCGGGCTTATCGCAGTCTTCCACGCCCTTCAAAGCCTTCTGATGCCAAGACATCCCCCATGCGCCCTTAGTAGCTTGACCACATTGATCCAATCCTCGGCGCCCTGCGGTCAGGCCGCCGACGAGCACGTTGCTCGCCAGTTGCCGCCGCCGAAACCAAGCATTGCGACCCAATGCGTGCTACTGCCAACCGCCACGCCACGCGGCGCATAACTTCCGCTGACGCGACTACACGGCTGGCTTTAGTAACGATCAAATCCGAGGCACCAGAGCAACCGCCTGTCGACCGTACCGCCACGCCCGCGAGGGCCCAGCGTTACCACCGACATTCCGGCCGCTCCAGCACGTCTTTGCGCTAAGAGCCGTCAAGACCTGCCACTCGCCAGTCGCTGCAAAGCGACGAACAAACAACAGTCTTGCGAATGCCACTTTTCCACGACCAAATTGTCAAAGATCAATACGTGCACATTGCACGCGCCTAATCGGCTTGCGGCCGACTCGGCCCCAACGGAGCGAACGAATTCGCAACCGTCAGCCCTGTCGCCTTGGACAGGGGCCTAGAACTATACGGCACCGCACTCAAAACGGTTCGCAAAGTTCCAGGCCCGCGGCCAAAAATCGACACTCGATAGACACCCCAGAAACAACGTGCCGAACGGGATCGGCTCCGCTCGGCAAGGCTCGAAGATGCAGTGGGGTTGTCTAGCGAGTCCAGAATCTTATCGTGGCCCGCTGGCACCGTCAATCGCCTCTAGTTCGTGTTTAGGAAAGATCTCCGAAAGCTCGTCGCTGGGCGACTTGAGCCCGGGTTCTGGCGACGCTGGTTGATCGGCGCAATCGATTTTCGAAGTGGACGCGAAGGGATTCGAACCCTCGACCCCCGGCTTGCAAAGCCGGTGCTCTCCCAATTGAGCTACGCGCCCTCGCGTCTCGCATTCCTCGCGGGTTTCACAGTCCAAACCCGCCGTATCGCTGCTTTCGCTTGGGTGATGGTGGTCTCAGCCAAGAGCAAGCTAAATCGGCAGAACGCGGCCCCCTGTTGCCAAAATTCGCAAGTCGCACGTCCAGAAACTCGCCAGGCTGCGCGACTTCGCTATCTCCGCGATCTGCCGAAAGTCAGGGTTAGGCATCGCACAATCGCCCGGCGCGCAGATGGCTCGACAGCAAGCATCGAGTGCCCCGGTTGAACCCTCGGGGCCCCATGTGCTTGCGCGTCATATCACCAATGGGCGCACCAAGATTCGAACTTGGGACCTCGTCCTTATCAGGGACGCGCTCTAACCAACTGAGCTATGCGCCCGGCGGCGAAACCTCGTATTCTAGGCGGCCCTTTAAGGGTGTCAAACCGCCTGCAATTTCGGAACTTCGGGCGTCGAACCGCACCGGCTTGCATGATCAAGGAGGCGTGCCAGAGCCCCTCGGTTCACCCCCGCTACGACCCGGAAAACCGTTACAGATTCCGTCATGGGCCGGCGGCCAACTGGTCGAAAACATCGCCAGAGACGTGCCGTGCTGGCCGCAGCGCGCGCTATCGCTGCCAAGTACTCCGTCGCTTTCTGAGAGAAGGATACCTCGTCATGCGATCGACCTGGCGTCGTTGGACCGTGGCGTGCACCATCGCCTCGGGAGTTTGGGGGACCGTTGGCATCCAATTGGCAACTGCGGCCCCACCCCCAATCGAACAAGCGCTGGGGCTCAATTCCATCCAGCGCGACGTCGAATACGATCGTCCCGCCGCCGCCGACATCCCCAAGTGCACGATCCAGGCCGAAAACGTCGGCCAATCGAAGGGTTGGGTTGTCCGCAGCCCCGCCGGACAGACGCTGCGCAAATTTGTCGATACCAATGGCGATAATGTCGTCGATCTGTGGTGCTACTATCAGGACGGCCTCGAGGTCTACCGCGACATCGACACCGACAACAACGGCAAAGCCGATCAATATCGCTGGCTGAACACCGCCGGCTGCCGCTGGGGCCTCGACAGCAACGAAGACGGCAAGATCGATTCCTGGAAGCAAATCTCGGCCGAAGAAGTCAGCGCCGAAGTGATCGGGGCGATCGTCGCCCGCGACGCCGCCCGCTTCAGCAACGTGCTGTTGACCGCTGCCGAGCTCGCGGAGCTCGGGCTCAGCCCCGAGCGCGTGACCGAAGTCAAAGCCAAGCTCGATGCGGCGCCGACGGCCTTCAACGAAGCGCTCCGCGCGCAGAAGCTAGTGCCGGCAAAATCGCAATGGGTGCAGTTTGGCGCCGGTCGACCGGGGATCGTCCCCGCCGGAACCGACGGTTCGACCAAAGACATCCTCGTCTACGAAAATGTCGTGGCGGTGATCGACAGCGAAGGCAAACACGGACAGGTGCCGATCGGCACGCTGATCCAGGTCGGCAACAATTGGCGGCTCCTGGGAGCGCCCGACCTGGCTGCCGAAGAAGGCCTGGCCGACAGCGGGCTTTTCTTCCGGGTAGTCCCCAACGTGCCGGCGCCAGCCGCCGACGGCCAAACACCTGGCGCTCCCGACAAGGCCACGCAAGACCTATTGGCCAAGCTCGAGGAAGTCGACAAAGCCAGCGCCAAGGCAGCCAATCCCGAAGAAGAGGCGCGCTTCAACGCCCAACGGGCCGACATCCTCGGTCAGTTGGCCGCTGGCGCCGCCACCGATGCCGACCGCGCCCAATGGTGCCGGCAACTGGCCGACACGGTCAGCGCCGCAGTGCAGAGCAATGCCTTGCCCGATGGTGTCGATCGGCTCGCCGCCTTGTTCGAGCAGCTCAAGACCAAGGGGGCTGATGCCGAGCTGCTGGCGTATGTCAAGTTCCGGCAGCTCACTGCCGACTACAGCCGCAGCCTGCAGGCCAGCGACGCCGACTTTGCCAAAGTCCAAGACAAGTGGCTGGCCGACCTGCAGCAGTTCGTGGCCGATTTCCCCAAGAGCCCCGATACGGCCGAGGCGATGCTGCAATTGGCGATCGCCAAAGAGTTCGCCGGCGAAGAAGACCAGGCCAAGACGTTCTACGCCAAAATCGCCACCGATTTCGGCGACTCCTCTTCAGCCGCCAAGGCGGCCGGCGCCAAGGCACGCCTCGAGTCGGTCGGCAAGCCGCTCGTGTTGCGCGGTGCTGATTTGCAGGGCCGCAAATTCGACATCGGACAATTCCGCGGCAAGGTGGTTCTCGTGCAGTACTGGGCCACTTGGTGCGAGCCGGCCAAGGCCGACATGGCCCTGCTGAAGGAGCTGCAAGCGAAATACGCCAAGTCGGGCTTCACCGTGATCGGCGTCAACCTCGACAACCAGCGGGCGTCGCTCGACGAGTTCCTCAAGACCAACCGCTTACCCTGGTTGCAGATCTTTGAGCCAGGCGGGCTCGACGGTCGGCTGGCTAACGAGATGGGCATCCTCACCCTGCCGACGATGTTGCTCATCGACGAAAAGGGGAATGTCGTGGATCGCAATATCCACGTCTCGCAGCTCGATACCGAGCTTAAAAAGCGGCTGAAGTAGGCGTCCCGCGCAAGAACGCGGAAGCCGCCGCTGTCGAATCAACGCGCGAGCCCGTGGCAGCCTCGTCTGACGTGCCACGGGCTCGGCGTCGTAGTGCCAGAATGGGGCGCGGCTTGCCTGAGTTGTTGTTCCAGTGCCGCCGCCCAAGCGTCGTGTGCGGTTTACCACTGCCAGTGTTTGTTGCGGCGGCGGGCCATCCCGCCCCCTGGCACCGGGCTGTTGCGGCGAGCCTTGCGGGCGTTCTTGGCTTTGGGGCTGTTGGCCCGGCGATACTGCTTCGCCTTCTCATCGTTCGACGACGAATAATCGGGCTGTTCCTCTTCGTAGTTCAGATCAGCATGCACTGGCAGCTCCTCTCATGTCACTGCCGGCCCGCAGTTGCGACTTACCAATCCTGACCTCGCGCGCGCTACAAGCGCGCAGTCGCCAACGCGGTCCGACGATACGCAGGCTGCACAATTGGCAAGTGGCGCGCCGCGGCCGGCAAGCCACGCCGGAGCGAAGACGGGCCGACGCGCTAAACTGGCCCCTCGACGGGAGTTCTCGCCACGCGAGCTAGCGGGCAACCTCGCCTCGCCAGGCGATCGCCAGTCGGGTCGCTCCACAGAATTGGTGATCGTCGCCACGATCCGCCCGAAGCGCCTTTTTTAGCAGGCACTTGCGCGCATTGGCCGGCGACTTCCGAGGGCCACCTGGTCGGTCAGATCGACAGAACCCAATGACGTACCACTACTTGCGCAATATCACAAAGACGAGCGACGTTTCACTGCTTTAATGAAATTCACTCGACACCGCTCGGCGCGCACCTCGATCGGGCGAGGCCGCTCGGCCTGGCTTTTCGCGCCCGCCACGCGCGCACCGCGATCCCGGCGCGCCAGACCGACTGCGATCGACCAAGGCGCGCAGCATCTCCGTGGTCATCCCCTAAGCATGGCGCGCAACGTGCGCGCACGGTTACGCCTAGCGCTGGCGCGAACGTTCCGATGCGGGGCTTAAGGCATTACGGAGAAAAGAGTTGTCTGAGTCAGTTCAGACTCGCTACATCAGCGACTCCGCACTCGCGATCAGGTACTGAATTGGCGTGATCGTCGAGCCCGCCAGGTGAATGCCAAGCTAGAAACGAAGCCTCGAGCTCTTCCGGCCGCGAAACTCGCGTTCCTTCGCGCGCATTTCCTCCGCCCCCGGCGGACCTGCCCCGTAGGAAACCCCAGCAACTGCCGTGCCGGATCATCCGAATAGGGCGATGATTGCGGCAGTTTGTGTTACGCGACCTCGTACCGGTCGCTTGGCCAAAGCACGCGACCGTTGTAGAAACTTCCGCGATCGACCACGCCAATCCAGCACCAGGGACGACCGAATCAGAACTCGAGCCATGCCCGATATCTCATTGCGGCAACTATTTACATCCTGGATATCCGCGCAGGTTGGGCACTCGTCGGCAGGCGGCATGGTAATCGCTCCAGCAGCCGGCCGTCACGCGGCCACGAAGGCCGCCGCAGTCAGCGGATAATCGGACGAGTTGCTCGACCGCTCCGCTCCACCCAGGAAGGGTACTCTCCGCCATGTTCCACTCGTTCGCGCCGGCCGTCAGCCTGCTGTTTGCTGTCCAGGTGCTCGGGGTCCTCAGTTCGATCAGCGTTCGCCGCTGTGCCGGCACCGGCCGAGAACCGCTGGTGCAGTTCTCCTTCTTTGTCTGGCTGACGCTCGTCGGCCTGTCGACGATCGCTTCGGCCCTGTTTGCTCCCGGCTACTGCCTGGTCTGCGGAACGACCTTGGCGATCATGGTCCTCACGGCGATCTGGGATACGCGTCCGGCCGAACCGGCGGCTCCTTTCGGCCGCTAAGGCCAGCCCTTCGATCGCGTGGCTCAGTACTAGGGCGCGCGCTGCGCCCCTCGCGCACGAACTTCTCGCCGCCGACTGCTAGCGCCAGCCTGCTGGCGCTACCCGCGTTCTGCAGCGGTGCTACCACCGCCAAATTCCAAAAAAAGCTTTCAATCGCTGCAACCGTGCGCCGACACCTATTAAGCAGCATCGATACCGACGCTCGGCTACGCGCCAGCGAGACTGCTTCCTTCAGGGAGGGCACGACCCATGCGAAAACTGTTCTTGGCCGTCGGCCTGTTGGCCGCGGCCACACCCGGCTGGGCCGCAGCCGGAGATCGCGAGGTGGCGCAGCAAATCGCGGATCGGCTCCGCGATAGTGGCCAGCTCCAAGACTACCGCATTGAAGTTAAGTTCAACGGCGGCACCGCCTGGCTTTCGGGCCGGGTGACCAGCGACGACCAACTCACGAGCGCCTTGCAGATCGCCAACGGCAGCCCCGAAGTCGATCGCGTCGTCAGCAAGGTCGAAGTCGCCAGCTCGGAGCCGCCGCACATGGCCTCCACGGCCGGGCACTTCGAAGACGATTCGCCCGCCGACGACGCTGTGCAGCGGGCCGACTTGTATGAGCCCGAGATGCCGCGCCCCTCGCGCAGCCCAAGTATGAATCGTGCCAGCGGCCGGTCGCGCCCCGCGGCCCCGCGGCAAGCCTCGGCTTCGCGTGGCCGTCGTGGACGTCCTCTCCCGCACGGCGCGGTTGCCCCGGCCAACTATCCGGCGCGAATGAACCAGGAAGAAGTTCGCCCGTACGAAGCTGGCGCGGGTCGCCCGATGCCTTCCTTCGTGCAACCGGTCGGCTCGGACGTGGCTCCGGCCCGCTACGATCATCCGCACATGCCCGGCTATGCTTGGCCCAGCTACGCGCCGTACCCGAACTACGCGGCCCTGACCTATCCGCGGCAGTACTCGCCAACGGCCTGGCCGTACATCGGTCCGTTCTATCCCTATCCGCAAGTGCCGCTCGGCTGGCGCAAAGTCACCCTCGAGTGGGACGACGGTTGGTGGTTCCTCGATTTCTCGGATTGCCCCTACTAGTCGCCTGACGCTGTCATCTCGCCGAGCTTGGGCCTTCCCGGCCGGGGAAGCAATCTGGCGGCCAGCAGCCGCCAGGGCCGGGAGCGCCCGACTCGCGAACCGACGGCAAGAGTTTTCGGCTTGGTTCGTGTCGTGAATGTCTCGGGGGAGTGGTTGCTTGTAGGGCGACCACTCCCCTCTTTTTTTGCGCACGCGTCGCGGCACTTTCGCCAGATCGCGTTGCCGCCTGAATCGACCAGGTGCTATCTTGTGGCCGTGTCGCGCGACGAAGCGCTTCACCGGCGACGTCACGCTCCGCCCAACCGCAGGACCACGCCATGCTCAGGCTGCTGGGGCCCGTGGACCGCACCACGCTGTGCGACGGCATCTCGCGGCGGAACTTCCTGCGCATCGGCGGACTAGGCGCCGCCGGGCTGGCCCTGTCCGACGTGCTGCGGGCCGAAGCGGCCACGGGCGCCGGCAACCGCCGCAAGTCGGTCATCCTGATCTACCTGGTCGGCGGGCCGCCACACCTCGACATGTTCGATCTTAAGCCGCTGGCGCCGCGCGAAATCGCCGGCCCCTTTCGGCCGATCGCGACGAACGTGCCCGGCATCGAGATCTGCGAATACCTGCCGCGGCTGGCGCGCATAATGGACCGCGTGGCCATTGTGCGCTCGATCGCCGATTGCCAGGCCGATCACGACGCCTTCCAGTGCTACACGGGGCGCGACGCGTTGCGCACTCCCGTTGCGGGCGGCTGGCCGACGATCGGCTCAGCGGTCGCTCGCTTGCAAGGAGCCGCCGTGGCCGGCATGCCTCCCTATGTCAGCTTGTGCTATCCCTGCACGCATCCCCCCTACAACGAGCCGGGCCCCGGCTTCGTCGGCGTCGCCCACACGCCGTTTCGACCATTGGGAGACGGCCGCGCCGACCTGGTGCTCAACGGCATCACCTATGACCGGCTGCACGATCGCCGGCAGTTGCTCACGAGCGTCGACCGCTTTCGCCGCTCGGCCGACACCACGGGCACGATGCAGGGGATCGACGCCTTCACCCAGCAGGCGCTCGGCGTGCTCACCTCCTCACGGCTCGTCGAGGCGCTCGATCTGTCGCGCGAGGACCCCAAGGTCATCGAGCGCTACGGCACCGGCAATCCCAAAGTGTTCATCGACGACAACGGCGCCCCGCGCGTCCCGCAGAGTTTTCTAGCGGCCCGGCGCCTGGTCGAAGCCGGCGCCCGCGTCGTCACGGTCAACTACAGCAAGTGGGACTGGCACGGCCATCCCTACGGCTCGTGCTTCGACCGTTGCCGTGAGGATCTCGAAGCGTTCGACCGCGGCTTCACGGCACTGCTCGAAGACCTGCGCGCCCGCGATCTCGAAGATGATGTGACCGTGGCTGTCTGGGGCGAGTTCGGCCGCACTCCGCAGATCAACGCCAACGTGGGGCGCGATCATTGGCCACGCGTCGCCTTCGGCTTGTTGGCCGGCGGGGGCTTGCGCACCGGCCAGGTCATCGGCGCCACCGATCGCCTGGGGGGCGAACCGATCGAACGCCCCGTGAAGTTCGGCGAGCTGTTCGCCACGCTTTACCACACGCTGGGGATCGACGTTCGCGACACGACGCTCAACGACCTCAACGGCCGGCCGCAGTACCTGGCCGACGCCGGCGCCGAGCCGTTGGCAGAGTTGGTGTGAGCTGATCAGTTAACCATCTGATAGCAATCGCCTGGGTGCCACTGCTGGCTCGTCCAGCAGTGCGCGGTTCGTAGCCGAAATTCCGGGGGGCAGCCGGCTCACGAAAACACTTGTGCACGAGCATCGAGGCGTCGCACTCTACTTCGTCTTCAAGTGCTCGTCGAACCACGCCAGCGATTCCTTGAGCGCCGCGTCGCGAGCTTCCAGATAGACGCCGTAGTGCTTGATCTTGGGAAGGATCACCAACTTCTTGGGGCCCGTCGCCTTTTCGTAAGCCGCCATGCCATGTTCGCGGTTGTCGAACAGCTCTTCGTTCTCGGCCAGCACGAACAGCATCGCGCACCCCGGCGCTTTGCCGGCATCCTCGACCGGCGCGTAGTTGATCATCTTCTCGCGGATCGGGGCGCCCTTGAGATTGCCCACGACGCGCGCACCTGGCGGCGGGTAGCCGATTTCGCCGCGCGCCCGCTGGGTCGCCTCGCTGTAGGTCTTCTCCCGTTCAGCTTCCGCGAGCACCACGAAGCGCGAATCGAGGGCCGGCACCTGGCTCACGGTGGCTTTCACGCGCGGATCGCGCGCGGCCGCGTAAACGACGTGCCCCCCCGAGTAGCTGCTCCCCCACAGCCCAATGTGCGCCGTGTCGCACTGCGGCTCGCCTTGCACCCAGTGCAGCGCGTTCAACAGATCGTTCGTCTGATCGAGCGGGTCGACCACTTCGCGAATTTCGAGCACTTCGGCGGTGAAGCGGCCGTCGGGCCGTTCGTCGGGCGGAGGGCTGGTAAGGATCACCCGCGAGTCGCTCGCGCCCCAGCCCCGGTAGTCGAACGCCACGACGAGATAGCCCGCCCGCGCGAAGGCGATCGCCTCCGGCCGCAAGAGCGACGCTTGCCCACCCCAGCCGTGGCTCATGATGATCGTCGGCAGCTTGGCGTCGCCGCTGGCCTTGGCGCAGTAGACCTCGGCGGCCATCCGCACCCCTTCGCTCAGGATGGTCGCCTGGCGGTAGTTGATGTCGTCGGGCGGTTTGTACTCGCGGCGCGGCGCCTGTCCGGCGGCGATCGCCGGCATGAGCGCCACGAAACAGCAAATGACGAAGAGCAAGCGAGCGCGGATCGAGTGGACCATCGGCGAATCACCTCCAATACGAGGTCTGGGTTGACCAGTGGATTGGCAAGCAGCCGGGCAGCAAACGCGCCGCCTGCGGAAAATTATCATAGTGCCGGGAAAGCACCGCTGCCTGCTACCGCCCTGGTTGAGAGCCAAAAGGCGCGACACCGCGTGCGAGCCGAGGGGCTCAGGGCTCAGCACAGGTCAGAGTCGGCGTGAAGAGCGGCGTCCGGCGCGCGCGCGCTAGATGCCACACACTAACCCGCGGCGCTAGCAAGGGTTCGCCCAAGTGGTCCCTCGCCGGTGCGTTGCACGCACGCTACAAGGTCGTGAACCAGTCGAGTAGGAGAGGGGCAGCACGTTGCTGCCGCCTCTCCCCTCCTCAAACCGGACGTGCGGAGCTACCGCATCCGGCTTTCCCGAAGACACTCATTGCTGGACATGCACGAATGTTGACCGCATCCGCTTGGACCAACAACCAGTGGCGGTCGCGAAAGGACGCGTTGAATTCCGTAGTCGGGTGCAAGACCCAAGCGGCACGTCCTTCGTTGACTGCCACGACTCTCCGGCAGGGTTCCTTCGCTCGGCCGGCGTTGCCCGGCTTCGTCGCTACTACGAACCCCTCCGACTCCTGCGCCGGTCCGAGGGCGGTTATGTCTTCCCGCCGCCGGTTGCGCGCGACGGAGCGTCGCGGGCTGCCGTCGCAGGTCTCCCAGGTTCCTGATTGTTCTTTCGATGCCCGCTGTCCCCTATCACCCCGGAGAGCCCGACCGCTGCGCGTGCTCGTTGCTTGGCGGTCGGCGTCAGGCTTCACCGAATCCGGGCGGCTGGCCACTCTCACGCTTGTAACGAGGCCGAATCGGGTTCACGCTTGCGCATTACGGCTGACATCGTCGTCGCTGGCGGGCTTCGCACGGCCGGTCGCCCTGCCGCACGCCGCTCGACTTCATGGTGAACGAGCAAGTGCCATGATCAGTACCTTTCAACTGACAAGAACAACCAGGCTTTGCCTGGCGCACCGGATTTCGCCGATTGCACAGATGAGAAATCGTTGTCGCGTCCGTTGGCTAATCTGCGTCCTCGGCGAAATCTGAGATAAACAAATTTGAGTCCTTGGCGCCTTCGCGCCTTGGCGCGAGCTCAATGCTTAGGACGCAAAACCGCGCTTAGGACGATCGAGGACGCAACGGTTTTGGATTTTGCGTCCTAAAATAACTCGTTGCTGAGAGAAGACTTAACTACTTTTGACAGCCGCTTAGGACGGTTAGGACGCAAATTCCCGGTTAATCTTATTCTGGGCCCCCCAACCTGGAGTCCGCACCGGGAAGCCGACTGGCGGCGTTACCGCCCAAGCGGCAGCGTCGGGCCGTCGTCGGTTGTGGGGGTCTCGTCGCTTGGAGACTCGCCAGCTTCAGAAGCGCCGGATTCGGCCGCGGACTCGTCGGTCGGCGGATCGTGCGCCGGTCGCTCTGCGTCATCAGGAGCAGGAACGTGCTCGCCGCTGGGTTGGAAGTCCTCAGACGTTGGCGTGCTGACTTCTGGACCGGGCTTCAACAACTCGCCAGGAACCTCTTCGGCCGCATCTGCGCCTGACAGGGCGTCGGCCGGTGTTGGTTGCCCGACCGACTCTGCAACTTCTTGTTCGTCGTCGAATGGGCCGAGCGACTCGCCCGGCAGTTCGTGTGCGTAGGGCAATGGGCCATAGCTTCCTTGCCAGCCTTTCATGGGTCCAATCAGCGATTCGGCGTTGTCGATCGAAGCCGAGTAATCGGTCAGCCCACCATGCGGGATGACCGGGGTATCGCCGGCCATGTCGCCCGACGGCCAGGCATATTGCCAGCCGACCGGTTTGCGCGCGGCATAGCCGTTGTTCAATTCCCAGGGCGCGTTGATCGCCAGCCCCATCATGGTGTTGCGGGCCGACTCGAAGAAGAAGTCGTGGGCGGGGCCCGGTTCGGTGAACATCGGAATGTTCATCGGGGCGAGCTTGAATCGCGGCTTCCAGCGTGGCCGGCCGCGCATCGGCGGCACCGGCGTGATCACCACGTCGCCGCCGCGGCCGATCGTGACATCCTGTCCCGGTTTCAACTCGATTTGCTCGCCGTATTCGACGGCGCCAGGACCGTCAGCTCGGCCGACTTCGGTCGGGGCGCCTGGCAACACCTCGGACTGCGCTTCGGCTTGGACTTCGGGTTGGCGCTGGGCTTGTGCGCGGCTGCGGGCCATAGCTGCGCGATTCGCGTAGCTTTGCATGCTTCGGGAATTCGCCGCTGGCCAACTGCCGCGCCCTTGCCCGGCGGAGGCCTGGCAAGCGACACTCAACAGCGCGAAAACTCCCCACAGACAAATGGTTTTTCCAGATCGCCGCATGATGTTGCTCACGGAGTTTCGGATGCCCAGCCAGGGCAGACTTGGCGGCGCCCTCGACCCAGCGTGGAAACGTGATCCACATGTTCACGGCAATGGGGCGCGTGGCGGGTGTGCGCGGAGGGCGCGGCCAAAGCCGCTCCACTGAACGCTGCCACGTGCGCGGCCTCAAAGCAACCGCGATCGATGCCTTTTACCCACATGTTTACTTTTAGCAGCGCGACCTTGACGACAGTGACGGTTGCCGCGTTTGGCGTTCGTCCGCTCGCGATGTACTTCGCTCCGAGCGTTCCGGTTGAAGCGACCATCGTGGTCGCGACGGTCGTAGGCATGGGAGTGCTCATGCGCGTGCGGGCGGCACTGGCCGGCACCACGCTCGTCGCCCCTTGGTGGTGGTCTACTCTGACTTTCTTGATCGTGACCGCGCTGGAACTGATCGTCGTGGTCGCCGAGCGCGGCACGACCAGCGGCCCGAACGCCGGCGCCGCTGGCCCAGTTTGGACGAGTCACGTATCACTCGTCGCGGCGTCGCTGACGTTCTGCCCTTTAATGGGGCTCTTGGGAGCGAAGCGGCCGCAAGATCGGGCCTGGCAGTTCATCGTCTTCTCACTGGCGGTCGTGCTCTTGTTGCCGGCCGCCGAGGGAGCGCTGTTTCGCCCCGATTCGTCATTAACGCTACACGCGGCGCGGCGCTGGTTTCTGGCGATTCTCGTCGCGATCACGCTAGTCACGGGATTGCCGACGCGTCGCTGGCTGGCGACGCTGCTGTTGGTCGCAGGTCACGTGGTGCTGTTGGGCGCGCATTTGCCGGGAATGAGCCAGGCGGCCGCGACCCTGGGCATGTGGCGCTCACCGATAGGAATCACCCTTTTCGCGATGGCCCTTCTCGCAGCGGCGCACCCGTATCCGCGGCGGAGAACCGCGCTAGCGCCCTGGGACCGCACCTGGCTCGACTTTCGAGACTCGTTCGGCACACTGTGGGGCCTGCGCGTGATCGAACGGTTCAACGACGTGGCCCGACGCAGTGGCTGGCCGGTGCGCCTGACCTGGAGCGGCTTTGAATTCGAACAAGAAGTGCAGGGCGAGCTGATTTTGCAGATGCGCGCGGCGATGGCGTCGCTGTTGTGGCGGTTTGTCAGCGACGACTGGCTCCAGCGCCGCTGGCCGAATGCCGATGCGAACACGCTAGCAACCATCGAGCGCGCATGAAAAAGGGCCCGGGTGGCCTCGCGGGGATGGCCAACCGGGCCCTCTCGGCCGTGAAAAACTGGGACTGGCCCGTGGCGGGCAATTTGTCGCCTGATAGCGAGGCGAAGCGCTCCTAAGATTCACGGTCCTGGCAAGTTCCCCAATCGAAGGCGTCCGGTACACGGCCACCAGGGCGGCAACCGTGTCCCCTCGACTGCTGGGTCAACCAGGGAACGATCGACAAGGAGCACCCGGCGTGCCAAACACAAGCAACAGCCACTGAGTCGGCAGATCGCACTAACGCAAATGGCCGGTAGCACTGTGATTACAGAAAAGACCCAGTATCGCTGCCACACGTGTACGGCTCGTGCAAACCGGCCCTAGTGTGTAACTTTTACAGAGTTTGAAACTCATGCTCGCAGGCATTTCGCGAGCAGCCCGTTCGTTGCTAGCACCGCAGGTTGTCATGGCCATTGAGTTGAAGGTGCCCTCCGCTGGCGAGTCGATCACCGAAGTGCAGATCGGCCAATGGCTCAAGGGCGAAGGGCAGTTCGCCCGCGCGCAGGAATCGCTCGTCGAAATCGAGACCGACAAGGCGACGATGGAATTGCCGGCCCCTGTCTCGGGCGTCGTCACCAAGGTGCTCAAGCAGCAAGGCCAACGAGCCACGGTTGGCGAAGTGATTGGCTACTTTGAGGAACGTGCTGCGGCCGACACTTCTCCGACCACCCCTGGCCAGCGAGACTCTAGCGTGGCGGGAACAAGGCAACACGCCCAAGCAGCGACGACCAACCATTCCGCTCAAGCGAACGTTGGCACCAAGCCGCTCGGCTCGAGCGCCGCTCAGGCCGGCGCGAAACCAGAACCGCGCATTATGCCGGCCGCCGCGCGAGCGCTCGACGAACATGGTTTGACCACCGATCAGGTTGATGCAACCGGTCCCGGTGGGCGGTTGTTGAAAGAAGATGTCGAACGCGCCGCCGTGCGCGGGCCGGCTCCAAGCGCTACGCCAACGCCGCTGACAGTTGCACCCGCCGCCACGCACATCGTTCCCGGCAGCCGCAACGACCGCGTGCGGCCGATGTCGCTCATCCGCCAACGGATCGCGGAGCGCTTGGTAGCAGCTCAACAGAACTCGGCTCTGCTGACAACGTTCAATGAGATCGACATGTCGGCGGTGATTGTCCTACGCAAAGAGCATGGCGAGGCCTTCCGCGAGCGCTACGGCGTCAAGCTCGGCTTCATGTCGTTCTTCATCAAGGCCGCCGTCGAAGCCCTCGGCCAATTTCCCGAAATCAACGCCGAAATCCGTGGCCAGGACATCGTCTATCACGACTATTGCGACATCGGCGTGGCGGTTGGCGGCGGCCGTGGACTCGTCGTGCCGGTGCTGCGTAACGCCGAACTGATGAAGTTCTCCGATCTGGAAATCGCAATCGCCGACTTTGCCCGCCGCGCGGCCGACAACAAGCTCGAGCTCTCGGAACTGCAAGGGGGCACGTTCACGATCTCCAACGGCGGCGTCTACGGCTCGCTGCTATCGACGCCGATTGTCAATCCGCCGCAGAGTGGGATCCTCGGATTGCACGCGATCCAGGAGCGGCCAGTTGCTCGCCAAGGACAAGTCGTGATCCGTCCGATGATGTATGTGGCGCTAACCTACGATCACAGGCTCGTCGATGGTCGCGAAGCGGTCACGTTCCTGCGACGCATCAAAGAGTTGATCGAAGACCCAGCCCGCTTGCTGCTCGATGTGTGAGTGTCCACGTCCCCCCTCGACCTTCGCCGGAAAGGGACCGGGGGCGAGGGGTTCATTGCGACTGCAATTCGATCTTGCCAGGGCCACGCATGCCTGAATCAGCTCACGACTTGATCGTCATCGGCGGCGGGCCGGGTGGCTACGTGGCTGCCATCCGCGCCGCGCAACTCGGGCTCAACTCCGCCTGCGTCGAGCGCGAGCCGCGGTTGGGTGGCACGTGCCTGCGCGTCGGGTGCATTCCCAGTAAAGCGCTGCTTGAAGCCAGCGCGCGATACGCCGAAGCGCGCACTGGCCTGGCGCAATTTGGAGTGCGCGTCGCGTCCGTCGAGCTCGATCTGGCCGCGATGCAGCAGCGAAAGGCCAGCATCGTCGCTGGACTGGCCCAAGGGGTCGATGGACTATTGCGCAAGAACAAGGTGACACGGTACGCGGGGCACGGCCGCCTCGCCGGCGCGGGGCAAGTCGTCGTCGAGCAACAGGGCAAAACGCTTCAACTGGCGGCCAAGTACATCGTGATCGCCACCGGCAGCCTGCCAGCTTGGCTCCCTGGCGTCGAGCGCGCCGCGCAGTTCATTGGCGGCAGCACGGAAGCGCTCGAATTCGATGGCGTGCCGAAATCGTTGATCGTCATCGGCGGCGGGTACATCGGGCTCGAACTTGGATCGGTCTGGAACCGCTTGGGCTCACAGGTCACGGTGCTTGAGTATCTCGATCGGTTGCTGCCAGGCATGGACCACGAGTTGGCGACCGAAGCCCAACGCGCCTTTAGCAAGCAGGGACTCGACTTCCGGCTCTCCTGCCGCGTGACCGCGGCGCGCGTGGCAGGGCAAGAGTGTGTTGTCGAGGTCGCCGGCCAGCAACCGCTCCGCGCGGCGCGCGTCTTGGTGGCTGTGGGACGTGTACCCAACACCAAAGACCTTGGTCTCGAATCCGTCGGCATCAAGCCCGACGGCAAGGGACGCATCGAGGTCGATGAACATTTCCGCACGAGTGCCGCTGGCGTGTACGCCATTGGCGATGTGATTGGCGGCATCATGCTGGCTCACAAGGCCGAGGAAGAAGCCGTCGCCTGCGTCGAGCGGATCGTCACTGGCTACGGCCACGTGAACTACAACGCCATTCCCGCGGTCGTATTCACCGAGCCAGAAATTGCCACGGTCGGCCGCACCGAGGACGATCTCAAGGCCGCAGGCATCCAATACAACCGCGGAGTGTTCCCCTTCAAGGCCAACGCCAGGGCGCGCACTTTGGGGCACATCGAGGGATTCGTCAAAGTGCTAGCCGACGCCACCACCGATCGCGTGTTGGGGGTACATATCATTGGCCCGCGCGCCGGCGAATTGATCGCCGAAGCGACGGCCGCGATTGAATTCGGCGCGTCGAGCGAGGACATTGCTCGCACGTGCCATGCGCATCCGACCCTGCCCGAGGCGCTCAAGGAAGCGGCACTAGCGGTCTCCAACCGCACAATTCATCTTTAGTCGATCGTCGTCACTGCTGTCGCTTCTGCTAGCTACCGAGGCCTAGCACAACGACCAGGTCAGGGACAGCAGCGAAACCGCGCGCGGTTTTACTCGCTTACCCGCGTGTCTGATTCCACGATGAACTGGCCTTGCGGTCGCCGCAGCCGCCCACTATGCTCCCGCCCCCGATCGCCCGGCGAATCGGCGACACGCTCTTCTCGTCATCATGTTGTGGGGGGTTGCAATTCGGCATTTGCCCCCCAGTTTGCGCTTATGGCTGTCACATCTTCTCGGTTGCTTGAGCCCGGATCGGTACGCGGCGCGGCACTGGCGGCGCTCGTCGTCGCGGCGATGGCTAGCGGCGGCTGCCGTGCACTTTCCAGCACGCAAAATGTGCAAGGGGTACAGCTCTATCAGCAGGGGAACTACCAGGCCGCGCTGCAGAAGTTCCAGCAGGCGTTGACCACCGACCCGAACGATGCCAACGCCTATTACAACCTGGCCGCTACTTACCATCGGCTCGGCACACTGCAAAAACAAAAGACGCTGCTCGACCAGGCCGAGAGCTACTACCATCAGGCTCTTGCCTACAACCCCAACCAGGTCGACGCCTATCGCGGCCTGGCGGTATTGCTGACGGAAGGGAACCGCTCCGAGGAAGCGTTTAAGCTGCTGCAGGCCTGGGCCGACCGCAGCCCGACGCTAGCCGCCGCGAAGGTTGAACTGGCACGCTTGTCGGAGGAATTCGGCGACAAGGAGCATGCGCGGCAGTACCTGCTCGAAGCCATTGAACGCGATCCGTACGATGCTCGCGCGTTGGCCGCGCTAGGCAAGCTTTACGAACAACTTGGTAACTCAACTCAGGCGCTCGCGGTGTACCAGCGGTCGCTCTGGCAGAATCAGCATCAGCCCGAAGTAGCAGCGCGAATCGCCGCGCTGCAAGGCGCGGCCGGGGGCATGCCCGTCGTTACTCCGCCCGGCGGAACGCGCGTGGTTGGCGTGCCTAATCCGATCTATCGCTAACCTCGCTGCCAGCGCAGCGCCGGCGCCCTCTCTCGCATGGCAGGCCCGTCATGATTCACTCACCCGCTGCGTTGCGCGTGATCTCGACTCGTTGTTGGCGGGCGCTGGCGTTGTCAGCGGCGCTGAGTTGTTGTTTCAGCGCGGCCGACTTACGCGCCGAGGACGTCGGCAGCCACCCGCGATCCATCGACGCCACGCCCCTGGAACGTGCGGTGTCCGAGGCGCTGGACGGGAACTTGGCCGACGCCCGCGAGTTAATCGAAGCCACGCGCGCCCAGATTGCCGAGTTGTGCGGGCCGCTCGATTGGCGCCTGATCGATGCCACGCTCGCGGCGCGCTACATCGACGAGATCGCTGAGCTTTCGCCCGACGCGCGACGTCGGCTAAGTGGGATGCGCGCGATGTACGAAGAATCGCAACAACTCTATGGGCTCGGCAAGTTGCTCGAGGCGCGAGAAAAGGCATCACTGGCAGTCGAGGCTGCGCGCGCAGTATTGGGAGACGACCACGACGAAACCGCCCGCTGCATGAATGCCTTGGCCTCGCTCTACCTGGAAACGGGTGAGTATCAGAGTGCCGCGCCGTTGTTGGAACAAGTCGCCGAAACGCATCAGCGCGTAGGCCGTCTGCAGCATCCCGACTACGCGCGCACGCTCAATAACCAGGCGTCGTTGGCTGTCCTTGGAGATGGTGATTTTGCCGTGGCCGAGCAGCTCTTGCGCGAAGCCCTCGATTTGAAAAAGCAGCTTGGCCTGAACTCTGATGCCACGTACTCGCGCGCCTTGAGCAATCTGGGGTGGCTCTATCTCATGCTCGGCGACTACCGGCAAGCCGGCGGCCCGTTGCGCGAATCGTTACGACTCAAGCAACGGCTCGCGATGGAGATGCATCCCGACTACGCGAACAACCTGCTTGGACTAGCTCGACTACGCATCCACGCCAAGGACAACGAAACCGCGATGGCCCTGGTCACGATGGCCAAGCAGGTGACCGAGCGCAGCCTGGGCAAGCAAAGCGAGCTCTACGGACGCTGCCTACGCGTCGAAGGACAGATTCTGCTGGCTGATCATAAGGTCGACAGCGCAGTACCTGTGCTGCGCGAGGCCGCGGCCACGGTCGCCCAGTCCGTCGGCGAGGACACTCCGAGTTACGCCACTTGTTTGCCGGCCTTGGCCCAAGCACTCGCCGCTTCGGGGCAGCAGGACGAAGCCCTCAAACTTCTGGAAGATTGTCTGACGATCCAGGAACCGAAGTTGCCGCCAACCCACCCCGACCTGGCCGAGACCTGTGAAGCACTGGCCGCGCTCTACCGCACGAAGCCAGAATTCCGCGAAGACGCCGAGGCCCTGGCGGCGCGGGCCAACGATATCCGCAACCGGCTGCGAGTTCAGCGTGCCCGGCTGGCGGCTGCGCCCATCGCCAACTCGCAATTGCAACGGTAGAATCAGCCCCTTCTGGGCAGCGATAGGCCCGCCTTGCGACCGCTCTCGGGTGGCCCCGGCAACTTGTTGCCCGGGTACCGGAGGCACAAGAGGTCTGCCTTGAAGCCGTGGCACGATGAGTTGCGGCGCAATTGCAATCCCTCTTATCGCTGCGACCAAGGTTGCCGTGTCGCGGAAGCGTTCGTGATGCGGCTGGGCCGCGTCCGCGCCACTAATGTCCTACGAGAGAGTAAAAGCCTGCATGCCACGAGTGATTGTTCTCGATCCATTGGCCAGCGAGGGGTTGGCCCTATTCGACGCTGCCCCGGGAATTGAGTACGAAGTTCGGCCCGGTCTTAAAGGTGCGGACCTGCGCAGCGCGTTAGCTCAGTTCGACGGCGCGATTGTGCGCAGCGGAGTCAAGATCACCGCCGAGGCCCTCGAAGGCAATCGCCGACTCAAGGCGATTGTGCGCGCCGGTGTTGGCACTGACAACATCGACAAAGTTGCGGCCACGCGGCTGGGCATCGTCGTGATGAACACGCCGACCGGCAACACACTCAGCACGGCCGAGCACACGATCGTGATGATGATGGCCCTGGCCCGCAACATTGCGCCGGCCTATCAGAGCCTGATCGAAGGGCGCTGGGACCGGGGCAAATACATGGGAACCCAATTGGCCGACAAGACGCTCGGGATCGTCGGGTTGGGGCGTATCGGCCAGGCGGTCGCCGCACGAGCTCGGGCGCTTGAAATGCGGCTGTTGGGATACGATCCGTTCCTCTCAAGCGAGCGGGCTAAAGAGCTGGGGATCAAGATCATTCCCTCCGTGCGAGAGATGCTGCCGGAAGTTGACTTCCTGACCGTTCACACGCCTTTGACTGAAGAGACGCGCAACTTGATAGATTTGGCCGAGCTTGATTTGCTTAGACCCGGTGCGCGACTCATCAATTGCGCTCGCGGAGGGATCTACAACGAGTCGGCGCTGTTAGCCGGGCTCGAAAACGGACGAATCGCCGGCGTCGCGCTCGATGTTTTCACCGAAGAGCCTTGCACCAAGAGCCCATTGTTTGGGCGACCCGGAGTTGTGTGCACGCCGCATCTTGGAGCCAGCACCGAAGAGGCGCAGTCGCAGGTCGCCGTCGAGGGGGCCCACTTGCTGATCGACTTTTTGACGCGCGGCGCCATCCGGCATGCAGTCAACGTTTCGTCGATCGACCCGCAGACTCTGGCGGGCTTACGCGGTTATCTCGACGTCGCCTACCGCTTGGGATTGTTACAAGCACAAATGCACCGTGGCACGGCACGGCGCTGCCGGTTGTTATTTCGCGGAGAAGTTGCCAGCAAAGACACGCGGCTGCTTTCGGCCAGCTTCGCTGCAGGCTTGTTGCACAATGCCCTCGAAGGGGACGTGAATATCGTGAATGCCGAGTTGCTGCTGCGGGAGCGCGGCATCGACCTCGTCGAGGAATCGCGCAGCGAAGTCGGCGACTTCAGCTCGCTGATCACGACCGAACTGGAGACTGAGAGCAAGACCTACATTGCGGCCGGCACGGTATTCGGCAACAAGCTCGTGCGGCTTGTCAGACTCGGCGACTATCGCCTGGAAGCGTATCTCGATGGAACTTTGCTGATCTTCACGCACAACGACGTGCCCGGCATCATCGGTTGGGTGGGGACGATCTTCGGCAAGCACGGCGTGAACATCGCGCAGATGTCGGTGGGACGCGAGGGAGCAACGCCCGGGGGCGGGGCGATTGGCGTGCTGAATCTCGATAATCCCCCGACGGCCGAAGCACTGGCCGCGGTCCAGGAGCACCCCGACATCCAAAGCCTGACGGTGATTCGGCTCCCCGTCGCTGGCGAATTGCCAGCGTGGATGATAGGTTGACGAGCTGGATTCCGTCCCCCTCAGCAGGATATGTACGTCATGCCGCGCATCGCTCCGCTGGCCGTCGCGCTAAGCTGCCTTATCGTGCTCTGCGGTTGTGGGAAGCCTAAGCCCAAGTATCGGGTAGCTCCTTTGGAGGAGCCGACCGCGACCGAGGAAACCACCGATACGCCGGCGGAGGCCTCCACCACCGAGGCGACGACTGACGGCCAGGCAGCGTCCGTGGGTGACGGCGCCGGCACGAGCGAAGCGGCCACCCCCGCCGAGCCTGAAACGCCCCCCAGTCCGCGCCCGAGCATTCTGGTCAAGGTGATGACCGATCCACTGCAAGAAGCGCTGCAGTCGAATATGGCGGCCCTGCAGGCGGTGATTGGAGCGGTGACGAAACAAGCTGGTATCGCCCCGCCCGCAGGCGCTCCTGCGAAGCCAGCCGAGGAGCAGAAGCCAACCGACGCCGCCACTCCGAATGCCGCGCGCCCGGGCGAAACCACTGAACCGCCGAATGACGCGCCCGCCACCGATGCCAAGTCTGACGACGCAAAGCCGGCCGCTGCGCCCACGCCCCCGAACTGACCGCAATCGGGCCAGCATTTGAGCCATCGGCGCGCGGTAATTAGCATGGTGCCGACGCTCCTAGCTAAGGCCAATCCGCCGAACTCCATGCCACTCTCAAGCGCCGTCGCCATTGTCCTCGCTCTGGCTTGGGCCGATCTAGCGGTGCCGATCAGCCATGCGACCGCGGGTTGCGCGATCCTCGCGATGCTGGCCGGCCAAGCAATTCTCATGCTTGCCCAATGGTGCTTCACCCGGCGCTTCTTGGTGCAACTCCGCGCAGGCGGCTACCAGACTCGCCACGCCAGCGTGGTGGTTAAGCGAATGCAGCAGCGTCTGCAATGGTTCGGCACGCTCGGGGCGCTGGCCCTCTTGATTGGCCTCGATTGGTGCCATCTGGTGCGCGCTTGGGCTTGGGCCCACGCCGTCCCATTGGCGGACGATCTGCTCGTGGTGCTGCCGGTCTTGGTGCCACTATTGATTGGTTGGAGTTTCTTCTACGACATCCAGGATTCGTTGCCTGCGGTGCATGGCCCTGAGGCGATGCCAGTTACAAGCAACCGATTCCACTACGTCATTAGCGAGCTGCGCCGCCAGTTGGCGCTGCTGTTGATTCCACTCGGGTTGATGTTGGCCATGCAGGACGGTGCGAGATTGGCACTTCCCGGCCTGCTCGACGGCGCCCAAGCGGGTGCCTTTTGGCTTGCCGCCGGTGCGCTCTTGTTTCTGATCTTTCCCCTGACCTTGCGGGCAGCCTTGTCGACGGAGCGGCTCCCCACCGGCCCGCTGCGGGATCGTCTCGAGCGACTCACGTCGTTGGCGGGCGCTCACGTGACTGACATTCGCGTGTTGAACACACGTGACGGTGCAGCGAATGCGGCCGTGGCCGGACCGCTGCGAGCTCTACGATACGTGTTCCTGACCGATTCCCTGCTCGCCCGATTGTCAGACGATGAAATCGAGGCAGTTTTCGCGCATGAGTTGGGGCACGTGAGACACCGGCACCTGGCTTTGCGTCTGGCCGTCGGCTTCGCGCCTTGCGCGACATGGCTGGCCGCGCGCGACTGGCTCCTAGCACAAGCGGCTGCCTTTCCTGTGGCACGGATTGAACCGGGTGAAGCGGTCCGCGCGGCATTGGGTGCCAATCCGCTCGATTGGTGCGCGCTGGGATTGATCGCCTTGGCGACGGCGTGCGGCTTCATCTGGTGCTCGCGACGCTGGGAGCATGAGGCCGATCTATTTGCGTGCCGGTTGTTGGATCGACGATTGCGAACACTTGATCGAGATGCAGCAGCGACCGATGGCTACGCCCGCTTCGCTGCCGCACTCGAACGACTCGCCGCCGTCAACGGCCAAGCGTCCGCGCGCAACGGCTGGCAGCATGCGAGCCTCGAGCGCCGCGTCGAGTTCTTGCGGTGCGCGACGATTTGTCCGGGCTTCGCCGCACGGTTCCGACGGCGTACCCTGCTCGTCGGCTCACTGCTGGTTGGGCTGGCGGCTGGCGGGTTACTCGCGATCGGCTGGAGTATCGTCCGGCAGTACGCGACGACACCGTAACAAACCGTGCGATTGATACGATCGCGCCTGCGGGCCTGTCTTTCCTAGGTCCCTCAACCGTTTGGCCTGATGTCCGTTTGCCAATCTGCCGATATTTCAAGCGTCGCCAACCCCCCGGCCGTGCGTGCGAAGTCCTGACTTCCTGCCGCACCGCGGCAGCCTCGCATTCGGCAAGGAATTATCGGCCATGTCCCGCGTCGTTCCCGATCTCGTGGCGGCAGCCACCCGCGCGCTCGAACAGCATCCTCACTTGTTGCATCGACGTGGTATGGAGATTCGTGCCGACAAAGGGCGCGTTGAGCTCCATGGCACGGTCCGCTCCTTCTACCACAAGCAACTCGCACAAGAGACGCTGCTGCGTATCGACGGCATCGACGAGATCGATAATCGCCTGGTGGTGAACTGGGCGTAGCTGCCGCCGTGCGCGACGTTCGCCTTCAAAACCCGACGACAGCGTCGTAACGGTTCCGATACGTCGGCAGTTGATCTTCGAGCCGCACTGCGGCGAGGGCCTCGCGATTCTGCTGAGATAGCCCGCACAGCCGCAGCATTCCCCCGCGCGAATGGATGCGCCGACCAAGCAACAGCAATTGACCGATCAAATAGCTGCGCAACAGATCGAGTTGGTCGAGCTCGAGGACGCAACGGTAGGTCATATGCTCGTCGAGAACCGCCCAGAGTCGCTGTGCCAGCGCCGGCTCGGCGGCGGCACTCTGGCTGTCCGCGTGTAGCCGCACAAAAAGACACTCCGGGCCGCGGTCGACATCGCAATCCCATCCGGCAGCAAGCTGTGTCATGGGGTCCCTCCTATAAAGCAGGGTCCGTCGCCACAGACGCGATCCGTTACCGGGCTAGCGACGGTCGCGTCGCTGCGTGTCGAACCAACTGTGAGCATACCGCGTTCGAAAGTGCCAAGTAAGTCTTCCGTCACCGCGGCTCGAGTCTGTCGGCACCCTTGAACGCCGGCTCAAAAACCCGATACTGGCGGTGCCTACCCAATTCGACAGCTTGAACCAACAAAAAGAAGGACCCACACGATGTCACGCACTGGCGTTGTAACATTCAAGGGCAACCCGATGACGCTGGCCGGCGCAGAAGTCAAGCCAGGCCAGCAAGCCCCTGAGTTCACCATGCATGTTTTCGAAGGGGGCATCAAGCCAGTCACCCAGGCGGACCTCAAGGGAAAGCCGTCGTTTATCAGCGTCGTCCCATCGCTCGACACGCCGGTCTGCCAAATTCAAACTAAGAAGTTCAACGAGCAGTTGAGCGCATTAGGCGACAAGGTCAACGCCTGGACGGTGAGCCTTGACCTGCCGTTTGCGATGAACCGCTTCTGTGGGGCGGAGTCGATCAAGAACATGCGCGCGGTCAGCGATTATCAAGATCGCACTTTCGGCAAGAACTGGGGCATGCTCATCGAAGAGCTCAAGATCCTGGCCCGCGGCGCGTTCGTGCTCGACAAGAACGGCAAGGTCGTCTACGCCGAAACGGTCAAAGAAGTCGCCAACGAACCAAACTACGAGGCGGCTCTCCAGGCGCTCAAGTCGCAGTTGTAATACGTAACGTTCGGCACATCCGGCATACGCGTTACACGCTGAGCCCCTAACAACGCTGGAACCCGTTAAACCACGGCATGTTAGCGAGCCTGCGCAGCTTGAACGCCTCGCGCGATCAAGTTACCATGATGCTGTTGCCGCTGCACGGTGAATTGTCCGAGAGCCCCGTGGTTGTTACCCGAATTCGGGTGGACGACAGAGGCGTGCAGTGACGCTTCGTCGCTCATCACTTGCCTAGCGCCCAAAAGTTGTGGAGCGTGGGATTCATGAAACGGCTTGCTGGCCTGATTGGCATTTTGGCGTTTCTCGGTACGTCGCTTGTCGGGGCGCAGGATGTAGCGCTCGTCGACCTCTATGGCAATGCGGTCCACGCATACTTTGCTGGCGATTTCACCGCCTCGTGGAATGATCTGTCGGCTGCAATCGATGCGGGCAGCGAAGATCCGCGTGTGTACTATTTTCGTGGATTGTGCAGCAGCCGGTTAGGACGTCCGCAGGAGGCCTCCGAGGATTTCGCCCTGGGTGCGAAACTCGAGGCAGCCGACAGCGACCACTTTTACAACGTCAGTAAGTCGCTCGAGCGCGTGCAGGGGAGCGTGCGACTGGGATTGGAACGTTACCGTTCTCAAGCCCGCTTGGCGGCCATGCGCGAAGTGCAGCGATTGAATTACGAGCGGTACGAGCGCATTCGTAAAGCCGAGCCGCGCGTGACCATCCCGGTCGAGCGCGAACCAGCCGGCGATGCCACCGAGCCGAGCGCGACCCCGGAAGAGCCCGCCGAAGAGGAACCGACCGATCTGCCCGCTCCTGCCGACGAAACGCCGGCTGCCGACGAGCCTGCGGACGAAGCGGAAATGCCGGCCGAAGAAGAAGCGGCGACATCCGAGGCGGAAGCAACGCCCTCGGAGGATGCCGACCCGTTCGGCTCCGATGGTGATACGCCGGCAGCCGCTGAGGAGCCGAGTGCGGACGAGCCTGGGGCCGAAATGGAGGAGCCGGCCGCCGAAGAGGCTCCCGCAGCCGATGAGCCAGCCAGCGAACCGGCGGCCGAAGAAGCTCCCAGCGACGAAACGCCCGCCGACGAAGGCCCCGAACTGAGTACGCCGGCTGAGAAAGCTGGTGATTCGGCAGATTCCGAGCCTGGATCGGCTGACGAAGCCGATCCGTTTGCCCCAGGCGCTGACGCCTTAGACTCGACCGGAACGCCCGATGCTTCAACCGTCGACGAAACTCCAGCGGAAGAGGCGAACGAGGAGGAACTGCCGGGCGAGGATGCGACCGGAACGCCCGATGAATCGAGCGCGGATCGGGCGCCCTCGGACGACGCAGCCACTGACGAGATGCCGGCTGAAGACGAGGCTCCCGCAGACGCAGCTCCGGCTGATGAATCGCCCGCCGATGAGGCTCCGGCCGACGAGCCGGCGGCCGACGAAGCACCCGCTGACGAGATGCCCGAGGAGGAAGAAGTTCCGATCGACGAGCCTGCGGCAGATAAACCTGCAGCCGACGAGCCTACAGCAGATGAACCAGACGCCGATGAGCCTGCGGCTGACGAAGAAGCGCCCACCGATGAACCGGCTGCCGACGAGCCCCCTGCCGACGACGAGGCCGCGACGGACGAGAAACCTGCTGCCGAAGACGAAGCGCCCGCCGACAAGCCGAAAGAGGAAGAAGACCCGTTCGCGCCAGAGGGGTCGGCGGCGTAGCAGTTAGAGGGTCGTCGTCGAGCATCATGCGGGTCGCGCTTTCCTATCGCGTAATGCAGCATTGGCGCACACCCGTGTTTCGCCGCTTGGCGCAATGGCCTGGCATCCAGTTCCGGGCGTTCTACGGCGCGGATTTTGCCGGCACCAAGACCGTCAGCGGCAAGAACCTGACGGGCTTCGATCATCACCGTATGGCGACGATCAAGGTCCGCCTCCCCTACGAAGGCGAGGCGATCGGGCTGCCGATCTGCCCCGGCTTGCCGTGGAATCTGGCGCGGTTCCGCCCTGACGTGATCCTGGCCGAGGGGGCCAACAACTTCAACAATGTCATGATTTACGCGTACGCCGCGCTGACGCGCACGCCCGTCGTGTGGTGGACCCTCGGTGAGCTGCGCAAGCACGAGCACATGTCGCTAAAGATGCGGGCTTGGCGGACGCTGCACTGGGGCTTGGAACGCCGCTCCACGGCCCTGCTGGGTTATAGTAGCCTGGCGCTGCAGTACTTCGACAGCATGGGCTATCCGCGCGAAATGCAATTCCGGGCCGTCAACTGCGTCGACACCGATCTCGTGTTGGCGCGGCTCGACGCGGCGTGGGCGGCCGTGCCGGCCCTGCGCACACGGCTGGGGCTCGACGCCTGCCGGGTGCTGTTGTTCGTCGGCGCGCTCACCCCCGTCAAGCGGCTCGAAGATCTGTTCGTGGCCTATCGCACGCTGCGACAGCAGTTTCCCGAACTGCGTGTGCTGATCGTCGGCGACGGGCCGCATCGCCGTTCGCTCGAGGAGTTCGCCCAGGCGCAAGGCGTGGCCGATGGCGTGATCTTCGCCGGTGAGCAGATCGACGAGGTTTCGAGCTACTTTCTGCTAGGCGATATCTTCGTGTTGCCGGGGCTGGGTGGGCTGGGGATTTCCGAAGCGATGGCCCATAGCTTGCCCGTGGTGTGCACCAAGGCCGACGGCTGCGAGCTTGACCTGGTTGAGTCGGGGCGCAATGGTTACCTGGTTGGCGTGGGGGACGTCGCCGCGCTGACTAGCACGCTCGCGGGGATGATGGCCGATCGCGAGCAACTGGCCCGCATGGGGGCCCACTCGCGCTGGATCATCGATCACAAGTACAACATCAACACCTACATGGCCAACGTCGTGGCGGCACTGGAGTACGCGTACCACGTGAGCCGCGGCGAGCCGGCGCCGGCCCGCACACCGATTTGCCAGTTGCCGGCCTAAGAAGCGTACTGCGGCGCGCGGCCGCTCGGGGTTAGCCGCTTGCGCGTTTCGAGAGGAATTGGATTGCGATGCTTGGCGATCTGGCGCGGCGATTGCTCGGCTACGAAGACACCGTGCCAGGTTTGCGCAGCGCCTACCGCGCCGCCCGCTTGTGGTTGCAAACGCGCTTCAGGTATCAGTTGCTGTCGGTCGGCAAAGGAGTGGTGATCGGCGCTGGCACGCACATTCGGCCCGGCAGCGTTTCGATCGGCGAATATACGTTCATCGGCGGGCACTGTTGGCTCGAAGGGAAGATCACCATCGGCCGCTTCGTGCTGTTCGCCTCCGACGTGTCGATTGTCGGCGGCGACCATCGCTTCGACGTGGTGGGGGTGCCGATGATCCGCACCGGCCGCGACGAAATGAAGCCGGTTGTGGTGGAAGACGACGTCTGGATCGGTCGCGGCGCGATCGTGATGCACGGGCTGACGATCGGCGAAGGCGCGATCGTGGCCGCCGGCGCCCTGGTGACGCGCAACGTCGAGCCCTATACGATCGTGGGTGGGTCGCCGGCGCAAGTGTTGCGACAGCGCTTCCAGAACGAACGCGAGGTCGCCGAGCATCGGGCCCGACTGGCCGAGCTGCGGGCCGCGAGGGCCGATTGCCCGGCAATGAAGTCTGTGCCTAACTAACCGGTGCGTTTCACTCACCCTGCATCCGACCAACGTAGTCAGAAACGAGTACAGTTCGATGTGCGGAATCGCCGGCGCCGTCAACTGGGGAGACGCCGCCACGCTTGCGCGCATGACTGACGTGCAAACGCATCGCGGGCCCGACGACCGCGGCCAGTGGGAGACTACCCTGGCTGATGGCACCTGGGTCGGCCTCGGCTCTCGCCGGCTGGCGATTGTCGATCTCTCGCCGGCCGGTCACATGCCGATGCAAACGCCCGACGGGCGGTACACGCTGGTCTACAACGGCGAAATCTACAACTACCCCGCCCTGCGCCGGCGGCTGGAGGCGGCCGGCTACCGGTTCCGCTCGCACAGCGATACCGAGGCTGTGCTGTATCTCTACGCCGAACTGGGCCCCGACTGCGTCCGCGAGCTCAATGGCATGTTCGCCATCGCCTTGTGGGATGCCGAGCGCCAACAGTTGTTTCTGGCCCGCGATCGTTTCGGCATCAAGCCGTTCTATTACTGCCATCAGGGTTCGCGGCTGGCGTTCGCCTCCGAGGTCAAAGGGCTGCTCGAACTGCCCGGCATGCCGCGCGATTTAGACTACGCGGCGCTCAATCAGTACCTGTCGTTCTTATGGGTGCCCGATCCGCTCACCATGTTCCAAGGCATCTTGAAGCTGCCTGCCGCGCACTACGCCATCTTTCGTCAGGGGCGGCTCGAGCTGACCGAATACTGGGACTTGAAACTCCCCGAGGCGGGACACCACTTCGCCGGCAGCGAGCAAGACCTGGCCGCCGAGCTGCGACGGCGCTTCACCGACACCGTGCAGAGCCAATTGCGCAGCGACGTGCCGCTGGGAGCGTTCTTGAGCGCGGGGGTCGATTCGAGCTGCATCGTAGCCGCGATGGCCGATGTCACCGAGCAGCCGGTCCACACGTTCACAATCGCCCCTTCCGAGCGCTATCAGACCGGCGGCGCGTTCTTGAACGACGATCAGCGCGTGGCGGCACGCACGGCGGCCCACTTCGGCTGCCAGCACACGGAGATCGTCGCCGATCCCGACGTCGCCGAGCTGCTGCCGAAGCTCATCTGGCACATGGACGAGCCGACCGCCGATCCGGCGATCTTGTCATGCTACTTGATCAATCGCGAGGCCCGTCCGCACGTCACCGTGATTCTGGCGGGCAACGGCGGCGATGAGCTGTTCGCGGGCTACCGCAAGTACGTGGCGCACTTTCTGGCGCAGCGCTACCAGAGCATTCCGCGCCCCGTGCGGCGGAAGTTGCTCGAGCCGGCCGCCGCGGCGCTGCCGTCGCTGCGTGGCACGCCGCTGGCTCGCTACGTCCACCTGGTGAAGAAGATGGCCCGCAGCGGGTCGCTGCCGCCGGTCGAGCGGTTCATCCAGGATAGCGACTATCAGCAGGCAAGCCTGAAACAATCGCTCTGCACGGCCGACACCTGGCGGCAGTTTGGCGGGGCCGATCCGCGCGAGCGGCACCTGGCCCACATCGGCCGCGTGTCGCACGCCGACTTCTTGAACCAGATGCTGTACCTCGACACCAAGACGTTCCTGGTCAGCCTGAACTTGACCTACAACGACAAAATGAGCATGGCCAGCTCGGTCGAAGCCCGGGTGCCCTATCTCGATCACGAGCTGGCCCAATGGGCGATGAGCCACGTGCCGCCGGGCTTGAAGCTGCGCGGCCGCTCGACGAAGTACCTGCTGCGCAAGAGCATGGAAGACCGCGTGCCGGCCGAAGTCTTCCAGCAGAAGAAAGCGGGCTTCGGCGCGCCTGTGGATTACTGGCTTGCCCACGATCTGCACGAAATGGTCGACGACTTGCTTAACCCCGATCAACTGCGGAGCCGCGGGCTGTTCGAGCCGGCGATGGTCGAGCGAATGCTGCGCGAGCATCGCAGCGGGCGGCGCGACTGGAGTTTCCAGATCTGGCAGTTGGTGACGCTGGAACTTTGGATGAGGACGTTTCTGGATGGGGCCGCTCGCGCCACGTAACCAGCACGCGGCGATCCGAGGCGCGTTACCAATTCGTCCATGTCATAGAAGTTTAGGCCGTACGCGACCACGGCCTGAACGGCAGGACGTCTTACGGTCCCCGGCTGCCAGCCTGCAGGCGAGCCCTTACTTGATCCAGCGCTTGCCGTGCCTCGACATCCGCCGAATTCAGGCGCACGGCCGCGGCGAGGAATGGCTCGGCAGCCGCATCCTGACCGATGTGGGCGAGGATTCGGCCCTTGGCCGACAAGGCTTGAGGTTCGTTGGGTTTGCGGAGCAACACGTGGTCAACTTGTTGGAGTGCCGCTTGGCTCTTGCCCTGAGCGCCTAGGGCCAGCGCATAAGCACAGCGGGCGAGGTGAAAATTAGGGTCACAACGCAGCGCTTCTGCGAAACTACGCTCTGCCTCGCCGAGCCGGTCTTGCAGCACGAGTGCATTACCCAGGTTGTAGCGCGCAATGTGGTCGTTTGGAATCAGGCGCACAACAGCCGCGAATTGATCCTCTGCCTCTGGTAACCTCTGCAGACCGGCGAGGGTCGTGCCGGCGTCGTTAAAGGCAGTGAAAAAACCCGGATGCAGCTTTTGAGCCTTGAAAAAGTACTCGAGCGCTTTTTCTGCCTGCCCTTGCTGCACGAGCTGCCGGCCCACCTCGTCCCAGGCAAGCGCGCTTTGCGGGCTGACATCAAGTGCATGGCGAAAGAGCGCTGTTTCATTCCGCCAGAACCGCACTTGGAAGGCGCTCAAAAGGGCCAACACCCCGAGAATCCCGGCAGCGGCCGGAACAGCCCAGCCTGCTTTCTGGTCTGCGAGCCACCAGGCCAGCGCAAAGGCCGGACCCAGCAGGGCGAGATACGCATAGCGGTCGGCTACCGTTGAGTAGTAGCTCTGGTACACGAACGGGATGAAGCCGAGCACGGGCAGGAGTGCAACCACGAACACTGCCGCCGCCGTCAACAGCTTCCACTGCCGCCGCCAGACGAGTACGGCAGCAATCGCGATGGGCAAAGCCGCTGTCAACCAAGTCCAGCCGGCGGCAACTAGCCGATGAACGGGTCGGCCATAATCGGGGGCCAGATTCCACGGTACGAACAGCTTGTAGAGATAGAACGAAATCGCATCACCGGCCAGCCGCGGTCGATCGATAGGTGGCGCCACCTCGGGAACGACATCGCCCGATTGCTGTGTCTTCGTGATCGCTGCCAGGACCAACGCCAATGCAACCATCGGCCCCAGACTCAGTCCGATCGCCCGCCAACTCCGTCGCAAGATCGCAAAATCGACAACCAGGAGAACGAGCGGTATCGACACGGCCGAGGGCTTCGAGAGCACCGCCAGAATGAATGTCGCCAGCGCCGCCATGTACCAGCCTGACACACGCCAGCTTCCCGTGGAATCGTTAGAAGGAGTTTCAAAACGTGGTTTGGGTGCCACTGCTGGCTTGCCCAGCAGTGCAAAGTTCGACCGGGCACTACTAGGCGAGCTCGCAGTGTCACTCGCCGCCGGTTCAGCGCCGGTTTTGAAATCACCTCTGGTATCCACCCACGATACATAGAGCCAGATCGTCGAAAGCCCAAAGGTGGCTGACAACAATCCGCGGGTCTCAGTAATCCAGGCGACGCTCTCAACTTGCAACGGATGCACGGCAAACAGCAGCGCGCCCAGTGCCGCCGGCAGTTCGCGACCGACTAGCCGTCGCAGGAGCACGAACACAAGCAGGGTGTTCGTGATGTGCAGTCCGACGGAGCCGAGGTGATAGATCCCCCAAAACGGCTCGGTCGCGGTTCCCAAGTGCAGGGCAAGCCACGTTTCGCCCGCCAAGAACGTGTAAGCCATCGGCACGTAGAGGCCAGCGTAGGGGGCCTTCCAAAGCTCTGCCAGGCCGTGCCATGAGGGTGGCATCAGATGCGGGTTGCGGGTGATGTTGAGGGGATCGTCCCATTCAAGCAGCCTGAAAAGCGCGGTCTGCGCGTAAATAGCCGCAGGCACGAGCGCGATGATCACGCACCACAGCCAGAAGTTGCGCGCCGAATACCGCGACGCATTTCCGTTGCCCTGCCGAGAGCTGGCCTTGCGCTTGCGCGGCATTCGAAACGACCTCGACTTGCGCTCCACGCGTGATTCTTGGCCTGAACTCTGTTTCGTGCGAACGCGTAACGCGCGAAAAAAAAGAGGCCGGCTCCACTTTGGAACCGGCCTCTTCAAAGCTAAGCAATCAGAGACAAGAAGGAAGTTACTTCCTTCGGCGCCTCACGATAGGCACGATGCCTAGAGCGGCACAGAGCCCCACGCCCAACAGTGCGATGCTGCCTGGCTCGGGTACGGTGATCGTCTCCAGGTGATACCCAACGGCGACATTGATCGTGGAGAGCAAGTCAATCGCAAGGTTGATCGTCGACGCTGTGCTGACCAGCGTTGACACCAGCGAGAGGGGCACGCTCAGCGTCGTACTACCATCAAGCTCGATCTTGCGCTGACCAAAGCCGATCGCCGTCGACTTCCAGGTTCCCGAAAGGGGGAACGAGTTCGTCAAATTCGTCGGTGCGATCGTCAACGTGTACAACGGCGAACCAAACGCACCGAGGACAGCCTGCAAGTTCGACAGCGTGGCCGTCAGGTTGCCATCCACCGAGAACGTGCCGTTCGAATTCACGGGGCCAGCCAGGATCGTCGCCAGCGTCGCGGCGCCCGTCTGCGAGAACGTCAGGCCACTCAAGGTACCACTGACATCGAGCGTCACGGGGAACGGGATCGCGTTGATGTTCAGCGTGTTGGCCTTGAAGTTCGTCGTCTGGCCATTGAGCATGTCAAGGTCGAGCGAATTGATGTCGACCAGATTGTTCGTATTCGGGGCAACCAAATCGCCCGTGTCGGGCAGATTGTTGCTAGTCGGATCCGAGGTTACGCTCGGCGTACCGGCCAGCGAGAACGGGATGGTCTGGCTCGGGAACGTCAAGAACAGCGCGGTACCCGAGATCTTCAAACTTCCGCTGGCGCCCAAGCTGCCATTGAAGTTCTGCTGGGTTCCAGTGAACACCAAGGGCACCGTGACCGCTCGAACCGGCAAGGCAGTCAGCAGTGCCAAACTGGCTACGCCAACCACTGCCATCAGACGAGAGAGATGCGTTCGCATTGATTGAAACTCCACTAATTACGTTGCACTAGCGTGTCTTCTACCGAGTGGTGATGCTGTTAACCCCAACGACTCAACTCTCATTTGCTGATTCCCTGCCTCACCTGTTGTCAGCGATGAGCTGGCCGTTTCAATCTCCAGACGAAACGAGAGAACAAAGGACAAACGTAACCAACTAATTCGATTGGTGCGAATCCCCCTTTCCAGGATTTCCCATGCCAGCGACGAACTGAAGGGGAGCCCCCTGTTCTGGCGCCTACCTCGAAACCAATTGCGCTTGGTTTCCCGAGCAGACGTGTCTGAGAATACCCATGCCTACTAACCATGTCAAACAAAAAATTCGTGGAATAGGCAAATCACTTGATAGGTTCCGGCGATTACGCGATCCAGCGAGTCCCAACCCCGTTCCATGGCACCGAGAGCAAGGGCTTGATGTTGCTGTAAGGTATTACAGAAAAAAGAGATAGATCGCGCTGTCCTCGCAGGATGAGCAATGCGATTTTGTGGCCGGCTGTATCCGAGCGCAACAGCGAGTCACGCGATTATTTTGAGTATTTTCGTGGAAAAACTCGACCGCCTCGGTTTTTTTGCATCCGGCTGTTGCCCTCCGGTTCACCGCCATCCGAGGCGTCTTTTCAGCGCCACCGTGCGCCGTGGCTGCCACATCAGCGGCGACGCGGCCGCGTCGTTGAGCGGAAACGATCGCGTAGCGTAAGTACTAGTTGGGTCTGCGCAGCCAGTTAGACTTTAAGCTAAGGCGCGGGGCCGCGAATTCGCTGGCTCGAGTGCTCGCTTCCTGGCGACTGGTACTTGTTTTTGTGGGGGAATTCTTCGCGTGACGCGGACTCGTTTGAAGTGGTTGCTAGCCACAGGTTTGATGGTCGTGACGGTCGGTCTCTTCGGCCGCATGGTCTGGGACAAGCACGACTTCGTCAATTACGACGATCACCTTTATGTCACGCGCAATGACGATGTCCAGCAGGGTTTGAGCTTCTGGGGCGTCCTCAGAAGCTTCGACCTGCGTTCGACGGTTGCCGCCAATTGGCACCCCTTGACCATGATCACCCACATGGCCGACTGCAGCATGTGGGGCGTGAAGCCCTGGGGGCATCATTTCAACAATTTGGTGCTGCACACGTTCAACGTCGTGCTGCTGTTTCTGGTCTTTGCCCGCATGACCGGTCAAATCTGGCCGAGCGCCTTGTTGGCCGCGCTCTTCAGTTGGCATCCCTTGCATGTCGAGTCGGTGGCCTGGGCTTCCGAACGCAAGGATGTGCTGAGCGCCCTGTTCTGGCTGTTGACGATGTGGGCCTACACGCGCTACGTCGAGCGACCAAGCCTGGCGAAGTACGCGAGCATGGCCCTGTTGCTGGTGCTCGGATTGTTGAGCAAGCCCATGGTCGTCACGTTGCCCTGCGTGCTGTTGCTGCTCGATCTGTGGCCCTTGAATCGACTCGGCGGCGCCAACCTGTTCACCGTCGAGGGCTTCGGCAAAGCGGCCCAGCGGCTGCCACTGTTGCTCTTGGAAAAACTCCCCCTGTTTGCGTTGGTGGCAATGGCATCGGTCATCACGTTCATCGCGCAGCGCAGTCAGTCGGCGGTCGCGCCGCTGGAAGCCATCCCCATCTCGGTTCGACTTGTCAATTCACTGATGTCGTATAGCGCGTACGTTTCCAGCACGCTGTGGCCAGTCGATCTGGCAATTCCCTATCCGTTGGACACTCGCGAGTTGACGGTTCTGCAGGCGGCCCTGGCATTCGTCGGCGCGTGCTTGATCACGCTCGTGACGGCGATGCTCTTTCGTTGGGCGCCGTACCTGCTTGTCGGCTGGCTGTGGTATCTGGGCACACTGGTGCCGGTAATCGGCTTCGTCCAGGTCGGCAGCCAGTACATGGCGGATCGATACACGTACATTCCGTTGATCGGGGTTTTTGCGGCCCTGGCATTCGGTCTGGCAGACTTGCTTGATTCATCGAAGCGTGTTCCGGCCTGGGCCTTCGTGCCGATCTGGCTGTTGGCGACGGCATTGCCAGCAATGGCGGTGTTGACCGAATACGGGCGACGCGCCGGAGAGCCTGTGCCCGTGACGTGGCTATTGGCAACGCTCGGCGGCCTGTTCTTGCTGGCGCTGCTGTTTGGGCTGCTGGCTTCGCGAGTTCGGACCGCGGGCATTTGGGGAGCTGGGGCCGGTGCCGGTTTCGTCCTGGCTTCGCTTGGAGTGCTCACCTACTGGCAAGTGGGCTACTGGAAGGACACGTTGCACCTTTTCGGTCACACGGTTCTCGTTACGCCGCGGAATCACGGTGCCTATTTTGGACTGGGGACCGCCTACTGGCAGGAGGGTAACCTTGATAAAGCACTCGAGATGTTTGAAACGTCGCTGAAGATCGGCCCGAACCTTTCCATGGGGCGATACAACCGCGCCCTCGCGCTGGGTGCCGCCAAGGAGTACGAGCGGGCCATCCGCGAGTTTGAAATCGCCATGCGCTGCGGCACGCCGGAACGCAGTGGGCGACTAGAGATCGGCCGGACTTATCTGTTCATGCGCCGTTGGGAGGACGCCAAGCGGCAATTCACCCGCGTGCTCGAGATCGATCCCGACGATCATAGCGCGCATTCCAATTTGGGTATCGCACTCATGCAGCTAGGTCAAACCGATGCGGCCGTCGCGCAGTACCAACAGGCTGTCGCTGGCGATCGGGCCGACCCCCGCGCGGCAGTGCTACTGAGCCGCGTCTACGCAACTCACCCCAACCCCAAGTACCGCGATCCCGACAAAGCGTTGGCGCTGGCCAAAAATTCCTGCCGCCTGACGCAGATGCGAAACGCCCTGGCACTCGACACCCTGGCGGCAGCCTACGCAGCAAAGAAGGACTATGAACAGGCCCGCCATTTTGCCATGAAAGCCAAGCAGCGGGCTTATTTCGACAAAGAAGACGACTTCGCACTGGAGATCGAGAAGCGTTACCGGCTGTACTCCGCCAATCGCCCTTATATTGAAGACCCGCTGAACTTCGATCCCTTGCGAACCTGATGCGGACAACGCTTCATTTTCACGCACGGCGCTGCTACCTTGGCGAGCAGATCGCCTTAGGCCAGGGGCAAGATGCGATTTGCTCCCCGGCAGGCAACGAGGGTCGGGCTATGAAGGTGCTGTGGCATTGGTCCTTGGTTGTTGTCCTTGGCGTGGTTGGATTCGATTGGTCTTCGGGATGCCCGGCGGCCGAGGTACCAGCCGAGGGCGGGGCCGCGCCGGCCAAGATCAGCTTCTGGACCAACGTCCGCCCCATCTTGCAAGAACACTGCCAGGGGTGCCATCAACCGGCCAAACCGTTGGGCGGCTTGGTGCTGACCTCGGCCAACGACTTGCTCAAGAGGGGCGAGAGCGGTGAGCCCGGCGTGGTGGCCGGCAAGCCCGACGAAAGCCCGTTGGTTCAGCAAGTCACGGCGCCCGATGGCCAGCCGCCGGCGATGCCCAAGGGGAGCGCACCGCTCGCGGCGGCCGACGTGGCGACGCTGCGCGGCTGGGTCGAGCAAGGGGCGGTCGACGACTCGCCGACGCGCGAAGCCGTCGACGTCGACCAGACCCACCCACCCGTCTATCAATTGCCGCCGGTGATCGCGGCGCTCGACTATTCGCCCGACAGCCAACTACTGGCGGTCACCGGCTACCACGAGATTTTGCTGCACAAGGCCGACGGCAGTGAGCTGGTCGCGCGGCTGGTGGGGCTGGCCGAGCGCGTGCAGTCGCTAGCCTTTTCGCCCGACGGCAAACTGCTGGCGGCTGCCGGTGGCTCGCCGGGGCGATTCGGCGAGTTGCAGATTTGGGATGTCGCCTCGCGCGAGTTGAAGCTCTCGAAGCTGGTGACCTACGACACGATGTACGGCGTGAGCTGGTCCCCCGACGGCACGCGCGTGGCCGTGGGCTGCGGCGACAACACGCTGCGGGCCTTCGACGTGGCCAGCGGCAAGCAGATTCTTTTTCAAGGGGCACACGGCGACTGGGTGCTCGACACGGTGTTTTCGACCGACGCCTCGCACCTGGTGTCGGTCAGCCGCGATCGCTCGGTCAAGCTCACCGAAGTGGCCACCGAGCGGTTCGTCGACAATATCACGAGCATCACGCCTGGCGCGCTCAAGGGAGGATTGCTGACCGTCGATCGACACCCAACCAAGGACGAGGTGGTGATCGGCGGAGCCGATGGCACACCCAAGATCTATCAACTATATCGCACCAAGCCGCGGCAGATCGGCGACGACTTCAACTTGATTCGCCAGTTCGAGCCGCTGCCGGGTCGTATCTTTTCGGCCGAATTCAACGCCGACGGAAGTCGGTTCGTCGTAGGCGCCAGCGATCGCGGTACCAGCGGCGAGGCCCGCGTCTACCAGACCGACGACGGCCAGCTTGTCTGCCGGCTCGAAGGTGAGCGCGGCCCGGTCTACGCGGTCGCCTTCCGTCCCGATGGGCAACAGGTGGCCAGCGCCGGCTTCGAGGGACTGGTGCGGCTGAACGACGCTGCCACGGGCAAGCTGATCAAGGAATTCGTCGCGGTGCCGTTGACCACGGCCGTCGCGGCAGGGAAGTAAGCGGACGATTGATTGGGGATTGACCTCGCTAGACGGTTAACTGTCGAACCAGGGAAAGCCAAATCATGGGCAAGGCGAAACAGTTCGCAGTGGTGGTATCGATTTTCTGGCTGCTGGCCTGCGCGCCGCTCTGGGCCGCCGATCAGCAAACGGCGCAACCGGTCGCTCCCGAAGAGCAGTTGCCCGCCGGCATGCGCATTGTGTCGATCGAGGCGCATCCGGCCGCGATCGAGCTGGCGAATCGTTACGCCTATCGCCAGTTGTTGCTTACGGGCGTGACGGCCGACGGCGAGCGAGTCGACGTCACCCGGCTGGCGCGCGTCGCCGGCGACTGCCCTCAGGTGACGGTGTCTGCGACGCGGCTGGTGCGGCCGGTGGCCGACGGAGCCGGCTCGCTGGTATTCGAATTCAGCGGCCAACAGATTGCCGTCCCGGTGACCGTGGCCGGGTTCACCGCGCCGTACGCGGCGAGCTTCGTGCGCGACGTGATGCCGGTAATGTCGAAGCTCGGCTGCAACGCCGGCACGTGCCATGGCGCCGACGCCGGCAAGAACGGCTTTAAGCTCAGCCTCCGCGGCTACGATCCGGCTATGGATCATGCGGCCCTGACCGACGACCTGGCCGGCCGGCGGTTCAATCGTTCGGCCCCCGAGCAAAGCCTGATGCTCCTGAAGCCCTCGGGCGTGGTGCCGCACCAGGGGGGCGTGCTCATGCATGCGGGCGAGCCTGCCTATGAATTATTGAAGGAGTGGATCGCCGGCGGCGTGGCGCTCGACCTCCAGTCGCCGCGCGTGGTGTCGATCGAGCTGGCCCCCAAGAACCCGCAGATTCCGCTGCCGGGCATGCGTCAGCAGATGACTGTGCTGGCCACCTATGGCGACGGCACGAAGCGCGATGTGTCGGCCGAGGCATTTCTCGAGAGCAGCCTGGCCGAAGTGGCCGAAGTCAACAAGCAAGGGCTGATCACGGCGGTGCGCCGCGGCGAGGCGGCGGTGCTGGCCCGCTTCGAGGGGAACTACGCCGCGACGACCGTGACCGTCATGGGGGACCGCAGCGGCTTCGTGTGGCACGAGCCACCAGTGAACAATTACATCGACGTGCTGGTGTACGACAAGCTGCGGCGCACCAAGATCGAACCGAGCGAGCTGGCTGGCGACGCCGAGTTTCTGCGGCGTATCTATCTCGATCTGACCGGCTTGCCGCCTGAGCCTGTGACGATCCGTGCGTTCCTTGGCGACCCGCGTGAGACGTGGATCAAGCGCAATGAGCTCGTCGATCAGTTGATCGGCAGTCCCGCCTACGTCGAACACTGGACGAACAAGTGGGCCGACTTGCTGCAAGTCAATCGTCGGTTTTTAAGCGAGAAGGGGGCCTGGGCGCTGCGCGACTGGGTCCGCCGCGCGGTGGCTGCGAACATGCCGTACGACAAGTTCGTGCATACGATCCTCACGGCCAGCGGCTCGACCTTCGAGAATCCGCCCGCGGCCTACCTGCGCGTGCTGCGCGAGCCCGTCGACGCCATGGAGAACTCAACGCAGTTGTTCCTCGGCGTCCGGTTCAACTGCAACAAGTGCCACGACCATCCGTTCGAGCGCTGGACCCAGGGTCAGTACTACCACCTGGCCGCCTACTTTGCGCAAGTGAAGCGCAAGCCGGGGCAGTCGGCCGAAGACGAGATCATCTTCGACACGCCAGGCGCGGGCGAAGTGACGCACGTCAAGACGGGCCAGGTGGCTGAGCCGGCGTTTCCGTATCAGCATCCTGGAGCGATCCCTGCCGACGGCAACCGCCGCGCGCAGTTCGCCGCCTGGGTGACCGCGAAGGAGAATCCGTATTTCGCTGCGAGCTTCGTCAACCGCATGTGGAGCTATCTGCTGGGCATCGGGCTGATCGAACCGATCGACGACTTGCGGGCCGGCAACCCGCCGTCGAACCCCGAACTGCTCAAAGCGCTGAGCGACGACTTCGTGGCGGCCGGCTTCGATGTCGAGCACTTGGTGCGGCGCATCTGCACTTCGCGCACCTATCAGCATTCAATCGTCCCCAACCGCTGGAACGAGGACGACGGCATTAACTACTCGCACGCCGTGGCGCGGCGCTTGCCGGCCGAAACCTTGTACGACGCCGTGCACCGCGCCACCGGCACGTCGCCGCACTTGCCGGGCTTGCCAGCCGGTTTCCTGGCGACGCAACTGCCCGACTCGAACGTCTCGCTCCCCGGCGGCTTCTTGGATCTATTCGGCAAGCCACCACGCGAGAGCGCTTGCGAGTGCGAGCGTTCCGGCGGTGTGGTGCTGGGACAGGCGCTCACGCTGGTCAACGGGCCGGTGATCGCCGAAGCGATCGGCGACGCGCACAGCCGCATCGCCAAGCTCACGGCGCAGTACAGCGACGATCGTCAACTTGTGGAAGAGCTGTTCCTGGCGATCTTGTGTCGGCTGCCGACGGCCGCCGAGCGCGACGCCGGCGCCAAAGCGATCCAGGCCGGCGAGGATCGATTATCCGGCGCGCAAGACCTGGCCTGGGCGCTAATCAACAGCCCCGCGTTCCTTTTCAATCACTAGCGCGGCCAAGACGTCGTCGAGATTGGGCGATTCTTGAAACGCAAGAAACCTCAGCAAGAGCGTGCTGCGGTCGGTTCTCAGGTTGATCCGACGCACGGCGCGGCGCTGGTTTGGTTCTTCGTCGCTGCCGCCGTGCCGCTGGGTTTCTTGGCCCAGCGGTTACCGCTCGATCTGTGGTACGACGAGGTCTATACGCTCGTGCACTTCGTCCATCGGCCCTGGACGGAAATTGTCACCGACTACTCGGCGCCCAATAACCACATTGCTTATTCGTTGTTCCTGCGTCCGCTCTGGCTGCTGGGGGCGCAACCGCTCGAGCTGCGACTGGTGAGCTACGCGCTGGCCGTCGCAACCTTGGCCCTGGTATTTGCTCTAGGTCTGAGGATGGCCGGCCGAAATGTCGCCGTGCTGGCGACAGCGCTCTTGGGCTTGTCGCAAATGTATTTGTCGCACGCCATTCAGGTGCGCGGTTACGGACTGTCGATGCTGCTGGTCTTGGCGCTGGCGAATCTAGCCGCCGCGGCCTGGCATGCCACGATCGGACGCTGGCGACCGGTGGGCATCGTGCTGTGCAGCGCCACATCGCTCTACACGATTCCGACCAACCTGTTGTTCATCGTGCCCGTGGCGCTGTGGGGCGTGTGGTTGGCCTGGCGACGCCATGGGCGCCAGCGCGCCGGCATCGAAGCTGGGTTGTGGGGCGGAGGGTTGCTGCTGGGGGCCGCCCTGTATTTGCCGGTGCTCGAACAATTGCGTGCCCATTCGGCAGGAGCGCCGCGCCCGTCGCCCTGGGGAACGCTGCAACTGGCCGGCGATGTGCTCTGGGGCGCCGGTCACGACGCCTGGCCGCTGGCGCCGCTGTTTCTTATCGGGCTCGCAGGCTCGATCGTGGCTTGGCGCCGCGGCTTGGCGCCCCTGCGCCTGAATCTCATCTCGTTCGTCGCGCTGGCTGGAGTGGGGTCGCTGGCGATCGCCTGGGCGCTAGGCATTTCGCCGTTTGTACGCAACTTCTGTCCGCTGTTGCCGGTGCTTGCCATCGGCGCCGCCTGGCTCGTCGACGAATCCTTGGTCGCGGCAGTGCGGTGGGCACGGCGTTGCCCCGGCGAAAGCTCGACCAGGCGAGTGGTGGTTGGGCTGCTGGTCTGCGCTGCGGTGTTCGTGCCGCAACTGTTGACCTATCCCGCACGGCTAACCGCTGTGCGCGACATACAAGGAGCCGTGCAGGACGGCTACTTCAATTATTACGCCGCGAATTTCGAACCAGCTCGCGCCGCGTCCATCGTCGCCGGCCAGGTGCGCGACGAACCAAATTTCCAGGTCGCATACGATGACGCCGAATACTACAACCTCATCTACTATCTGATCGCCGAAGGCATCGCCTCGCCGCCGGCGGACGTAACCAAGGATGCCGAGCATGCGCCGCAGGGCTATCTCTACCTGGTGCTACCGCCGAAGCCGAACGTGACCCGGCTCCTAGCGCGGATCGCAATTCCCGCCGACGAGTGGACCCACTGGCCCGAGGTCGCGCGCGTGGGCTACTTCCGCGTGCTGCGCTCGCCCGAGCGGCGCTCGCTCGTCGAATTTCAAATGCAGGCGCCAGCCCCCATGCCCCAGGAGCCGACAAAGTCGGTGCTGCCAACGCTTAGCGAAGAGCTCGAGCGCGCGCTGGAAAGCCCGTGAGCGTCCGCGCGGGTGCCATGTCCCACGCTTGCGTGGACATGCACTACATCTCGACGAACATGGCCACTTCGGGGTACCTCAGTGGCCATGGCACCCCGTTCAAACCATTGAGCTAGCGGAATAGCGCATGAGGGGCACGCTCACACTTTAGCTGGCGCGCCGAAGTAATTCGGCTCACGGCCGGCGATCCACTTGATGTTGCAGCCGATGCTCGGGCGCTGGTCGCCCGCGACCGCCTTGCCCGCCAGCACGGCGTCGAGCGCCGCGCGCAGATCTGCGCCGGTCACCGGAATGCCGCTGTCGGGTCGGCTCGAGTCGAGCTGCCCGCGGTAGACCAGTCTGCGGTCGGCGTCGAACACATAAAAGTCGGGTGTACAGGCGGCGCGGTAGGCTTTGGCCACCTCCTGCGTGGCGTCGTACAAATAGGGAAACGTGTAGCCGCGGCGGCGGGCCTCGGCGGCCATTGGCTCGGGGCCGTCATCGGGGTGCGTCTTCACGTCGTTGGAGCTGATGGCCACGACGCCCACCCCTTTGGCTGCATAGTCTCTCCCCAGCCGGGCCAACTCGTCGGCCACGTGCTTGACGAACGGGCAGTGATTGCAGATGAACATCACCAACAGCGCGGCGGATTCGTCGAAATCGGCGAGCCGCACGAGCTTGCCGGAGACGCTGTCCTGCAGTTCAAAGCCAGGAGCCTTGGTGCCCAAGGGAAGCATGGTGCTGGGGGTGAGTGCCATGTGGAATTGACTCCCGGTGTTTTGCCGAACGGGTGTGGCGAGCGCGGCGCGAGACAACCTCCGCTGCCGCGCATCTTAGCAAATTGGCCACATGGTTCGAGACTCCTGGCGCGCAAATCGCACCGGAGTCTAGGCATGCGAACCAATCCAAACGCTCGCTCTTGTTCCGTATTGGGGAACTTTTCCCCGCTGGGACGCGTCGAACGAGTTACATTTGTGGCGGCGGCCTGCGCGCCGGACGCTTGGACCACGGATGGCAGTCGAGTAGGAGAGGGGCAGCACGTTGCTGCCGCCTCTCCCCTCCTCAAACCGGACGTGCGGAG
>JAIESQ010000001.1 GCA_019745975.1 Pirellulales bacterium
CGGGTGATTGATTCGCCATCGGCCGGATCGAGCCAGTTCTCGGCGGTGCGGCGATCGAGCGGGTCGTAGTCGAAGGTGCGCACCTGCCCGAGCCGATCGGTCTGGCGGGTGAGATTGCCGGCGGCGTCGTACTGGTAGAGGCGCGAGTTGCCCAACGGATCGGTGTCGACCGACAAGCGATTCAAGCGATCGAAGGCCCAGCGGTTGACGTTGCCCGCCGCGTCGGTGAGCGAGGTCTGGTTGCCGACGGCGTCAAAACCGAAGCGGGTGACCCCCTCGCGGGCGTCCATGATTGCGGTCGCGCGGTTCAAGGCGTCGTAGGTGGTGACGGTGATCGCCCCGATGGGGTCGGTCACTTTGGTCTGGTTGCCGACGGCGTCGTAGCGGAACGACGTGACGATGTCGTGGTCAGGGTCGTAAGTGCCGCGCGGGGAGATGACCGTCTTGGTGGTTTGCCGGCCCAGGTAGTCGTATCCGTACGTCGTCTCCAGGTTCATCTGGTCCTTGAAGCTCGTGAGCTGGCCGGCCAGATCGTACGAGTACGTGAGCGCCGTGCGATGCGCGGAGGCATAGCTGCCGTTGGTGTACGACTCGGTTACCTCGGGCTGCGTCTCGCGGAGCACGCGCCCGGCGGCGTCGTAGTCGTAATTGGTGTCGATAAACTGGCTGGTGCCCGGCTCGGGCTGGCGGACTTGCACGAGTTGGCTGCGATTGTCGTAGCCGTAGGTGGTGAGTTGCCCGGCGGAGCCGCCGAGGGTGGTGGGGTCGGGATCGCGGCGGCTGGCGCGGCGGCCCAGTCCGTCGTAGCGATAGGCGGTGACGCGCGACAGGGGATCGGTCACCGACGTGACGTTGCCGGAGTCGTCGTAAGCGTAGGCCGTATTCGGGCGCGTGGAGCCGCCGCCTGGCTGGGCGATCGTGGGCTGCGCGACATCGGTCAGCCGGCCGAGCTTGTCGAACGTGTAGTCGGTGACGCGCTGCAAGGGATCGGTGTACGTGACCAGGTTGCCGGCCGCGTCGTACTGGTACTGGTACTCGGGCCGGGCGGTGCCGCTGTAGCCGGCCTGGCCCGGCAACAGTGGATTGGCCTCGGTGACTTTGCGCAACTGATCGAGCGCGTCGTACTCGAAATCGGTGCGGCGCCCCAGGGCGTCGGTCTGGCTCGTCTGCCGCGAGAGCGGATCGTAACCCAGCAAGCTCACGCCGCCGGCCGCGTCGATCTGGTGGGTGAGGCGGCCGGCCGTGTCATAGCGATACTGCGTGCTGCGCCCCAGCGGATCGGTCTCGACGAGCAGGTTGTCCGCAAGATCGTAGGCGTAGACGTACTTGGGCCGCGCGGCGCTGGTAAGCGACGTGTCGCCGACACTAGCCGGATTGGCTTCGACGACCTTGCTGAGATTGCCGCGGCGGTCGTACAGGTAGTCGGTGCGGCGGCCCAATTCGTCGACCACGCCGGTGCGGCGCCCCAGGTCGTCGTAGGCGTAGTCGACTTTCGGAGCCGCGCCGGAATAATCGGTCGTCGGGTTGGGGAGCGTGACCCGGGTGAGGTTCGACTGCGTGTCGTAGCCGTAGGTGGTGGCGAGCGCGGCGGTCGGCGCGCGGCCATCGAGCGGCGTGACGCCCGACGCCGGCTCGGTCAGCGAGACCAGGTTGCCGACCTGGTCGTATTGGTAGCTGGTAAAGATCGGCGAGCTGGCCAACTGCCCATCGACAGGCTTGCCCGAGGTGATTTTTTTGACGCGGCCCAGACCGTCGTATTCGTAGAAGGTGTGCGGCGTGATCGTGCCCGAGGGACCAAGAACCGTGGGGCCGATGATTTCTTCGAGCTCGCTGGCGAGCGTGTACTTGTACTGGGTGGCGGGGCCGAGGGGGGCGTCGTTGCCGTCGACCGAGTTGCCCGAGCTCGCGTTGGGATCGTAGCGGCGGATGAGCCGGCCACGGGCATCGTAGCGGGAGTCGGTCTTGGCGCCGCGCGGGTCGGTGGTGCGCAGCAGGTTGCCGTTTTTGTCGTAGCTATAAGCGATCGTGGGGGCGGAGTTCAGGCCGGCCACCAGCGGCAGGGTCACCAGCACCAATTGGCCCAAGGCGTTGTAGTCGTACGTTGTGGTGGCAAAGGGGGTCGTCAAATTGCTGGGCAGGAAGCGCGATTCGGTGATTCGCAGTTCGCCGTCGGACTGCGGGGTGTAGGTGTAGCGGGTGACGGCGCCGGCGGCGTCGGTCGTTTCGACGACGCGATTCAAGGAATCGTAAGCGTAATTGATCGTGCCGCCAGCTTGATCGGCCGGCGCGACGATGGTGAAAGCCATGATGACGCCGGCGTCGAGCCCGCTCACCAGGTTGGCGTCGATCGCCAGGTGGTATTCTCCGGGGGCGTTTTGCGCGGCGGGGAGCGAGATCAAGTACTGCGTCGTGCTGATCCGCGCGGCGCTGAAGCCGGTGGTGAGCGACGAGCCGTCGGGCTTGGTCAGGCTGACCGCCGACAGATTGAGCGTGGAGGCCATCGTCTTGTTGAACGTGACGAGGATGCTGTCGACCGCGCCGATGACCGCCTGCCCTGGCGTGACCGACTCGATTTTCAGAACGGCCGGCTCGCTGTCGAGTGAATACGGCAGCCTGGCGAGCGTGGCCATCACGTCGGCCTGGCCGCTGGAGACCTGCGTCCAGGTCATGAAGACGCCGCCGCCGGGCCCGCTGACGATGTCGACGTCGCTCGTCGTCGCTGCGCTGGCGGCAGCTTCGACCGCGACCGGGGCACCGAAGCGGTCGTATCGCCGGGTGTAGATTTGGATTCCGCTCGACTGATCGCTGTACCAGGCGACGACGAAACCGCCGTCGGGCGTGCCGGCGACGCTGGGGCGTTCGTGCGAAACGCCGGTCGGAATATCGGGGCCCGCGCTAATCACAAATTCGCTCGAGGCGGGCGTACCGTCGGCGGCGAAGCGGCGCCCCTTGATCACGGCGTCGCTGCCGGCCGTGGCCTGATCCTGCCAGACGACGACCAGCCCGCCATCGCTGGTGGCGGCGTAACTCGAAATGTCGTTGGTCAGATCGACGCGGGTTTCGACCCAGGGAGCCGTGCCGTTGGCCTGGAAGCGGCGCAGGAAAATGGCTGTTGTCGCGGTTGACGTGGAGCCGAAGCTGCCGTCGCCATCCCAAGCGATGATGAACCCGCCATCCTTGGTGGGGGCGATCGACGGACGCTGCTGCGCGCCAGGCGAGGCGGGGTTGGCGCGAAACGCATTGCTCACGGCGTTTCCCTCGGCGTCGACGACCTGCCCGTAGACGTCGTCGCCCAGGCTCGTCACGCCGCGCAGCGCCCAGGTGACGACGTAGCGCGAGTCGGGAAGTTCGTCGGTCGGCAGCAGCCGGGCGATGGCCGGCCCGCCCAGCGGCACGGCGATGTTCGACCAGTACGACTTTTCGGCGCTCGCGGCGTTGCCGGAGTGGTCGAAGGTTCGCCAGCGGATTTGCGCGGCGGAGGAGTTGACGTAGTCGTACCAGGCGACGGCGAAGCCATCGTCGGAGGCGGCGACCATCGGCTTGCCTTGCTCGCCGGACGTGGAGGTGTTGACGAGTGTTTGGCCGCCGACCTTGTTGCCGCTAGAGTCGAAGCGCTGGAACCAGATGCCGGAGTCGTCGGTGCCGCTGGGGCCGGCCCCTTCCCAAACGATGACATAGCCCGAGCCATCGGCGAAGGCGGCGACCGAGGAGTTCTGCTGGTCGCCGGCGGTGGTGGTGTTGACGGTTTGCGCCGAGGTGTTGACGGTCGACCGCGTGACTTCGATCTCCAGTTCGCTCGACAGGCCGGCGGTGTTGGTCGCGCGCAGGGTGACGGTGGCGCTGCCGGCGCCGATGAATTCGGCGTATTCGAGAATCAGTTGCCGGCCGCCGTCGGCAGCAAAGCGCAGCGATTTGAAGAAACTGGCGGGACTGTTGACCGCGACGATCTCGTAACGCAGCGCGCCGTCGGCGTCGACCGTATCGACGAAGGCGGCCGACGCGGGATTGGCGGGATCGAACAGCGTGACCACCGACTGCAAGTCGAGCTCGGTTGCCTCGACCTCGGCCAGCGCTTGCGGCGTGGGAGCGGTGCGCGCGGCGGCGCTCGGCCGCGTAACCTGCGTCAGCCGGCCCAGTTGGTCGTAGATATAGGAATAGACCGGCGCCGGGGCCCCGCTGGCGGCGGCCGGTAACTTGACCGTGGCGACCTGGTCCAGATCGGTGTACGTGTACTCGGTTTCGTTGCCCAAGGCGTCGGTCGCTTTGACGAGGCGGCCGAGCACGTCGTAGTCGTAGATGGTTTGGATGACCGCGCCGCCCGACTCGCGCGGGGTTTCCTTGACGGTGAGCGTGCGATCGTTGTTCGAGTAGTTGTACTCGGTCCAATGGGCCTCGCGCGTGCCGGCGCCGGGAGCGTCGGGATCGGGATCGGTCTGTTTGGCGAGCCGCCCCAGCGTGTCGTACGCGAAGGTGGTGATCGGGCGGCCGAGATTGTCGCCCGGATCGGCGTCGGGCTGGGTGATGCTGATGGTGCGGTTTTGGGCGTCGTAGGCGTAGTCGGTCGTGCGCGCCAGTTCGTCGGTCTGCGACGTCAGGCGGCGACGCGTGTCGTAGCCGAATGAGACCGTCGCCTCGTCGGTCGTGTTGACGGCGTAGGTAATCGACTGCAGCAGGCCGACGCGATCGGCGTCAACCGTTCCTGCGCCAGCTTCGCTAGAGTCGGCGCGGTAGTAGGTGTATTGCGTGACGTTTTCGAGCGGGTCGGTGATCTTGGTGACCAGCCCGCCGGGCAGGCGCGTGCCGGGCGTTTGGCCGGTGGGAGCGGCCGTGTATTCGTACCGCGTGAAGAGGTCGTCGCCTGGGTTTTCCAGCGTGTTCGGCGCGCCGACGACTTGCTGCATGTAGTTGACGTTGCCGCGGTCGTCGAGGTTGTAGATCGTCTGCCGGCCCAGTTCGTCGGTGAAGCCCGACACCTGGTTCTTGGCGCCGTAGGTCCACGCTTGCGATTGGCCGTTGGGCAACGAGATGGTTTCGAGATTGAGGCCGCTGTCGTAGTCGTAGATCGTCACCGGCGACGCCAGCGGGCCGGCGCCATCGGGATCGGCCTCGATCATCCGCCAGACCAGGCCGTCGGCGTTGCGGTGGTAGACGGTCGTGGCCGCGTCGGCGGTGCCTGGCGAAATGGTGCGCGAGGAAATCTGCTGGAAGCCGTCGATGGTGAACGTGCTTTCGCGCCACTCGGTGGCGCTGATCTGCTCGCTCTTCGACCCTTGCGGGGCGCCAATCGCGCGCAGCGGGGCGGGGTTGTCGATGGTTCCCTGCGCATAGTTATTGTTGTCGACGATCGTGGGATCGGCGGCCCCCCAGCGCTGGGCGGCGAACAGTTCCATTGACGAAGCGCCGGAGTTTGAGCCCGTCCCGCTGCTACGCATGACCGATGTGACCGTGCCGGAGGGCAGATGATACTCGTACGTAGTCTGCTCGTAGGTGGTCTCGGTCGGCGTCAGCGGGCTGACGATGTCGCGCTTGACGATTTCGACCAGGTCGGTGCCTTCGACATACTCGATGGCGGTGACTGGCGCGGGCAGGCCGGAGCTGGGACTGCCGTCGGCGTCCTCGCCGGTGATCGAGAGGAGGTGGCCGTTGGCGTCGACGTCCAGCCAGGTCGAGGTGCCGCCGGAGCCGTCTTCGAGCGCGTTCTCGATGATCCGCGAGACGTAACCGCCTTCGTACTCGAACTTGGTGCGGCGGCCGTTGGGGTAGAGGATCGCCAGCAGGTTGCCCGTGCCGCCCGAGCCCGAGTATACGTAGACGGTTTTGTTGTCGTTGCGGTCGACGTACTCGAGCAGGCGGCCGGCGCTGGAATAGGAGTACTTCGTTCCGAACTTGTCGGTGTAATCGATGCCAACGCTCGTGCTGCTGAGCGTGAGTCCCTCACCGCCGACGCCTGAGTCGTATTCGCCGATCGAATTCTCATAGAAGGCGCGGGCATTCTGACCTTGCCGCAGGGCGATCTTCTTGCCGCCATCCTGCACGGTCAGGCTGGGAGCCTCGCTGAACTGCCACCCTTTGCCGAAGACGCTGTCGGAGTCGTTGAGGATGAACTGCCAGCCTTGGAGATCGGCACCGCGTTCCTCGACGCTGCCGTCGGCCCAGTGGTACTTGACGTTCATCCGCCATTGGTAAACGCCGGTCGCAAGGCTGCTGGCGTCGGGCGTCAGGGCGTACTGCACGCCGCTGTTGGTGCCGAATTGCGCCCCGTCGTAATCGGTGGCGAAGAACGACGTGGCTCTCGTGGATATGAGCTCGTCGTAGAAACCGCTCGACAAGTTCAATTGATAATATGAGGCGGTGACTTCGACCGTTTTTGGCGGGCCGTATTTGAGGACGTCATTGGAATCGTAGTGTGTGCCGTCGAGCGTGTCGTAGCCGCGCAGGGTGGGCGACGTGACCGCGGCGCTGTTGTACGACAGCACGCCCAGCGGCGGCGCGCTCGCGTCGTTTGGATTGCCTTGATCGCTGCCACTGAGCTTGTGCGTGACCGTGGCCGCGCCGTTTTCCTCCTTGACGTCGGCCTCGGTCTCGCCGGGGTAATGGCAACCGCAATCGCAGTCGACAACGGGCGGAACGTTGGGCGTGCTTGGGTCCGAGGCCCCGCGGAAGTACGCCACGCGCGTGGCGAGGTTGTACCAAGTCTCGAATTGTGTATATGCGGTCGAGTATTCAATTGGCGCGTTGTAGCCAGGGGAACCTGGCACGTCATAGTCGTCGGAATCGAGCAGTGTCACACGGACGTAGTGTTCCTCGTTCTCTTCAAGGTCGCGCAGGAACTTGATGTCGAACGCTGCGATGCCGTCTTCAACGGTCACCGCGCCATTAAGGTCGTCGATCTCCTCCCCCGCACTTCCGTAGGCATAGACGTAAAGTCGATAGTCCACACCTAGCTGCATGTCTGATTCGATGCTGTAGTGCAGATCGAAGCTCTGCGTAAAAAGAGAGAAGTCGCCCAAGAAGGATTCACCAGATGCAAATACCCTCACGGGCGTCGACATCTCCAGAGTGTTCGGGTAATACGCCGGACCGATTCGCCCGCCAAACTGGCTGTCGGCGTAATCGAGACTGATATCGACTTGCTCCCCATCCAGCATCTCGCGCCGTTCCAGCCCTTCCATGCGCAGCGACTTCGGTCGCCTGGCGAGGCCGTGCTTGGCGCGGCGCTTGTGCCAGGGCGTGCCGCCCGCCAATCCGCCGAGCTGCGACAGGATGTTCTTGAGCGCCGGCGCACCCGATCGTGTGCGCGGCGAACCCAACCGGCTCGAGCGGCTGGTCGAGTGGTGCCTGGCGGAGATACGGCGACGGCGCAAGCGGCGCATGGAAGGTACTCCTGGGGGAGAGGATGCGGCCGCGCGAGGAGTAGGCGAGCGTGCGCGTACGAAGCGCCAAGGAGAGGCGCCCTGCGCGCGCTAACTGGCCGAGCTAGCTTCGCGAGCCACGGAGTTTTGCCAGCAACCCACCACGACCGTCGCCCAAATCGATCGCGGCCGCCGCGCGAGCCTTGCTGCCACGCACGGCGTGATGAACGAAACCAGCGCGCGAGATTCCTTGTACCTGCAGCGACTAACGCCGCAAACGTACTGCGGCGGTAGTACCGCAGCGGCCAATCCGCGCGCCATACGATCCGAATGCCGGTCGACGCTGCCGTAGATGGACAGAGCAAAAACTGCCCCTGGCGACACGGACTCGACCCAGCAGAGCGCCGCCGATCGCAGCGGCCGACACGCCACAGCACACTGCAAACGTCACAGGCAGTGTGCCCGCGCTGGTTCGTGTCGGCGATCACGCTCGGCGATGCTGACGACACTCTAGCGAAGCGCGACCACAATTCAAGTCATTTGTGGCCAATAAAACAAAATCGCGAATCGGTCCAAATACCCATTGCACCTGGCCGGTATGACACACTGTTGTCATCCCGCGTCGGATGCCGTGCGGCTACGGCAGTGTGCACACCGTGCCGTGGTTACCGCCAGCGAGACCGACGCCGCCGCGATCGGGTCAGCGCCAATCGACCGCGTCCGTTTCACCCGGCGCGTCAACGACCGGAGCGTCAAAGACTGCGCCGCTGCAGTGGTCCCTTGGCGCAGTTACCACTGCAATCGCTCGGCCAGTCGCGAACGAAAGCGCGACGCGGGGCACCAGTGCCGGACCACCGATCGCCAATGCGAGAATTCGGGGTACATCTGGCGAAAAACGTCGGGTGCTAGCCGGGCGTCCTTCGACAAGGCCACTCGTCCGCCATGTTCGAGCACGATGCGATCCATGGTCGGTAGCAGTTCCGTCAGGCCTGGCAGGCGGCGCGACAGATCGACGCCGAACGTGTAACCCGGCTGAGCGAAGGGAAGCAGCACCTCGTCTCGTGACATCGATTTCAGCCCGGCTACAAAAGAACTGGCACCGGCGTGCGCGAGCGCTTCCAAAAGGCGCCCAATGCCGCGTACCGCATCGCGTTCGTGCGGCAGGACGCAATGGTACTGCACGAAGCCCTGCGTGCCATAGAGTCGATTCCAATCGACAACACCGTCGAGCGGATAGAACCAATCCGTCAACGGGGTCAACGTGCGCTGTCGGCGAGGCCCATGATATTGCCAGGCGTTGAAGGCCCAGGCCGTCGCACGATTGAGTCCCCCGCCCGGCAACCATTGAGGAACCCGCCAGGCGCGGCGACGCGGGAGCCGCAAACGAGAGGGCTGCAATCGTGGACTTAATTCATCCGCTCGGACGTGGCGGCCCAACAGGGCCCAACCGCGGCCGAGCTGGCGGCGCGGAGCCGACGTGTCGATCCAGGCAATGCTGTACTCTTCGTCGTCCGAGGCCGTGTCGAGCAGCTTCAGAACTTCTTCGAGATTTGTTCCACGCAGACTTCGTACGTCGATCCAGGCGGTTTCAATGGGCCGCAGTCGGAGCGTTGCCTCACGAATCAGGCCCGTCGCGCCGAACCCCCCCAGCGTGGCACGGAACAATTCCGACTGCGTGGCTGGACCACACTCTTGCTCGCCCCGTTCCGTCAAGACAGTCAGCCGCTCGACAAAACCCGAAATGGCGCCGCTGCGGTGATGATTCTTGCCATGCACGTTGGCGGCCAGGGCGCCCCCCAGGGTGACGTCCTGCGTACCGGGCGTAACTGGGAAGAACCAACCTGCGGCTACCAGCCGCGGCAACATCGCGCGCAACGAAATGCCGGCCTGGGCCCGCACAATTCCGCGCGTCTCATCGAAATCGAGCCAGGCGTCGCATGCTGTGGTTTCGAGAACCAGCCCTCCAATCGCTGGCAACGCCGCGTCGCCGTAGCTGCGCCCAAGCCCTCGTGGCGTGAGCGGCGCGTCGTGAAACACCTCGCGTAGGTCGTGGAGCGATTCGGTGAGCGGCCAAACGTGGCAATCGACGCGAGGGTAGCCCCCAAAGCCCGAGAGCCGACGCACCTCGAACTCGTTGCCCGCTGGCGAGCTGGTCTGTCGACCTGAGCTGACTAATGAGCTTTCCACGCCTCGCGCGCCAAATCCTTAGAAAGGAAGCCAGGCTGTCTACGAGATCAGTGCCTGTTCGGCGCCGCTCGGACGACGTTCTGACCTTTGTGGCAAGAAACGGCCGCGACGGTCTTCCGAACGCATGGCACTTGCTGACGATCGGGCGATACGTCGATGCCCCCTTGAGCGTAGTCGGTCGCGCGCGTCATCGCCACCCGGGCCTCGGCACGGCGATTCATCGAGCTGGTGAAAGGCGGCTCGACACCGTCAGAACCCAAGCCGTCAGTAGAGATCGGTCATCGATTCGGTCCAGCCGACGACCGGCGTTTCCGGCGGCATCACGAAAATCTCCACGCGACGGTTACGCGCCCGATTCTGCCCCTCATTGGGCGCGACCGGCTGATTCCCGGCGAAGCCAGCGATGCCCATGCGGTCCTCCGGCAGGCCGGCGCGACGCAAGAACTCAGCCACGGAGAGCGCGCGGGCCGTGCTGAGCTCCCAATTCGTGCGGAAGCGATTCCGGGCCGGCTTCTTGCTGATGGCCAGATCGTCGGTGTGGCCAACGATCATGATCTTCAAGTCGCGGGCGTCCTCGGCCTGAAAGACCGCCGCGAACTCGCGCAGCAGGGCTTCGGCATCGGTGGCCAGCGTGGCGTCGGCCGTGGCAAAGAGCACATCTTGATCGAACTTCGCCACGCCCGCCTCTGCATCGTACCGCAGACTAGGGTTGCGGCGGGCAAGCTCCGCGAGTCGAGCGCTAACGCCCAGGGGCACCCGGCCAACACCCTCGCCAGCCAGGCCGCCAATCTGCCGATGCAGCACCTTGCGTTCGCGCTCGTAGTTGACGACCTTCTGGCGGTCTTCGCTGGATTCCTCATCGAGCAAGGCCAGGTCTTCCTCGGCGCGGCGGACGCGATCTTCCATGTGCCGCAGATGCGTTTTGCTGTTCTCTAGCTCCGCCAGCAGCGCACGGTTTTGTTCGGCGAAGCTGCGCGCCTGCGTTTCGCACGAGGTAAGGTCGTTCTTGGGGACCCAGGAGCAGCCTGTCGCGCACAATCCGGCCGACAGCAGCAGCAGCCCGCAACACGCGGTGAAACCCGCACGCATGATTCGACTCCTTTCGAATCGCCAATCCCGGCATGCTCGCGCGGTGTAGGGACCGCGGCGGACGGCAGCGATTATCCCCCGCCGCCGAACATATTGAGGATCGCGTCCATGATCGTGCTGTTGACGGCATAGGGAGAATCCCAGCTCCACATGTGCCGCATCAAGTCGTACATCATCATGCCGCTGAACATCAGGAACAGCGAGCACGTCACCAAACCGGCGATTTGCCAGGCGCTGTACTGTTGTTCGCGGGGCATCACCGGCACCATGCCAGCGGGCGCCAACCCCGCGCCCGGCAGGCCACCGGCCATGCCGGCGGTGTCGTAGTCCTCGACGAGCATCCCCCCCGAATCAGCACTGGGCACTTCTTCGAATAACGAATCGCCCCCCAGCCCGCTATCGGCATCCAGCGCGATCACCTGGCTACCGGAATCTTGTGACGATTCCTCACCGCCGGCTTCTTCGAAGGGCGTGAGCAGGAAATTGTCGTCCGAGCTGCCGTCGGCCGCTTCGCCCACCGCTTCGGCGCCACCAAGCTCGAACGACTCATCGGTGGGCGCCGACAGTTCAAGCGGGTCTTCGAGCGACAGGCCGCTATCGGAAGGCGAGGCCAATGAGATGCCACTATCGGCCGCGCCCATGGTGATGTCGCTGCCGCTGGAAAGAACCAACTCGTCGTCGTCGAGATCGCTTCCCCCCGAACCGCCAAGCACCAGGTCGACGTCTTCAAGCGCTGATTCTTCAGCCAACGCGATGTCGCTCCCTCCCGGGGCGGGAATGCGCGGCGCGCTATCGCCGCTCAGTTTCAGGTCGCTGCTGCTGCTCGACGGCGAGATCTCGATGGAGAATTCCTCGCTGGCGCCCAGCCGCAGATCCGTGTCGGCGTCGGGCGAAACCGTCATTTCGTCGACGAGCTGGACATCGGAGCCACCAGCGCCAACCGGCTCGGCTTCGGCCGTTACGAGCTTGACGTCGCTCTCTTCCGGACGCATGGTGCCGGGCTTACCGATGATAGTGCTCGACGTACCGGTGTCGGATTGGCCGAGTTCGAGGTCGCTCAAGAGCACCATGTCGTCGAGGTCGTCGCTACCCGCGTCCACCGGAAGCAGATCGTCCTCGCCCGCGACGGACGAGACGGCACGATCGGAGAGTTTCTCGCGCAAACGCTCGAGGTCTTGTTCTTTGAATTTCCACGATGCACCATCGCGGTAGCCTGAGATCTCGCGCTCTTCGCGCAAGCGCGTAAGCTCTTCGATCGAGACGCCCAACTTTTGGGCGGCATCTTCCAAGCTGACCAGCTTTAGCGCCATCGGGCGCCCCCTTGCCTGTTCTTGTTACCAGCTTTGCGGATTGCCTAGCGGTTCTGTTCCAATAGTTTTCGGATATCGGCCGGCAGGGGGGACGTGCCGTTGAATTGGACCATTTCCATGTCCCATTCGAATTTACGCACGCTTTTTAGTTCGATCGTTCCTTCTTCAGGCTCGATGTGATAGACGGTCATGACCCGCTTCGCGGGGTCGATAATCGTAACCTGCTGCCGATTACCCGCCGCGGTGTGTGACAAGGCGATGAGTGATCCGGGGACGGCCGGAATCGCTCCAATCGTTTGCTGGGCGGCAACCTGCTCGGCCGCCGACGGCAACCAAGCCAGTGCCAACACCACCGCGCACACCAGCGCGCCACCGAGCGCCGATCTCATGACAATCCTTTGGTTTAGATACTGGCGCGCCGGTGTCCGAATTCCATGATAAAAGGGGGTCGGCGCAATGCAAAGAAAATCCCGCCGGCACGTGCCGGTCTGGTCGAGTCATTCACGCAGCTTTGCCGGCACAAACGATATGCTTGTACCGACACGTCCGCGTTGGACAAACCTCGTGACGGAACCGTCGGCGGCTTGCCAGACGTGGCCTTGGAACGCAAGCCGCCTGAAAATGGGTCGGAAGTCTAACCGTGCCCCGAAATGCCAGCAAGATCAGCCTAGGGCTCCTGAGCTAGCAGATGGTACGGCCCGAGATTCGCCGGAAGAATTGTCCTAGCTAACCGTGGCCCGGCGAGCGTAAGTCGTGTGAAGATTTCGACTTGCTGCGCAATGGAGCGGCGAGGTGCGACCTTGGGATCGCTTATCGCTAGCAATTCACATCTCGAGGTGCGGGCGTTCCCCGACTAGATCCGCAACTGCTTGGCGATGATGTCGTACATCACCTCGGTCGCTCCGCCGCCGATGCGGTCGAGCCGGATATCGCGGTACGCCCGCTCGATCAAGTACTCCGAGAAGTAGCCGTAGCCGCCGTGCAACTGCAGGCAGTCGTCGATGATGCGGAACGCGGCCTCCGAGGCGAAGGCCTTGGCCATGGCCACTTCCTTGAGGCTGGGCATGCCGTGGATCACGCGCCAGGCCGTGGTGTAGACCAACTGTCGGGCGGCCTCCAGCTCCATGTAGCTTTTGGCCAGCCGCTGCTTGGTGACTTGCATGTCGGATAAGTGGCCGATTCCGAAAGGACGCTCCTGGGTGTAGCGCACCGTGCGCTCGAGCGCCGCTACGGCGGCGCCGATGCAGCCGGCGGCGATCGTGAGCCGCTCGTTCTCAAAACACTGCATGATCTGGTAGAAGCCGCGGTTTTCCTGGCCAAGAAGTGCGTCGGCCGTAAGCGGCAAATTGTCGAACGTGAGCAGTCCCGTGTCGGAGGCGCGGCGACCGAGCTTGCCTTTCATCTCCTCGATCGTAAAGCCCGGCGACTCGCGCGGGACGAGAAACATGCTGATGCCACGATGCCCGGCCCCAGGATCGGTCTTGGCGGCGATGAAGAACAGGTCGGCTTGAGTCGCGTTGGTGATGAAGATCTTCGATCCGGTGAGTGACCAGCCGTCGGCCGTGCGGCGCGCGACGGTGGCCATGGCAGACACATTGCTGCCTGCCCCCGGCTCGGTGATGCCTAGCGCGGCCACCTTGCGGCCGGCTACCAGATCGGGGAGCCAGCGGCGCTTCAGCGCATCGGTTCCGAAACGCGTCAGATGGGGCATCGCGATCTCGCTGTGAGCGCCGAACGCCATGCCCAGACCACTCGTGCGTGCCAGCGCGAACTCTTCGGCCAACACGATGGCCATACGGCAGTCACCCCCGATGCCGCCATACTCCTCACTAACGCAATGGCTAAAGAAGCCAAGCGCGCCGCCGCGCAAGTAAAGCGACTTGGGTACGCGACCCGCCTCCTCCCACTCGTCCGCGTGCGGATCGACTTCGCGAGCGACAAATTGACGCACCGTGCGGCGCAACTGCTCGTGCTCTTCCGCGAAGAGAAAGTGCCCGAGGCTGGCCGTACTCGCAGCGGTAGTGCGGTCGTCGGTAGCGGAGCTCATGGCGGGTATCCTTCTGTGAGATTCGGTCTTTGCCGATGGGCTGGATAGGCAAACCGCTGCGAAACCGGCCGACCGAATTGACCATCATAGCCGATCGCCGCCTGGGCGGTGCAAGGTGAGCGGCGCTCACGGACAACGCATGCGCAACAAAAAGAGCCACCGCGCGTGTGCGCGGTGGCTCGTAGATGACTGCACGATTCGGCGGCGCCGGTTACCCTGCGATTCCCTCGAGAAAGCCTTCCAACTGCCGGCTGCGAACCGGATGTTGCAGCTTGCGCACGGCCTTGGCTTCGATCTGCCGGACGCGTTCGCGCGTGACGCGGAAAATCCGCCCTACCTCTTCGAGCGTGTAGGTGTAACCGTCGCCCAAGCCGTAGCGCAGGCGGATGATCTCGCGCTCGCGGAAGGTGAGCGTCTTGAGCAAGTTTTCGATCTTCTCGCGGAGCATGCCCTGCGTGGCGGTCGACAGCGGGCTCTCGTTCGTCGAGTCTTCGATAAATTCACCGAACGAGCTGTCTTCGCTCTCGCCGACCGGGCGATCGAGGCTGACCGGATGCCGCCCGATGTTCAGCACGCGTCGCGTTTCCTCGATACTGATGTCGGCTGCCTTGGCGGTTTCCTCAGTCGTCGGTTCGCGTCCGAGTTCCTGCTGCAACCGCTTCGACACGTTGCGTAACCGCGACAATACTTCGATCATGTGCACGGGAATGCGAATCGTACGAGCCTGATCGGCAATCGCCCGGGTGATCGCCTGACGAATCCACCAGGTGGCGTACGTCGAGAACTTATAGCCGCGGCGATATTCGTACTTATCGACCGCGCGCATCAGGCCGGTGTTCCCTTCCTGAATCAGGTCGAGGAAACTCAAACCGCGGTTGCGGTACTTCTTGGCGATCGAAACGACGAGCCGCAAATTGCCGCCGGACAAATCACGTTTGGCCTGCTCGTATTCGTGGAACTCTTGACGCACCAGGGCGCAGCGGGCCCGCAGGCTGCGCGGGCCTTCGAGCGACAGCAGCATCAGGTCGCGGAGTTCCTTGCGCAGGTTGGCGCGTTCGTCCTTGGCGGCTGAATGGCCGTCGAGCATGGTGATCTTGCGTTGCAAGTCGTCCATGCGCCGCGACATTTCCTCGAGCCGCTTCATGAGCGGCTGCACGCGGCGCGTGCGCAAGCTCAACTCTTCGACGAGCGTCAGTGCCTTGCGGCGCCGGCACAGGAAACGCCGCCAGGCTGCTTGCCGCATTGGCATCGGCAGCCGACGGCTAATCACCGTCAGAAAATCGCGTCGGTTCTCCTCGAGCAAGTGCCGCAGTGTCCGCAGGTTGTGCGGCATGCGGGCAAGAATCTGCTCCTTGGTGAGCCGCTCGGTGAGCGAGACCTTAATGGTGCGATCGAACGGCAGCGCGCCGGTGTGGACTTTTTCGAGGGCTTCGACCGTGGCCTGCATGGCAAAGTCACAAGCAAGCAATGCACGGCGAAATCGGCGGCGGGCCGTCTCGATCCTTTTGGCCAGCGAGACTTCCTGCTCACGTTCCAGCAGCGGTATCTCGGCCATCTGGGTGAGGTATAGCCGAACGGGATCATCACTCCACTTGGCTGCTTCTTCGAGGGGACTGGGACGCGGCGGCGTCTCGTCGCCGTCGGGTTCGTCAGTCAGTGCCACCACGCGCGGCTCAGTGTGTTCGACCGCAAAACTCGGTTCGGGCGCTTCCGTAACGAGTTCGATGCCTTGCTCATCGAGCAAGGTCAGCAGGCCGTCGATCTTGTCGGGGTTAACGGCGTCATCCGGCAGGCAATCGTTGACCTGATCGTAGGTCAAGTAGCCTTGCGACTTGCCGAGCGTGATCAAGTCGAGCAAGTCGCGTTCGAGATCATCCACGGAAGACCCTCCTGGAGCGCGGGCCGCGCGCTGCCAAACGTGATTATGGTCTCGGCCGACGACACGGTTCAACCGCGCCGCCGGACTTCGACCTCGGCAACCGCACCCTCACCCCTCCGTGGGCTCAGTCATGCAGTGCCGATTGCGTTCCTGCTCAACGACGCGCGCCAGCAAGGCCAGCGCTTCGTCGTCCCCCACATGGCGTTGACGAACGGCGTCGACTTGCAACCGGCGTGCCAGCTGCTCGTGCCGACGCCGCCAGCCTTCGAGCAAGCATGCACGCCGCTCTTCACGCGTTGCCGACGCCTTGGCTCGCCCCCGTTCATCCAGATCGACGAGAAATGCCTTCAGCTCCGGTTCGTCGAAGTGGCCAAGGAGGCGTTCGAAGGTCGCTTCGCCTTCGATTTCGTGCAGATCGCGACAGGCTTCGACGATCTGCCTGGCGATCGCCGATGGCAATTGCTCGACGCCCAGCACCGTGAGCGCCTCGGCCACCCAGCTTGGATCCTCGACCAGCAGCTCGAGCAGTTCCTGCTCCCAGGAATCGAGCCGGGGCAGTTCCAGGGGCGTGGCCGGCGCCACCTGCGGCGCGCTCGGTTTGCGGGCCGCTGAGCGACGCAACTGGCTCAATCGGCCACGTAAGAGTTCTTCGGGCACGCCGAACTGCCGCGAAAGCTGGTGCAGCACCTGGTGTTCGCGTACACGGGCGCTGGTCGGCGTGTCTTCCCGCAAGCGCGGCGCCTTGGCCAGCACTCCAAGCACTTGCTCGATCGCCTGGTTCGCCGCATGCATATCGCCGTGTGCAACGCCGGTAGTAGCCTGCCGCACCAGATGGCCAAGCGCATCGATGGCAGTATCGAGCAAATGATTAAAGGCATCGGCCCCGCGCGCGAGGAGAAAATCGCACGGGTCGAGCTTGTCGGGAAGCGTGAGCACGCGCAAATCGACCTGTTCGGCGACGAACAACTCGAGCACCTCGTTGGTGCGACGCTGCCCCGCTTCGTCGCCATCGAGGACTAGAATGATCTGATCGGCGTAGCGACGCAAGAGTCGCACGTGTTTTTCGCCCAGCGCGGTACCGAGTACGGCCACGGTGTTGCGGAAGCCAGATTGATGGGCGATCACCACGTCGGTGTAGCCCTCGACCACCAGCACACGCTTGGCTTCAGCTTGCCGCAGGGCTTCCTTAGCGGTATCAAGCGCGTAGAGCAGGCTGCTCTTGGAGAAGAGCGGCGTTTCGGGGGAATTGATGTACTTGGCCGGGCTGGTTTCGGCCAATGACGGGAGAATGCGTCCTCCCAGGGCCACCGGCCTGCCTTGGGTATCGTTGATCGCGAACAGAACTCGTCCGCGAAAGCGGTCGTAAACACTGCCAGCCCGCTCGCCGCGCGTAACGAGCCCGACGGTTTCGAGCGTCTTGGCGCTGATCTGCGCTGCTCGCGCCCGCTCAAGCAGCCAGTCCCACCGATCGGGGGCAAACCCGAGGCGGAACTTGCGGACGCTCTCGGTCGTGATGCCACGATCGGCCAGGTACTCGCGGGCGACGTCGGCTTGCGGCGACGTCTGTAGATTGTTCGAGTATTGCTCAACCGCCCAGGCCATCGCTCGATATAGTTCGGCTTTGGGATCGGCCGACGCCCCGGCCGATTCACCGCTCGCCGACAAGCCGCCACGCGGCGTCGGCCGCAACGAAATGCCAGCTCGATCTGCCAAAAGCTGCATCGCCTCGGGGAAAGACACCTTTTCGGCCTGCATGACGAAGCTGAAGATGTCGCCCCCCAAGTCGCATACCCAGCACTTAAAGGTCTGCCGCTCCGGGTTCACCTGCAGACTGGGTCGGCGGTCGTCGTGCCAAGGGCACAGCCCGACGTAGTTACGCCCGCTGCGACGCAACTGAATGTAGCTCCCCACGAGATCGACAATATCGATCGCGCGGCGCAGCTCATCCTTGGCGTCAAAAGGCACTGGGCCGGCCACGCCTGGCTCCGCGAGAATGTTGGAGAGGAGGATCTCAAGCTGCCGGCAGAACCACCGGCACAGACCGACCCCTCCTTGGGTCAATTGCGCTACATCCAGAGACCAACGCCGGCCCTTGTTCGGCGATCGATTCGTCGACACCCACTTGCGGGCGGACGCTTCACGCGAGCACATGGCAACGGCGTGAAGCGGCCGGTTGTTCCTGCGGGAATTTTGGGGCGACGGCGATGTCTGCCGAGCAAGCGTGGCGGATTATAGGACGCTAAAAAAAACGGGTCAAGCGCGCGTTACGCGAGCGATTTTTTGCCAGCATCTCGCAAAAACTTCTTGCGTTGCTGCGACTTGCAGCGCAGCCAAATTGCCATCGACAACCAGCGCGAGCGCGCGTGCGCTCGCGGCGCGGCAGTTTTTGTCGAGTCCATTTCCGCTGTGCACACCGATGCTATCGCGGTCTCAACTGGTTCTCGGGGGGCCGTGGCTCGAGTTTGACCGATACCGTCATCTCCTTTTCGCCACGCTTCAGCTTGAGCGACACCGTTGAGCCAATTTTCGACCCGGCGACACTAATGGCCAATTCCGAGGCATTTCGCACCTCTTCCCCCTCAATGGCCACAACGACATCGCCAGGCTGAATGCCTGCCTTGTGGGCCGGCGCCCCTTGAACGATTCCTGTTATCACCACTCCCTGCACGGCCGTGGTATTCAATTGAGCCGCCAGTTCGGGGGTGAGATCTTGCAGCGAAGCACCCAACCAAGCGCGTGCGACGCTCCCCGACTTGCGCAGCTTCTCGTAAACATCGCGGGCCATCTGGCTGGGAATGGCAAAACTGACTCCTTGAAACGACTGCCCGACGATCGCCGTGTTGATGCCGACGACTTCGCCTTTAAGATTGACCAACGGTCCACCGCTGTTGCCGGGATTGACGGCTGCGTCGGTCTGCAAAAAATCCTGAAACAGGCTGCCATCCACGACGCCGCGGCGCCCTTTGGCACTGACGATGCCCGCCGTGACGGTGCGGTCGAGACCAAACGGATTTCCAACCGCCAGCACCCAATCTCCCACCTTGAGTTGGTCGCTGTCGCCCCAGGGCGCCGCGATCAAATTGGCGGCATTGATTTTCAACACGGCCAGGTCGGTCGCTTCGTCGTTGCCAACAATGGTAATTTCCGAAACCACGCGCCCGTCGCTGAGGCGCACGCTTAGCCCAGACGATTCGACTCCCGCCACGACGTGATAATTCGTCAACACGTAACCCGCCGCGTCGACGATCACCCCCGAACCAGTGGCCGAGAGTTTCCGCGGAGGCGAGAATCCCCAGTCGGCGATGCGGCTGCCGCGTCGCACGATCTGCTCGGTGTCGATGTGGACGACACTAGGGCCAACGCTTTGGGCGACGAAGCGGAAGGCCTCGGTGGTGTCCTTCAGGCTAGCGGCTGCTTGACGCGCGACCTCGACCTCGGCCAATTCGCGCCCAAGCGTCGCACGATACTGATACTGCTGTACGATTCGCGGACCCGCGAAAAAGGCCAGCAGCAACATCAGTAACACAATCAGCCGCGAACTGACCGCGGTGGCAGCAGGGCGGCGTGGTGGTGCTGATCGCGGGGAGGAGCTCGTTGGCGTCGCCAGCCACGGCCTACCCGCAGGACTCGCGCTTTCCGGTGAGTTGGGCGGTCGATCGGCCGGCGAAGTTGGCGGGATGTTCGGTGGTGACGCAGATGACGGCGACCAGTAATCAGACATCGTCGAGTTGCGCAGGTTTGCCAGGGCTTCAGCGTCGCAATTGCAGTTGCGGATGCCGTGATTATAGACGACGCGCGAAGGCGATCCCAAGTCGCGAAAGCGCAAATGCCGCGAGTTGATTGTTACCGCGCCGTGAAACAGACGGATCGCGAGCCGAATCGCAAGCGCGGACTTCGCCCGGCAGCCACGTCGAGCAACGCTGTGGCAAGATTGTCGTGCGCCAGCTTACGCAACCCAAGATAGGAGGTCGTGAGTCGAGGATTAATCTCGATGACAACATCGTCACCGCCGTCTGGGCGTTCGCCGAGGACCAAATCGACGCCCACGTAGCCCCACAGCCCTGGCAAGACCGCCACGGCTTGGCGCGCGAGTCGCTCGGCGCGCGCGGCCAGCGCGGGCTCGATCGGAGTACTTCCCCCCAGATAGGCGAACCGACCATCGCTGCTCAAATGCTGTTGGCAAGGCGGTAGCGCGTAAGTAGCAGCAGTTTCAAATCCTGGTGTGGGTGCCACTGCTGGCTTGCCCAGCAGTGCAGGGCTCGATACGGCACTGCTAGACGAGCTAGCAGTGGCACACAGGGCTGCAGCATCGTCGGTTTTGAAACTGCTACTCGTGTTTGCTCCGACCAGCAGGGCCACGCTCGCAGCCAGGCCGGGGCAATAGCGTTCGAGTCGCTGCGGAGTGGTCCGGCGCGGCCAGGTGATCGCGTCGGATCGCGAATGCAGCAGGATGACATCTTGCGACCCAGCCCCGTCGCACGGCTTGAGGACCGCGGGAAAGGGGAAACCCACAGGCGGTAATTCGTCGGCGCCCAACGAGACACCCTCGGGCACGGGCACGCCTGCCGCCAGCAGCGCTTCGGCCGTGGCATGCTTGTCCGACGCCACGCGGATGGCCTCGAGCGATGAACCGAGCCAGCGGCCCTGCGCTGCGTCGACCGCGCGGTGGCAGTTTGTCAATGCGCCACCGATTTCAGGGGCGATCGCCAGCGTCCAATCGGCATCGTGGGCCAGCTTATGGAAAACAGCCGTTCTGGTGGCCGCGTCGCCAGTCCTCACGACCCGAGCCGGAAACGCGGTTAGCGAATCGACGCGATCCGCAAGCACCGTCACGACGTCGTGGCCCGCCGCGGCGAAATCCTCGACAATCGCGACCAGCATCGCGCGGCCTTCGGCCAACAAGCTTGCAGGGGCCTGCGGACCGAAGCCTCCGGCCATCAGATGCTCGTAAACAAACAGCCGCATGTGCTTCTGTAGGGTGCGTGGAGCAAGCCGCCGCCAGTGGTACGTTGCGCACGCTGGACTCGTTCGTCGCGTAACGGTCCGTTAGTGTGGCAACCGCTTGCGCAACGCACCAAACTTGTGATGCGTGCTCCACGTACCCTACGCCTCAAGCTGCATTCCGACTAGAAGATGCCCAACTGGTCGCGGGCCTCTTCCGTCATGCGGTCGGGAGTCCACGGCGGGCTCATTACCAGCTTGACGTCAACCGCGCCGGCACCCTCCAATCGCGAGAGCACGTCCTTCGATTGGCCGACGAGCTGCGGACCCGCCGGGCAGGCAGGGCTGGTCAGGGTCATCTCGATATTGATGTTCGTCTTGCCTTCGGCCTCTTCAACGTTCACGGCATACACGAGCCCCAAGTCGATCACGTTGACGAACAGCTCGGGATCGACGACCTGCTTGAGGGCTTCGCGAATGGCGTCTTCGGCGATGGGCATGGGATGGACCCCGGGAAATAGGTTCGCTCAAGGGTTAGCCGCGGAGCTTGCTCCGCGCGCTAGCTGGTTTGACGACACCTCTCGATAGTCTAGCAAACTTCGCGCCGCCGCCACTCACTCTACCAGCCGCACGAAGACTTGCCCGTCTTCGATCTTGACCTCGTGTGAGCGCGTCGGCTGCGTGGCCGGCATCGTGATGGCCCGACCGTCGCGGATATCAAACTTGGCCCCGTGCCTTGGGCAGGCAATCTCGTATCCGCACAATTGCCCTTCGGCCAGCGGGCCGCCGTCGTGCGTACAGACATCGTCCAGGGCGTAGAACTTGCCGGCGACGTGGAACAGCGCGATCAATTGATCGTCGACCTCGACCAGCAGTTTGCCGGGGTCGGAAACCTCGCTCACGGCGGCCACACGTTGAAAATCGGACATGATTACGTGTACTCGCGAATTCGCCGGCCGATTGCTTGACCCAGCGCCTCGCGCACGCTCTCGATCGTGATCCGGTCGAACACCTGCTGGAAGAAGCCGGCCACGATCATCCGCGTCGCTTCCTTGCGCGTCAGGCCGCGGCTGCGGGCGTAAAAAATCTGCTCGTCGTCCACCCGGCCCGCCGTGGCCCCGTGCGTGCAGCGGACATCGTCGGCTTCGATCTCCAGGCCGGGGATGGAGTCGGCCCGGGCTTCTTCGGAAAGCATCAGGTTGTCGTTGCGCTGGTAGCCGTCGGTCTTTTGCGCGCCGGGGGCGACCTTGATCATGCCGCGCCACACAATGCGCGACGAGTCTTGCAGCGCACCCTTGTAGAGCAGATCGCTGCGGCAATTGGGCGCTTCGTGGTACTGCAGCGTGTGATACGCCAGATGTTGCTTGCGCTCGGTGAACATCACGCCGTTCACCTGAGCCTGGGCGTCGGAACCAACCAGCGAAACGTACTGATCGACCTTCGCCAGTCGGGCTCCCAACGCGCCGATCGTCCACTGCAGCGCCGCCTCGCGCTCGACGACCGACTTCTGGTGGGCGAAGTGCCAGACGCCCGATCCCCAGTTCTGCAAGCTCACGTAGCGCAGCTTGGCGCCGGGACCGACGAACACTTCGGTCGCCCCGCAGTGCAGGCCGGGCTCGTCGCCGCTGGCGGTCTCGGCCAGCAAGGTGACCTCGGCCCCTTCGCCCAGCACGACCAGTGTGTGACCGAAATCGACCCCACCGGCGGCCAGGCCCGAGAGCATATGGAGCGGCCGGTCAATCACCACTCCCGGCGGCACGTACAACAGGGTTCCGCCCGACATAAAGGCCGTGTGCAGTGCCATGAACTTGTCGGCCACCGGATCGACAGCGCGCGTGAGCAGGTGCGTCCGCACGAGGTTTTCGTGCTCACAAGCCAGCCGCTCGAGATTGCCGAACAGCACGCCGCGCTGGCCGAGCGCCGGATCGAACTCGTCGACCAGCGTGTGACCGTTGACCGCCACCGTACGGCCCGCCGTTTCAACCCCGGCGGTGAGGAGCGCTGCGGGAGCCAACGCGGCATCGGGCCGTTCGGCCGAGAGCGCGAACCGATCGAGCCGCAATAATCGAATATCGGTCCGTCGCCAGGCGTCGTCGTCGCGCGACGGCGGCGGCAGCGTCTCGAACGCCTGCCAGCCCCGACGACGCAGCGCCGTGAGCCACACAGGCTCTTGTCGCCCTGGCAGAAACGACTCGAAAACGTCCTTGCTGAATCCGGCAGACTTGGTGGCAGTCGACATGCGAAGCAGGCAGCAAAAAGCCAGAACTGAAAAAATATCGAAGATCGGGCGAGGCTAGCCGACGGTCCCTTCCATCTGCAGTTCGATGAGTCGGTTCATCTCGATCGCGTACTCCATCGGCAGCTCTTTGACCAAGGGTTCGATGAAGCCGTTGACGATCATCGTGCTGGCTTCGGCTTCGGTCAGGCCGCGGCTGCGCAGATAGAACAACTGCTCTTCGCCGATCCGCGAGACGCTGGCCTCGTGGCCGATCGACACGTCCTGCTCGTCGATCTCGATATAGGGATAAGTATCGCTGCGGCTCTTGGGGTCGAGAATCAAGGCGTCGCACACCACATTCGACTTTGAGCGGTGCGCCCCGTTCTCGACCTTGACCAGCCCGCGATAGCTCGCACGGCCGCCGTTCTTGCTGATCGACTTGGAAATGATGCGGCTCGAAGTGTGCGGCGCGGCGTGCACCACCTTGGCCCCCGCATCTTGATGTTGCCCGGCCGAGGCAAACGCGATCGAGAGGATTTCGCCCCGCGCGCCGGGTTCGAGCATGTACACGGCCGGATACTTCATCGTCAGCCGACTGCCGAGGTTGCCGTCGACCCATTCCATCACGGCCGCTTCGTGCGCCACGGCCCGCTTCGTCACCAGGTTGTAGATATTGTTGGCCCAGTTCTGGATCGTGGTGTACCGGCAGCGGGCGTGCTTCTTGACGATGATCTCGACGACGGCCGAGTGCAGGCTTTCGCTCGAGTACATAGGGGCCGTGCAACCTTCGACGTAATGAATCTGCGCTCCCTCGTCGACGATGATCAGCGTCCGCTCGAACTGCCCCATGCTTTCGGCGTTGATGCGAAAGTAGGCCTGCAGCGGAAACTCGATCTTGACCCCCTTGGGGACATAGATGAACGAGCCGCCCGACCAGACCGCCGAGTTGAGCGCGGCGAACTTGTTGTCGGCTGGCGGAATGATCGTGCTGAAGTATTCGCGAACCAGGTCGGGATGCTCGCGCACCGCGCTATCGGTGTCGGTGAAAATGACGCCTTGCTTTTCCAGGTCTTCGCGCAGCGAACCGTAGACAACTTCGCTCTCGTACTGTGCCTTGACGCCGGCCAGGAACTTCTTCTCGGCCTCGGGGATGCCGAGCTTGTCGAACGTGCGCTTGATGTCCTCGGGCACGTCGTCCCAGGTGCGTCCCTGGCTTTCCGACGGCTTGATGTAGTAGTAGATGTCCTGGAAGTTGATCCCGTCGAGCGCGCCTCCCCAATGAGGCATTGGCTTGGAGTTGAAGATCTCCAGGCTGCGCAACCGGAAGTCGCGCATCCACTGCGGCTCGTTCTTCATCTCCGAGATCTGATTGACGATCTGGGTGTCGAGCCCTTTGCGGCTCTTGAATACGTACTTTTCCTCGTTGCGGAAATCGTACTTATTGATTTCGCCGAGCCCGACGTCGAACTGTTCGGCTTTCGTGTCGGTGGCCATGGTTATGCTCAATTTCGTTGAAGTTCTGTAGCCAGCCTCTGTGAGGCCGGAAGCGTTCGCGTATTTCGACCGGGGTCAAACATCCCGGCCACAATTCGATCTTCGTTAAGTGGCCACGGCCTCGGCCTTGGCGGCCCGCATGGCGTCCTCGTCGGCCGCCGCCTCGGGATACTTCGCCCGCACGCGGTCGTAGCCGTGCTGGTGAAGCTCGATCGCCAGGCTGGCGTCGCCCGTTTCGACGATCCGGCCACCCAGCATCACGTGCGTAAAGTCGGGGTGGTTGTGCTCCAGCAGCTTGTCGTGGTGCGTGATGATCAAAATGCCCATCTCGGCGCCGCCAATCTCGGCGATGCTCTGGCTGGCCAGCCGCACCGCGTCGACATCTAACCCACTATCGGTCTCGTCGAGGATCGCGAACTTGGGGCGGAGCATGGCCATTTGCAAAATCTCGGCCCGCTTCATCTCGCCACCCGAAAAACCGTCGTTCACGTAGCGTTTGGCGAACTCGGCGTCCATCTTTAGTTGATCCATCTTGGCCCGCAGCTCCTTGCGGAAGTCGCGCATCGGGATCAGCTCTTCTCCCTCCTTGCGCTGCGGATTGCGGACGTTCGTCGTGGCATGCCGCAGGAAGTCGGCCATCTTGACGCCTGGCACCGCCATCGGCCGCTGGAACGCCAGGAACAACCCGGCTCGGGCCCGTTCGTCGGGCTCCATCTCCAAAACGTTGTGCACCTTTCCGTCGGTGTCGGTGAGCTCGATCGAGCCGCGCGTCACTTCGTAGCCCGGGTGCCCCATGATGGCGTAGCCCAGCGTGCTCTTGCCCGAACCATTGGGGCCCATCAGCGCGTGGGTTTCGCCGCGGCGGATAACGAGGTTCACTCCCTTGAGGATCTCCTTGCCGTCGATGGCGACGTGCAGGTCGCGAATCGCGAGCGTTTCGGTCATGCGATTGTCTCGAAACATGGCATCAATTGCGCCTTGTCGGATACAAGATTCGCGCGTTATCCCGTGATTTTCTGATGGTCGAACAGCGGCTCGTCAGCGGGTGCCTCGACGTAACCCGAGTGATGGGGAAGCGGCAACTCGTCTTCAACCTGCTCACCAGCCGAGCCCGCGGTCGTAATCCAGTGCAGCATGCCCGCGCCGCTCCGCTTCTTGGCCATGCGGTGCCCCTTGATCTTGTCTTGCACGCGCATCAGCCCTTCGAGCAGTGCCTCGGGGCGCGGTGGGCAGCCCGGCACGTAAACGTCGACCGGCACCACCAAGTCGACCCCCTTCACGACGTGGTATCCGTACTTGAAGTAAGGCCCGCCACCAACCGTGCAGGCCCCCATCGCAATCACGAACTTGGGGTCGGGCATCAAGTTGTAGAGCCGGCGTACGCGGCTGGCCATTTTGTACGTTACCGTGCCGGCGACGATCATCAGGTCGGCCTGGCGCGGCGTTGCCCGAAACGCGCCGGCCCCAAACCGATCCATATCGAAGCGGCTGGCCCCGGTCGCCATCATTTCGATCGCACAGCAGGCCAGGCCGAACGTCATTGGCCAGATGCTCGACTGGCGGGCCCAGTTGATCGCCTGCTCGATCGTCGTGGTGATGACGTTTTCTTCGAAGCGGCCTTCGATCCAGGGCTTTGACATGGCGGTTGGCATTCCTGCGTAGAGACTTAATCGCGATTCGCGCTCGACCCAGCGGTCCGTTGCGACAAGCCCCTCACTATATCCGTACGCTAGTTGGTTTCAAATTGGCAGCAGGCGTGACCATCGAGCCGGCATTGCGACAATTGCAGGCCAGCTCCGGCCAGCCGCGAAAACAGCATCCGCTCGACCGCGCAAATCCCGCGATCCTGTTCGGCCAGCGCCGGATACGGGCAATCGAGCACTGTCAGCGAGGCCCGGCCGGGGGGCCCCTCGACAACCGACGATGGCACGCGCCGCTCGGTAAGCACGGTTTGTACGTCGCGCATTCGCTCGGCAACCGTTGCCCCCTCAATGCGGCCGGCATACTCACTCGCTAATGCACCAGCGATCCGTTCCAGCAGGCCGCGACGCGTCTCCGAGTCCTTGACAGCACGAATCTCACCCCACAGCACCATCGCCAAATCGGCGAAGTTATCACCCACCTGACGCCGTGCCTGGGAGGTCAGGGCGTATTCGTGTCGTGGCCGGCCGCGCCCGTCGCGAATCGCCCGCCGCTCGACCAGCCCTTGACGCATCAACCGCGAAAGCCGCTGACGCACGGCGGTGGCCGTCACCTCGGTCTCGGCGGCAATCTGCGATATGCTCTGCGGTCCAGTCAGACGCAGGAGCTCGATCAGTCGCGAATCGGAGGTTTCTCTCATAACGCAAGCCGAGCACGTGCGAGTTGTCTGCCAACAGAATCATACCTAGCCCGACAATTTTGACAAGCCAGCATGCGAAAATTCGCACTCGCCGTAACACTAGTTTTCACAAAATGTTATGATCTATAAATCACGTGCGAACGCTATTCCGCTGGTCAAGTTCCGCATGCAGGCACTTCAAACCGTGACCCCGTTGCCATGCTTCGAAGCGGTTGCTCGGCGGAAGTTCTGCATTCGAATTGTGTTCGCCGCGCTAATCTGGCTAGTGGCAAGCCCGAACAACTGCCAAGCCAGCGCAGAGGCACCCAAGCAAGGCACGACGGACTGGCAAACCGTCGTTGATGACCTGTTCGGTCGCGTCCTGGTAGATCCGCTCGACGCCGTATTGTTTTTCGATCTCGGCCGCCCGTACGCATGGCTCACAGGCCAGGAGTTGTCGAGCGAAGTCCCGTTCGTCGTCTTCTGGTTAATCGCCGGCGCCGCGTTCTTCACCCTGCGTATGTCCTTCATCAACTTCCGCGGTTTCTGGCACGCGGTGCGACTCACGAAGGGAGACTATGACGACCCGCACGACCAGGGCGAAGTTTCCCATTTTCAGGCGCTGTCGTCCGCGCTCTCCGGCACGCTTGGGCTGGGCAACATTGGCGGTGTGGCGATCGCCATCGCGGCGGGCGGACCAGGCTCGATTGTCTGGCTGATCGTCGCCGGCCTGCTAGGTATGGCCAGCAAGTTCGCCGAATGCACGCTTGGCCAGATGTACCGAACGATCGACCCGTCGGGTGTCGTTTCGGGCGGGCCCATGCGTTACCTGCACGCTGGGCTCGCCGATCTCGGCTGGCCTCGCACGGGCCGGCTATTGGCCATCGCGTTCGCAGTCATGTGCATGGGCGGAGCGGTTGGCGGGGGCTGTGCCTTCCAGGTGGGCCAGTCGCTGGGCCTGGTGCGCGAACAGTTGCCTGTCTTCGATCGCCTGCCAGTTCTGTACGGCGCCGTGATGGCGCTGCTGGTCGGCGTTGTCATCATCGGTGGAATCCGCCGCATCGCCGCCACGGCCGAACGCGTCGTGCCGTTCATGTGCGGTCTTTACATGCTGGCCGGGCTGGCGATCATCCTCGTCAATGCCCAGCGAGTTCCCGCCGCCATCGAAGAAATCGCGCGCGGCGCGCTGCAACCCGCAGCGATGTACGGCGGCTTCCTGGGCGTGATGGTGGTCGGCATGCGCCGAGCGGCCTTTTCGAACGAAGCGGGCATCGGCTCCGCCTCGATTGCTCATGCCGCCGCGCGCACCGACGAGCCAGTTCGCGAAGGACTCGTGGCCCTGCTGGAACCATTTATCGATACGGTCGTCGTCTGCACGCTCACCGGCGTGGTGATTGTCGTCACGGGCGTTTACGACGACCCCGAATTCGCCGCCGTTCCCCCGGCCGAACAAGGTGCCCGACTCACTTCGGCCTCGTTTGCCACCGTGGCCTCTTGGTTTCCCGCGTTGTTGACCGTCGCCGTCGTGCTGTTTGCCTATTCGACAATGATCACCTGGTCGTATTACGGCGAGCGCTGCTGGTCATACCTGTTCGGCCAACGCTCCTCGCTGGTGTATAAACTCTTGTTCCTGGGCTTTGTGCTGTTAGGATCGATCGTCACCGCCGGCAAGGTGCTGGAATTCAGCGACCTGATGATTTTCTCGATGGCGATACCAAACCTAGTGGGCGTGGTGCTGCTAAGCGGCCGCGTGCGCCGCGCACTCGACGCCTACTGGCGGCGCTATCGCGCGGGAGAGTTTCAGCCGCGGCATTGAAGGGGTCTGTCCCAATTTTTGCTCGGCGAACACGGCTGCCCCACCGATTTTCGTATGTCCGAGCAAAAATGGGACTGTCCTCGGCCCTAGAGTTCACGACTTGAAAGGTTCTACATGTCCTGGCTGCCTAAACAAAGCGTCGTCGTGCCAATCGATTTCTCGGACCAATCGCTGGCGGCGGTCGATGCCGCGTTGGAGCTGGTCGCCGATGCCTCGCATCTGCACGTTATCTACGTACTGGCGGTGCTCGAACCTGCCGAGCCGGGCGTCATCTGGAACACCGTCGATGACGTCAGCCGCAAGCATCACGCCGAGAAAGCGATTAAAGAACGCCTGCCAGAGAATAAGTACTCTGGCGTCAAGATCGAGGTCGCCTTCGGCGATCCCGGGCACGAAATCACCGATTACGCCGTGAAAGCCAACGCCGACTTGATCGTGCTCCCCTCGCACGGCCGCACGGGCTTGACCCGCTTGCTCGTCGGTTCCGTGGCGGAACGGGTGGTCCGTCTGGCGCATTGCCCGGTGCTCGTGCTTAAGCATTAATGTCGAAAAACTCGCGCGATGCCCGACAAGCCAAAACCAGCAAAGGTCTCCTCCGGCATCCTCCTCTATCGCCGAGTCACTGATCAACTCGAAGTGCTGCTTGTCCACCCGTCGGGCAACTACAACCGCCACAAGCCTTGGAGCATTCCCAAGGGATTGCCAGACGAAGGCGAATCGGTCGAAGCCGCGGCGCGCCGCGAGACGCTCGAAGAGGCCGGGGTCGATGTCACCGGTCCGCTCGTCGAGCTGGGCACGATTCGCTATCAGAAGAGCGGCAAGCTGATCCACTGCTTTGGCGCCGCGGCGCCAGACGATTGCGCGCCGCATTGTGCCTCGTGGGAAGTCGACCGCGCCGAGTTTGTCTCGCTGGCCGAAGCCCAGCGGCTGATCCACCCCGATCAACGGCCGTTTCTCGACCGGTTGGTGGAGCACATCGCGCTCGGGTAGCTGAAATTCGTGGAACTTTCGCGCTTCACAGCCATAGATCACGCACAAGGTTGGACGTAGCGCGCGACTCAGCACGTCGCCGCGCCCAGGTAAGCAGCGATCGAGCTGCATCCGTACACAGCCGTTCCGCGGATGGCGTAATGCCCACGCGCCCCAGATCGAGCCGGTCGGCATCCCAGCACGTTTGCAATGTCACGTCACCGTCGAGCAGGCCGTCGGTGTGCAGGCGGCAGGCCTCGGTCAATAACTCGAACGCTGTGTCCGAAAGCGCGGGGAGCGAGGAGCGCATTCTTATGGCGAGCTCGGCGCCGCGTTGTCCGTGCCCCTGGTCCCAATCTTCGTTGACGCGCCGCGAATCGTGAAACAGCGCGAATAGCACGACAACGTCAACGTTCGCGCCTGTCTTGGTCGCGAGCTGCAAGCCATTTTCCAGCACGCGGCCCCAGTGCCCGACGCCATGGATTCCATGAGTCGGGAGCGGATAGCCGGCGAGAATCTCGCGCACGATCGGTGCTGTGTATCGCAACGCTTCGATGTTGATAGTTGGCACGGTCATGGCGATGACGCGCGAACTTGATAGCGCTTGCCGAAACGGTATACGGAATTACTTCACCGCGGCGGTTTGCTTCGCGCCGGCTTCGATGCGATACAAGTGGCCTGCGGTGCGCAAGACGAGCGCGTCGCCGACGATCGCCGGTGAAGCCATGATGCGCTCGTCGAGCGTGTTCTCGGCCAGCAGCTCCGCCTTGCGCCCCGCGGCCAGCACGCTCGTCACGCCATCTTCGTTGAAGGCATAGATCCGCCCTGGCGCCGCCAAGAGCGAGGACGAATAGCCCCCCGGCAATCGTTTGCGCCACAACTCGCTGCCAGTTGTCGCGTCGACGCACGTCATGATTCCCTGGTCGGAGAGCACGTACAGTTCGCGATCGACCAGCACCGGCGAAGGATTGGCCGGCGCTTGTTTGGTCATCTTCCAAACCACGTGCGACGCGGTCACGTCCCCCTCGCCGCCGGGCCGCAGGGCCCACAACTGCGGCTGCATGTAGCCCGTGCAAATGTAGACCAGCCCGTTGTCGAACAGCGGCTTGGGCACATTCGAGAAACCTTCGTAGTTGACGTACCACAACTCGCGGCCGGTCGCCGGGTCGTAGGCGATCACCCGGCTCGCGCCCGGGCTGATCAATTCTTCGCTGCCGTTGGCCAAGCGCACCACCAGCGGCGTGCAATACGCCTTGCAATAGTCGGGCGTGTCGCTGATCGGCAGGCGGCGATTGGTTTTCCAGGCCAGTTGCCCGGTGCGCTTGTCGAGCGCCGCGACATATTGCACGTCGGTGCCGTCGCAGTTGACGATCAGCAGGTCGCGCCACACGATCGGCGAACTGCCGGGCCCTTCCTTATGATCGAGCTTCAGCTCCTGGTTGCGCCACAGAACTTTTCCCGTTGCTGCGTCGAGGCAGGCCGTTCCCGACGTGCCGTAGTGTACGTAGAGCCGGTTCCCTTCGAGCACGGGGCTGGGGCTAGCGGGGCTGTTCTTGGCGTTCAAGGTCGGCGGGTTGGCGATCTTGAAGACTTCGATGTCGCGCACGATCTTTCCGCTCGACAGCTCGACGCACACCGCCCGCAACGAGCGTCCCTCGTCGATCGCCGTGGTCAGCCAAATTCGACCGTCGCCGACAACTGGACTTGACCAGCCGCGTCCTTCGATTGGCGTCTTCCAGGCGATATTCTCCGACTGACTCCAGGTCAGTGGCAGATTGGCGGCCGAGGTATGCCCCTGCCCGTCGGGCCCGCGGAACTGTGGCCATTCCTGCGCAGTGGTGGACCGCGCCAGAAGTATTCCAACCACTAGCAATGCAATCGTTCGCACGAAATCAGCTCCAATGCGTGGCATGTGTGGATGTCTAGTAAACCATCTACCGACACCGGTGACCAGACAGGGACTCGCAGCAACAACGCGAAGCACTGCCCGTCCCTTCTTCTGAATCAAGCGGCGACGTGGCGCGCCACCCCTACAGGGCAGGGGGGAGCCAATGGTATGATTCGTGCGACGAAGAGGGACGCGAATGATGGAACTTGGCGACCATAACTCTTACCGCGCGGGGGCGCGGCGGAAACCATCTACGCTATGAGCGACAGCCAGACCAATGTTGGCAGCTTGAGCCTGCCCTTCGTCGAGGAGCTGTACGCGCAATACGAGGCCGATCCAACATCGGTCTCGCCCGAGTGGCGACGGTACTTCCGCGACCTTTCAAACGGTGTTGTCGCGGCGCCGGAGGAGGTCGGAGACCAGGATGGAGCTGGCGCCCAGGTTTACCCCGCCGTGGCGCAGGGTAACGGCAACGTGGCGCCTACCTTGCCCCCAGCGGCCGAGGAAGCCGATCAGCTTGTCGCTCGGGCCGCGGCCGACGTCGTGAGCGCGGCCGCCCTGACCGATGCCGTGCTGGAGCGCGATCGACTGCTGGCCCTGCTGCAGGACCGCGTCGACCAGTTGATTCGCGCTTATCGCGTGCGCGGCCACATGATTGCGCAAATCGATCCGCTCGGGTTCCCCCGACCCCGACCGCGCGAGCTGGAGCTTGACTACTACGGATTGACGGCGGCGGATCTCGATCAGCCGTTTTCGACCGACACGATCCATGGGGCCGCGGCCTTGCCCTTGCGCAAGATTCTCGAACGCCTGCGCAACACCTATTGCCGGCGGATTGGCGCCCAGTTCATGCACATGGACGATCTGGCGGTGCGCAACTGGCTGCAGGATCGCATGGAGTCGAGCGAAAATCGGCTCAAGCTCTCGCGCGAGGAGCAGTTGCGCATCTTCACGCGGCTCACCGACGCGGTGATCTTCGAGGAGTTTCTGCAGAAGCGGTACCTGGGCGCGAAGACCTTCTCGCTCGAAGGAGCCGAGAGCCTGATTCCGCTATTGGAACTGGCGATCGAGCATGCTGGCAGCCTGGGGACAGAACAGATCGTACTGGGAATGGCACATCGCGGACGCTTGAACGTGCTCGCGAATATCATGGGCAAGAGCGCGCGGAAGATCTTTCGCGAATTCGAGGACGCCGATCCCGAGCTGCACCTCGGTCGACATGACGTCAAGTATCACCTCGGGCACAGCAGCGACTGGGTCACCAGCGCTGGGCGAAGCATACACCTCTCGCTGTGTTTCAATCCCAGCCACCTGGAGTTCGTCAATACGGTGGCCCTCGGCCGCACACGGGCGAAGCAGGATCGCATGCACGACACCGCGCGGCAGCGAGCGCTGGCGATCTTGATCCATGGCGACGCCGCATTTGCCGGCGAAGGCGTCGTGCAGGAGACTCTCAACCTCAGCGAGCTGCCCGCCTATACAGTCGGCGGCACGATCCACATCGTCGTCAACAACCAGATCGGCTTCACGACTTCACCTCACGAAGGGCGCAGCAGCACCTACGCCACGGACGTGGCCAAAATGCTGCAAATCCCGATCTTTCACGTCAACGGCGAAGATCCCGAAGCCGTTGCGCAAGTGGTACGGCTCGCGCTAGATTTCCGCCTCACGTTTCGCCGTGACGTCGTGATCGACATGTACTGCTATCGCCGCCGGGGGCACAACGAGGGAGACGAGCCGTCGTTCACGCAACCGCTGATCTATCGCGCGATCGAAGAACGCGATTCGGTCCGCGACCACTACCTCGAGCACTTGCTCCTCTTGGGCGGCGTCAGCGTCGACGAGGCGGAACAAATTGCCCGCCAGCGCCGCGAGCACCTCGAGCGCGAGCTATCCGAAGCACGGCGCGAAGACTACGTGGCGTCAGCGGAGTTTCCCCCGGGAATTTGGAGCGGGTACTCGGGAGGCTCCGAAGCCAGCGCAGCGGATGTCGAGACCAGTGTGCCTAGCGAACGCCTGGCCGCGATTCTCGAACGCCTCACGCAGTTGCCCGAGAACTTCAAGCCACATCCCAAGATCGAGCGGCTGCTAGAACTCAGGCGCGAGATGGCCGCCGGCAAACGCCCCTTGGATTGGGGCGCCGCCGAAGCGCTGGCCTGGGGCACACTGTCGCTGGAGGGAGTGCGCCTCAGGGTAAGTGGTCAAGACACGCGCCGCGGAACCTTCAGCCACCGGCACGCCGTATTGTACGACTTTCAGACCGGCGCCCCGTACACGCCGCTGGCACATCTGAGCGACAAGCAGGCCCCAGTCGAAATCTTTAACAGCCCGCTCTCGGAGACTGGCGTGCTCGGTTTCGAATATGGCTATAGCCTCGACTACCCGGATGGCTTGGTCTTGTGGGAGGCACAATTCGGTGATTTCGCCAATGCGGCGCAGGTGATCATCGATCAGTTCATCGCCAGCGCCGAAGACAAATGGCGGCGGTTGAGCGGGCTCGGCTTGCTCTTGCCGCACGGATTCGAAGGGCAAGGGCCCGAGCACTCGAGTGCCCGTCTGGAACGCTACTTGTCGTTGTCGGCCGAAGACAACATGCAGATCGTTTATCCGACGACCCCGGCACAGTACTATCACCTGCTGCGGCGCCAGGCGCTGCGCCGCTGGCGCAAGCCGCTTATCGTGCTGACGCCCAAGAGCCTGTTGCGACATCCACAAGCTGTTTCGGCGCTCGATGATTGCGCGCGAGGAACGTTCGAACGCGTGCTGCCCGACTCCAATCAATCGACTGGCGCCGCGCGCATTTTGCTGTGCACGGGCAAGCTCTATTACGAGCTGGTTCAAGAGCGTCAGGAACGCAAGCGCGACGACGTCGCCATCGTGCGCGTTGAGCAGTTGTACCCGCTGCCATGGGAAGGCCTGCGCAAAGCGCTGGTCGGCTATAGCGACGGCACGCCCGCCGTTTGGGTGCAGGAAGAGCCCGAGAACATGGGAGCCTGGAGCTTTCTGCGCGGCCATTTCGGCGATCGGTTGCTGGGGCGGTTTCCGCTATCGGGACTGAGCCGGCCAGCCTCGGCCAGCCCAGCAACCGGCTCTCACAGCAGCCACAAACTAGAGCAGAAGGCACTCCTAACGGCCGCCTTCAAGTAATCAATCAGAACCTCGATCCGATCCTCCCAATTTCTACGGCTCGAAAGGAAGCATCCACCCGTGGCAGTCGAAATGGACAAAGTCGTCTCGCTCACCAAGCGCCGCGGCTTCCTCTTTCAGTCGAGCGAAATCTACGGCGGCCTCAACGGCTTCTGGGACTACGGCCCCCTGGGCGTCGAGCTCAAGCGGAACGTCAAGGAATGCTGGTGGCGCGACATGGTCACCTCGCACGACGAGCTGGCTGCCCCCCCGGGCGCGCCGATGCCCTACGAAATGACCGGCCTCGACTCCACGATCATCATGCACCCGCAGATCTGGAAGTGCTCGGGCCACTACGACTTGTTCCACGACTTCATGGTCGATTGCCGCGAGTCGAAAAAACGCTACCGCCATGATCAGGTCAACGGCCGTTGGGTCGACGCTCGCGGGCAGCGGTTCTTCGTCACCACGCAGCTCGGCGGCACCGAAGGCGAAGACGAAACTCAGCAGCGGGCGCTCAAGTTTCTCAACCTGCGGGCGAAAGACGCCCCCTCGCTCGCTTGGGACGGTCCGCTCGTCTCGCTTACCACCGTGGCCGATTTTTCGCAGGTGCTCGGCCCCGACGCCAAAACGCTCGGCACGCTCACCCCGCCGCGCGAGTTCAACCTGATGTTCAAGACCTACGTCGGCGCGCTCAGCGGCGAAGAAGGAGCCGCTTTCCTCCGCCCCGAAACCGCACAGGGCATCTTCGTCAACTTCAAGAACGTGGTCGACAGCAGCCGCGTGCGAGTGCCCTTCGGCATCGCCCAGATGGGCAAGAGCTTTCGCAACGAGATCACGCCGCGCAACTTCACCTTCCGCTCGCGCGAATTCGAGCAAATGGAGATCGAGTTCTTCTGCCAACCGCAATCGTCGCCCGAGTGGTACCAGTATTGGCGCGACCGCCGTTACCGCTGGTACACCGAGCTAGGCCTAGCGGGCGAGCGCTTGCGCATGCGCGAGCATCATGCCGAAGAACTCAGCCATTACTCGTGCGGCACCGCCGACATCGAGTACGCTTTCCCGTTCCTGCCGCCGGGCGAATTCGGCGAGCTCGAAGGGGTCGCCCATCGCGGCGATTTCGATCTCCGCAGCCACATGGAAGGCAAGCTCGTGCGCCAGGGGAACGACCTGGTCGTCGAGCTCGGCCCCGATGGCAAACCGCGCCACCCGGGCAGCGGCCGCGACCTGTCGTACTTCGACGACTTCACTCGCGAGCGCTTCGTGCCGCACGTGATCGAGCCCTCGGCCGGCGCCGACCGCGCCACCTTGGCGTTTCTCTGCGAAGCCTATCAAGAAGACTCGGTCCCCGACGAGAAAGGAGAGCCGCGCACCCGCGTCTACCTCAAGTTCCATCCGCGGTTGGCGCCGATCAAAGCGGCTGTGTTTCCGCTGGTCAAGAAAGACGGCATGCCCGAGATCGCCGTTGACATTTACCGCGCCCTCAAGCCGCACTTCAACGTCTTTTACGACGAGAAGGGCTCGGTCGGGCGCCGCTACGCTCGCCAGGACGAGGCCGGCACGCCCTACTGCATCACGGTCGACAGCCAGACGCTCGCGGACCAGACGGTCACCTTCCGCGATCGTGACACGCTCGAGCAGACGCGCGTGCGCGTCGACGATTGCGTTGAAGAAGTACGGCGCAGGTTGACGGGGAATTAGCGCCGGGGACAGGTACATTTTTCGGCGTGCGATTCGGCGCCAATCAACCCGCGCCGGCCGAAAACATGTACCTGTCCCCTTCGGCAGCTCGCGCGATGCGTTAGCCGCGGGATTTATCCCGCGCGCTAGCTTGTGCCGCCTCGCTAGTTGATTCGCCGCCTTACGAACCAGTACCGATCACGCTAGCGCGCGGAGCAAGTTCCGCGGCTAACAAATGCTCGATGTCGCTGCGAAGCTCTCTGCTCACTCCGCCGGCGCCGACTCGGCCGCGACAAATCCGCACGTCTTGTGAGCGCCATCGCAAAACGGCTTGCGCTGCGAATGTCCACACCGGCACAGCGCCACGTTCGCCTTCGAGGGGTCGATCGCAAACGGCTTCCCGTCGTGATCGACCACGGTGACGGGCCCTTCGATCACAAACGGCCCGTTCGGCCGGCAACGAATCACGAGCGACATACGTGTGGTTCCCAAGTTAGTAGAAGTGTGGCAACTGCGCCGGGGGGCTGTCTAGCTCCTAGGCATTCAACGCAAGTGCGCCACTGCTTGGTAGTCGGCTGAAAGGGAATTGCTATATCGATGCAGGTCGGTGCCGACGAACAAGCAGTGCTGGCCACTGGCAGAAACTCAGCACTGCTTGCCGGTGTATGGATCACGCGAGCTTCACCGTCGATCGACCGGCAAGCAGTGGCACACCAGCAATGGCTTGTCCGCCTCTTGCCGACTGCCGCACATACTTTACGCTATTTCCTGCGAATCACCGACCAACAACTCTCCCGACGCATCATCATACAAGGACGTTACCCCATGAGCTCCGCTGAACAAAACCTCCAACGCCTTCTGACCGGCACCTGGATCTCGCAAATGCTCTACGCCGCAGCCAAGCTCGGCGTGGCCGATCATCTGGCCGGCGAGCCGATGTCGGCCGAAGACCTCGCCGCCGCCGTCGGCGTGCAAGCCGAACCGCTGTACCGTTTGCTGCGCGCCTTGGCCAGCGAAGGCGTGTTCGAGGAAGACGATCACCACCGCTTCTCGCTCACGCCGATGGCCGACTTGTTGCGCAGCGACGTGGCCACCAGCAAGCAAGCCATGGCGATCATGCTCGGCGAAGAGCATCACGCCGCCTGGGGGCAGATCATCTACAGCTTGCAGACGGGCAAGCCGGCATTCGATCATGTCTATGGCAAGCCGGTGTTTGGTTACCTGGCCGAGCATCCCGAGGCTGCCCGCAACTTCGACGCCGCCATGACCGCCGTACACGGCAGCGAAACTGCCCAAATGCTGGCCGCCTACGATTTCTCCGATTGCAAAACTCTGGCTGATATCGGTGGCGGCAACGGCAGCCTGATCACCATGGTGCTGCAGCGCTATCCCAAGCTCAAAGGCATCTTGTACGACCTCGACCATGTTGTCGCCCGGGCGAAGCCACGACTGGAAGCGGCCAGCGTGGCCGACCGCTGCCAGGTGATCGCCGGCAGCTTCTTCGAAAGCGTGCCGTCGGGCGCCGACACGTACCTGATGCGACACATCATCCACGATTGGGACGAACCTCGTTGTATCCAGATCTTGAAGCACTGCCGCGCCGCGCTGCCGGCCGGCGGCAAAGTCCTCTTGATCGAAGCGGTCATCCCGCCGGGCAACAAGCCCTCGTTCGGCAAGCTGATTGACATCAACATGCTGGTGATGCCCGGGGGCAAGGAACGCACGGCGGCAGAATACAAATCGCTCTATGCGGCGGCGGGCTTGAAGCTCTCGCGGATCGTGCCGACCGCCGGCGCGATGAGCCTGATCGAAGGGGTGGCAGCGTAGTGGCACTTGATCGTGGTGTCGTCGGTGTCACAGCCCCCTCGGGCAACGTTCTTTCTTTGCGCGAGGCACAGTCCGCCTCGGGAATCGCGTGGCTCGGCGATCCATTTCTCGGCCAGCATGGCGCGGTCGTGCGAACCGATGCGGCCTTTCCGCTGCGCGACGCCCACGGTAGAACCCGATTGACGTGACGATGCCCTGGATGCCCCCAACCGCCGTTGCCCGGATGCTGACACCACGCAGCGTGGCTGTCGTGGGCGCGAGCAATACGGCCAGTAAAGTCGGCGCCATCACCTTCCGGAACCTTGTGCAGGGTGGCTTCGAGGGCCCCGTCTACCCCGTCAATTCGCAACACGGCGTGGTTCAAGGGACCAAGGCGTATCGCTCGCTCGCCGAACTGCCCGGACCCGTCGACCTGGTGGTCGTTTGCACGCCGGCCGCGACCGTGCCGGCGATCGTGCGTCAAGCTGGCGAAGCGGGTGTTGGCGGTTTGATCATTCTCACAGCCGGTTTTCGCGAGAAGGGGTCGGCAGGACATGCCCTCGAGGAGTCGCTCAAGCAGGAACTACGCCGCTTTCCGGAGCTGCGCGCCATTGGTCCCAACTGCCTGGGAGCGATCGTACCGGCGGCGAAGCTGAACGCCAGTTTTGCGGCGTCGATGCCCTTACCAGGTCGCGTGGCATTTGTCTCGCAGTCGGGCGCTTTGTGCACGGCGATGCTCGATTGGGCCCGTGAAAGGAGGCTCGGCTTCTCCTGCTTCGTGTCGATTGGCAACATGCTCGATGTCGATTTCGCGGACCTGTTGGACTATCTGGCCGAAGACCCCCAGACCGAGGCGGTGATTCTCTATCTTGAGTCGATCACCAACGCCCGGCAATTCATGTCGGCGGCGCGGGCTTGCGCGCGACGCAAACCGATCCTGGCCTACAAGGCCGGGCGCTTCGCACTTTCGGCCCAGGCCGCTGCTTCACACACCGGCGCCATGGCGGGAGTCGACGCTGTCTATGACGCGGCGTTCGAGCGGGCCGGCATCGTGCGCGTGCTTCGTCTCGACGACCTGTTCGACTGCGCGCAGTTGCTCGCCGGCCGCAGTCGCTTGAGTGGCGAGCGCTTGGCGATTGTCACGAATGCTGGCGGTCCCGGCGTCATTGCCTGCGATGCACTGCTGGCCGCCGGCGGCACGCTGGCTTCGTTGCACGAGACCACCTTGAAGCGGCTCGATGAAGCGTTGCCAGCCTGCTGGTCGCACGGCAATCCTGTCGACGTGCTGGGTGATGCCTCACCGGAGAGATTCGGCCGGGCCTTGGAGATCGTCGCGCACGATGACCATGTGGACGCGGTCCTGGCCATCCTGACGCCACAGGCGATGTCCGATCCCACGGCCACGGCCGCAGCGCTTGTCGAAGTCGCCGCGCGTACCGCAGAGCCGCTGCTGGCTTGCTGGATGGGGGGTGACCTTGTTCAAGCCGGAGTAGAAATCTTGAATGCGGCCGGCGTGCCGACGGTGGCCACGCCCGACGACGCCGTCTCGGCATTCATGCAACTCGTGCGTCACAAGAAGAATCTGGAACTGCTGTACGAGTTACCGCGCGAGATTCCCGTCGAATTCGCCGATTTGTCACAGCGAAAACGCGAGCAACTCCACGAGCTCTTTCAGACCGAGCGGGAGCTACTCTACGAATCCGAGGCGAAGACGTTACTCGCCGCGTACGGGGTGCCAGTCGCCGAAGTACGCAAGGCACAGACGGTCGATGGCGCTGTGGCCCTGTCGCGTTCGATGGGATTTCCCGTCGTACTCAAAGTCGTTTCGCCGCAAATCACTCACAAAACCGATGTTGGCGGCGTGGAACTGAATCTGGCCAACGAGCAGCAGGTGCGCACCGCCTACGAGCGGATTGTATCCCGTGTGACAGGCGCGCGACCTGACGCCGAAATCACCGGCATAAGCGTGCAGCCCATGGTTAGCCTTCCCGGTGGCATCGAGCTGATCTTGGGAGCGAAGAAGGACCCCGTGTTCGGGCCCGTCATCATGGTGGGATGTGGTGGCATCGCGGCCGAGTTGTTTCACGATCGCGCCCTGGGGCTGCCGCCGCTCAACGAGCGCTTGGCACTGCGCATGCTTGAGTCGTTGCAAGTGTGGCCGCTGCTAACGGGATATCGCGGCCGCAAGCCGGTCGCCCACGTCAACCGTCTCATCGAAACCCTGTTGCGTTTTTCCGCGCTGGTCGCCGATTTTCCAGAGATCAGCGAGCTGGATGCCAATCCCGTGTTGGTGCGCGACGATCAAGTAATCGTCTTGGACGCGCGGATCGCGATTGACCGCGCGGCCGTCGAACGGCCGGCGCCGCCCTTCGCGCACCTGGCGATTCGGCCCTATCCGAGCGACTTATCGGAACAGCATACGCTGCCAGACGGAACGGCAATCGTGTTGCGGCCGATCAAGCCCGAGGACGAACCGCTTTGGCATGAACTGCTGGCGAGTTGCTCAGCGGATTCCTTGCGCGCTCGTTTTCGCTTTATGTTCAGAACCGACACGCACGAAGCCGCCATTCGTTTTTGCTTCGTTGACTATGATCGCGAACTGACGGTCGTCGCCGAGACGCAGCTCGATGGCCAGAGAAGGCTGTTAGGCGTGGCCCGGCTGGTGAGCGAAGTCGGTCGCCCGCGCGGCGAGTTCGCCGTGCTGGTGGGCGACGCGTGGCAAGGCCGGGGGCTGGGGACGCTGTTGACCGACTACTGTGTCCGACATGCCGACCGGGTTGGAGTCGAAGAGATCTATGCGATCACCGGTCGCGAGAATCAACGCATGGTGAAGATCTTTAAGAGCCAAGGATTTGACGTCGTCGCCGACGTGGACCCCACGGTTTTTCGAGCGATTCGACGTCGCGGCGATCAGGCCGCGGCCGCCAATTGAATGGCCGATCGAGCCGAGGTGGCCCCCCGGCAGTCGATCGCGCCGTCGTCACGGTTGCCGCACCGTGGTGACCTTGAGGAAATGAGCCGAGCAACTGATGCAAGGGTCGTACGATCGCACCAGGCGCTCACAGGCGTCGGCAATTTCCGCGTTGGACGAATCCACCACCGACGGCAAGTATTGCGCCAGGTCGTCCTCGATCTGGCTTTGGTTCTGTGAGGTCGGCGGAACAATGTTCGCCGCCGCGATCAGTCCCTCATCGTCCATTCGATATCGATGATATAGCAGCCCACGTGGCGCCTCGGTGGCGGCCGCCCCCTCGCCGGCACGCCGCTGATACGGCACGCGAGAGACTTTCGGCGGGCGGTAATCCTGCAAAACGGCCAGCGCAACTTCGTAAGCGTGCACGATCTCGATGCTCCGCGCGACGATGCTCTTAAAGATGTTCCGACAAGGGTGCTCGAGCCCGACGTCGTCGGCCAGACGGCGGGCCAGCGGCGCGAGTTGCGCGCGGTTGAGATTCAAGCGCGCGAGAGGGCCCACAAGATAGGTGCGGCCGGTATCGCGGCGCACGCCCTGCAGGGCCGTCGAGTGCGGCACTTGCCGCTCGTGAAACGTCTGCTCGAAGTCGGCCGCGGCGATGTGCAGCCCATCGCTGCCGGAGATGAAGCCCGCGCACATCGCGTATTCGTCTGGGTGCTCTAGCGCGACAAAGTCGTAAGGGCGCTCGAATGTGGGAAAGTCGAAACCGGCGACCCAGCGCGTGGCCGCGATCGCCAGCTCCAGCCCCCGCTGGAAGCTCGGCACGAGCGGCTCGATTTCGTCGCGGCGCGGCGCGCGATGAAAGCCACCGACGGACACATTGACGGGATGAATGGCACGGCCGCCCAGTGTTTCGAGCAATTGATTGCCGTACTTCCTGATTTCCAGACCGCGCTGAAACTCCAGGGGATACTCTTTGGCCATCGCTAGCGCGCTGTCGTATCCAAGAAAGTCCGGCGCGTGCAGCATGTGCACGTGCAGGGCATGACTTTCGATCCACTCTCCGCAATACAGCAGCCTGCGCAGAACCTGAAGTTCCTCCGGCATCTCGATGCCCAACGCTGCCTCCAGAGCGTGCACGGAGCTCATCTGGTAGGCCACCGGGCAAATGCCGCAAATGCGCGCCGTGATATCGGGCACGTCCTCCAGCGCGCGGCCGCGAAGAAAGGCCTCGAACAAGCGCGGCGGCTCGTAGATGTTCAAGCGCACGTGTTCGACGGCGCCGTCGCGCAACTGCAGATGCAAAGCGGCTTCGCCCTCGACTCGGGTGAGTGCTTCGACGCGGATCGTCCGCCGCTGGCTCATGTCGACTGATCTCCGCTTTGTTCCGCCGCTAACCGGTCTCCCTCGCTACGAAACTCGGGTGAGAAGCCATTGAAGCTACCCCGCAAGCCGCGAATCGTTGTCCGGGTATCGACATGCAGCAGGCGAAGCTGCGCAGTAAGGCTGGCCGCGTTGGGCTGTTGGGAAGGCCCGAAACAACCATAACAACCGCGGTCAAAGCTTGGGCAGAGCGCCCCGCAGCCATCGTGCGTGATCGGTCCCAAACACGGCGTGCCCTGCGCGACCATGACGCAAACCGTGCCACGTCGCTTGCACTCCAAGCAGACACTATGCACCGGCGTCCTTGGGCGGCGCCCGGCCAGCAGTGACTGCAGCACCTCCAACAGTTGTTGCTTGTTGATGGGGCACCCCCGCAGCTCGAAATCTACCGCAACGTGGCTCGCGATCGGCGTCGACGTGGCCAGCGTCTGAATGTATTGCGGGCTGGCATAGACGGTCGCCAGAAACTCGTCGCAGTCGGCCCAGTTTCGCAGGGCCTGAATGCCACCTGCCGTCGCGCACGCGCCGATTGTCACCAGGAACTCGGCATCGCGTCGTACCTGCCGAATGCGCTGCGCGTCGTCGGCCGTGGTGATCGAGCCTTCGACAAGCGCAATGTCGTAGGGACCAGGCTCCACGCGACTGCTGGCCTCGAGAAAGAACACGATATCGATCTTGTCGGCCAAGGCGGCCAGCTCGTCCTCAAGCGATAACAACGAAAGCTGGCAGCCATCGCACGAGGCAAACTTGAACACGGCTAGCCGCGGACGGGGCATTACAAATCCTCGACGTCGAGATAGGGCTCGATCTTGTCGTAGCGGAAGACTGGTCCATCCTGGCAGACAAACGCCGGGCCAAGCTGGCAGTGACCGCAGAGCCCCACCGCGCATTGCATGTTGCGCTCCAGTGACACCCAAATTTGCTCCTTGCGCACCCCGCGTGCCAGGGCGCTGCGCACACTGTATCGCATCATTACTTCGGGCCCGCATAGAAACAGCGCACAGTTGGCCGGCGCGATTCCCGACAGGCGATCCACCAACAGAGGTACTGCTCCGACGTGTCCGACCCAAAGCCGGTGCGGCCGATCGACCGTGCACTGCAAGTGAAGCCCCCGGCCAGTCCAGCCGGCGAACTCCCGATCATAGAGCAGCACGTCCGGCGAGCGGGCTCCATACAAAAGCGTGGTGGACGCACGGGGACTCGGGCCGTCGAGCCGGGCTTCGACAACCGCCCGCAGCGGGGCCAGGCCGATGCCGCCGGCAACTAGCACAATGTCGGCGTCGCGCGTCTCGTCGAGCGGCCAGGCCGACCCATACGGCCCGCGCAATGCCAGCGAGTCGCCTTTTCCGAGGCGCGCCAGGCTCTGAGTCACGTTGCCAGCCACGCGCACCGTATGGGCCAGCCCTTCGCGCGACGCCAATCCGCCGCTGATGCTGATGGCGATTTCGCCGACCCCCGGCACGTACAGCATGTTGAATTGACCGGGCGCATAGCCATAGCTCGTCGCCCGAGCGGGCTCGTCGAACTGCAGATAGTACGTGGCCACGCCGGCGAACTCCGTGACGACGTCGGCGATACGAACGCTCGCGGCCAGCCAGGGATTGTCGGCAATCGCCGCGGATGCCAGCGCGCTCATACGGGCGTCTCGCGAATGGCGGCCACTTCCTCGGTTAAATCAATGCCCACGGGGCACCAGGTGATGCAGCGGCCGCATCCGACACAGCCCGAGACGCCGAACTGGTCGACCCAGGAGGCGAGTTTGTGCGTGAGCCACTGGCGATAGCGCGAGCGAATCTGGTCGCGCACCACGCCACCGTTCAGGTAACTGAAATCCCAATTGAAGCAGGTATCCCACTCGCGCACGCGCTCCACGTGCTCCACATCCAGGTCGCTGACCTCTTTCACGGAGCTGCAGAAGCAAGTGGGGCAGACCATCGTGCAATTCGTGCACGACAGGCAGCGCGTCGCGACCTCCGACCAACGCGGATGCTCGAGGTTATTGAGTAACAGGTCGCGCAGGTCGTTGGTATCGAGCTGTTTGGAGATATCATCGACCGCGTGCTGTCTGGCGATTTCTGCCTGCCGGAGCGCTTGAGGGTCGGCGGGCCTCGTCGGCAAGAGCGCCGCCAACGCAGCGCCTTGGGGACTGCCAACTTCCACAGTGAAGCAATCGGGCAATTCGGTGAGCGCTAGATCGAAACCACTCGAGCAGCGCGGGCCGGTATTCATCGACGTGCAAAAACACGTGCTCGCGGCCTGCGTGCAATTGACGGCGATGATCAACGCCTGTTCGCGGCGGCGGCGATAGATCGGATCGCTGTACCGCGCATGCATGAAGGTGCGATCCTGCACGGCAATGGCCGCCAGGTCGCACGCCCGCACCCCCAAGAGTGCGACGGGTGGCTCGTCGTCCGGCACGTCTCGCATGCGCCAGGCGTCGCCATCTCGGTCGGCCGCGACGACCGTAACCCGCGACGGAAAGAAGTGCTGCTTCGGCGAATGCGGCCCGACCACGAAACCGAACCAGGCATCGTCTTCACGGCGCTTGAGCCGATACTCTCCGCCGCTTTGCTCGTCGGTCCAGCCCCGCGGCAAATCGTCAATCGCCCGAATTTCGCCGAAAACGATCGCCGCCTGCGACACGGTCGGGCCGAGCACGCGGTAGCCTTGGTCCCACAGCAGATCGACGAGCTTCTGGAAATCCTGCTTGTCGAGCAATCGCGTCTCGTGCATTGACGGCGACGATTCGCGGTCGTGTTGCGTCATGGATTAGAGCCTATCCCAAAACCGCTCGCGCGCGGCGTTTGGCCGACAATGGGCCGGACGCCAGGAAGAACGACGAGACGTATTGAAAGGAAATCCATCGAGGAGTGATGACGCAGCAGACGGCCCGTTGTATGGCCAAACCCTTCGGGACCGCAAATCTGCTGCGCGGAGCGCAGGCGGGCTTTCGGCCGCCGGCGGCGTCGCTCCGACTCCGTGGATCGGTCTATTGGATACACGTCGTCGTCGCTCCTGGCCGGACGGCCGAAATCCCCACGGTCGCCGCCGCGATGGGTTCTGGGATAGGCTCTTTAGTCTCATGGCGAAGTCGCCGGTGCCGCTTAAGTACTTTTCGCCGGCATCGTCTCGGCAAACAAATCGAGCAGTTGCAATCTCGTGCACACCAGTCGATTTGCCAGTGCCCGGGCCGCGGCGTGCATCAGTTGATATCCCAATTCGGGGTCGGCCTGGCAGAGTTGCTGAAACGCGCTGGCCGGGATCGCAAACACGCGCGTCGCTTCGAGGGCGGTAGCCGTGGCCGTCATTTTTCGCTGCCCCAGCAGCGCCGACCAGGCCAACAGATCGCCCGGCCCCAGCGACTGAATGCGCACCTCGCCGCGGCGAGGCACGCGCATGTCCAAGGCGATGCCCCCCGAGCAAATGAACATCAGATCTTCGTTCTGCCGACCTTCGCGAAACACCACCGTGCCGGCGGGGTACGCGCGCTCGCTGGCGATCGCGGCGAGCCGCTCCACGCCGGCTGGAGACAAGTTCTCCGCGAAGGACAACTTCGCAAAGTCAGCAGGCGAAACCGGCATGATGCGCAATCCAGCTACTTGTCCGCTACTACGCGCAGCTTGCGTGGCCTCCGCCACTCTGGCCTTTGGACAGCGCTCGCAAGCCTGTACGTTATCCGATTGAATCGAGGTTGCCCAGCATGGGCCATATTCGAGCGATCCTCCTCGGTATGCTTTGCACAAGCCTGGCGCGTGATCGTAGAATCTTGATAGAACCATGCAGACCCGCCGTGGAGCAGCGCCATGTCCATCTACCCACCCGATCTTGAGCTCTATGTTCAACAGAAGATCGCCAGCGGCGAGTTTCAGTCGGCCGAGCAATTCGCTGCCGTCGCCGCTCGCCTTTACCGTCGCTTGGAACGGCGCCGGGACGAATTGAAGGCTTCAATTGACGCCGGCCTGGCAGAACTCGATGCAGGCGACTGTGCGCCGCTGGATATCGAAGCCATCAAGGCAGAATTGATCGCGGAACTAGACCTCAATCAAGCATAGTCGGGCGGCTTGGGAAGGCAGCGGGCGCAAAAAAACTCGAAATCCTTCGGCGTTT
>JAIESQ010000018.1 GCA_019745975.1 Pirellulales bacterium
CGAGGCAAAGCCCCCGGCCGCTGCCGCCGCCCCCGCAGCCGCGCCCGCACAGCCCGCGGCGCAACCGCGCCAGCCGGCGGCACGCCGCCAGGTCATCGTTCCGGCTGCGCCGAACGCGCGCGTGCCGATCGCACCGAACATCCAGATTCAGGTTCAAGGGGGCGCGCGAATCGATGGCGTGTTGCGAGCGCGGATGGCGGCGCCTGGCCTGGCGGTTACAGGCAACGCCGGCTCGGAAGAGCCCGCCATGTTTGCCCGCGATCGCGACACCGAGCAGTTGCTCAAGAAGGCGCGGGAGCTGCTCGACGAAGAGCGGTATGCCGAAGCGATCCGGGCCTTGGGAGCGATTGTCGAAGCGCCCGAGGACTTTTTCTTTCAGCCCGACGCCAATGGGCCGGTCCATCGCAGCCTGAAGGCCGAGGCGCAAAAGCTGATCGGCGAATTGCCGCGCGCCGCGCGCGAGACCTACGAACTGCAATACGGCGCCCGGGCAGCGCAGCAATTGGCCGAGGCGCTGGCCAATCGCGACTTTGCCCAATTGACTGAAGTTTCGCGACGGTACTTTCATACCGAGGCCGGTTACCGCGCGACGTACCTGCTGGGGCAACACCATCGCGATCATGGCCGGCCGCTGGCCGCCGCGCTCTGCTTCGAGCGTTTGCAGACAGCGCCCGCGGTGGCCAGGCAGTGGGAACCACAATTGAGCCTGGCGCTGGCCAGTTGCTGGATGTGGAGCGGCGCGGTCGATCGCGCTCGCGAAGTGCTCGTCAAACTGAAACAACAGCAAGGCAACGCACAGCTCATCGTGGCCGGCGACGAGGTCGCCTGGTTCGACAGTGCCGACGCGGCAACGACCTGGCTGACTGAGAAGCTGGGCGTCCCTCCGAAGCAACTGGCAACGCAGCGCGCCGATTGGGTGCAGTACCGCGGCGATGCCGAGCGCAACGCCGCGACTCAGGGGAGTGGTCCGCTGTTGGACCACGAGAGCGATTGCTGGTTTGTGCCGACCACCGAAGATCACGCGATCGAGCAGCAACTGACGCAGCTCCGCCAGAAGTATCGCGATGAATACGTGGCGGCGATCCCAGGGTTGCATCCCCTGGTGGTCGACAACGTCGTGCTGATGCGCACGGTCAATACGCTGTTGGCGATCGATTTCGAGACGGGCAAGCGCGTGTGGGACGTGCCGGTCGACGAGAGCCTGGACGAGCTGCTCGAATTCGGCAGCCCGAACCAGCCAGCCGCCGCGAATCAGCAGCAGATGATCATGGCGCTCGATCAGCGCTTGTGGGACGACCTGACGTTTGGCACGCTGTCGAGCGACGGCCGCTACGTGTTCAGCGTGGAAGACTTGAGCCTGATGCTGCCGAACCAGCCGGCCCAGGCGCGGATGGTGGTGCTACCCAACGGCCGCAAGCAGCCCGCGCCGGTTTGGCCGCGCAACTTCAATCGGCTCACGGCGCATGATATTCGTACCGGCAAGCTGAAGTGGGAAGCGGGCGGCTCGCGCGGCGACTTCGAGCTCGACCTGGCGGGCGCGTTCTTCTTGGGTCCGCCGCTGCCGTTGGCCGGGGCCGCTTATGCGCTGGCCGAGATCAATGGCGAAATCCGCCTGGCGGTGCTCGACACGCGCAGCGGGCGAGTGCAGTGGTCACAGCAGTTGGCGGTCGTCGAACTCGACGTGCTGCAGGATCCGACGCGCCGGCTAGCGGGCGTGGCGCCGAGCTATTCCGACGGAGTGCTTGTCTGCCCGACCGCCTCGGGGGCGATCGTCGCAGTCGACTTGACGACACGGTCGTTGCTGTGGGGTTATCGCTACGAAACCAATCCGGCGGCGCAAAACCAATGGTGGGGCCGGCGGATGGGCGCGATGATGATGTTCGCCGGCCGGCAACGCGAGGAGATCGATCACTGGCTCGATTCGAGCGTCACACTCTCCGACGGACGTGTGCTGGCCACGCCGGTGGAATCGAACGAACTGCACTGCCTGGGGCTCTTGGACGGCGAAATGATTTGGAAGCAGCCGCGCGGCGACAACCTGTATGTGGCCGGCGTTCATCAGGGCAAGGTGATTCTTGTCGGCCGCTCGGGCGTGCAAGCGCTCAAGCTCGCCGACGGTCAGCCGGCTTGGAGCCAGGGCCCGGTACCGCTCCCCGCGGGCGGGCTGCCGAGCGGGCGCGGCTTCCTGAGCGGCGACCGCTACTACCTGCCGCTCTCCACGGCCGAAGTGGCGGCGATCGACCTGAACGAAGGGCGCATGGTCGCCCGCAGCAGGTCGCGCAAGGGCCGCGTGCCGGGCAATCTTGTCAGTTATCGCGGCAAGGTGCTCTCCCAGGGCATCGATGTCATCGAGACGTATCACGAGCTCGATTCGCTCAAGCGACAAGTTGAAGAAATCCTCGCCCGCAATCCCGACGATCCGGCAGCACTCGCACAGCGCGGCACGGTGCTGTTGCACGATGGTCAGGTCGATCGCGCGGTGGCCGATTTGCGGCGCTCGTATTCGCTGTCGCGCCAGCCGCGCACGCGGGAGCACCTGGTCGATGGTCTGCTCGAAGCGCTAGCGGTCAATTTCTCGACGTATCGCGACGCATCCACCGAGCTCGAAGCACTGGTGCAGACGCCCGACGAGCGCAGCCGCTACTTGCGGTTGATGGCCTCTGGCTTGCGTGAGAGTGGCGACGCGACGGGGGCCGTGGCGATGTATTTGCGATTGGCCGACCGCGCGCTGGGACCGCCGTCGCTCGAGCGCGTTGAAGCCACGCGCAGCGTACGCCGCGATCGGTGGACGCAAACGGGGCTGGCGGCTCTGACTGCCGGCGCGCCGGTGGCCCAGCAAGCGGAACTGACCGCGGCCATCGCGCGCTTGGCCCAGGAGGCGGCGGCCAGCGAAGGGCCCGAAGGATTGCGCCATTTCATTCAGTATTTCGGCGACGACCCGGCGGCCGACGTCGCGCGCGATCAGCTCGCGCAGCGGCTCGTTGGCGGCGGCAATTTCCTCGAAGCGGAGTTTCTCTGGCGGCGGGTCGAACGCTCCGGCCAGGCCGAGCTGCAGCGCCGCGCCGTGGCGCGGCTGGCCATGCTGATGAAAACAAGCGGCCGCACGGCCGACGCGGCCCGCTACGCGCGCCGCCTGGCGGGTGAGTTCGCCGACGTGGCTTGCCTTGACGGCAAGACGGGGCGCGAGCTCGCCGCCGAATTGCAGAAAGACGCCGCGATCGCGCGCGAGCTCGCCGCGGCGAGCCCCTGGCCACTGGGCCGCGTGGTGCTGGAACGTGAAGAGCGGCGCGCGAACGCCGCTCAGCGCTTTTTTCAGATTGAGTTCACCGCCCAGACCGAACCCGGCGCCGATGGCCTGACGGTCGCGCTGGCGCAAGACAATCAGTCACTCGTGGGCCGCGACGGCAACGGGCAGGACTTATGGCGCGCGTCGCTGGCCGACCCGACCGGCAAAGTCAATCAGGTCATCAACCGCGCCGTGATGCAAGCCCGCTGTTATGGGCATCTCGTCCTGGTGTCGTTGGGTCAACAGATCATGGCCATCGACACGCTCAGCGCGGCGGGGGCGGGTGGCGCCGCGCGCATCGTCTGGACGCAGGACCTGAGCGAGACCCTGCCGGGCATGCCGATGAACTCGGGCGTGCACCAGCGACAACTCGATCTCCCCTGGGGACAGCGGCGCTGGATTATTTCCGATTCGTTCGGTCGCGCTGTCGGCCAGTTCGGACCGTTGAACGGCGAGTTGTTTTGTTTCCAGCGCAATCGCGAGCTGGTGGCCATCGATCCGGCGAGCGGCCAGACGCTCTGGATTCGGCATAACGTCGAGCCGGGCTGCGAAGTATTCGGCGACGACAAACTGGTGTTCGTGATTGGGGGTGAAAGCCGCGAGGCCCTGGTGCTCGACGCGCTCGATGGGCGCGAGCTGGGCAAGCGGCTCGTGCCGCCGGCTAACGAACGCGTGGCCACCCTGGGCCGCAACCTGTTGACCTGGGAAATGCGCGATGGCCAGCAGTGGTTCCAGATGTTCGATCTGTGGGAACAGCGCGAAGTGTGGCGCCACAGCGTGGCGGGGGATGCCAAGTGTTACCAGCTCGGCCAGGAGGTGCTGGGGGCGGTCGAGCCCGCGGGACGGTTCGTGGCAATTTCGCTGTCCGACGGCCGCAAGCTGGTCGACACGGCCATCGAGCCAGAGCCGCAGTTGCAGGAGATCTATCTCTTGGCGTCGCGCGAGCGCTTGATGTTGTTCACGAATCGGCCCTGGGCAAACCATCAGGACGGCGTGACGATCCAGCCCGTCCCCGGCTTGCCGACAAATCCGCTGTTGAACGGTCTGGCCTACGGCTTCGATCTCAAGACCGGGGAAAAGCTCTGGCAAACCGCGATCGAGAAACAAAGCTTGACGCTCGATCAGCCGCAAGAGTTGCCCGTGCTGGTGTTCGCGGCGCGGGTGTATGAGCGGCCGACTCCGCAAAACGCCAACAATCGCGAGCCGTACACCACGCTGCTGTGTGTCGACAAGCGGACCGGCAAGGTGCTGCACCAGGAGCGAGTCAAGTCGCACCTGGGCATGTACGAGCTGGTGTCGGAGCCGGCCAATGCGACCGTCGAGCTGAAGCTGCCGCAGCACTCAGTGCGGATGAAATTCACCGCCGAGCCCGAGCCGCCGCCGGGCGACGAGCCCGCGGACAAACCCGGCGACAAACCAACAGAGAAGCCTACGGACAAGCCGGCTGAAAAGTCCGACGCACCAGCCGAAGCAGCCGCCCCCCCCGCGGCGGAGGCAGCTCCGCCCGCGCCGCAGGACCTCAAGGAGGTCGAACAGCCATGACGCGGAGCACTCGGCGCAGCTTTCTGAGCAAGCTGATTGGCGGCGCAGCGCTAGCCGGCAGCGGGGCGTTGTCCACACCCAGCGCGCGCGCGGCGAGCGGCCCGGGGGCCGATCCGCGCGTCGATCGTGCCGTGTCGCGCGGTCTCGACTGGATCGCGCGCACACAGTCGCGGCTCGGTCATTGGGGCGCAAACAACGGTCAGTACCCCACGGCGATGACCGCCCTGGCCGGCGTGGCGCTGTTGGCCGAAGGTTCGACGGCGACGCAGGGTAAGTACGCCGAGAACATCCGCCGCGCGGTCGATTACCTGGTGAGCCGCAGCCGACCGAATGGCTTGATCGGCGACCCTACGCGCGACAACCGCTATACGTACGGGCATGGGTTTGCGATGGTCTTTCTCTCGCAAGTGCTCGGCGAGGAGGAAGATCTCGATCGCCGGAACACGCTGGTCGACGTGTTGACGCGGGCAGTGCAGTTCTGCGGCGAGGCCCAGTCGTCGGCCGGCGGCTGGTACTACACCAGCGCCAAGGACGGCGGCGATCGCGACGAAGGTTCGACCACGATCACGCAGGTGCAAGCCTTGCGTAGTTGCCGCAACGCCGGCATTCCGGTTCCCAAGGAGATCATCGAAAAGGCGATCGCCTACATTCAGCGCTGCACCTTGCCCGACGGCGGCGTGCAATACAGCCTGCAAGGGGGGGGCGCGCGGCCGGCGATCTCGGCGGCGGCGATCTGCTGCCTGTTCAACGCCGGTGATTACGATAGTGAATACGTCCCCAAGCTGTTGGACTATTGCAAAAAGAACCTCTCGAACATCAACAACCAAGGCTTTGGCCATTGGCATTACGCGCACTATTACTACTCGCAGGTGTTGTACCGCGAGGGGGGCGCCGAGTGGGACGACTACCGCCAGCGGGTGGCCGCCAAGCTGCTCAATGAGCAAAGCCCCGACGGCTCCTGGACGCAGGGCTATGTCGGACCGATCTACACCACGGCCACGAACCTGGTGATTCTGCAACTCGAAAAAGGCTATCTCCCGATCTATCAGCGCTAGCGCGCACTCTTTGAGGAACAGGCACCCATGACGCAACCGCTCGACCCAAACATTTCGCCCGCCATCAGCCGGCTGCGCGAGGCCCGCGGCCGCATTCTCGGGCAACTCGAACAAGTGATCGTCGGTCAGCACCAGGTGATCGAAGAGCTGCTGATCTCGTTGTTCAGTCGCGGCCACTGCCTGCTGGAAGGGGTGCCGGGGCTGGCCAAGACGCTGATGATCAGCACGCTGGCCAAGACGATGAACTTGTCGTTCGCGCGCGTTCAGTTCACGCCCGACTTGATGCCGGCCGACATCACGGGGACCGAAGTGATCGAGGAGAACCGCACCACAGGGCAGCGTGAGTTTCGCTTTCGCGAGGGGCCACTTTTCGCGCACGTCGTGCTGGCCGACGAAATCAATCGCACGCCCCCCAAGACCCAGGCCGCGCTGTTGGAAGCGATGCAGGAGCGCCAGGTGACGGTGGGCCGCGTGCGGCACCCGCTGCACGATCCGTTCTTCGTGCTGGCCACGCAGAACCCGATCGAGCAGGAAGGGACATACCCGCTGCCCGAGGCGCAGCAGGACCGCTTCATGTTCCAGGTGTTCGTGAAGTATCCGAGTTTCGACGAGGAGTTCGAAGTCGCGCGGCGGACGACGTCGCTGCAACAAACCAATCTCGAACCAGTGCTGTCGGCGGCTGACATTCTCGACTTGCAGCGGCTGGTGCGCGAAGTGCCGGTAGCCGATCAGCTCATCCGCTACACGCTGGCGCTGGTGCGGCAGACGCGTCGCGGCGAGCCCGGCACGCCGGAGTTTGTTTCGGACCAGATTAGCTGGGGAGCCGGCCCGCGCGCGGTGCAGTTCTTAATTCTGGGAGCCAAGGCGCGAGCGCTATTAAACGGCCGCACGCACGTGGCGACCGAGGACATCCAGGCGCTGGCGGCGCCGGTGCTGCGGCATCGCCTGGTGCTGAACTACGCCGCGCAGAGTGAAGGCGTGACGGCCGACCAGATCGTGGCTCGGCTGATCGATACCACGCCGCCAAAGGAAGACGATCTGTTGCGCGACGCGCGGTTCCGCAAAGTTTTCGCGTCGTAGCGGAGATCGGCTTTTGTGTCAGCCGCCGTGTGCCACTGCTTGCTTGTCGCGCGGAGGTTGTCGAGCATCGAGACGCGACGAGACAAGCAAGCAGTGAGAGCGACCGAGCACCAGCGATACACTGCTTGCCGGAGGCCGGGCACATCGCGATAGGGATTCGAGCTCCCGGCAAGCAGTGGCACACGACCGTGATGCAAATTTGGTTTGAACGACTCTGGTAGTTTCGGCGCGAGCTTCGACGACACCCGATGGCAAGCATTTCGAGCGATAAACGATTTCTGCATCCGGCGGCGCTGGCGCGCATCAGCCGGCTCGAGTTGCGCGCCCGCCACGTCGTCGAGGGCTTCTTGTCGGGCATGCACCAAAGCCCTTATCACGGCCAGTCGGTCGAATTCGCCGTGCACCGCGAATACACGCCGGGGGACGATCTGCGGCACGTCGACTGGAAGGTGTGGGCCAAGCAGGACCGCTTCTACGTCAAGCAATTCGAGGAAGAGACGAATTTGCGGCTGGCGCTGCTGGTCGACGTGTCGGCCAGCATGCAATACGGCTCGGGCCCGCTGACCAAATACGAATATGCCTGCACGCTGGCGGTCAGTCTCGCGCACCTGGCGCTGCGGCAGCAGGACGCGGTCGGCTGCCTGGCGTTCGACGAAGCGGTCCGCGTGAAGACGCCGCTGAGCGCCCGGCACAACCACTTGGAGACGATCATCCACGCGTTGGCCGCCAGCAACCCGGCTCAAAAGACGAGTCTGACCGAGATTCTCGAGCAGGCGGGGGATGCGTATCCGCGGCGCGGGATGATGGTGCTCATTTCCGATCTGTTGGCCGATCGGCAGGGGTTGATGAAGGGGTTACGCGATCTGCGGCAACGCGGTCACGACGTGCTTGTGCTGCACATTCTCGACGACGACGAATTGGACTTTCCCTTCACAGGCCCCACGCGGTTTGAAGGGCTGGAGACGCAGCAGACCTTAACGTGCAACCCGCGCGCCCTGCGCGATGGCTACCTGGCCGCGCTCGGCGAATTCTTGGGCGAAGTGCGCCGCGGCTGCGCGAGCAACATGATCGACTACGCGTTGGTGCGCACCAGTCAGCCGCTCGACGCGGCGCTGGCGGCGTTCTTGAGCAATCGCCTCGGCATGCACCACCGGAACCACCCATGACAGCGTTCGTACATCCCGCGCTGCTTTGGGGCTTGGGCCTGATTGCCGCGCCGATCTTGATTCACCTGATCAACCTTTGGCGGCACCGCCGCGTGCGCTGGGCGGCGATGGATTTTCTGCTGGAGAGCCGCAAGAAAAACCAGCGCTGGGTGCTGCTGCGGCAGTTGTTGTTGTTGGCCGCCCGCATCGCGGCCGTGGCGCTGGTGGTGCTCATGCTCGCGCAGCCCCTCGTCGCGCCGCGGATGGGGGCCTGGTTGGGTTCGGCGCGCACGCATCACGTGGTGCTGTTGGACGACAGCTATTCGATGAGCGACCGCTGGGCCGAGACCAGCGGTTTCGCGCGAGCGCGCGAAGTGATCGCCAGGATCGCCGAGCAGGCGGCCGGGCGGGGGGGCAGCCAAACGCTGACGCTGCTGCGCTTCTCGCGCGCGGGCAAGCTCGCCGATGGGCGCGCCGCCGATTTACTCAGCGTGCCGCTCGACGCCGGCCTGGCGGGGCGATTGCGCGAACTGCTTGCGAGCATCGCTCCCTCGGAAACCGCCGCTGGTCCCGCAATGGCGCTGGAAACGGCCGGCCGCCTGTTGGCCGACGGTCCGCAAGAGAATCGCGTGCTGTACGTCGTATCCGACTTTCGCGCCAACGAGTGGCGCGAGCCGGGTGATGTGCGCGACGCGCTGGCCGCCTGGCAAGGCGCGCAGGCGCAAATCCAGTTCGTGCAATGCGTCCCTTCGCTGCACGATAACTTGGGTATTGTCTCGCTGGCGCCACAGGCGGGCACACGGGCGGCTGGCGTGCCGTTCTTTATCGAAGTCGCGGTGCAGAATTTCGGCCGCCAGGTGGCGCGCGACATCGCCGTGCTGCTGCAAGAAGACGGCCACGCGCGACCGTCGCTGGTAATCGATGAGATCGCGGCGGGCGCCGTCGAAGCGCGGCGCGTGCTGGTGAATTTTCCGACGGCGGGCGATCACGTCGTCACGGCATCGCTCGAGAACGACGTCGTCGCTGCCGACAACGTGCGGCACGCGCTCGTCACCCTGCCCTTGGGCGTGGGGGTGCTGGTTGTCGACGGCGACGAATTGTCGCGCGACGGGCGGTTTCTGTCGCTGGCGCTCGCGCCTGGCGGCAACGTGCGCACCGGCGTCGAGCCGCGATTGGAGACTCCGCAGTTTCTGGCCGATTCGCCGCTCGATCCGTTCGCCGTGATCTATGTGATGAACGCTGCGCAGCTTGAGCCGCGTGCGGTCGCCGCGCTCGAAAAGTTCGCCAAGGCTGGCGGCGGCGTGGCGTTCTTCGTCGGCCCGCAAAGTGACGCCAAAGCGATCAACGAGCAGCTCTATCGCGACGGCCAGGGCTTGTTTCCCGCGCCGCTGGGGACGGAGACGCCGCTGTTCGTCGATCGGCTGGAAAGGACGCCCGACTTGCAGGTGACCGATCATCCGATCTTCCGCGTGTTTGCCGGCGAGCGCAACAGTTTCCTGCAGACCGTGGTGATCGACAGGTATTTCGGCCTGCGCGAGCGCGAAGACACGGTGCTGCCCGCCGAGACGAAGGTGCTGGCGAAACTGCGCAACGGCGCGCCGCTGGCGCTGGAGCGAAAGTTCGGCGCGGGGCGCGTGGTAGCGTTTCTGACGACGGCCGGCCCGGCTTGGAACAATTGGGGCCGCAACCCCAGCTACGTGGTGGCGATGCTCGAATTGCAGTCGTATCTGGCTCCGGCTGCCGCTGCCGACGGCGAGCGACAGGTCGGCGCGCCGCTGGTGCTGCCGATCGATCGCGCTCGCTATAGCGCCGACGTGAAGTTCACGGTTCCCGGAGTCGACGGCGACACGCTCGTGGCCGCCGCGGCCAATGCCGCTGGGGGAGGCCAATCCGCGACTTTGGTCGAGACGCCGCGGGCTGGCATCTACGAGGCTCAACTGCACACGACCGATGGCCAAAACCAGGTGCGGCGTTTTGCCCTGAACGTCGTGCCGGCCGAAGGCAATCTAGCGCTGGTCGACGGTCGCCAACTCAAGGCCGCGCTGCCCGATGTGCCATTCGAGTTTCATCGGGCCGACGACCGCGTGTGGAGCGCGCCGAACCTGGCGGGCTTCAATCTCAGTTCCAGCCTGTTGTGGCTGTTGGTCGTGCTCCTCGTCGGCGAACAATTGCTGGCCTACGCGGCGAGCTATCACCCAGCGTCGTCAGGAGGTGCCCGATGAAGCGACTCGGCATGACGGCGCTGGCCGCGATCGCCACGCTGGTGATCGGCGGTCTGATGCTCGTGGGGAGTGTGGAGGCCCAAGACTCGTCGCCCGCGGTGGATCAACCGAGCAAGGCGGCGACCGCGACTGCGACTTCATCTTTGAGTGCGGCGACGCCGACCGACACGACCGATCGGACGTTTTTCGAGTTTGGCCGCATTCAATCGCGCGCCGATTGGGTGGCGCCGGTGCTGGTGGCGATTGCGCTAGTGGCGTTCGTCGTCTGGCTGTATCGCCGCGACGCCGTCGAGCAGGGACTGCCGCTACGCATCTTGCTGACGACGCTGCGCGCGGCAGTCATCGTAGCGCTGGTGGTGATTTGGCTGCAGCCGCAATGGCGCACCGAGCGCGATGTCACGACGCCGTCGCGCGTGCTGTTGTTGTGCGACACCAGCTTAAGCATGGGGTTAGCCGACGAGCAGTTTCCTTCATCCCCCGCCGGTCCGCCGCGAGCAGACCAGGTGATCCGCGCCTTGAAAGAAGGCGAACTTCTCGCGCGGTTGCGGGCGACGCACGATGTCGTCGTGGCCGGCTTCGATCAGCAACTCGCGGCCGTGGCGACGCTCCCTAAGCTGACGGAAGTAGCCGCCAACGATGCCGAAACCGCGACGTCGGCCAGCGCCGCTGGGGCTGATGCCCAAGGAGCTCTGCCTGGTACGATCGATTGGGCCACGGCCCTGGCCCCGCGCGGCGCCGAGACGCGCCTCGGCCAATCGCTGCGCGATCTGTTATACGACGAGCGCGCCAACCCGCTGGCCGGCGTAGCGGTGCTCACCGATGGCGGGCAGAATGCTGGCGTGGGGATCGGGCCTGCCATGGCGCTGGCCCACGAGCTCGGCATTGCGTTGCATGCGGTGGGTCTCGGCTCCGACCGGCAGCCCACGAACGTCCGTGTCAGCGATCTGGTCGCGCCGGCACGAGCTTTCCCCGGCGACAGCTACACGGTCACCGGTTACGTGCAAGCGCAAGGCCTGGGTGGACGAACGATTCAGGTTGAGCTCTACTCGCGTCCGCTGGCCGAGGGAGCGGCGGCCAACCCCAGCGATCCTGGCGCGCTGGCCGCGGCGCAGCAGGTCACCCTGGGCGCCGACGGCGAAGTCGTGTCGGTCAAGTTCGAGCTCACGCCGGCCGAACCGGGTCGCGAAACGCTGCGACTGCGGATCGCCGCGCCCCCCGACGACAGCAACCCCAACGACAACGAGCAGCAAGTCGATTTGGAGATCGTTTCGCACAAGACGCGCGTGCTGCTGCTGGCTAGCGGCCCCACCCGCGAATACTGCTTCCTGCACACGCAACTTCATCGCGACCAGAATATGGTCGTCGACATTCTGTTGCAGACGGCGCAACCAGGCATCTCGCAAGAGGCCAACAAGATTCTGGACGAGTTCCCAGCCACGCGCGAAGAGCTCGACGCCTACGACTGCATCGTGGCCTTCGATCCCGATTGGCAGCAGCTCGATCGCCAGCAGGTCGAGCTGCTCGAGAAATGGGTCGGCGAACAGGCCGGCGGCTTGATCGTCGTCCCCGGCCCGGTTTTCGGACAGTCGTGGCCCGAGGGGCCCGCGCTGGCCAAGCTGCGTGATTTGTATCCGGTCGAGTTCGCGCATCGCTTCGCCGCGCTCGAAGCCACGCGCTACCAATCGGCCGAACCGTGGGCGCTCGATTTCACGCGCGAGGGGCTGGAAGCCGACTTTTTGTGGCTCGGCGACTCGGCGACGAGCAGCAGCGCTGCCTGGAGCAGTTTTCCTGGGGTGTATGGTTATTTGTCGGTGCACGGGCCGAAGCCGGGCGCTACCGTGTATGCTCGCTTTTCCGATCCGCGCACGTCAGTGGGCGGAGAGCTGCCGCCGTTTTTGGTTGGGCAGTTCTACGGCTCAGGGCGGGTGTTCTATCTCGGCAGCGGCGAGCTATGGCGGTTGCGGAGTATCGACGCTGCGTATTTCGAGCAGGTGTACACGAAGTTAATTCGCCACGTCTCGCAGGGGCGGCTGTTGCGCGGCTCCAGCCGCGGCGTGTTGCTGGTCGAACGCGATCGCTACCTCGTCGGTCAGACTGTGGCGGTCCGCGCGCAACTCACCAACGCGCAGCTCGAGCCACTCGTGGCCGACAGCGTGACGCTCGATGTTGGCCTGGCCGACCAGTCGAATCTGCAGGTCAAGCTGCTGCCCGATCCAACGCGCGCCGGAGCGTTCGCCGGTGAGTTCGTGGTGCGCACCGAGGGTCCCTGCCGGCTGGAGTTGCTCGTGCCCGACAGCCTCGATGAGCGGCTGACCAAGCGCATTCAGGTTCGCGTGCCCGATCTCGAGCGCGAAAGCCCGCAGCGGAACGACACGCTGTTGGGCGAGCTCGCGCGCGAAACAGGGGGCATTTACTATGTCGGCCTGCCGGCAGCGCTGGGGAGCGGAGCGCAGCCAGCGCTGTGGGACGCGCTCCCGAATCGCAGCCGCACGCTGACGGTGTCGGACATCCCCCGGCCGTTGTGGGATAACGTGTATACGCTGGCATTTTTGTGTGGTTGTTTGAGCCTTGAATGGCTCGTGCGGCGATTGCGGAAACTCGCTTAGAGCGCCCGTCGTTGGTCTTTGCGGTACAATGACTTAGATGGCCAGTGCAGCGAATAGGAACCTGCCGGGCAGCTTGCCTGCCGAGGTCACGGCCTTGCTGGTCGCCTTGCGGCGACGAGTGCGGCGCTATTTGTGGACCGCGGGCCTGGCGGCGCTCTTGGCGGCCGCTGCGGCGGCGTTCTGGGTCAGCCTGGCGCTCGATTGGTTCTTCGAGATGCCGGCCGCACTGCGCTTGCTGGCGGTACTGGCGGCGGCCGGCGCGATCGGCTGGGTGGCCTTCGAGTTCTTGTGGCGGCGGGCCCTTGTTTCGCTGTCGGACCGCAGCCTAGCGTTGGTCCTGGAGCGGCAGTTTCCCGGTTTCGGCGATCGCTTGCTGACGATCGTCGATCCGGCGGTGCGGCCCGATGCAGAGGCTGCCCCGTATGCCGTGGAACTGTTAAGGGCCACGGCCGCCGATACGGCGCTGGCGGCCCGGCACGTCGATCTGGATCGGGTGTTCAATCCTTGGCCGCTGGTGCGCAGCGTACTGGTCGGCACAGCGCTAGCGGTTTCCGTCGCGGCGCTAGTGGTCGTGCACCCAGCGATCGCGCACATCTGGATGCGTCGAGCACTATTACTTCAGTCGGACTTGTATCCGCGGCGCACGCGGTTGGCGATCGACGGATTCGCAGATGGCCGAGCCAAAGTCGCGCGCGGCAGTTCGTTCAATATCGTCGTCATGGCCGCCACGTCGCATGAAGTGCCAACAACCGTACAGGTGACTTACCGCGCGGCCGATGGCTCGCGCCGCCGCCGCTACATGACGCAGGAAGGTCGAGCCGAACGGGGGCGCGACCCGTTCCAGCGCTTTACCTACACGTTCGAACAGGTCGACGAGTCGCTGCGCTTCGATGTGATCGGCGGTGACGACCGCATCCGCAACCTGCGCCTCGACGTAGTCGAAGTGCCAACGATCGACGTCGCGCAAACGGTGCTCGATTGCGAGTTTCCGCCGTACACCGGCCGCGTGTCGCGGGCCCTGCCGGTGACCGGTGTCGTGCAGTTGCCGCGCGGCACGCGGGTGCGCGTGCGGGCGACGGCCACCAAACCGCTGGTCGAAGCGCGGGTCGCGGGCATCGGCGAGGCCGAAACTGCTCCGATCGCTGGCGGCGACTCGGCGCACAAGCCGGCAGCGGAGGGCACGAGCAAAGCACCACCCGAGTCCGCGACGTCGGCCCCGTGCGTCATCGCGCCTACGGCGGATGACCCGCGGCGATTGGTGTTCGACGCCGGCACGCTCGATGCGAACCAGACCGTCATCGTGACTTTGCACGACACCGATGGCATCGAAAGCCGCGAACCGTGGCGGCTCGTGCTCGCCGTGGTGCCTGACGAAGTTCCGCTGGTTAACGTGCGGTTGCGCGGTATTGGCCCGGCGATCACGCCACAACCGCGGCTTCCGCTGGTTGGCGATGTTCACGACGACTACGCGCTGGAGCGCGTCTGGTGGGCCTATGGGATCACAGCCGACAAGCTTGCCGAGCGAGACACTGCTCGGCCGGCGCCTGGCCAAGGTGATCTGACAGTCGACGACGCCTTGGACGCCAAAGAGCTGGCGCTCGAGCCGGGGCAAACCTTGCTGGTCGAGGTTCGCGCACGCGACAACTGCGCCCTGGCCGGCGGGCCCAACATCGGCGTTTCCGATCGCTTCAGCCTGGAAGTCGTCACGCCCGACCGCCTGCGGGCGATGCTCGAAGCCCGTGAACTGAACCTGCGGCGACGCTACGAACAACTGATCGAAGAGGTGACCGGCACGCGCGACGGACTGGCGCGGCTGGAGCTCGTAACCGAACCGGCGACCAGTCCCACGGCTGAGCGCAAATCGCCCGCGGAAGGTGCGGCGCCGGCTGCCGACGATGCAGCGCCGGCCACGCGACCCGCTTCGGGCGAAGAGCAACTTTCGGCGAACAAGCTCCGCGTCGAACGCGCCATGCAGAACAGTCGCAAGAACGCGGACGAAACCGCGGGCGTGGCCGCTTCGTTCGAAGATCTCCACGACGAATTGGTCAACAATCGCATCGATACGCCGGAACTGAAGTCGCGTTTGAAGGAAGGGATTGCCGATCCGCTGCGCGTCGTGGCGACCGTGCAGTTCCCGCTGCTTGATGAGCGGTTGACCGCGCTCATCGCGGCGCTGGGCGATCCGGCCAGTGGCCCGCCGGCGTTGCTTGCGGCGCAGCAGCAGCTCGACGTGATCCTGGTCGAGATGCAGCAGGTGCTGGCCAAGATGATGGAGATCGAAACGTTCAACGAGGTGGTCGATCAATTGCGGGCGATCATCGAGGCACAGCAGAAGCTCAATGAACGGACCAAGGATGCCCGACGTCGCAAAGTACGCGACTTGCTCGAGGATTAGCCGATCGATTGTCAGGATGCCATCGTCATGACTCACTTCATCGATCCGATCAGGTTGCTGTCTCGAGGCAGCTTCAACTCCGGCGATGAACCGGCGTTGGGTGCCACTGCTAGCTCGTCTAGCAGTGCTGGATCGAACTTTGCACTGCTGGGCAAGCCAGCAGTGGCACCCGAACCTGCCTTTAAGGCAGCCGGCGGTTGCCGCAGCCGTTTGCGCCTAGCGGCCTTGGCGATGTGCGCGATCGTGTTGGTGTCGTTGATGGCCGCCCAGAGCGCGCTGGCGCAGCACGAGCCGGTGACAAATCCCGGCGCCGCTGCTCCCGCGGCAGAAGCCGCTGGCGCAAAGCCGGCGGAGGCCGCTCCCGCCGAAAGCGCTACGGGGGCCGAGACACAACCGTCGCCCGAAAGTGAGCTGGCCCTGGTCGAGCAGGAGCTGGCCGATCGCTTCCGCCGCTTCGAAGATGTGTTGCTCCGCCTGGCGGAAATCACCGCCGCCGAAGACCCGCAGCGCGCCGCGTTGTTGCGCAGGGCCGTGGCCAGCAGCAAGCAGAAGCTCGTCGGCGTGCAATTCGAGCGACTCGTCGAGCTATTGAAGGAGGACAAGCTCGCCACGGCCCTCACGAATCAAGGCGATTTACTTGGCGATCTGAGCGCGCTGCTCGATTTGTTGTCGAGCGAAGACCGCGCCAAGCAATTGGAGTCGGAGCAGGCCAGGCTCAAGGCCTTCCTCAAGGAGGTCAACAAGCTCATCCGGGAACAGCAAGGGCTCAACGCGCAGACCGAGCGCGCGAGCGATCCCGGTTCGCTTTCCGGGCGGCAAGGTGAGTTGGCGGGCCGAACCGGTAAGCTCGCCGGCGATATCAAAGCCAGTGGCGAGAACAAGCCGGACGAAAGCAAACCCGCTGAGGATGAATCGGGCGACGATGGCGAGAAGCCAGAGTCGGACAAACCCAGCGAAGATCAGCCCGCCGAAGACAAACCGGGCGAGCCGAAACCGAGTGAGAGCAAGCCGGGAGAATCGCAACCCGGTGAATCGAAGCCTGGAGAGAGCAAGCCGGGCGAGTCGCAACCTGGCGAAAGCAAACCGGGAGAATCCCAGCCGGGCGAACCGCAGGAAGGCCAGCCACAGGAAGGTCAACCACAACCCGGGCAGCCGCAACCTGGTCAGCCGGGCCAGCCTCAAGATGGTCAGCCTGGCCAGTCGCCCGATCAGCAGCAACCGCAGGATGAGACGGCGCCTGCGCGGCAGCGTCTCTCGGCGGCCGAAGCGCGGATGCGCAACGCGCAGGAGCGTTTGGAAAAAGCCAAACGCGACGAAGCGGCCGACGAACAGCAAGCGGCCCTGCGGGAACTCGAGCAAGCCAAGGCCGAATTGGAGCGCATCTTGCGGCAAATGCGCGAAGAAGAGATGGCCCGCACGCTCGCCCAGCTCGAAGCGCGGTTTCGCAAGATGCTCGAGGAGCAGGTCGTGATTTACGAGGGGACGTTGCGGCTCGACCGTGTGCCTGCCGCCGCGCGGGGGCGGAGCCACGAAATCGAAGGAGGCCGGCTGAGTCGCGGCGAGTCGCAACTCGTGCTCGAGGCCGACAAGGCACTGGCGATCTTGCGCGAAGATGGCACCGCGGTCGCCATGCCCGAGGCGGTGCTCGAAGTCCGCCAGGACATGGAGCAGGTGACGTTGCGGCTCGCGCAGTTGCAAGTCGACGAGCTCACGCAAGGGATCGAGCAGGACATCATCGCCGCGCTCGAAGAGATGATCGAGGCGCTCGAAAAGGCCCAAGACGAACTCGAACAGCAGCGCAACGAGCAGCAGCCGCCAGGGCAGCCGGGCGAGCCGCAGGAGCCACCGCTGGTCGATCAGTTGGCCGAGCTCAAGATGATCCGTTCGCTGCAAATGCGCATCAATCGTCGCACGCAAACGTATGGACGGCTGGTCGAAGGGGAGCAAGCCTCGCGCCCTGAATTGCTCGAAGCCTTGCAACAGTTGGCCGAGCGACAAGAGCGGCTCGAACGCTCCACGCACGACATCGCCACGGGGAAGAACAAATGACGCTGAACCACTCGCACAAGCGATGCGGTCGCTGGATCGCCCTGGGCGCTGGGCTTGCAGTCGCCCTGTTGGCATGGGCCCCATCGCCTGCCGGCGCCGACGATGGTTTGATCGACCCGTTGGCCAAGCAACCGACGTTGGCCGCGCCAGCGCCTACGGTGGTTCGTGAGCTGGCCCTGCAGTGGCTGGAGTTGCAAGGCCCTAGCGACGAAGTTCGCAGCGCGGCGCTGGCTTTGTGGGCCGACGTGGCCGAAGCCGCCCGGAATGCCCCGGCGGCTGAAGACCATCTCGGCGCTGCCGAAGACCGACGGCCGCCGTCGCTGGCCGCCAGCATGCTACTGGAGCGTTTGGCGGCCACGTTCGCGCTGGTCGACGAGCGGGCCGCGGCGCTGGTTGATCTTTGCTCGAAGCCGCGGCCACTTGCGCCGTTGAACGAGCAGACTTGGCTGTTCGATCCAGAGACACCTTCGCTGGTGAGCAACAACTTGCGCTTGCTCTACGGCCGTTGGTTGGCGCAAGAAAGCCTGTACGACGAAGCTCGCGGGCAACTAGCTGAACTCGGCCCGCATCTGGTGGTCGATCCGGCGACGCTGTTGTTCTACCAGGGAGTCGTCTTTCATCGGCTACTCGAGAAAGAGCCTGGCCTGCGGGCACTGGAGCGGCTCGATCACGACGTGCTCAATCCGCCTGAGCGTTATCGGGCGTTGGCCGGGATTCTCGTGCAGGACCTGCGCGAGCTGAAAGACGATTCGCTCGATCACATCGCGCGGCGGATGGGAGATATTCGCCGCCGGCTCGGATTGGGTCGCCCTGGGCCTAAGACGCGCGAAGTCGAAGATGGCGTGATCGCGTCGCTGGACAAAATGATCGAAGAGCTCGAGGAGCAAGCGCGTCAGCAACAGCAGCAGCAACAACAATCGCAAGGTGGAGGCGGCGCGGCGCCGAGCAGCCCTGCTCCCGACAGCGGCATCTTCGGCGGCAGCGGGCGGGGAGAGACCAACCGCCGCGATTTGGGAAATACCGACGGTTGGGGTGAGTTGCCTCCCAAGGAACGGCAAGAGGCGATGCAACAGATCGGCAAGGACTTTCCGGCCCATTACCGCGACGTCGTCGAGCAGTTTTTCCGCAAGCTCGCTGGCGAGAGCGCCGGCGAAGGAGAATAGCGTGTGACGAGTCTCGTGCTGATTTGCGCGGCGGTGCTCGCCGCCAATCTGGAAGTCGAGCTGCAGACCGTCGCCGGCGAGTCGCAGCGCGGCGAGCTGGTGGCCATTTCGACCGATGAAATCACCTTGGCCACGACCGATGGCCAGCGCCGCTGGCCGCTCGTCGACGTGTTGGATATCGCCAGCGCCAAAGCGCCAGCCCCACAGGGCCCCCCGGGAGTGCTGGTGGCGCTGCGTGACGGCTCGCGCGTGCGCGCAACGAACTATACGACGTCAAGCGATGTGGCCCAGATCGAGTTGGTCGACGGCGCGAAGCTGTCGCTGCCGATCGCCGCGGTGCACTGGGTGCGTTGGGAGCCGGCGCGAGCCGGCGAGGGCGTGGCGGCCGGCGAGGGCGGCGCCGCCGGGCCAAGTGACAACGACTGGCAGCAATTCGTCGAACGAGCGACCGAGGCCGATTTGCTAGTCGTGCGCAAGAAGGACGAAGTCGACTCGGTCGATGGCCAGATCGGCGACGTCGGAGCCGAAACGGTGGCGCTGGCGTTCGACGACGAGCGACTCGACGTCAATCGCAAGAAGATCGTCGGCCTAATCTATTATCGAGCCCAAGATGCCGCGCCCGCCGCGCCGCTGGCCAAGTTGCAAACGGCCGACGGCTCGGTCTGGGCCGCCAAGAACTTGACGCTCGCGGAGGCCGGCTTCGCGCTCGAAACCACGGCGGGCGCAAAGGTTGACGTGCCGGTTGCAGCGCTGGTCCGCATCGACTTTTCGCAGGGGAAGGTTTTGTATCTCAGCGACCTGGAGTGGGACGCGGCGCAATCGCAGCGCACCCCGTATTTTGGTCCGCCGATGCCGTTGGATGCGGCCGTCGACCCCTATGCCCCGCAGCGCGATCGCGCCTTCGAGGGAGGCGAGCTGACGCTGGGTCGTAAGACCTTTCGCAAGGGGCTCGCGCTGCACAGCCGCACCCGGCTGGTGTTTCGGTTGCCCGAGGACTACCGCCGGCTGACAGCGGTCGTGGGGATCGACGATCGGTTGAGCGATCAAGGAAACGTGAAATTAGAAATCGTGGGGGACGAGAAAACGCTATTGTCGGCTGTCGTCAAAGGTGGCGACCCACCGCTGCCGCTGGAACTGGATGTCAGCGGAGTGCGGCGTCTGACGATCACGGTCGACTTTGGCGATGCTCAGGACGTGGCCGATCATCTCGACCTGTGCGATTTGAGGATTATCAAATGACCGTCCGCCCTGCGAGGCAATCTTCGTTCACTTGCGTATCGCGCCGTGGTTTGCCACTGGCCGCGCTCGCCGTGGCGTGGCTCGCATCGCCCGCCATGGCGCAGGAACAACCGCTCGATCGGGCGGTTCCGGCGACGGTTGCCGAAGCGGAGCGCGCGCGGATCGAGGTGATGCAGAAGGCCAGCCCGGCCGTGATCGCGATCCTCAACGCCGACGGCGGCGGGGGTGGTTCGGGCGTGATCATTTCGGCCGACGGCTATGCGCTGACGAACTTCCACGTCTCGAGCGGGGCCGGCCTGTCGATGAAATGCGGTCTGCCCGACGGCACGCTCTCCGATGCCGTGATCGTTGGCATCGATCCGACGGGAGACGTGGCCTTGATCAAACTCCTCTCGCGCGCCGAATATCCGGCGGCCGTGATGGGCGATAGCGACAGCGTGCAGGTCGGCGATTGGGCGTTTGCGATGGGCAATCCGTTCTTGCTGGCGACCGACTTCACCCCCACGACGACCTACGGCATCATCTCGGGCATCCATCGGTATCAGTATCCCTCGGGCACGATCCTCGAATACGCCGACTGCCTGCAGACCGACGCGTCGATCAACCCTGGCAACTCGGGAGGCCCGCTGTTTAACGCGCGCGGCGAGTTGATTGGCATCAACGGCCGCGGCTCGTTCGAGAAACGCGGACGGGTGAACGTGGGCGTGGCCTACGCGATCTCGATCAATCAGATCAAGAACTTTCTGGGGCATCTGAAGAGCGGCCGGGTCGTCGACCACGCCACGCTCGGGGCGCGCTTGTCGACGAATCTCGATGGCCGCGTGATCGTCGTCGACGTGCTGGAAGATTCCGACGCGTACCGGCGCGGATTGCGCTATGGCGACGAAGTGGTGAGCTTCGCCGGCCGACCGATCGCCTCGGTCAATGCCTTCAAGAACGTGCTGGGGATTTTCCCTCAAGGTTGGCGTGTGCCGCTGGTGTATCGCCGCGGCGACGCCACCGAGCGGATTCTGGTCCGACTTGAAGGAGTGCATCGCACCGGCGAGCTTTGGGAAAAGGTCGCTTCGACGCTCGCCGATCCCGAAGCCAAGCCAGCCGCTGAACCGGGCGAGCACCAGCACGAAGAGGACAAGCCGGCGGAGGAAACGCCCCCGGACGAGGCCGCTCCCGCGGATCGCCCGGCGAACGAAGCACCCGACGACGCCAAGCCCGAAGAGAACCAGCCACAGGGTGAAAAGCCCGCCGATGCGCAGCCTGATGAGAATAAGCCTGAAGGCGCCGATCCGGCGGACAAGAATCCACCGGGCGAAAAGCCGAGTCGGGCTCGTCCGCTGCCTGGCCGTCCGCGGTTGCAGCGCATGGGGCGGCCGAAGCCGCCGATGGCCGCGATCGCGCGGCAGCACTACGAAGGGCGCGTTGGTTACGCCAACTACTGGTTCAATCGGCAGCATCAAGAGCGATTGCGCAAAGCGCTAGTGGCCAGCGGTGACTTCACTCCGCTGCGGGGACTTTGGACACTCAAAGGTGATCTGGCGCCGCATGGCGATGCCGAGTTCAAGCTCGATGACAAGCAAACGCAAGCCGTCTTGCCCGGCGGCCCGCTGCGGCTGTTGGCGACCGACGACTTCACGAGCTTGCTGGACCCGGTCGACAGCGGTGGATTACTCGTGGCATTGCACCTGTGGCGGCAGATGCTCGTCTCGGGCTTCGAGAGCTTCGACGAGGTGCACTACCTCGGCACGGCGCCGCTCGATGGCCACAAGGGCTTGTTCGACGTGCTGGTCGCCACGCACCGCGGCGTCGAGTGCCACTTTTACTTCGACAGCGAGGACGGGCGGCTGGCAGCACTCGAGATGTACGCGGACGATGCCGCCGACCCCTGCGAATTGTACTTCGGCGAGCTTGTCGAGGTCGCTGGCCGACTTTGTCCCAGCCGGATCGAAGCGCGGTATGCGGGCGAAGTGTACGGCGTGTTCAAGTTCTCGCACATAGAGTTATTGGGTCCGTAAGCAATCGACAGAGTGTTCTGATGATGGATTACCCTTTGTTCGTGCCGAGAGCACGCTGCCTGTCGCGGGCGCGGTGCCGTGTTGGCGTGGTCGTCGCTTGCGCCGTCGCGCTCGTCGCGACTAGCGGCGGCGCTATCCGCGTTGCTGCGGCAGATTGGCATGCGACGATCGCCGGAGCGCAGCAAAAATCGGTCAAGATCCACGGAGCCGGCGGGTTCCGCGGCCTCGAAGCGTATCAAAGCGGCATCTTGATTTCGGCCGAGGGTCACGTGCTCACGCTCTGGAGCTACGTGCTCGACACCGAAGACGTCAGCGTGACGCTCGACGACGGCCGCAAGTTCACCGCCAAACTGCTGGGGGCCGATCCCAAGCTGGAGATCGCGCTATTGAAAATCGACGCGGCCGACTTGTCCCACTTCGAATTGACGGAGGCCGCCGCGGCCAGCATCGGGCAACGCGTGTTGGCCCTGAGCAACGTGTTCGGGATCGCCACCGGCGAGGAGGCCGTCAGCGTGCAACATGGCCACGTCGCGGCCGCCACATCGCTGGCGGCGCATCGCGGGGTCTTCGAGAGCACCTATCGCGGCCCCGTCTACATTCTCGATGCCATGACGAACAATCCCGGCTCGGCGGGCGGCGCGCTCGTGGCACTCGATGGCCGCTTGATAGGCTTGCTGGGCAAGGAACTGCGCGATAGCGCGCACAATGTCTGGCTCAACTACGCCATGCCAGTCTCGGCCATCGAGGAGACCGTTCGCCAAATGCTGGCCGGGCGATTCAAGCCTTCGACAGCGGACGAACCGGCGACAGCCGTGGCCAATAGCTGGAGTCTGGAAGCTTTGGGCGTTGTGCTGGTGCCCGACCTGGTACCGCGCACACCACCGTTCATCGATACGTTGCGCCGCGGCAGCCCGGCAGAACAAGCGGGGCTGCTCCCCGACGATCTGGTGCTTTACATCAACAACCGGCTCGTCCCGTCGGCGCAAGCGCTGCGCGCCGAGTTATCGCAAATCGACCAAGGGGACGAGCTCCGGTTGACCGTGATGCGCCACTCCGAGCTGATTGAAGTTACGCTGCGAGTTGGCGCCGCGCCGAGCCAGGGAGGTCAACCTTGAGGGGAGTGACTACTCACAAACGACGTCGTGCGTTAGCGCGGCTGGCGACTTTGCTCACGCTGCTGGCTGGGAGTTCCGGCTGGGTGCTGGCAGACGACAGTCTCGAAGAGCTCGAGCAAGCGGCGCTGGCCGCGGCGGTCGATCGCGTCGCCCCCAGCGTGGTGCGCATCGACACCGTGGGTGGGCGCGAGCGCGTCGGCGAAACGGCGGTTGGCCCTGGCCCCACGACGGGTCTGATCGTCAGCGAAGACGGTTTCATTGTGTCGAGCGCGTTTGGCTTCGCACAACAGCCGGCTTCGATTTTGGTAACGTTGCCCGATGGCGCGCGTGCTCGCGCGCGGCTGATCGCCGCCGATCGCAGTCGGCAGTTGGTGTTGCTGAAAGTCGACGGTGCGAAGAGGCTTCCCGTATCGGCGCCGGCTCCACTGGCCGACGTGCGAGTGGGCGCCTGGGCGATCGCCGTGGGGCGCACCTACGAAGCAGCGCGGCCGAATGTCTCGATCGGCATCGTTAGCGCGCTGGGCCGTATCTGGGGTAAGGCCGTGCAGACCGACGCCAAGATCTCGCCCGTGAACTACGGTGGTCCGTTGGTCGACGTGGCCGGCCGGGTGATCGGCATTCTGGTGCCGATGTCGCCGAGCGAGTCGGGCGAAGCGGCGGGGGTCGATTGGTACGACTCGGGGATTGGCTTCGCCGTGCCGCTCGAGCACGTGCTTAGCGTGTTGCCGCGGCTGCGAGCGGGCGAAACGCTCGAGCCCGGTGTATTAGGCGTGAATCTCGTCGAAGGGAGCATGTTCAGCCAGCCCGCGGAATTGGCCGCGGTGCGGCCGAACTCACCTGCCTACAAGGCCGGGCTGCAAGCGGGCGACCGCATCGTCGAGATTGACGGCACATCGATCGAGCGGCAAACGCAGTTCAAGCGTCAGCTTTTGCCGCGTTATGCCGGCGACAAGGTGCGGCTCACGATCGCGCGCGGCGAGGAGCGCTTCGATCGCGAGATCGAGCTGATCGCCAAGCTCGAGCCCTATGCGCATCCGTTTCTGGGAGTGCTGCCGCGTCGCGATCCAGCGGCCGGTGATGCCGTCGCCGCCGGAGTGCGCGTGAGGTATGTCTTTGCGGAAAGCGCGGCGGCCAAGGCCGGAATCAAAGCGGGAGACGTTTTGGTAGGGCTCGCCGGAAAAGATGTGACCGACCTGGCGTCGGTGCGGTTGTTGTTGCAGCAGGTTGAGATCGGCCAGCAAGTCGAGGTTGCCGTTCGTCGCGGTGAAGAAACCTTGGAGTTGAAAGTCGAGCCTGTGGCGGTTTCGGATGCGGTGCCCGACGATCTGCCCCCCGCGCGCGAGCCGCGCCCGGCCTTTGTCGGCGAGCGACCGGCCACCGGCAAGTTTGCGCTGGAACTGCCCGAGCACGCCAACAAGGCGTCGGTCTTCGTTCCCGGCAACTACGATCCCGCGGTCGCCTACGGACTGCTCGTGTGGCTGCCGGCCTCGGCCGAAGACGCCGCGGCCGAAGCCCAGTTCGAGCGCTGGCAAGCGCAAGCCGAAGCGCTCGATCTGATTGTTCTCGTGCCACGCCCCGGGCAGCCGGCCGGTTGGGCGCAAAGCGATCTGGAGTTCATCGGCCACGCCATGGAGCGGCTCGTGGCCGATTATCGCATCGATCGAGCGCGCATCGCCGTCGGTGGAGCCGGCACCGGCGGCAGCGTGGCCTTCGTCGTCGCGTCCGCGCAGCGCCCGCTAGTGCGGGGCGTGATCGCCCTGGAAGCGCCGCCGGCCGGGCGCATGCCGGAGAACGAGCCCATCCATCCGCTGGCCATCTATTCGGCCAACAGCAAGGGGGCGACCAACGCGCGCGCGATCGAGGCGGGCGCCGAGCGCCTACGGGCGGCGCGGTTTCCGGTCACGCGGCGTGAGCTCGCCAAGCCAGAGGGCCTGAGCGACGACGAGCACGCACATCTGGAGCGCTGGCTCGATAGCCTCGACCGCTTCTAGCGCGCGCCGCATCGAGGTCAATCGATTCGAGAATTGTAGCCGGCCTCTGCGAGGCCGGTCCGGGGTCGCAGACCCCGGCCACAGAAGGCTCCAACGGGTCGCTACGCGCCACTCGGCTTCGCGCGGTCGCGGCGGCTGAACACACGCTGGCAATCTTCGAGCGCTGCGGCCAGCTTCTCGACTTCCGCCGGCGTGTTGTAGAAGTAGAAGCTGGCCCGGCACGACGCCGTCACGCCGAGCTTCTTGTGCAGCGGCATCGCGCAGTGGTGCCCTGCCCGCACGGCCACGCCGGCGCGATCGAGCAACTGCGCGATATCGTGCGCGTGAATGCGCTCGTGCACGAAGCTGACGATGCCAGCTTTGTGCGCGGGTTCTGGGCCAAGGAAGCGAATGCCGCCGATATTGGCCAGCCGCTTGTGGGCCAACTCGGCGAGTTGGCGCTCGTACTGGCCGATGCGGTCGAGACCAACCTGGTTCAGATAATCGATCGCCGCTCCCAAACCAATCGCTGGCACGATCGGCGGCGTGCCCGCCTCGAACTTGGCGGGCAACTCGGCCGGCTCAAAGCCATCGGTGCGCACGCGGCTGATCATGCTACCTCCGCCCATGAAAGGGGGCATCGCATCCAAGAGTTCGCGCCGCCCATAAAGCACGCCGACGCCCGAGGGGCCGAGCATCTTGTGGCCACTGAAGGCCAGAAAGTCGCAGCCTAGCGCCTGCAGGTTGGTCACCTCGTGCGGCACGCTTTGCGCGGCGTCGACCAGCACTAGCGCTCCAGTGGCGTGGGCACGGCGAACAAGTTCGGCCACTGGGTTGATCGTTCCCAGCACGTTCGAAATGGCCGTCACGGCGACCAGCCGCGTGCGCGAGCCAAGCAAACGGTCGAACTCGTCGAGATCGAGCAAGCCGGCGGCTGTGATTGGCGCCCAACGGATCGTGCAGCCGCTGCGCTCGGCCAGTTGCTGCCAGGGAACGATGTTCGAGTGGTGCTCCATTTCGGTGAGCAGAATCTCGTCGCCGGCGCGCAGGTTGGCGTCGCCCCAACTGCGGGCGACCAGGTTAATGCTCTCGGTCGTACCGCGGGTGAAGATGATCTCCTCGCGGTGGGCAGCGCCGATAAAGGCCTGCACGCGGTCGCGGGCCTGCTCAAACAGATCGGTGCTGTGATCGCTCAGCCAATGGATGCCGCGATGCACGTTGGCGTACGAGTGCTCGTAAACGTCGACGATACACTGGATGACCTGCCGTGGGTGCTGCGTGCTGGCGGCGTTGTCGAGATAGACCAAGGGCGCCCCGCTCGGCGAGCTGGTCGCGAGGATCGGAAAATCGGCCCGCCAGCGCGAAGCATCGAAGTCCGCCCCGATTGGCGTCGGGACACCATCGCTCAGCGAGCTGACGTTTTGGGCGGACATGGCGCGGCGGCTTGATCCTGAGATGCTTTGGCGGCGGACGCCGGCGCGGCCAGCGCTCCTTGCAACACCCGCCAACATAGCAGACAGCACTTTTGTCGATTGGGAGTGAGCTTGGCGCCGAACAGGTCGAGCATTTGCTGGGCCGACATGGCGCGGGCTTCTTCGAGCGTGCGGCCGTCGAGGTGCTCGGTCAGCATCGAAGCGGCCGCCTGGCTGATGCAGCAGCCGTCGCCGTTGAACCAGGCCTCGCGAATGTGACCCTGCGCGTCGACATCCAGCTCCATGCGCACGACGTCGCCGCACAGCGGGTTGTCGGCCTCGTGGGCGTGCGTTGCCCGGCCGCAACTACCGCGATGGTAGGGGCTTTCGTAGTGGTCGAGGATGCGTTCCTGATAGAGCTCGTCGTCGGCCATCGGTCGTCGCGGAAGCGTCTTAAAGGGACGGAAATCGAGGCGCAAAGGGCACGGTAGTTTTGTCAGATAACGCTGACTTAAACATAGTTTATGGCACCAGTGGCCGGCGAACAAGGTTGCCTTGCCTGCCAGCTCAGGGAACCCGGGAAGGACCGACGGCGTCGAACCACTATAACCAAAAACGGCGCGGAGATTGCCCAACCTTGTGCCGCATCTACCTCGTGACCGCGACTGTCTTTGCCACAAGTGCGACTGGCCTGGCCAGCTCGCCCGGCGACGCTGCCACGGCGGAAGTGCGCAAGCACGAGATCGTGCAGGCCGTGTGGCAGTTAGCCGTCGACGCCGCTGAATTCCGGGATTTTCGGCGCGTCGCCGGCGCGCTGGAATTCGTCGCGCTTTGGGAGAACACGCACCAGCAAGAGATCGCCAAGCGAAACCTGCCGTTTGTGCATCTCCTGTTGATGCAACCACGCGACGTGGAAACGCGCATCCGGTTCGCGCAGGAATTCTGGGGTTTCATCCCGCCGGCGATGGGGACTGGCTCGTTATCAGCGCGTCAGTTCTTGATCGAGTCACTGCCACTGACGAAGTCATCGAAACAACAACATGTGGTAAGCTCGCATATTCTAATGTATGCGTTGGCAGCCGGAGATTTGCAGGTCGCCCCCCAGGATATGGATCGAATCATCGACGCCGCAGGAAGCGACTCTTGGGAGGCCGCCAACGCTCGTCGAGAACTGGCACGAGCATTCATTACCGTGCGCGAGTTCGACCGGGCCCGCGAGCTTCTGGAAGCGACGATCGACTCGCAGGCTCCGCGGGATGAAATCGGCCTGGCACGAGTGCAATTGGCCGGGGTTTTCGAGAGTCTGTCGGACAATCAGCGGATGGTTGCGCAGCTCGAAGCTGTGGTGAAAATGGATGATACCCAGCTACCGCGGCTCGGCTACGCGAAGTCGGCCGCCAGCGAACTGCTTGGCAAATACTACTTGCGCACCGGTGACGCCGAGAGGGCACTGCAGCGTTTTAGCGAGTGGGTGCCGTGCCATGACTGCGGCACCTGCATACAGCAAGCGCAATTTCGCAAGGACATGTACATCAGCGAGTGTCTGGTCGCTCTGGGACGTGACGACGAGGCACTGCGCGACCACCTGATGCCGCGACTGGGCGATTCCGCGATCGCGGCTACAGACTATCGGATCGCGCCGTTGGTTGTGAAATGCTCTGAGGATCGCGGTGCCCTGCGGGACTTAATTCATCAAATGAATCGGATCTCCGACGGCCCGAATTCGCCGGCCGGGGCTGTTCGACAGCTAGCATTGATTCGGCTTTGGAAGCAGCAGGGCAATCTCACGGAATTGATTGCCCAATTACGTTCTGACGGGCGCACCACCCCCGACCGACGCGAACCGGAACGACAATGGCAGGCTTTCGCGGCAGCCAAGGCCCTCGCCGAATTGGGTGGTATTGAGTTTCACGAGCTAAGAGAGCGCTTCGAACGGCTGCGCGTGATCAGGCATAACCGCAATCCCGACCACTTTGCGGAAGTCAGCGGCCGGCTGTTTTGGACCCTATACGCGATTGGTTTGTCGCGCGCGCCTGATGCTCGCACCTATCTCCAGCAACTCGTCGATAAATCGCGCACCGAGCGGTTTGACCTTGGCCTGGGCATTTCCGTCGATTTCGTTGAATCGCTGCTATTGCTCGAGACGCCGAACACCTCGACTTTACAGAACCACGATTGAGATCCGTGCCGAAAACTCCACCAAAGCCACAACCGGCCGAAGGATCGCCTCTCAGGTCAACTTCACCGCGGTGCCGTAGGCCAGCACTTCGGTGACGTTCAACGAGAACTCGGTGGCGTCGTAGCGCATGCCGATGATGGCGTCGGCCCCCATCCGCGCCGCATTGTTGACCATCAGATCGAAGGCATGTCGGCGGGCCTCTTCGCAGACATCGGTGTACGACTGGATCTGTCCGCCGATGATCTGCTTGAGCCCACCCAAGAACTTCTGCGGAATGCTCGGCGCGCGGACGACGATCCCCCGCACGACGCCCAGGTACTCGCCGATCGGGCGGCCGCTGACCTCGTTGCCCGTGGTGACGATCATGGATGGCTCCTCGAAAAATCGCTCAGCCGAGCTTCTGGAACTGCCCGTAGTTTCCGGCGAAGTACAACAGCGGCTCCCCTTCGTGGAACTCGCCGGCCACGATTTCGCCGACGAAGATATCGTGGTCGCCGCCGGGCAGGATCGCGCTCACGCGGCAATCGAGCCAGGCCAGAGAGTCACTGAGGATCGGCGCGCCGGTTTCGGCTGTCTTCAGCGATAGACCGCTAAAGTCTTTGGGGCCCGGCTTGGCAAACCGCGCGGAGACTTCTTGTTGTGTGCTGCGCAAGATGTTGACGGCATAGGTGCGCGAGGTCTTCAGCTTTTCGTAGCTGTGGGCGCGGTGGTCGATGGCCACCAGCACCAGCGGCGGATTGAGCGACAGCGAGGCGAAGGCGTTGGCCGTCAGCCCGCACAGCTCGTCGCCGGCCTTGGTGGTGATGACGGTGATGCCGGTGGCGAAGCGCCCCAGAATGTGGCGCTGGGTGGTCGTGTCGAAGGGCATGGGGAGTAGTGCTAGTGGTAAGCGGTTAGTGGCTAGAAGCGGTTTCAAAACCTGGTTTGGGTGCCACTGCTGGCTTGCCCAGCAGTGCAAAGTTTGACACGGCACTGCTAGACGAGCTAGCAGTGGCACCCGACGTCGGTTCATCGCCGGTTTTGAAACCGCTTCTAGTAACCAAACACTACAAGTACTGTTGGTAGGCCGCCACGGCCAACTCGTCGCAACGCTCGTTCTCCGGGTGGCCGTTGTGCCCGAGGATGGCAGTGTACTTCAGCTTGTGCTGGGCGATCAGATGATCGAGTTCGCGCCACAGATCTTCGTTTTTCACGGGGGCCCAGCGTTGCCCCTCGCGGCGGCGCCAACCGTTGGTCTTCCACTTGGCCATCCACTCGGTGAGCCCCTTGCCGACGTAGACGCTGTCGGTCACCAGCTCGACATTCGCCGGGCGGGTGAGTGCTTCGAGTCCGCGCACCACCGCCGTGAGCTCCATGCGATTATTGGTGGAGACGGGCTCGCCGCCGGATTGGACGATTTCTTTGCCGCTGGCAGGGTGCCGCAGAATGAAGGCCCAGCCGCCGGGGCCAGGGTTGCCGCTGCACGCGCCATCGGTGAACAGAATCACCTCGGAGCGGGCGATGGTGTCGCCGCCGCTCGCCTTGCTGCCGACGGGGCTTGAACGTTTCGCCGCCATACTCGCCGCGCGGAGTGCATACGATCAAAGTGTTCTATCGGCCCCAGCATAGCGGCCGCTCGCGCCGCGGCAATGGGCGGTTCGACAAGGCGTCGCCCCGTCGCGCCTAGCCCGCATTTCTCACCAGCCATCTGCTACGCGGAGCCCAAGTGCTTGGATGGCGGTGTCGCCGGGTGCGTCTCGATCCTCAACGTATGAGCCAATACGCTTCCGGTCGATCCACACTCTGCTTCTTGCCATCCAAGCACTTAACTCCGCTCGCGACGAAGTTGGTGAGAAATGCGGGCTAATCCGAGGTGCCGACGACATTCTGATCGAAGTCGATGATCGAACCGGTCATCATGCCCGATCGATCGGAAAGCAAGAAAGTCACGGCGCGGGCGACTTCCGCCGGCTTGAGCAGGCGGCCGAACGGCATCCGCGCTTCGGCCCGCGCGAGCCAGTCGTCGGGGGCCTTGTGGAACCGTTTCTGCGTGGCGTCTTCGTTGGGCGTGTCCATCCAGCCGATGTTGAGCCCGTTGACGCGGATGCGATGCTGACGCACGGAATTGGCCACGTTTTTTGTGAGCGTAACCAGCGCCCCCTTCGAAGTCGCGTAGGGGCACAAATACGGCTGCCCGCCGTGGCTCGACATGGTGATAATGTTGACGACCGAGCCGGCGATCTTCTGCTCGATCATCAAGCGCAGCACGTCTTGCATCAGGAAGAACGGCGCGCGGACGTTCAGCGCGAAGATACGTTCGAACAGCTCGGGCGAGGTATCGAGGATACCGCCGCGCTCGCTCGTGGCGGCGCTATTGACCAGGTAGTCGACGCGGCCGAAGACGCGCTGGGCCGTGGCGGCCACGCGGCGGCAGTCGTCGACGTTGACCAGGTCGGCAGCGACGAACTCCGTCCGACAACCTTGACAGGTAAATTCGCTGGCCAGACGGCGGCCGTTCTGTTCGTTGCGGCCGCAGATCACCAAACCGCCGATGAGGTTTTCGGCAAGCAACTCGCGGGCGATTGCTTCGCCGAGACCTTGCGTGCTGCCGGTGACGATAGCGACCTTCGCTGACGCGCTCGACATGATTCGTAGGTCCTGCTGATCGTGCGCGATTCGGAGAGTTTGCGGCTGCTTATCCCTGCCAGTCGTATTCCATGTACCGAGCGGTATCGCGGGCGGCCTCTTGTCCAATCAGTCGCCCGACGACGTGCAGCGCCATGTCGATGCCCGCCGAGATGCCAGCCGAGGTGATGATCCGCCCGTTATCGACAAACCGACGCTCGGGACGAACCGTGGTGCGGGGGGCCACCTCGCGCAGCAGTTCGACGGCGCCGGCGTGCGTGGTCGCTTCGAGCCCGTCGAGCAAGCCCGCCTTGGCCAAGATGAGCGCTCCGGTGCAGACGGAAAGCAAGAGCTCGACATTGGTCGCCTGCTGGCGTACCCAATCGATGACGCGATCGTTGTACATTTCGCGGCGCGTGCCCCAGCCCCCCGGCACGAGCAAGAGGTCGGCCGGCGGACAATCGCCCAGCGCGTAGCGCGGATTGACGCTGAGGCCGTTGCGGGCCGAAATCGGGCGCACCGATTCTGCGACCGTGAAGACCTCGAAAGGTGGCGGCGCCGCTCCGTATCGGCCGCAGACACCGAACACCTCGAAGGGCCCGCAAAAGTCGAGGACTTCGACGTCGTCGAAGATGAGGATGGCGACGCGGCGGGTGGTGTGATTCGTCATCGGGTGGTGACGCAAGTTTTCCGTACGCCGGTCGCCGTCAAAACGGCGCATGTAAGTAGCGCAGGGCCACTGAGCAAATTCGCTATCTGGGAACGTAAATCCGCGGCACCTCGCAAAATTCCTGATTCGTCAGTCCAAATAACAGTTCGGCAAGCTCGATGGCCGCTTGCTGAGCGTATTCGGCGTCGCGATCAAAGCGGCGTTTGTTCGCGAGCGTCAACACCGGCAGCCGCCCGGCCTGCCAAGAGTCTCGCAACACTGCTTCCAAAGAGTCGTTTCCGTCATGATTCCGATTATCGGTCAAGAGCACCCAACCAAGCTTCTGACAATCATTCCAGAGTGTTCGGTCGTCGACGTCTCGTGAGAAATGAACGTCTTGAAAAGTCGCCAGTACGACGCCCAGTTCGTTCAACAAGCTCGATAATCCCAACTCCGCGTGGATTCTTCGAATGTACGCCAGTTGGCCTTCGAGATTCGCATCCGCTAACAATCCCCGCACATTAGCGCCCTTCGTCGCGCAGATTCGACGGCTGCGCGGCCAACCACTCCTCGAAGCTTGGCAGCGTCATCGGTACTTCGGGCGAATCGACCGTGGATGTACGATCCTGCGCTTGCCCGAGCGCATGGTGCTCGGCTTGCCATTTTCGGAATTGTTCGAACCGGGCACGCGTGCGTTTGGCAGCTTCGATCACCTCGGGCGGGTTACCAATCGCGATCCGCGCTTCGATCCGCAGGTGCTCGGCCAGTACTTCGTCGGCATGATTCAGAACGTACGCTCGCGCGGCAGCCACTTGCTCGTTCGACAGGCCATGGACGCGAGCGATGAACGCTTCGCTTGCCGTCGCATCGAGGAAGTAAGGCAACAGATTGTAAACGGTGACACGCGTGCCGACGATTTCCGGCCCGCGCCCCCGGTCATGGACGATTTCGGCTGACATTTGCAACCAGGTCTCCACGCTCGCGAATCGCTAGCGATTATCATACGTGCTGGGAACAGTTCACGGTAGAACCATAGTCCGCAGAAGTTGGCGTGTATCGACTTCTTGCGCCAGGTCTCTCCGCCCGCTGTGCCCGTGCTCTTCCGCCAGCGCTGGGTGCGTGAATTGCCGTCGCAGCGATGTTCGCTATCGCTGCTGCGCCGCTCACGCCCCTGGCGTGGCAGCGCGTTGCTCGTTCCCCCAATCGCTGGTCGGCGCGGGGAACGCATCACCAACCGGCGCGTCCAGCCGCCCGTCGCGCGCGAGCACCCACGGTAGTCGCACGGTAAACGTGCTCCCTTTGCCGAGCTCGCTGGCGAGCGTGATTTCGCCGCCGAGCAGTTTGCACAGCTCGTTGACGATCGACAGACCCAGGCCTGTGCCCGAGTATTCGCGGGCCAAGGCGTCGCCGCTGGGGAGCACCGACTCACCCTGGCGGAATTTCTCGAAGATATTGGCCTGATCCTCCTCGGCGATGCCAACCCCCGTGTCAGTCACGACGAGCTCGAGCTGGCCCGCGTCGTTCCGCCGCGCGGAGACCACGATCCGGCCTCCTTCGGGTGTGAACTTGATGGCGTTGGAAAGCAGGTTGTTGAGGATCTGGTGGAGCTTGCCCTGGTCCTGGTAGAGCTCGGCCATGTGTGGCTCGACAGTCATTTCGAGATCGATGTTCTTCTTTTCGGTGAGGGGGCGGGCCAGATCGCACTGCGCCGCCACGATCTGTTCGATGCGGAACGCCGAGAGCCGCACCTCCATCTTGCCGCTCTCGATCTTCGCCAGGTCAAGAATGTCGTTGATCATGTCCAAGAGCATCTTGCCCGACTTCTGGATGTTGAGCACGTAACGGCGCTGCTTGTCGTCGAGCGAACGGATCGAGCCGAGCACGTCGCTGAAGCCGATGATGCTGTTGAGCGGCGTGCGCAGTTCGTGGCTCATCGTGGCCAGAAAGTCGCTCTTCATGCGGTTCATGGCGAACAGCCGCAGATTGACCTGTGCCAGCTCGTCGACCTTGTGGTCGAGATTATGGTTGGCAACCCGCAGCGCTTCTTGCGCGTCGGTTTGATGCGCGAGCATGCGATTGAAGGCCACGCCGAGCTCCTCGAACTCGTCCCCTGTGTGAATGTCGGCACGTTGATTGACCTCGCCCCGGCTGATCGAATCGCTGACGTCGCGCAGGTGCTTGAGAGGCTTGACGATCACATAGCGCACGATGACGTAGGCTGCCAGCATCGCCAGAAAGACCGTAATGATGGCCGTTGAAAGCAATAGCGCGCGATTCCAGGCCAGATCGGCCTGCGTGGGCCCGTCGGGGATCGAGACCTGCACCACCGCCAGCAAGTCGTTCTCGGCAAGTTGCGGATTGAGGTCGACGCCGCGATGGCAGTTGACGCACAGCGATGTCGTCGCGCGAATCGCTTGATAGTATTGATACTGGCGCCGGTCCTTGGGGCGGCGCTCGGCGTATTCGACCGATTCTTCGCCGCCGGCGATGCCAGCCTGCTCTTCTGCTTCCGTATCGGCGCCGTTGGCGGGGTTGCTACTCGGGATTGACTCGGTGGGGGGCGGCGCGCTCGTCAGCCGTGTGAGCAATGCTCGCTCGAATTCGTCGGCCGGGGCTTCGTCCGGCGACTTATGATTCGGGCGGATGATGCGGTACTGGTAGTCCTTGTCCCAAATGTTGGAGTTCGTGTGCTCCATCAGGTCGCGGAAATCTTCCGACGGCTCGAGCTTCTCCAGGTGCAACAGCCCAATGGCCGTGGCCACCAGCAAGCGGCCTTCGGTGCGATTCTGTTTGTAGAGCAGCTTCTCGGTGTTGGTGCCGTACCACCAGAAGCTGCCGGTGATCAACAGCAACAGGCAGGCGCCAAACAAGAATCGGCACTTCCGCTCGAGGCTGGTTTCGCCGAGAACTCGTTTAAGCGAGCGGTACGACATGCGCGACTGCTGGAATCGAAGGAGAGCGGCTCGAACGCGGTTAGCTACGCGATCCGTCCGATAGGATTGTCATGGGTATTCTACGTCCCGCGTGAACGCTCGACCAAGGCCATCCCCGTCGCGGCTGGGGGACAATATCGGACCAGCGACGGTTTTCACCCGCTTCACTCCCCTGCCTTAGGGCGACGTAGTTGCACGCCGATTGTCGGCCCACGACAATGTCGCGGGCGTTCCTCAGGCGTGCCCCTGACTTCCTTCGGGCCGAATTGTCGCCGATGCTGGCCAAGCTGCGCACCTATTCGTTGTTGGGGATCGACGCCCTGCCTGTCGAAGTCGAGGTCGATGTTTCGCCTGGCGCCTTGCCCAAGACGTTTCTCGTTGGTCTGCCCGAAGCGGCTGTCAAGGAGAGCATTCCGCGGCTCGAGCGGGCGCTGGTGAACTCGGGTTTTCAGCGTCCCGAGAATCGCGTGGTGATCAATCTTGCCCCAGCTGAGTTACCGAAGCAGGCTGCCTCGTTCGATTTGCCGATCGCGCTGGGAATGATGGTCGGCAGCGGGCAGTTCGCCTCGCAGCGGTTGGGCGAATACGCGGTGGTCGGCGAACTGGCGCTCGATGGCGCCACGCGACCGACCAAGGGCGCGTTGTCGATGGCCATCGCCGCCGCGGCCGATCGGTCGCTACGTGGGCTGCTGGTGCCAGCGGCCAGCGCCAACGAGGCGGCGGTTGTCGAAGACGTCGATGTGATTCCGGTTTCCAGTCTCGCGCAAGCTGTTGCCTTCCTGGCTGGCACGCTCGACATCGAGCCGACTCCGCCGCGCGTGGCTGAACTGTTCGATCAACACGGCAAGTACGACGTCGATTTCGCCGACGTTCGCGGGCAGGAGATGGCCAAGCGCGCCGTGACGATCGCCGCCGCCGGCGGGCACAACCTGTTGATGCTCGGGCCGCCCGGCTCCGGCAAGACCATGTTGGCCAAGCGGATGCCGACAATTCTGCCCCCCTTGTCGGCGACCGAATCGATTGAAACCTCACGCATTTACAGCGCGCTGGGGCTGTTACCTGCCGGCGAGCCGCTCTTGGCGACGCGGCCCTACCGCAGCCCGCACCACACAATCAGCGATGCCGGCTTGTGCGGCGGCGGCTCGACACCAGCTCCGGGCGAGATCAGCCTGTCGCACAACGGCGTGTTGTTTCTCGACGAGCTCCCTGAATTCAATCGGCACACGCTCGAAGTGCTCCGGCAGCCGCTTGAGGATGGCCAAATCACGATCAGCCGGGCCTTGTCGAGCACGACCTTCCCGGCGAACTTCATGCTCCTGGCGGCGCTCAACCCGTGTCCTTGCGGGTACCGAAACGACCCGCGCCGCGATTGCCACTGCACGCTGCCACAGATCGAGCGGTATATGGCCAAGATCAGCGGGCCGCTCTTGGATCGCATCGACTTGCACCTGGAAGTGCCTGCGGTCCCTTATCGCGAGCTGAAGAGTGGACAGGCCGGCACTTCGAGCGATGAGATGCGCCGCGCCGTGGTCGCCGCACGGGAGGTGCAAACCAAACGACTCAGTCGCACCGCCACGCGCTACAACGCGCGGATGACCACGCGACAAATTCGCCAATTCTGCGAGCTCGATGCGGCGGGCGAAGAGCTGCTGCGCGCGGCGATGAGCGAGCTGGGGCTTTCGGCCCGCGCGCACGACAAGGTGCTGCGGGTGGCGCGGACGATCGCCGACTTGGACGCCAGCCCGACGCTGCAGGCGCCACACGTGAGCGAGGCGATCAACTACCGGCTCTTGGATCGGCAGTTCTGGAAGTGACGTGGTGACTGCCGGTACGGTCCGCCACGCCGTTCGACAAGCGATCGACGGCGGCGCGTAGATCACTGTCGGCGAATCGATAGCGAACGAAAGTCTAGCGAGAGCGGTCGCTGGGAATCGTGGAGCTCGCGCGCCACGGTTTGTGGCTCTCGTAGCTTTGTAATTCGGCGATGAATACTCCACGACGATCGGGTGGAGCGGCCTCGATCGCACGCTCTTGCCAGGTTCGCGCGGCGGAAAAGTCGCCGAGCTCAGCGTGAGCGGCCGCCAGGGCGCTCAGACAATGCGGCTCGCGAAACTCGGTCCAGCGGCAGGCTTCCATCGCCAATGCTTCCGCTAGTGTGCCGTTCCGCACGTCATCGACCGGTGAGGTTGCCAGTAGCCATGCCAGCCGGTTCAACACGATCCAATTGTGCGGAGTAAGCGTGTATGCCAGGCGATAGCAATTCAGCGCCTCGCGCTGCGCGTCGTCTGTTCCTTTCTGCGTGAGCGCAAAGCCGAGGTTGGTGGGTGCCAGCCAAGTGCCCGGATTCTTGGCGAGTGTGTCGCGCCACAGTGCCTCGTTGTCGGCATCCGCGTACACCGTAACCGTTCACAGGGCGCGCATACTCGACGGGGCACCTGAACAGTCAATAGCAAAACGACCGAGCGCCATGCAGCTAGCATCGCGACGGCACTGTACAGATTCCGGTGCGAAGACCCTTTCAACACAATATTCTTCCTACTGCGGTTCAGGAGACGCCAGAAAACTCCGTATTTTCCAGGGTCTCCAGGATGTGAACGGTTACGCGTACACCAGAGCTCGGTTGTAGGCCAGCGCCGCCCCAGCGCCGACCAAGAGAATCCCGCCAACCGTTGCCAACCGTCGCCCCGCCAGGCGGCGCGCCCCTAAGGCTGCCCCGCCCGTTACCAGGCCCAGCAGCGCCGGCAGCGCCAGATACTGGTAGTGATCCGCAACGAGCGAATAGCGCATGAAGTAGATATTCACAAACCCCAGGGCGGGCAGCAGCGCCAGCACATAGCAACTCAGCCCGGCCAGGCAGTCTCTGCCCCAAGACGCGCGGTTGCGCCAGGCAATCGCGAACACAGCTACAACTGCGGCTAACGGAACCCATGCAATCAGGCCAGTCGGCGGCAGTTTCCAGCGCGGATAAACAAACGACAGGTGAATCGGCAAGACCGCCTTGCCGGCCTAGAACCAGACCGCGCGCGCCGCGATGGCCAAACGCGACCAAAACGAATCGGTGCGCACGATATCGCCGCTGATTGCATTGTGAGATTGGAACCAGGTCCCGATCCCACCCAGCACCAGAGAAATTGCCAACAAAGTGAGCAAGGCTAAAAGGTCGCGGCGCGTTAAGCGCCCCTGGCGCCACCACACGATGACCAGCAAGGCAACGGGAAGGGTCACGACCGTGCTCTTGGAGAGTAGTGCCAGCACAAACGCGGCGAGCGCGGCTACGAGGTACCTCCATGGGCCCGTTGCCTGCCAGCGCAGAAAGAGCATCAGGGTTGCGAGCGCAAACAGCATCGAGAGCAATGTCTTGATCTGTATGATCCACGCGACAGCTTCAACGGTGACCGGATGCACGGCGAACAGCAACGCACACAACCAGGGCGAGGGAACGTCAAGCATCATCAGCAGCCGCCACACCAGAAGTGCGTTGACCGCGTGCAACCCTATGTTCACCGCGCGATAGCCGGTTGGTGTTGGGCCAAACACACGCCACTCAAGCCAGAGCACACTGTAACTCACCGGCCAATAGTCTGGCTGAGTGGTACTACACCAAAAATCGCGCAGTCCGTGAGGCGAATGAATGAGTCGATTCTCGACAATCGCCGAGTTGTCATCCCGGACAAACCCACCGTCGACCGCGCGATGATGGACCGTGACAACCAGCAATGCGATGACGATCGCCTGAGATCCCGCTATTTGCCATCGCGGCGACGCGACCGGCATCTGCACACCGCAAATTCGCAACGAGGCACCTCAGTTCCGTGTCGGAGCGATATCGAAGCCATGCCCCGCACGGATCATGCTGGGGCGATCACGGTGCACGAAGGTTCGTAATTGTAATCGCGATCAATCCCAGCGTGGGGGCGAGTTGAGCTATCCGCCCGCGCGCACGACAAGATACTGCGGGTAGCGCGAACGATTGCCGACTTGGACGCCAGCCTGGCGCTCCAGGTCTTGCACGTGAGCGCGGCGATCAACTACCAGCTATTGGACCGATGGTTCTGGAAGTAAGGGGACTGGGGCAATTCTTGCCATACCGCCAGCATGGGGTTGGCTGATCGCTGCGTCGTGACGATAATTGGTGAGAGATCGACAAAGCGTGTATCTGCCGCGCGATAGCGAATGCGGTACGGAGTTTGGCGATGGCGACGACGGTCGACGACATCACTGGCGCGTCCTTGACGCGGTGGTTGACCGCCGCTGACTTGGCGTTTTTTCCAAGCAACTTGCCATCGGGGCAGGTCGACTACGAACTTTTGGATGGCAGGCTCGTGATGATGGTCCCACCCGGTGATATTCATGCCGGCATCCAGGCAGAATTCGCATCACAATTGGTTTTCCAAGCGAAGCGGCGTGGACTAGGAGCTGTTCGAAGCGAAGTTGGGATCGTACTTCGGCGCAACCCCGACTGCGTTGTCGGGGCGGATGTTGCCTACTTGGCAGCAGCATCCTTGCCACCCCGCCGGTCTCCGGAAGGATATCTCGAGACCATTCCTGACATGGTTGTAGAGATCCGCAGTAAGAATGACACTCTGGCCTATGTCGAGCACAAAATCGCCGACTACTTGAAGGCCGGCGTGCGGCTGGCGATCGTGGTCGATCCCGAATCCAAGTCCGCCACGCTGTATCGCCCGAATCAACCCGTCGTCGCGCTGGCTGAGACCGACGAGTTGACCTGCGAAGACATCATTCCTGACTTTCGACTGCCGCTGGCCAGTTTGTTCGCCGACTTGCCGCCGGCGGCGCCTGCCGGATAGCGTCAACCCACCTCGCCCGATGCCTGGCATGCTTCCGCGAACAGCGCCAGCGCCGCGTCCACTTCCGCCTCGCTCACGCACAGTGCCGGACAGAAGCGCACTGCCGCGCGCCCGCAAGGAACCAGCAGCAGCCCACGCTCGAAGGCCGCGCGGATGATCCGGTTGCGGCGAGCAGGGTCCAAAGGTTGCCCGCCGGTCGGAGCGGACTCGTCGAGCACGTCGACCGCCTGCATCAGCCCGAGTCCGCGCACTTCGCCCAATGAAAGCGGGCTGTCGGCCGCGAGCCGATCGAGTCCGCTGCGCAATTGCGCGCCGCGTTGAGTCGCGTTGGCCAGATACTCGCGCTCGACGAGATCAAGGGTTGCCAGCGCCGCGCGGCAACAAATGGGGTTGCCTCCAAAGGTGGACGCATGGCTCCCCGGCCCCCAGCTCATCAGGTCTGCCCGTGCTACCAGCGCTCCCAGCGGCAAGCCGCTGGCGATTCCCTTGGCCAGGCAGAGCAAATCGGGTGCGATCCCAAAGTGCTCGCAGGCGAACATCTTGCCAGTGCGGCCGATGCCGGTTTGCACTTCGTCAAACACCAGCAAGATTCCGTGCCGATCGCATGTCTCGCGGAGCATGGCGAGGAAGCGCGGCTCGGCGATCCGATAACCCCCTTCGCCTTGGATTACTTCGACGACAATCGCGGCCAGTGTGTCGGCCGGGCAGACGCGGGCGAACAGTTCGTCGAGCTCTTCGCGCGAGCAATTGAACGCCAATCGATAGATGCCCGGCACGAGCGGATCGAAGCCTTGCTGATGAACGGCCTTCGAGCCGCCGAGCGACATGGCGCCATAGGTGCGGCCGTGAAACGCCCCGTAGAACGACAGCACCCGACCGCGACCGGTGTGAAACCGTGCGAGCTTGAGCGCGGCTTCGATCGATTCGGTGCCGCTGTTGGTGAAGAAGACGCGCTTGGGCGCTTCACCGGGCGCAAGCTTCGCGAGTCGCTCGGCAAGTTCGATCTCGGGGGTATAGTAGAAATCGGTCCCCGACATGTGAATCAGTCGGGCGGCCTGGTCCTGGATCGCTTCGACGACTTCGGGGTGGCAATGCCCCGTCGACGTCACCGCCAGCCCCGCGGTGAAGTCCAAGAATACATTGCCGTCGACATCTTCCAAAGCGCAACCCTGGGCGCGCGCGGCAACCAGCGGATAGTCGCGCGTGTACGACGGGCTCAGGACCTGGTCATCGCGGGCGATCCAGGCCGCGGCGCGCGGTCCGGGCAGCCGCGTCACCAGTCGCGGAGCTTGCTGTAGCGAGTTGTCGGTCGCGCGGTAGATCATGCCGGTTGTTCGCTGTTTGTAGGGTGCGTGAAACGCACCAGAATCTGTCACGTCGTGCGCGTTCAATTGCTGGTGTGCTGCGCACACCCTACCGTCACTCGGCCTTCATTCCTTGCGCCATGCGGATCGTGCGATCGTGATTCACGGTGAACGCCGTGCGATGCGTCACCGCGTCGACCAGCGCTGCGGCCGACGGCTGCCCGTTGCCGCTCCGCTTGACTCCGCCAAAGGGCAAATGCACCTCGGCGCCAATACATGGCAAGTTGACGTAGCCCATGCCGTAGTCGCATTCGTCGCGATACAGCCGCCAGCGGCGGTAATCTTCGGTAATTACTGCCATCGACAGCCCGTAGGGCGTGTCGTTGTAAATGGCGATTGCCTCGTCGTCGTTGTCGAACGGAATAATCGCCAGGTGCGGGCCGAACACTTCCTCGCGAATCGTCCGCACGCCGGGGCGATGCTCCTGCAGGTACACGCAGGGGGACATGAAGTAGCCATCGGCCAGCGTGTCGCCCAAACGCTTGCCTTCGAGCAACACTTGCGCCCCTTCGCGGCGGGCCAATTCGTTGTACGCGGTCACTTTCTCGACCGCCGCCGCGTTGATCAGCGGACCGGCGAACGACTGCCGGTCAAACGGATCGCCGAAGCGAACCTGCTCGGCACGCGGCACGAACCGCTCAACGAATGCGCCCAGCTTGCTGCGGTGCACCAGCACGCGGCCGGCCGACACGCAGCGCTGTCCGGCGGTCTTGAACGCGCTCAGCAGCGCGGCGCTGGCGGCCAGTTCGAGGTCGGCATCTTCGCAAACAATCACCGCGCTTTTCGAGCCCATCTCGCAGGCGCACGTTTTGTGGTCGCTCTCGGCCGCCCAGCGGCGGATCTTCGCGCCCACTTCATAGCTGCCGGTGAAGGCCACCACGTCGACATCGGGGTGCCGGGCCAGCGGTTCGCCGACCCCCAGTCCGTCGCCGTGGATTAGATTAATGGTGCCGGCTGGAAAGCCTGCTTCGGCGAACAGAGCGACGAGCCGTTGACCGATCTCGGGTGTTTCTTCCGACGGCTTGAAGACCGTCGTATTGCCTTCGAGCAGACTGGGGGCGAGCATCCACAGTGGGACCGCGAACGGAAAGTTCCAGGGGGTGATCACGGCCACCACGCCGCGCGGTTTGCGCCGCTCGTACAAATCCTTGGCCTCGATCTCCGAGGCGATCACCTGGCCATATGGCTGCCGCGCCGTGCCGAAGACATACTGCACCATGTGCAGCCCTTCGATCACTTCGGCGCGGGCTTCGTCCAAGAGCTTACCGCTTTCGCGGGCCAGCACGGTGGCCAGCTCATCGACGTCGCGCTTGATCAGTTGCGCGAGATTGTCGAACAGGTCGCCGCGCTTGACGCGGCTGGTGCGTCGCCAATTTGGGAATGCTTCGCGCGCGGCCGCGACCGCCGCGTCGACATCGGCCGACGTGCCAGCCGGGTAGACGCCCAATAGTTCGCGGGTGCGCGCGGGGTTATGGCTTTCGAACGAAGCGCCGTCCGCCGCCCGCCAATCGCCGGCGATGAAGTGCCGCCCCGGATCGAAAACGGTGTTGTGAGCGACGGTAGCCATGGGAGCTTTCGCCAGTCGTGAAGGGTGGTGCCGTTCGCCGCGAGGTTCGCCTCGCGCTCGCTTGGATGACGCGGACACAAGCGTTCAACCGCGCACCAAGAGAACCATACGCCGCGACTCGATGCCGGCAAGCCGCAAAGTGGCCGGCCGCAGTCCCTTTCGCCGCCGCCACTTACGAATCGTGCCGATCGCGCAAAGCGTGACCGGCCGCGAGGGGTGCAACTCAGCGCCCGAAGGGGTTGTCGCCAATGCCCGTGGCCGTCACTGCCGTCGGTGGCATTCCTTGGAACAACACCTTGACCGAGGGGCGCAAGAGCACGATCAGCGTGAAGATGCCCAGAATGGTCCCGAGCGGCTGAAAGAGCATGATGACGCACGAGACCACCACGCAGAACATCCAGCGCCGATGGGCCGTGAGCCAGCGCCCTGTCAGGTAGAGCGCGACCGACATGCACCAGGCAAACAGCATGAACGCAACACCCAGGACGGCGAACATCCCTCCCATGAACGTCGATTCCGCCCCCTCGGGTTCGTCCAAGAGCGCGGGATTGACCATCGCGGTCACACCGAGCCCCAGGTAGAAAACTCCGCAACAGCCCGCCAAGACCAGTAAGAGCGAAAGGACGTAGTGCCCAATCGACAGCCAGCGCAAGTGCTCCAGGTCGGTCGGATTGGGGCCCAGCGGCGGCGGAGCGGCGCGCCTTTGGCCGGGTGGCAACGGGCTCGGCTGGGGAGGCTCGTAGGGCGAAGGTCCAGACATGCCGCCCAGAATAGCCGCCTGCCAACAGCGCACACAAGCACAAACAACTACGCGACGCGTTCACCCGGCGCGCGGCCGAGCCAGGAGTGGAACTCCTACTGCTGCGGCTTGACGAGTGTCATCGCCTGTTTGACCAGCTCGACGAACTCGGCGCGGTAGCCGTGCTCATCGCTTTGGCGGCTGCTGTCGGCCATTTCGAGCACCGCGGCCAGCGTGCCGGAGCCGGCATGCGGCGACTGACGCAGGAGCATGCCGAAGAGCGCCACGCTGGCGGCAAACCGCGTGTCTTCGCTCGCCTGGCCGATCGGCTTGTCACTGTCGGCCACGCCGAATTCCAACAGCTTGCTCGTCGTGCCTTCGGGCTCTTTGTAACGCAACTTGAGCGTGAGCAACTCGGGCGTGCCGCGGGCGGCATCGGTCAGCTCGGCGGGACGCTGGTACTTCAAGGGGTCGACCGGGGTGGTCTCGACTGGTGCGGTTTCTTCGGCTGGCTTGTCGGCAGCAGGTTGATCGGCAGTCGCATCGGCCGGCTTATCTTCCGCCGGCTTATCACCGGCTTGCTGCGGCGCTGGCTCTTGCGGCGCTGCCGGCGGCGCCACCGGAACAATCTCGTAGAAGGCCGTGACGGCGTGGCCGGCGCCGATCTCGCCGGCGTCCTTGGTGTCGTCGTTAAAATCTTCGGCCGCCAGCATTCGATTCTCATAGCCCAGCAAGCGATACGCTGCCACACGAGCCGGGTTGAATTCGATCTGCAGCTTCACGTCCTTGGCGATCGTGATCAGCGTGCCGCTAAGCTGGTCGACCAGCAGCTTGCGGGCTTCGTTCTCGGTGTCGATGTAGCCGTAGTTGCCGTTGCCTTTGTCGGCCAGGCGTTCGAGCGTGCTGTCTTTCAGGTTGCCCATGCCGAAGCCAAGCACGGTGAGAAACACCCCGGTCTTGGCCTTGTCTTCGATCAGCCGCGTGAGGTCGCCGTCGTTTGTCACACCGACGTTGAAATCGCCATCGGTCGCCAGAATGACGCGGTTGACGCCCTCCTTGATCTGGTTGGCCGCGGCGATCTGATAGGCCAGCTCGATACCGCTGGCGCCGTTGGTCGAGCCGCCGGGCGTGAGATTGTCGATCGCCGCCAAAATCGTCTCGCGGTTATTGGCCGTGGCCGAAGGCAGCACCAGGCCCGAGGCACCGGCGTAGACGACGATCGCCACGCGGTCGTTTTCGCCGAGCTTTTCGACGAGCAGGTGCATCGCCCGTTTCACCAGTGGCAGCTTGTTCGGCTCGTCCATGGAGCCGGAGACGTCGAGCAGGAAGACCAGGTTCGACGGTGGCCGGGCGTCGACCTTGACCTCGCGCCCCTTGAGCGCGATCCGCACCAGGCGATGACCAGGATTCCACGGGCAGGCAGTCACTTCGGTGTGGACCGCGAACGGCTTTTCATCCGTGGGAGGTGCATATTGATAGGAAAAATAGTTGACCAGCTCTTCGATCCGCACTGAGTCGGCCGGCGGCAGCGAGCCTTGCCGCAGGAAGCGCCGCAAGTTGCTGTACGCGGCCGTGTCGACATCGATCGAAAAGGTGGACAACGGAGAGTCGAGCGGCCGCAGAAAGCGATTGTCGTAGATGCGGGCGTAGGCTTCGGAGTTGTGGGCACGATCTTCGGCGACCTGCTGCTGCAGCTCTTGCAGCTTTTTGAGCGCCTCCGGCTTCATCTCCGGACGCAGCGCGAGTGCGTCGTTCACGGCGAGACGGTCCTCGCGGGCGTCGGCCAGTTCACCTTCTTGCAGATCGCCGAGCTCGGCGACGTCACCGGGGACCGGATTATCACGATAGAGTGGGACGCCGAAGCTGTACGAGTCGACGCCATTTCCGGCGACGAGCGCTGGTACGGCGCCGTGAAGGTTGACGCCGGACGTGCCGTCGCCGTTGGTATCGGCTGGCGCAACGAATCCGTAGTGCCAGTGTTGGGCGCCTTTTTGCTGTCCGCTGCCGGCATCGAACATGCCGCGCTCGAAATCGAGCGCACCGGATTGCGGTGATGTCGTGGTCGCGACACCCTGATCCTTCGTTTTAGTCTCGTAGACCGGCTTGGAAATTGTGTACATGACGCTTCGATCGGCCGGCTGATTGGCAACTTCCTCATCCGCCGGAATCACGAGGCTCAAGTTATTTCGATACGACTCGAACTTGTCCGAACCCTCAAGTCCCTCTGATGTCGTTGGCTCAATCGTGCTCGTGATGAGATCGACCAATGAGTTGAAGTCCGCCATGACCCCGCCTTGACCACCTGGTCGTTGGGCCAGGCGTCGCGAACGCAGCGCCTCGTTCACCGGCACCGTGATCGCCACGAGCACGATGGCCGCCAGGGCCAGCACCACGTAGCGCCGCCGCCGCCGGCCGACGGGGTCGACGTTTTCGCTGGTCGGATTTGCTGTAGCTGGCCTCACCGAGGCCGGATGTTTCGATTCGCAGGCAGAATCTCCGGGGTCAGTGACCCCGCCTACAGTGGTGACCCCGGCTACAGAATGTGCCAACGGGGAATCGGCAAAACCACTACCCAGCGCGGCGGTTAGCAGCGCGCTGGCGTTGCGCAATTCGGCCACGGCCGTGCGCAGTTCGGCGCTATTGGCCGAAGTATCATCGACCAGCGCCGCGTCGATTTCGCTGCGCTCGGCTTCGTCGAGCTCACCGAGCACGTAGGCCGTCAAGCGGGGATCGCTGCTGTCGATGGTCATGACTGGTTGCTCCTCAGTTCACTCTCAGCTTGTTGGCTGGTTGTCACGGCTGGCTTGTCCAGCAGTGCCCTGACTTGAGTTCAGCCGCTGGCGAACGGCGCTTAGTGCCGAATGCAGAATCACGCCGACATGATTGGGAGTGATCCCCAGCACGCCGGCGATTTCTCGATAACTCAAACCGTGTTCGAACTTGAGCCGCACTGCTTCCTGCTCGCGCTCGCCGAGTTCCGCCAGCATCTCGTGAACGCGGGCGACCTCGTCACGTCGCTCGACCGCGAGCGCCGGATCGGGTTCTTGACATATGCAAGCGGCAGCGGCTTCGACCGTGAGTGTTTCCATGCGCTGTTCCTTGCGTCGCACGTCGATCGCCCGGCGGCGAGCGACCGTGTAAAGCCACTCCACCAGATGCCCGTCGAGCTCGGTGCGGTCGACGAGGGCCAACTTCAAAAACGTGTCTTGCACGACATCGCGGCCTAGCTCGGCATCGCCCGTGATGCGGACGGAGTAGCGCACCAGCGCCTGCTCGTGGCGCGCGAGAGTTTCGCGCAGCCAGACGATTTGGCTCGCCTGGTCTTGGTCCGCGACCGGCAGTGGGCTGGCACGTTCGAGATCGGCCATCGCGCTCGTCGGTTAGTTGTTTGCGAGCCCGCGTTACACGGTCGAAGAGGGGCCAGGCACCGAACACCGGCAGCTCACCCAGCCCCAGATGCATGCGTTTCCGGCGCCAGTCCCCTTTTCGCCATGCCCTGCCCACCTTTATGACGCACGAGCCGGCGGTTTATTACCGATTCATGGCGAGAAATCCGCGAAAGCCAGTGCAGATCGTCCACAGAAGTCGCAGAAGTACACAGAAACTCACGCGGAGACGCGGAGGCCGCGGAGAGGTCGATCCAGGAGTTCTACTAAAAAAACGAGGTGGATCGCATTGATGGGCGGCGACATGGCGCAAGTTCGACTTGGGGTGCCGACTCCGCGGCTCCGCGTGTGCCAGGCAAAGCTTGGTTGTTCTTGTCAGTTGAAAGGTACTGATCATGGCACTTGCTCGTTCACCATGAAGTCGAGCGGCGTGCGGCAGGGCGACCGGCCGTGCGAAGCCCGCCAGCGACGACGATGTCAGCCGTAATGCGCAAGCGTGAACCCGATTCGGCCTCGTTACAAGCGTGAGAGTGGCCAGCCGCCCGGATTCGGTGAAGCCTGACGCCGACCGCCAAGCAACGAGCACGCGCAGCGGTCGGGCTCTCCGGGGTGATAGGGGACAGCGGGCATCGACAGAACAATCAGGAACCTGGGAGACCTGCGACGGCCGCCCGCGACGCTCCGTCGCGCGC
>JAIESQ010000064.1 GCA_019745975.1 Pirellulales bacterium
CTGCACCTTCTCCTGAACTTTCATGAGGAATTCCTTTCACTCAGTGTGCTTCGAAACACAACGCAAGTGTTTGGAGTTCCTCTTTTATCTATTCCTCCCAGGATCGCGCAAGGCTATTTAGTCGTCGCCTGGCGACGTCCGTGGCGGCGCACGAACTAGAGTTGATTGGCGGTGCTTTCGTCGGCTAGGCAGATGTCGCCGTCATCGTCAGCGAGAATTGATGCCAAGCCGTCCGTCTCCAGCAAGGACACAACCGAACCTGCCATCTCGGCAGCCAGCTCTTCGTCGCTCAACTCGGATACGTCGCGTTGAGGCTCGGGCTCTGTGATTTGCAGCCCCTGCGCGATCAGCAAGAAGCTGCGTAACACCAGCGGGCTGCCCGGTCGCTCAGCGGCTGCCCTCTTTAGCTCGTGGGCCCACTCGTCGACGAACCTGTTGAGGCCACCGAAGCGGGCGAGCACTGCCCGGCACCAGGCAAGGCCACGTTGGCGTCCGGCAGACCGACGGTTCATGGTCGCAGCGAACCCCCGCAAGTCACGACCTCGACGCGCAGCCCGAAGCTCGCGCATCCGCTGGTTGTGGCAGGCCCGACACGTGCCTTGCCTATCTTCGCGCCCGCGATAGCGCCGTCGGTAGTCCTCGATCGGGCGCCGCAGGCCGCAGGCGGAACAGAGTTTGGCGGGCTGGGCGGTCGTCGGATCGCGGGAATCGGGAGCGTTGGACACTGGGGTCACGGTGTTCGGAGCGAGCGGTTGGTGGAGTCGAAAACTAAATATCAGGGCGTATCCATGACATGCCTAAGTGACTGTCACCAAAGATTATACGGCGGCCAGTCCAGACGGTGTACCACAGCCGCGCGCCACGCTCGTCAATGTGCTAATTCTAGAGCGCTCGATTGCCCTTATCCCTTCAATGGCGATAGCGTTGGGGTCGTTACCTGGCCCTGTCAGTCACGTCGGGGCCGACTCTGACAGCCTCACCTAAGGAGCCAAGTAATGTCGAGTGTGACTCGAATTGCGTCCGACGAGCAACCCAAAGAGCTTGACCGGCAAGCGGAAGCTTCATCCGGCAGGACTGAGGATAATCACGGGTACCCGCTAGTCCGCCGACAGTCTTCCCAGCACGCTATTCGGGTATGCGAAACGATTGACAAGGCGGCGCCCCCAAAGCTCTTGATGCAAAAATCAAGCGCCGACGGTCGGTGTGAGCCGACGTCCGAGATCGCGCCAGCACTGACCGAGTGGCTAGCTCTGACTCGCCCGGTCGAAGAAGCATGCTTCTGTGACAGTTGGCCGCCGACTGGATGGGAAAGTGACGCATATCCGATCGACGAATCCCCCGATGCAATGTCGCAATGGTTTGATCTGCAATGTCAGGCAGCGCCTCATTTTGCCAACGTCCGCGGGTGGAGTCCCGAGGCCCAACTTGAAGCAGTGGAGTCCGTGCTACGCGATGCACGTCGACTCGCCAGGTACCTACAAGCCCACGGGCGCGCTAATCCCATGCCGATCCGTCAACGGGAGGCATCCATCCTGGAACGCATCGAAGAACTTGAGGAGATGCGAGCATGGTGCTTGAAAGGGAGCTGCCTGCCTGGACCGACCAGCCAGCCAGTTGACGTTTCGGCGCTTGCCCCGCCGGCGACTGTCGCGCCGACCGCCAGCGATAAGGCGACCCCGCCAGCGCGCAGGCGGCGCTCCGCATGGAGTCGCGACCATGCGTGGCAAAGGCAGTTTGCGAGTCTCAAGACCTACGGGGCGGTTCGCGATTGGTGGAACGGACTGACCGACGAAGAACGCGCGCGGCACGCGCCGTATCAGGCCAAGATCAACCCGGGCAAAGCGGGTTGGAGCATCGTACAGAAGGGCATCAAAAAAGCCGGCCGCGAGCCTGATTCCGAGTCGGAACAGTAAAAGAATTCCGAATCGTTCCGCCCTTTTCCGCCATTTTTCACGCTTGCTCGTTCCGCCCATCGTGCGCCCATGATGCGACCTGAGTTGAGAATCTCACTCGGGAGCATCCAATGTCGCAACGATTCACCACCCGTGAAGTCGCCGAAATACTCGGCGTCGAAACCTGGCGCGTGCGGCGCCTGTTTGAGTCTGGCGTGCTGCAAGAGCCCACGCGCTTTGCGGGGAAGCGCGCAATCCCCGCAGCGCTAATTCCGCGCATCGTCGATGCGCTTCGCTCACGTGGCTGGCTCGCGGAAAGCGAGGTGGCCCGTGCCGAATAGCGTACTGCCCTTATCGGCGGCGAATGGCCAGCCCGAGCGGCTGTCTGATTCGCCGGCGATGCTGCTGACCGCTGCCGAATTGGCCCGCGAGCTGCGGACCTCAACGCGCTCAATCTGGCGGATGGAATCGGCGGGCAAACTGCCGGCGCCGATCCGCTGGGGCCGTGCCCCACGCTGGCCCCGCGAGACGATCTTGCGATGGCTCGCGGCCGGCTGTCCCGATCGCCGCGAGTTTGAGCGACTGACCGTAGCGAGCGCAACCAGAAAGTGACCTCACCTGTGGGGCGCGGCTGGTTGCCTTCGTGAGGCTTGTCACCTGAACGAACGCGGTTCGATTCCGCGGCGCTCCAGCGCATAAGAACGCCCGACGGTGGGCCGCCGGGCGCGCCTGCGAGAGGCTTGTCACCTAACGCAAAGATAGCTGCGATGGCCTTGGAGAGCAACGCCGGCCCGGCCGGCATCTTGCCGCATCATCTTAGCGAACTTCGCGCGAGCGGCTTGAGCGACGCGACGATTCGCAAAGCCGGCATCCGCAGCGAAGCCAATTACGCGGCGCTGGCCGCAGCGCTCGGCTGGCGCAGTCTGCCCAAGCGCATGGCCCCGGCGCTATTGTTTCCCTACACGGCGGCCGACGGCAGCAACGGATACACGCGGGCGAAATTCGATCATCCGCGCACGGTCGGCGGCAAGCTGGTCAAGTACGAGTCCGCACGCAGAGCCCGGTGGCGTTGTTCGTGCGCGAACGCTGCCATGTAGGGCCGGCTTACGTGGCCCGTATCAGCGACTTGTACAACGCGTGGTGCGAGTGGTGTCGGGACAACGGGCGACGCGAACCCGGCACCCTACCTATGTTCGGTAAGGACCTGCGGGCGGCCCTGCCTGCGTTGAGGAGCCGGCAGCCACGCTCGGGGGACGATCGGATTCGTGTCTATGAGGGGATCGGTTTGGCGACGGTTGACGCGTTCTGACCTTACGCGTGACCGAGCCTGGCACGCGTTGGAACGCGTGCATAACCATTGTACGCGTAGCGCGCGAGACAACTGAAGTGTTGAATGAGCGCAATCAAGAGTAGCGAAAACAATGGGGTGGCTCGCGTGCCATCGCGTTCCGCGCTGCCGACGACGACCCCAGCCAAGCGACAATGCAACGAAATTCGACACCTAAAAAAAGGGCCGATGCGGCGCTCGCTCGCCGGAGCCAAGCTCGCGCTGTCCGAACGTTGGTTCGAGCCGTGCGCCGATGTCGATCCGGCAGCACAGAACGGCGCGTGCCGCGTTGCGGAATGCGCGGATGGGTTCCGAGTCGAGGCGAGCAAGCGGCCCGCAAATCGACGCCACGGCGATTGACTGACAGAAAGCGACAGAAAGCGACTTGCGCGCTTGGCTGGCGCACGTTAGTATCCGATGAATCGTTTGCCGGCGGCCGAACGGGTCGCGGGCGAATTGCAGAAAGGAGACCGAGTCGATGCCCTCGCTATTCAAACCCGCGATCACCAAGACCGATCCGAAGACCGGCCGCAAGATTCGCAGCAAGGCGAGCAAGTGGTACGGCAAGTACCGGGATGAAAACAACGAAGAAAAGCGCGTCCCCCTTTGCACTGACAAAGAGGCGGCCCGCGCTATGCTCCGCGATATCGTTCGGCGTTCCGAACGGCTGGGTGCAGGCTTGATCGACCCGACCGAGTTGCATCAACGCCGGCCGCTGACAGAACACCTCGCTGAATTCGAGGCCGACTTGACGGCCCGGCAGAATACCGCGAAGCACGTGCGCATGACCGTTCGGCACGTGCGGTTCATCATCGAACACGCCAACGCCGATCGGATGGCCCACCTGACGGGCGATGCCGTGTCGGCGGCCATCGGCAGCTTACGGGAAGCGGGAAAGGGCTTGCGCACGTGCAATGCGCATTTGCGATCAGTTAAATCGTTCACTCGTTGGCTATCACGCAACCGGCGACTGCCTGACGATCCGCTCGCCGGTATGTCGGCTTTCAATGAAGCGACCGACCGCCGGCACGTGCGCCGCGAGTTGACCCCAGACGAAATCGAATGGCTATTGCGAGTCACGGATGGGCATACGCGTCCGGAGCATAATCTGCCCGGCACGGATCGGGCGATGGCGTATCGGCTCGCGCTAGGGACCGGCTTGCGAGCCCGCGAGCTGCGCAGCCTGACGCCGGAATCCTTCGCCCTCGACAGCGACCCGCCAACCGTGACCCTCGATGCGGCCTATTCCAAGCATCGCAAGCAAGACACGCTCCCGTTGCGGGCTGATCTAGTGGCCCACCTGCGAACCTGGCTGCGGGGTCGCGAGGTGGGAGTGCCAATGCTCGCCGGCTTGGCCGGCGACACGGCGCGCATGCTGCGTAGCGACCTGGCTGCCGCTCGCAAGGCGTGGATTGCTGCTGCTAAGACCGATGCCGACCGCGCGGCACGCGAGAAAACCGACTTTCTCAAGTACGAAAACGCGGTCGGTGAGAAAGCCGACTTTCACGCGACGCGGGTGAGCTACATTTCGGCGCTGGTCAACGGCGGCGCTTCGCTCAAGAGTGCGATGACGCTGGCCCGGCATAGCACGGCCCGGCTGACGGTTGATCGGTATGCGAAGGCCCGCTTGCATGATCTGACGGCGGCCTTGGAGTCTCTGCCGAAGCAAGGGCCAACTGAAAAATCTAACACGGTTACTGCCCTTCAAGCGACGGGGACCGACGGGCCAAGCGACCTCAATCCGGCAAGCCGGAGCGACAATCGGCGTGAAGCGGTCGCGGTTAAGTTTGTACCCCGGCTTGTACCTCCTAGCGACTTTTCGGGGCGTGAGGCGTCGCCGGCTGGCACTGAGGGGACGGCGCAACGTGCCAGTGACGACCCTGCGCAAGACAAAGCCGCGTCGGTAGTTGACGCGGCCCAGAGAGCGCGACGGGAATTCGCCGCGAGTCGTCAGAAAAGAGGCGCCGGTGGGAGTCGAACCCACGATGGCGGATTTGCAATCCGCTGCCTTAGCCTCTTGGCTACGGCGCCGAATGAGCCAGAATCGGCCGTCTCAATCCCCGCCAACAGGCCGCGGGACGAAATCCCCTCTCGGAAAGACAAGCAAAACCGGTTGTTCGTTCGCGACCGCGCGGGCGCTTACGGCGATCCAGCGCTCGGCCTGGCCCACCCCTCGATCCGTAAGGTTACGGAAAATCGCGCGGTTGGGTCAAGGGGCGTGTTTCGCGCAAAGGCTGCCGTTGGGGCAACTTGGTGCGATCGTGCCACTGGCGACACGCGGACACTCTATCTTCGGCAACAGACACCCTTCGACAACATGTTCGTACCACGAAACTGATCCGTTTTGCGCGGCTGTGCTCACCGCGGCGCGATTGCCGGCTAAGAGCAACGTTTCGTGCTGGCAAGCTGCGACTGAAGTGACAGCAGCCGGCAATTCGATGCACTCGGCAGAGATCAACCGCGCAGGTGGCTAGGAAAGTCGCCGGCGCGCTCGCATACCAGCGAAACGGAGTTCGCACTGATGAACCTCTTGAATCGCCTGCAGAATCTGCTGCTGTTTGGTCGCGGCCCGCGTCTGGCGAAGTTGGCCACGCTGATCGCGCGGCAGATCATGCCCGAGGTGTGGCCGCTTGTCGCGGGGCGCGTGCCGGAAATGTCGCCGGCCGAAGCGCGTGGTTACCTTCGCGCCCGCTCGGCCGAACTGATGCGAACGCGGATCGAAATGGAGCGTCGGTTCGACCGATCGCTGGCGCCGCGCGATGCGGCCAGTTTGCTTACCGGCGTGAGCAACGAATTGTTGGCGCTCATCGAGCAGCGCCGCCAGCAGGCGGTGCAGCAGCGGGGCGGGCTCAAGCGCGCGGCGTAATCGCGCAATGGGACGCTAGCGCGCCGTCGCGGGCGCCTCGCCTGCCAGCGAACGCAGATAGGCGTCGAGATCTGCCAATTGCTGGTCGCTCAGGCCGGCCAGCAGCCCGGTCGGCATCAACGATTGTTCACTAGCGCGCTGGCTGGCCAGTTCATCGCCGGTGATGCGCACCGTCGTATCGGGGCCGGTTTGCAAGAGCGTGCCGTCGGGCGATTCGTAGACGATCAAGCCGGTGAAGACGCGGCCGTCGCGGGTGGAGATGATCGTTGTGCGGTAGAGAGGCGCCACGTCGCGGCTGGGATCGACGATCGCCGCGAACAAATCGTCGCGGCTGAAGCGCGCCGCCGCGCCTGCCAGATCTGGGCCGAGCCGGTCGTTGCCGCGCCGTTCGTTGCCGCGATGACAGCGATGGCAATTCTGCCGCTCGAAGATGGCGCGGCCTGCTTCCACGTTGCCTGCCGACCAGTTGATCGCCGCCAATCGAGCGCGCCAGGCGGCCAGGTCGATCGCAGTCGATTGCTCCAGCGCGGCGGACTCGGCGGGGTGCTCTGCGCGGAACCAGTCGAACAGGGGTTCGTAAAGTTGGTCGAGTTCGGCGGCATCGATACCTTGTTCATCAATTGCGAACGTGCGGCCGGCCGCGAGCTCGACCAGTGCGACGAGCCTGGCGCGGGCGTCGCGGCCTGCCCGAGGCGTTTCGCGATCGCCGGGTTTCGACCTGCTGCCAGGCGCGAGCGCCAGTTGCTGGTCGTCGCGAATCGTGCGATCGAGCGCGCGGAGTGCGGCGGCGATTTCTGCTGGTTCAAGTTTCGGCAAACTCCCGAGCGCGGCGGCCGCCTGGCGAACAACGCCAAGTTCGAACGAATCGAGGGCGGCCACGAAGCGCTCCCTGTCAACCGCCTGAGGATTGCGGGCTAGCACCGACGCGATCGCGTCACGGACGTTGGGATCGTCGGCGCGAGCGCGCAACGCGGGAAACAGCTCGTCGTTGGGCAAGCAGGCGAGCGCTTGCACCAACTCGGCGGTCCACGTGTTTGGTTCGTCGGCGTCAATTTCAGTGTTGTCGGATTCTTCGCCGGCTCGCTTGGTGGCAACCGCCGCGAGCAAACGGCGCGCGGCGGCCGGGCGATCCGTCTCGGGCATGGCCAGCACGAACATCGCGTGCTCGGGCAGGCCGAATGCCGGCGCAGCGCCCACGGCGCGGGCAAGGCTTGGATCGCGTCGGCACAGTTCGCCAAAAGCCTCGGTCACGCGCAGTGGCCAGGTGCGGCTGACAAACTCGCCCCGCGCGGCCAGCTTGCCATGAAGTCCGACAAGCGCTGCTGCCGTGGCGTTCGTTACTTCTGGCGTGCGCGGTCCGCCGATTCTCGACAAGGCGAACAGGTAGTGCAGATCGTCCTGAGGAACGCTAGCGTTTGTTAGTTTCGCAGTCACGCGCTCCAGCACGCCGGGCACGTCGGCAGCGAGCATCGCCAGCACGCGGACAAGCTCGCGATCGAGCTCGGCGTCGTCGCTGGGCAAGAGCGGCGTCAGGCGCTTGGCAAGCATCTCGCGGTCCGCCGCCGGGAGATTCTCCGGTTTGCGGGCGACGTAGCCGACCATGCCGCGATCAGGCGGGCTTTCGATATCGACGTCGCCCAGGGCGAGCATAATCAAGCGCAGCGCTTCGAGACGCAGGTCGACGATCTTGCAATCGCTGGCAACGGAAGCCACATACGATACTCCAGTCGAACTGCCGCTCAGATCGAGCATGCTGTCTCCGACGCGCATCCCAAGGTGTGCAAGCCGCTTGCGGACGTAGTAGGGATCGGTCGGGTCGAGTGATCGAGCCAACGCACGTTCGTTTGTGCTGCGGATGTCCATTTGGACACCTCGCTGCTGTGCGATGATAGCGGCCCGAGCGTAACGGTCCGTCGAAGTCAGCGATTGCAACGTCGAGCCGACGATCAAGTCTCGGCGCATGCCGGCTTCGATTGCGGATCGCAAAACCAGCGGATCACCGTCGTTCACCAGGGTCGTGACGAGCTCCGCGTGGACTCGGTAGTCGTGAATTGTCGTTAACGTCCATGCCAGCCTGGCACGCACTTCTGGATCGCGCGTTTTGGCTGCGATTCGCGCAGCGGGCACCGATGGCGCTTGCCACAACTCAGTAACGACTTCGATTGCCCGCACACGATCGGCGACGGGCAGCGACTCGTCGAGAATCGCCGCTTCAATCGCTGGTTGCCCAAGTTCTTGCGCTGCGGGAACCCACTGCGCCCGCGACCAGGCACTCAGCGGTTGATCTGCTCGCAATACCGAAAGTAGCTGGGCATGTGCATCACCTCCTGCCGCGTCGCGCGCGCCGGGCTGCTCGTCGTTCCCCGCGTAGTAAACTCGGTACACGCTCCCCTGCGTGCGGCGGCCGCCAGTGGCGACGAACAGATCGCCGCGCGGGCCAATCTCCAAGTCGACCGGCGCTAAGCCACTCGAGCCTCGCGACTGCATGAACACCTCGGGTTGGCTCGTGAAGGTGCTGCCCGCTGGCGTGAGCGGCAAGAAGTACACGCGGCCAAAGGTCCATTCGGCGCCGAACAGTCCGCCGTGGTAGCGCTCCGGAAAGGCGCGATGCCGGCAACAGACGATGCCGGTCGGCGAGCCGCGCCCCAGCTCCGCGGCGCGCGGCACGTTGTCGGCCCACGACGCCGGTCGGCTCCAACTGGCCACGTGCCCTCCGGAGAGCCAGCCGTGCTCGCGGCCGATCGCCACGTCGAACAAGCGCGTCGGGGCGTACCAGGGCAAGTGATGATCGCGCTCGCCATCGCTATCGACCGTGAACATCTGCCCGCTGGGTGAAAACGCGATGTCGTACGGATTGCGAAAACCATGGGCGAGGACTTGTGTTTGCCGGCCATCGCGCGAGACGCGCAGGATGGCGCCCGAGCGCGGCTGCCGCACCGGTGAATGCTCGGCGGTGACGTGCAACGCGCTCACGCCGGCGTCGTTACCACAGACAACGTCGAACCAGCCGTCGGGGCCCAGCAGAATCGCGTGTGCACCGTGCTCACCTCCGCGCAGCCTGGCCCACGCCTCGGGCGGGGCGTCGGCGTGGCCATTGCCGTCGGCGTCTCGCAGTCGGCCGAGCATGCCGTCGCCGGTGAAGAGCAAGTCGTGGCCATCGAAGCAGAGCCCCTGCGCGCCCGAAGCCGGTAGCGAAGAGAATAGTTCCGCGCGATCCGCCTGGCCATCGCCATCGTCGTCGAAGAGCGTTTTGACGTAGCCTGGCCCCGCGACGACGACGCGGCCCTTTGCGTCGAGGGTCATGGAATATATGTCGTGCGCCAGGTCGTCGCCCGCGTAGAGTGTGATGCGAAATCCCGCAGGCAAGTCGAAGTCGGTCGAGACGTCGGGCGGATTTGTGGCGGAAGCGGGAAGATCTTCGGCTCCCGCACGTGCTGGCGAACCGTGGCACCAGGCGAGAATCGCCAAGGTGGCCGACAACAGAGCCGCAGGGCGCCAGCCGATCAATTGTGGCGATGAGCCCGACATCACTCAGCGGCTCGGCGCTTTCGGCGCGGGCACGGCGGGTGCCGCCGGTGCCGGCGCCGCCTCCGCGGCCGGGCCCACTTCAGCCGGCGCGGCATCCTTCGGTTGTGCGGCGAGCCACTCATTCCACTTCTTGAAGGCCGCCGCGCGCTTGGCCGGCGTGCCAAAGCCCGTCGTCATGGGCTGAAAAACCATTTGGGGGTTCTTCTGCAAATGCTCGAAGCCATAAGTGGCGAAATCCTGGCCGGTGATGTGGACCGCCACGGCCAGCGCCACGTCGCGCAATTCGGTGCGCACTTCCTTATTGTTGATGCTCAGCGACCCGAGCAGGTTCTCGTCGGCCAGAAACGGCGCGACGGCGGTCAGATCGGCCCGGCCGCCAAATTTGGCGATCAACAATAGCGCGTATTGGGCGATGTGGGGTTGCACCCCGCCGTCGCGCAGCATCGCCAGGGCCGGCGCGAGCCCTTCGCGCAGGTCGAATTGCAGCGCCAGCATGAAGTTCTGATAGGCATTCGGCGAACCCGATGGCTTGGCGATCCAGGCGCCGATCAGTTTGCGGATCGGCGCGGCCAGTGCGGCGTCACGCATGGCGCCCTGCACCGATTGCTGGTAGCTGAACGTATGCAGGTAGGAAATCATCTGGTCGCTGACGGTGACATCGGGATGGGTGGCGACAAAGAACAAGGCTGCCACACTGCCCAGCGAAATCTGGCCGCGCTGGGCCTGGTTGCCACCGTAGGCCCGTTGCTGCAGTTGCTCGCAGCGCGCCTGCATCAGCGGCGACACCTGATCGGGAGCGGCCGCCTGGGCCTCGAGCAAATCGGCCTCGGCACGCTGCATCTCAACGAACAATTCGCGCGTGGTGGCGTCGCTGCCAACGAGCTGACGGTAACGATCCCATCCTGGCAGGTCGTGGTCTTCGCGCCCATCGCGATCAGCGGCGAACGCTTCGATCCGCGACTTCAGATCGAGATCGAGCACGATCGCCAGCACCCGTCGGCAACGCATGCGCACCTCGGGATCGTCGACCTGCAGGCCTGCCAAGAGGGCGGCTTTGGCCGGCAGGCCGATGCGCGCCAACCGCAGTGTGGCCCGCTGGCGAACCTCGAAAGAATCGTCGCCAAGCTGGCGGACCAGCTCGACCGCTTCGCGGGCGGCCTGGTGGCGATCGTGCTTGGCATCGGCCGCCGATAGGAATGACCCTAGGAGCGCCACTACGACAACAGCGATCGCGGGGAGCAAGCGGTGTCCAGTGCGGAACGTGAACGTTCCGAGCAAGCGAAGGACCATGCCGGGATACCTCGGGGTTTGGCGGGCTAGCGTGCCGTGCGCGAGCACAACCAATCTCGATTGTAAGCGCCGCTTCCAACTGGCGTCTAGCAACTCTTGATCCACGAAATCACTCGCCAGGCGCAGCAGCAAGCAGCGCGGGGCCGCTAGAATCGCCACATGCGGCAGCGGTTGCCAGCAGCCTGGGTCGTTTCCATCACACGCTCGTCAAGGTGAAAGCGCTTGCTTGCCCTGGAACAATCGAAGACCCCGGCGATCGCCGTTCGCGGCCTGGCTAAGACTTTTGGCGCCGGCGAAACTCGCGTTGAAGCCCTGCGCGGCATCGATCTCGAAGTCCCCCGCGGACAGTTCGTCGCGGTAATGGGCCCGTCGGGTTCAGGCAAGAGCACGCTGTTGCACTTGATCGGCGGACTCGACCGCCCAACCACCGGCAGCGTGCAAATTGGGGGCAACGACTGCGACAACCTTGATGACGATGCTCTGGCGCTCGTACGGCGGCGACAGATCGGCTTCGTCTTTCAGACCTTCAATCTACTCGACGTGCTCACGGCGCTGGAGAACGTCGCCTTGCCCCTGGTGATTGATGGCGCGACTCAAGCGGCAGCCAACGAACGTGCCCTGGCGGCCATGCACGCCGTCGGCATCGAGCACCGCGCCAGCCATCGGCCGACGGAACTCTCGGGGGGCGAACAACAACGTGTGGCTGTCGCCCGCGCGCTCGTGACCGAGCCGTTGGTGCTCTTGGCCGACGAGCCGACAGGCAATCTCGACACGGCCCACGGCGATCAGGTAATGCAGCTTTTGCGACAACTGGTCGACGAGCGCGGGCAGACAATCTTCATGGTCACCCACGATCCGAGCCATGCGGTCGCGGCCGATCGCTTGATTCTGCTGCGCGACGGGATGATGGTCGACGAGCGGCAGCTTGCGCGCGATGGCGAGGCACGCCGCGCCTTGCTTGCGCAGGGAGTCGCCCCGCGATGAGGCTCACGCGCTACTCCCTGCGCGAATTGCGGTTGCGCCCCGGACGCACGCTCCTCACGCTGCTGGGTATCGCTTTCGGCGTGGCGGCCGTGTTGGCCATCGCGCTGGTGATCGACACCACGCGCCGCGCCTATCGCGAAATGCACGAAACGATTGCGGGCCGCGCGGCGCTCGAGGTCGTAGCCGAAGGGCTCGGCGGCTTTCGTCCGACGATGCTCGATGCACTGCGCCAAGTGGACGGCGTGCAAAGGGTCGTGCCAGTCGTGCAAGCGCACACTGCGCTGGCGAGCCCCAAAGGAGTTGTCGGCCTGGTACTGATGGGAATCGACCCGCAGCAAGACGGCGCGTCGCGGCACTATGCGTTTCGCGCGGGGCGCCAGGTGGTCGCCGACGACGAAGTGGTGCTCGAAGCCGGCTTCGCCCGAGTTTACGGACTTGAGTTGGGCAAGCCAGTGCGGTTTCTTACGCCGTCGGGCACGGCGACACTGACGCTCGTCGGCTTGCTCGCCCCCGAAGGGCCAGCGGGGATCGTCGGCGGGCATATCGCCTTTGTGCCAATCGAAACGGCGCAGCGCCTGTTGAATATCGCTGGCCAGGTAAACAGCATCGAACTGGTTTTGCGCGATGGAACGATGCCAAGCGCAGTCGCCCAGGCCGTGCGCGGCGCGCTGTCGCCGGGATTGCTCGTGCAAGAGCCGGCGACGAGGGGCAGCCTCTCAGCCCATAGCATGCTCAGCACCGAGCAGGCGCTGGCCGCGATGAGCGCCGTGTCGCTGGTGGCCGGGGCCTTCGTGATTCTCAATACCTTTTTGATGAGCTTAGGCGAACGGCAGCGGCAACTGGCGATCCTGCGCGCACTGGGTGCCACGCGGCGGCAAGTCACTCGCATGCTGATTGGCGAAGCCGCCGTGTTGGGAATCGCCGGCGCGGCGCTCGGCATCGTCCTGGGAATGCTGGCATCGCTAGGCATGACACGCGCGATGGAGCAACTACAAGGCACCCCGCTGCCGACGCTGCGCTTCGTGCCGGGGCCCCTTCTGCTGGCTGCCTTGATCGGTCCGGGCATGGCCGTGGCCGCGACCTACGTGCCGGCATGGTTGGCCGCGCGGCGCAATCTGCTGACCGGATTGTTCGAAGAACTGCGCGGGGCCGAACCCGCGCTGCGTCGTTGGCCAAGCGTGTTGGGGCTGGCGATCATCGTCGCCGATAGCGCGCTGCTCGTGCCGATCCTCAACCGCTGGCTACCGGCAGCCACCATCACCGCGTTGTTGCCGATCTGCATGGCCGGCTTTCTCGTGGGGGCAATGCTCGTCATGCCGTTGGTGACCGGCCCGCTGCTGGCGATCGTCGCCCCGCTGGCGCGGCCGATCCTCGGGGTCGAAGGGCAATTGGCCCTCGGGCAACTACGCTGCCGGCCGACGCGCACGTCGCTGACCGTCGGCGTGCTGTTCATCGCCTTGGTGGTGACGATCGCAATGGGGACGTCGCTTTTGAACAACATCCGCGACATCGGCCGCTGGACCGAGCGCACGATCACCGCCGACTTCATGGTGCGTAGCGTCATCCCCGACACCGGTGTCGTGGCCGGGGCCGCCCTGCCCGAGCGTCTGGCCGAGCGACTGGTGGCCCTCGAGGGAGTGCGGCGGATCGACAAGCTGAACTTCGTGGCGGCGCGCGTCGCCGGCGAACACGTGCTCCTGCTGGCCCGCTCGCACGATCCCGAGCGGCCGCTGGCGTTCGACCTGGTCGAAGGCAACGCCGACATGCTGCGTGATCAACTGGCCCGCGGCGAAGCGGTCGTCGGCACCATGATGGCACAGCGGATGAAGCTCGCACCGGGGAGCAGCTTCAAGCTCGACACGCGCGATGGGCCACTGGCGATCAAAGTAGCAGCCGTGATCAGCGAGTACACGGTCGGCGGCATGGCGTTTTACATGGAGCGCGATGCCGCGCGGCGGCTGCTAAACTTCCGCGGCGTCGACGTCTTCATGGTCGCCGCCCGCGATGGCCAGCAGGCGGCGGCCGAGCAACGGCTCCAGCAGTTCTGTCACGATGAACAGCTCCTCTTGCAATCGCAGGCCGATTTCCAAGCCTGGATCAATCGCATGATGGCCGGCGTGCTGGCCTCGATGTGGCTGTTAATGGCGCTGGTGTTCGTGGTCGCCAGCCTGGGAGTCGTCAACACACTGACGATGAACGCCCTGGAGCGAACGCGTGACTTCGGCGTGCTGCGGGCGATCGGCATGCTGCGCCGCCAGGTACGCAAGATGGTGCTCGGCCAGGCAATCACCCTGGCCGCGGTGAGCGTGCTGCCGGGCGTGGCGGTCGGCTGCGGACTGGCGTGGCTGATGAACGTAAGCACCAAGGCAATCCTGGGTCGACAGGTTCCGTTTGCGATCGACGTGCCCTTCGTGATCGGTTGCGCGGCGGCGGCCGTGTTGGTGTCGCTGCTGGCGGCCGCGCTGCCGGCGCGGCGGATGGCGCGGCTGCCGCTGGTGCAGGCGCTGAAGTATGAGTAATTGGGGCGCCACGCATCTTCAGAACAAGAATGTCCGGGAATCTGCGTCCGGGTGTTTTGATATTTCTCTCCTACTCGACCGCCTTGGCGCGAGACTCGTCACAATCACGTTCAGCCGCACCAGCGGCTGCCACCGCGCTACATGTTTGTGCGGTCATCCTCGTGCTCCGTCCCCAGCAGTGAATCGAGCGCGGTTGCCAGTTCGCGATCGTACCCTGAGTGCTGCGTGTAGACCCGGCAGATTCGCGAGCTGAGCGGAATCTGTCGCAAGAGCTCGCTGTCCATCAGGGCGCGAGTGACACCACTCGCCGAATCGTAGAGAAAGTTCTGCCCCGCCGCCGGCCCGCGCGTCCCAGGGCGATGGACGTGCCGAGCCAGGTCGATCCGCAGCGGCATGTCGCGCAGCTCGCGCGGCAGGCGATCGCGCAACGCCTGCTCCACAAACCGCTGACTGCTGAAAATGCTCCCTTGCTCCGTTTCACCCACCGCGAAGAAGCGCGTCCGTTCGCAGGCCATGCGCCAGGGAAGCTCGCGCGCCAACAGCCGCTGCCAGCGCAACCCCAGCTCGCGCTTGGTCGCGTCGTCGCTCGTCGGCCAGCGGGCGACGTCGACCAGCAACGACCACTCGGTGAATTGCCGGTACTCTTCCAGGCGCTCGAGCGGATTGCCAGGAAATACATAGGCCTTGCTATCGGCGAACAACTCGGCCAATGCCAGATCGATCGCTCGCACGGTGCGGTGAAAGTAGACTGCGCGAAAAAGCTGCGCCCGCACCCCCACGAAGTTCGCCAAGGCCGCGATCCCGCGAGCGTGCAACGTGAGCCCCGCGGGGCTGAAAAAGCTGTAGTGCAACAGCCGCTCGAGATCGAAGGCACGCGTGTTGTAGCCCGACATGTACGCGTCGCGGAGCACGAAATCCATGTTGTCGATCGTATACAGCCCGCTGAACAAGCTGCGCAAGAATCGCAACCAGGTGGGCGCTGCATTCGCATTGCCTGGTGCCGAGTCGGCCGCCGTGGGACGCGTGATCAGGTAGGCGACATGCTCGGGGCTGAGCGTTTCGTGCGCCGCCAACTGGCTGTTGGGATTGCGGCGCAAGCGGCGGATGATGTCCCCCAGTTGGCTCTTGATGATCGCCGAGCCCAGCGTTTCGTGCGTGAGTCCAAAATCGGCCAGGTAGTGCTCGTCGAAAAAGTGGCCGAACGGCCCGTGGCCGACGTCGTGCAACAGGCCGGCCACGCGCAACAACGATTCGACATAGCCTCGGCTGGGAACATCCGCGCACACATCGGCCAGGCTGTCATGGAGCGCCGCGGCCGCTCGGCTCCCCAGGTGCATCACCCCCAGCACATGCTGAAAGCGCGTGTGCTCCGCCGTGGGGAAGACCCACCAGGCGGTTTGCAGTTGATGAATCTGACGCAACCGCTGCACCCAAGGGTGATCGATCAGGTGTTCCTCGGCAGATTCCGAGGATGGCAGGCCATGGGCTGAGGTGAAGGCGATGTACCCATGCAGCGGGTCGTGGCACAAGCTCTCGTGGTCAAACTGCTTCATGCCCTGCATTATCGGCGGTCTCGCCAAGGCGCGCAAGATGCTCGCGAAGGCCCATCCGCCACGCCGGACGGGCACCGCCAAAGGCCAGGGGGAGTCGGAACTCGCGCCCCTTGGCGCGAAGATTGCTCCACATGGGGGAGCGGCAAGAACGGCCGGACTTCGAGCGCCGGTCCCCGCAGCCGGGCGGGTTGCGAAACCCTCGGGCGTTTGTAACAAATGCTGTGGCTTTGCGGCTTTAGTAGAGTACGAGTGGGCACCAGGGCGTTGAAAACCCCATGGGGGCCGACAAGCGGTTTTTCGACAGAAATTGTTGACATTGCACGACTTGTCGCGCGTTGTATGAATTTTCTGTTTGCTCACTGGCGACTGCTGCCCACGCGACCTTCGGCTGGTAAAACGTAGTAACTGCGTAAGATTGATAATTTGCATGGCCCCCAGACGCCGGGGGTCGAACCCTTAAACTTTTCGGCAAATGACGGACGAGATAGTCGATGCCGGTTGGAGCGGTTGTGCTGTCGCGGCACAACGTTGCGCGGCATTGGCGCGCCGGCGGCGTCGCAGGGGAAGTCGTGTCCTGTTACTGAGGAGAGACCGAGTGCACCGCTCGCTGCCCGTCATCGCTTACACCTGGCTTTGGATCGGACTCGCTGCAAGCTCGGCGTCAGCCGCCCCCTTGGCCGAGACGCTCCTGCCGAACACGACCCGCGGCGTCGTCTCCATTACGAATTTCGAAGAAGTCTCCGCGCGGTTCGACCAAACGCTGCTCGGGCAACTGCTGGCCGATCCCGTAATGGAGCCGTTTGTCGAAGACCTGCGGCAACAACTGCGCGACAAATTCAACGAGACCTACAACCGCCTCGGCCTGACCTGGGACGAGCTCAAGAACGTGCCGGCTCGCGAAGTCTCGATGGGCATCATTCAGGCGAAAGCGGCACAGCCCGCCGTCGTGCTGATTGTCGATGTCACCGGCCACGAACCACAAGCGCAACAACTCTTGGCCGACATCGGCAAGCGTTTTGCCGCGCAGCGCGCCAAGACGGCGCGAGCCAACGTCGGCGGAGCCCCCTTGCTCATCTACGAGCTGCCGCCACCCAAGGGCGAACGTCAGCCGCAGCGCACCGCCTTGTGGTTGAAAGATAACTTGTTGATTGCCGGCGACCAGTCGCAGGCCGTTGAAGGTGTCATTAAACGCATCGGCGCGAAGCCGGCTGCCGACTGCCTGGCCGCCCTGCCCGCGTTCCGCGCGGTCATGGATCGTTGCACCGCCGAAGCGGGCCCCGACGCACCGCATGTGCGTTGGTGGATCGATCCCTTCGGTTTGGCCACGGCGACGCGGGCGCGCCGCCCGGCCGACGACGCTGCGATGCGCAACGCCGAGCGGCAGAAGAACGCGCTGAAGGTCGGCTTCGGAGCGTTGCAGGGCGCTGGCGGCTTCGTGCAAGTGGCGACCGAACGCTACGACTTCCTGCTGCGCACCGCGATCTACGCTCCCAAGCCGTGGCAGAAATCGATGAACATGCTCGCCTTCCCGAACGCGGCCCCGGTGCCGCCGCCGGCCTGGGTGCCGCGCGACGTAGGGACATACGTCTCGGCCACCGTCGACGTCAAAACGGCCGAGGCCAATTTCGAGCCGCTCTTCGACAGCATGTTCGGCGAAGGAGACGAGGGAGTTTGGACCGAAGTCAAGGAAAGCTTGCGCGACGATCCTAACGGCCCGCGCATCGACCTCGAAAAGGACCTGGTCGGCCACCTCGGGCAGCGGGTCACGGCCATCATCGACTATCACATGCCGGTCACACCCGCCAGCGAGCGGGTTTGCATGGCGATCGACACCTCGAACGAGCGCGTCGTGGCCGACACGATCCGCCGCTCGATGGAGACCGATCCGAATGTCAAGCGTCGCAACATCGGCGGCTTCGACGTGTGGGAACTGGTCGAAGAACAGCTCGACGTGCCGCAAGTTGAAATCGACGGCGAACCTGCCGCCCGCATCGGCGGCGACGGACCCGCGCCCGGCGAGGAAGGTTCGGATCGGCTGCTACCCCGCTCGGCGATCGTCGTGGCGCACGGGCACTTGTTCATCGCTTCGCACACCGATTTCCTCGAGCTCGTGTTGTCGCAGCGCACGCCCAGCGACACGCTGGCCGCTTCGCCCGACTTCCGGCTCATCGACGAAGAGATGAAGCGGCTCGGCGCCTCGCAGAATAGTTTCCGCGGTTACATTCGCACCAACCGCTCGCTGCGCTTGAGCTACGAGATGACCCGCGTCAATCGCATGCCCGAAACCAAGAGCATGGTGGGCGATCTGATGAACTCGCTCTTGGGTGCTCAAGAAGGCATGCTCCGCAATCCTGAGTTCGACGGCCGGAAACTGCCCGAATTCGAGAAAGTCGAGCACTACTTCGGCCCGGCCGGCATGTTCGTGACGACCGAGGACAATGGCTGGTACGCCGTCACGTTCGCCGTGAACAAGCAGGTGCTGACGGCGCGCGACCCGAAGATTGGCACGCGGCCCGGCGCGGTTCGCGTGCGATAACCTCGATCACCTCGCGACCAGGCGAATACCCTTGTCGCGCGGAGGCGCGGAGCTCGCAAAGTCAAGCAGCCTAGAAGCAGTTTCAAACCTGGTTTGGGTGCCACTGCTGGCTTGCCCAGCAGTGAATTGCTGGACACGGCACTGCTAGGCGAGCTAGCAGTGGCACCCGACGTCGGTTCAATGCTGGTTTTGAAACTGCTTCTAGCAAAGATTGGTGACGAAAACGTCTCCGCGCACTCCGCGTCTCAGCGCGAGTAGTTCGCAGAGATAGGTCTGTATGGTTGAACCGCTCGATCTCGGCCGCCTTAAGGTCTTTCCACTCGCCCAGCGGCACCACCTTACGCGCGTCGCCGAGATCCTGCTCGATCCCGACGCCGAGCCCAAGCCCTGCACGCCGGCTAACGCGGCGCTCATCGAGCGCTGTGCGCGCGACGTGAGCGCCGCCCGCCAGCGCGGGGCCGCAGTCATGTTGATCTACGGCGCGCACCTGCTGCGCAACGGCGCGGCACAAATCCTCGAGCGGATGCTGGCCGCCGGCCAGCTCACGCATCTGGCCACCAACGGCGCCGGCACGATCCACGATTGGGAATATGCCTGGTTCGGCGCCTCGACCGAAAGCGTCGAGATGAACGTGGCCACCGGCACGTTTGGCACCTGGGACGAAACGGCCACGAATATCCACCGCGCCATCATGGCCGGCGCCCTCGACGGCCTGGGTTACGGTCGGGCGCTGGGGCGATTGATTCACAAAGATGGCGTCACGCTCCCCAAAGTCGACGAACTGGCCGCCGCCATTGCCGCCGAGCCAGAACATCCTCTGACGTCAGCCCGGGCCGATCTGCTCTGGGCGATGCGCTCGCAAGGTTGGCCCGCCGGCCACACGCGCATCGAGCATCGCTGGAAGCACGCTTCGATCATCGCGCAGGCCTATCGTCACGGCGTGCCGCTGACGGTGCACCCTGGCATCGGCTACGACATCATTTCGAATCACTCCGTGTTCAGTGGCTCGGCCATCGGCCGCGCCGCCGAGTGGGATTTCAAGCTCTTTGGTGGCTCGGTCGCGCAACTAGAAGGCGGGGTGGTCCTGTCAGTCGGCTCGGCCATCATGGGGCCGCAAGTCTTCGAAAAAAGCGTGAGCTGCGTCAACAATCTGCGCTTGCAGGATGGTCTCCCCGTGCTGACCAACCTCACGATCTACGTGGTCGACCTGCAGGACGGCGGCGGTTGGGACTGGACCCAGGGGGAACCTCCCAAGACCAACCCCGCCTACTACCTGCGCTTCTGCAAGAGCTACTCGCGGATGGGCGGGGCGATGCACTATCTGCAGTGCGACAACGCCACGTTCATCCATCGGCTCTATCGCGCGTTGGCCAGCTAAGGTCGACTGAAGAAACTGTAGCCGGCCTCTGCGAGGCCGGTGATTTGCCGTGAATTCCGGGGTCGCAGACCCCGGCTACAAGATTCTCTAGCGGCAACCTAGGCAGCTCCGCGCCACCTGTCATGCGTCCGGCCACGAGCTACGATAGGGCGCATGCCAGAACCGCATGAAGTCGCCAACCGCCCCGCGCCCGACCGTTCCGAGGGGGACATCAACCAAAGCGATCGCCGCGCCCAGTGGCAGGCCCGCGCGCTCGACGCCGAGACGCGCGCGCTGCTCGCCGAAGACGCCCGCTGGTTCCTCCACCAGTCCCTCTCGACCCCTTGCTTGAACGCGCTGGCCGGCGCCCAGGGCGCGTCGATCGAAGATCTGCAGGGCCGCGCGTATCTCGACTTTCATGGCAACAACGTCCATCAGGTCGGCTTCGGCAATCCGGCGGTGATTGCCGCCATTAAAGCCCAGCTCGACGAGCTGTCGTTTTGCACGCGGCGCTACACGAATCACCGCGCCGTGGAGCTCGCGCGCAAGCTCGCCGAGCTCGCGCCCGGCGACTTGAACAAAGTCCTCTTTTGTCCCAGCGGCACCGCCGCCATCGGCATGGCGCTCAAGCTGGCCCGTGTGGCGACCGGGCGCTACAAAACGATCTCGATGTGGGACTCGTTCCATGGCGCGTCGCTCGACGCCATTTCGATCGGTGGCGAAGAGGTCTTCCGCGGCGGCAGCGGGCCGCTGTTGCCGGGCGCCGAGCACGTGCCCCCACCTGGCGAATATCGCTGCCTGTGGGACTGCGCGCTCCGCGGCGGCTGCGATCTGAAATGCGCCGAGTACGTCGAATACGTGCTGGCGCGCGAAGGTGACGTGGCCGCGGTAATCGCCGAGCCGGTGCGTTCGACGCCGTACATTCCCACGCCCGAGTACTGGCAGCGCATCCGCCGCGCCTGCGATCGGCACGGGGCGCTGTTGATCTTCGACGAAATCCCCTCGTCGTTGGGGCGCACCGGAAAGATGTTCACCTGCGAACACTTCGGTGTCGTCCCCGACATGCTGGTGCTGGGCAAAGGGCTCGGCGGCGGCATCATGCCGCTGGCGGCGCTCGTCGCCCGAGAGCATCTGGACGTGGCCGCCAATCGGGCGCTTGGCCACTACACGCATGAGAAGAGCCCTGTCGCCTGCGCGGCGGCTTTGGCAACGCTCCACTTTATCGAAGAGCATTGCCTCGTCGAGCATGCTGCCGAGCTTGGCCGCTGGACGCTCGAACGGCTGCGCGAGCTGGCCGCGCGCCACCCGCTCGTCGGCGACGTGCGCGGGCTGGGGCTGCTGTTGGGCATCGAACTGGTCGAAGATCGGCAGTCGCGGCGGCCGGCGGTCGACGCGGCCGAACGCGTGCTCTATCGCGCCCTCGATCGCGGCTTGAATTTCAAGCTGACAATGGGGAGCATCATCAGCTTGACGCCGGCGCTCTCGATCACGCGCGACGAAATGCAACGCGCTCTGGCTATTTTGGATGATTGCCTGGCCGCGGAAACCTCCCAGACTTAGCGAAGATTTCAGCCCATCATGGGATAACCGCTCGGATGCCAGGGGGCCCCCTGCCACCGCCCAGCCCCGCGTGCAATCGCGGACGCCTGGAACTACCGTCCCTTGGCGACCTTTGCGCCCTTCGCGGTAAGCATCCTCGGCAGCCCGTCGGCCAAACGCCGCGGAGGTGGCCATTTTCTGGCCCTTGACAAATGGACATAACTATGTACAGTAATAGGCGCTATGCTTGAGACCCGAGACTTGAGAAGGAATACGCGCGGGTGCCATGCCCACGCTCATCGTGGGCATGCTCGCGAGCGAGCCCCGAACACTGAACACTGTGGAGAGCCGCGTCCGCCCTGCGCGCGTGTCGCAACCAGCAATCAAAAATCGTATTGAACCGCGGAGGCCGCGGAGTAACCGCAGAGGCGTTACTCTCTCCGCGATCCTCCGCGAACTCTGCGGTGAAGAATCTTGGACGCAAAATTCCCGTTGGACGCAAGCTGGACGCACGTGCCCGACGATTTGCGTCCAAAAATAACTCGTGCCGGAGAGAGGACTTAACCCCTTGTAACAGCATCTTTGGACGGTTTGGACGCAAATTCCCGGCCAATTTTATTCTTGGGGGGCTGAACGACGGTATCTGGCAGCTACTCCCTGACACCTGAGATGTCCCCACCGGCGCCTAGCCAGGCGTCAACTCGACGGCCAGGGACTGACCTTGGCGAAGCCGCTGTTCGTACTTTGCTTCCTGCCGGCGATCGATGGCGGTGACGAGCAGGATTGCCAGGATCGCGGCGATCGCTCTCAGGGCCTCAGCCGACAGCGAAGTCCAAGCTGCCGTCACGGCTTGCTCGACGGATTGTTGCGGCAAGCGACGCGAGATGGCGACCAACAGAAATGACATCAGCCAGAGCGCCCACCACGACTTAATCAGCCAAGTGAGCGGCGCGTTCCGCCACCGAGTGTCCGCATCGCCTGCGAATGTGGGGTCACTCGCTCTCCAAATCTCGCAGGCGAACAAATAAGGACGACCGAGATTCAGCAGCGGGATAAACCAACACACGACGGCGCCTGCTGGAGTGAACGACAGGTCCGCGGCCCCCAACGCCGGCAAATTACGATAGGCGCGATGAAACCAGAATAGAAATGACGTCGCGGTACAGACAAGAAGAGCAGTCCTCAACTGATTGAGCTGCCCGTGCGCTTGAACTAGTTCATTTCTGTTCTCACCCAGGAGATCGTCCAGCACGGTGGTCATCAACAAGAGCAGATAGACCCCGAACAGCGACATCGCGATTCCGCAGAGGATCGTGTAGCTGCCGAGGAGGATGCGAGTAATTAGCGACAGCACGTGGCCCGAGACAAACGGCACGACGTTGGCGTCCGCCACTGCAGGTGAGCTTTGACCAAGCTCTGATTCCGGGCTTTCGTACGGATTGGTCGACATGGCATGCCGCGTGGCAGGAGATGCAAAGCGCGAAGTTGCTATTAGCGTGGTGGCCAGAATATCCCGTCGCTGTCGTCAATTCCAGCGATGGAAACTGACCGAACGCGCCCGTATAACACGGCGTATCTTGGCTCGCGTGCTTCCCTTGAATCTGGCCACCGCCCGCTGAGGATCGTCGCCATGCTTTGGACCCGTCGGGACTACCAAATGTCGTATGCCATTTCGGCCGCAATGGCGATCGCGTTGCTCGGCGCGTCGCTTACCTCGGCCGCCGACATCAAGCGCACCGAGCTCTATCAACGAATGAAGACGGCGCTCGATGCCGTGCCGGCCATCGACACGCACGATCATTTGCGCCCCTTCGGCGAGTTGCCCAACAAGGACGAGACCGACGCTGGTTTGCAAATGACCTTGCACAGCGTCTTTCAAGGGAGCTACTACCCGTGGATCAACAAGCTCAGCCCTTGGCCGGCCGGCAAGGGCTTCGATGCCTGGTGGAAAGTCGCCCAACACGATTTCGACAACGCTCGGGCGACGAGCTTTTATCGCTACTTGTTGCCGGCGTTTCGCGATCTGTATGGCGTCGATTTCGACACGATCACGCCCGAGCAGGCCAAGGAGCTCAACGATCGTATCGCGGCCAACTACCAGGACGATCGCTGGCTGATTGACGTAATCACGCGGCGGGCCAATATCGAATTGATGTTCATCGATCCCTATTGGGCGCGGCTGAAGTTCGAGCGGGCCTACCAGTTCTCGGTGCCGGTTCTCAACGTCACGCTGATCATCCAAGGGAGCCACGCCGAGCGTTTCGATAACGTGCTCGACAGTCCGTATGTGTTCGCCGAGCGTGAGAAGCTGCCGGTCGCCACGCTCGACGACTACCTGGCGGTGATCGACCGCATCTTCCAGCGCGCGGTCGAAGCGGACACGGCGTGCTTGAAGTCGACGTTGGCGTACCAGCGCACCTTGGAATTCAAGAACGTGCCCAAGGAGCGGGCGGCCGCGGCGTTCGGCAAGAAGCCCGACGACGTGACGCGCGAGGAGCAGCGCGATTTCGAGGACTTCATGCACTGGCGCATCAGCGAGCTGAGCGCGAAGTACGATTTGCCCTTCCAGATTCACACAGGCCAGGCCCGCATCCAGGGCAGTAACCCGATGCTGCTCGTCGACCAGATCGAAGCCAACCCCAAGACGAAGTACATTTTGTTTCACGGCGGCTTTCCCTGGGTCGGCGAAACCGGCGTGATTGCCATGCGCTATAAGAACGTGTGGATCGACTCGGTCTGGCTGCCGCTGTTGAGCTACACGATGGGCAAGCGGGCGTATCAAGAATGGCTGGAAGCCGTGCCGTCGAACCGCATCATGTGGGGGGCCGACACCGTGCAGGCCGAAGGGATTTACGCCGCGACGGAGTTCACGCGGCAATGCCTGACCGAGGCGCTGGCCGAGAAAGTCGACCGCGGCGAGCTACTCGAAGAGCACGCGCTGCGGATCGGCCGGCAGGTGCTGCGCGACAACGCCCTGGAGTTGTTTCCCAAGCTGCGTCGGCAACTTGTGGCGCACCGATCTGGCTGACGCCGCCGCGAAGTAGTCTCAACTAGCGCTCGAATCGAGAAATTCATGTCAACAGCCGCGACTTCCAATAGCAACACTTCCGCGCGGCAGCGCTTCGCCGGCAAGGTGGCGATCATCACCGGCGGAGGGCAAGGGATCGGCCGCGCCACGTGCGAGGCATTTGCCGCAGAAGGGGCGGCCGTCGTCATTGCGGAGCGCAATGCGCAAACGGCCGCCGAAGTCGCCCGCGCCATTGCAGCAGCGGGAGGGCAAGCCTTGGCGTTGCCGACCGATGTGGCCGACGAGCGATCGATCGAGCGGATGGTGGCGGCCGCCATCGAAAAGCTTGGCCGCATCGACGTGCTCGTGAACAACGCCGCCGTGTTCATCCTCCGCGGAATCGAAGCGACGGTCGAGGAATGGCAGCAGATTCTGGCCGTGAACGTCATCGGCCCGGCACTGTGCGCCAAACACGTGGTGCCGCACATGAAAAAGCAGGGAGCCGGCGCGATCGTGAACTTAGGTTCGATCTCGAGTTTCATCGCGCAGCCCGAGTTCGTGACTTACAACGCCACCAAAGGGGCAATCGCGCAGATGACGCGTTGCATGGCGCTCGACTTGGCGGCGCACCACATTCGCGTGAACGCCGTTTGCCCCGGCACGATTTGGACGGCCATCGTCGAGCAGCGCGCGGCCGAGCGTGGGCTTGATCGCGCGGCCGCCGACAAGCATCCCGAGTTTGGCGCGTCGCACATGATCGAACGCTGCGCCGACCCGGTGGAGATCGCCCGGGCGATTCTGTTCCTGGCTTCCGACGACGCTTCGTTTGTGACGGCCGAGTGCCTGATGGTCGACGGCGGCTACGTTGCGCGCTAAATAGTCGAACGATTCGCCGCTGACGCGCCACGCGCGCTCGAGCGGCGGCCGATACGAACGAGCGATTTACAGAATAGGGCAAGGCTCGGGCGACGCGCAGGCCGGTTCGGGATTCGCTTGCGAGAACTCCTGGATGGCCCGCATTACCTCTTCGCGATGGATCGGCACTTCGCGAGGGCCTTCGAACCCGAGGCGCACGCGATCCCCGCGGATCGAAACCACCGTAAGGACGATATCCTCACCGATGCAAATCCGCTCCCCTTCCTTGCGGCTTAAAACAAGCATGGGTCAGTCCTCCGTGTACTACTTCCCGAATGCCCCATTCGCGCAAGCTGCGAAACCTATCGCGCTTGACTATGTTCCGCTACGACTTCCAGGCGATTCGATACTTCCTCGACTCCCACGATCCGAACGACCGTGGCTTGCGCCAACTGCTTCAGGTAATAGCTGGCAACTCGACCGTGAAGCACGAGCACGCCCTCGTGAAAGCCGCAGGTCAAAGCGCGCAGCGCGGCATAAGGGCTGGACCTCAGCCGCCGCCGCGCCTCGACCAGGCACGGAACTTTGTCGGCCGCCTTGCCTTGTTCCAGGCCGGGCCTCGCCGCAATGCAGTGCGGCCCGGAGGGCAGGTCGGCGGGAGTTTGCCTGGATGATTCCGAATGCATCAACCTGTCTCCGGGTCAATCAGCAGCTAGGGCCTGATGGTTTCCAGCCGACAACGGACATGTGTCAGCTTTATCAGGACTTTCCTGTCTTAACGGCATCGATTACGTGTAGGGGGCTCATCAGATGGAGCACATCGCGTGCCGAGCGGCTTGGTTTCTCCGGGGCGCTACTGCCAACGTACCCGCGCTCGCATGCACGCATGTTCTCGCCTTGGCCGCATACGGGTTCAACACGGTTGGGTGAAGTTCTTGAGGTGCCGGGCCTTGCACACGTGCTGTCAGGCCAAATCGCTGCTCTTGCGGTTACCGCAAACGGCTCACGAGCAAATCGCCACGGCCAGGATGCCAGCATCGCAGGTGATGTGCGCGTGTGCCAAAATGGCACGAGCCGGGGCGCAGCGTCAGCCAGAATCGCCCACCGCACGCCGCTACTTCGGGTGGCTGCCAGCAATCGGGGCGTCAGAGTTCCGCAGCCAGCACGCCGCGCACGATCGCCCGCAATCGGGGTTCGGCCGTCGCCGCCACGGAGAGAATTTCTTCGATGTTGGCTGGCTTCAAGGCGTCGGGCAGACAAATATCGGTGACGATCGACAATCCCAGCACGCGCAACCCGGCATGCACCGCCACGATCACCTCGGGCACGGTCGACATGCCCACGACATCGGCGCCGATCAAGCGCAAGAAGCGATACTCGGCGCGGGTTTCGAGATTCGGCCCCAGCACGGCGACATACACACCGCGGTGGGCGACAAAGTTCTCCCGCCGCGCGATCTCAAGCACCCGATCGCTGAGCCCCGGATCGTACGGCCGGCACATATCAGGGAATCGCGGGCCGAGGCGATCGTCATTGGGCCCCACAAGCGGATTGGAGCTGAGCAAGTTGATATGATCATCGATGACGACGATGTCGCCAGCCGCATAGTTGGGATTCATGCCGCCGCAGGCGTTCGAGACGATCAACAGTTCCGCGCCGAGCGCCGCCATCACCCGCACCGGGAAGGTAATCTCGGCCAGCGAATAACCTTCGTAGGCGTGGACGCGCCCTTCCATCGCCAGCACTTGTTGACCGCACAACTCTCCGCAGACGAGCCGACCCGTATGACTGATCGAGGTGGTTTTGGGAAAATGCGGCACCTGCTCGTATGGGATCGCGACCGCCGTTTGGATCTCGGCCGCCAGCCCCCCCAGTCCGGTGCCGAGAATAATCCCCGCCCACGGCCGCTGGGGCCACTGACGGCGGATGCTATCGGCGGCTTCTTCCACGCGCTCGGCGAGACCTTGCATCAGGCGGACTTTCCATCGAAGTTGACAAGCGCGACTAGGGCGCCTGGTTGGCAAACAGTGCCGGGCAGTCTAGCCGCGCTGCGATAACCGTACAACGTACTTGCGAGGACGAGGCCATGGGCGGATCGTGGAAAATCGGCACAGTGGCCGGCATCGGCATCTTCGTGCATTGGACCTTCGCGATCTTGATTGCCTGGGTATTGCTCGATGGCTTTTCGCGTGGCGGCAACCTGGCCGCCGGCGTCAGCTCCGTAATCTTCGTGATCGCCGTCTTCGGCTGCATCGTGTTGCACGAGCTGGGACACGCGCTGACCGCGCGGCGGTTTGGGATTCGCACGCTCGATATTACGATTCTGCCGATCGGCGGATTGGCACGCCTCGAACGCATGCCGGAGGACCCTAAGCAGGAGCTCCTGGTGGCACTAGCTGGTCCGGCTGTCAACCTGGTGATTGCGGTGGTACTGGGAGGTTTGCTTCTGGTCGTTGGCTTGGGCTCGTCGCTCTGGTCCGGAGATTTCGTCACGATGCCGCTTCTGGCCCAGCTCGTCGCGGTCAATCTCGCCTTGCTGGTGTTCAACTTGATTCCGGCATTTCCCATGGACGGTGGCCGCGTGTTACGCGCGCTGCTGGCCACGCGATTCAATTACAACCAGGCAACGCAGATCGCGGCGCGCGTTGGTCAGGCGCTGGCAGTCGGCTTCGGCTTTGCCGGCCTGATGAGCGGCCATTTTATGCTGCTCTTCATCGCGCTCTTCGTCTATCTAGGCGCACAAGCCGAGGCGCAGCAGGTCGAAACGCGGTTTTCCATTCGTGGCGTGCCGGTGCGCACGGTGGTCATTGGCGAGAGCCGCGCGCTGGCTCCCACCGATACACTCACGCACGCGGCCAGCGAGTTACTGGCGACGTCGCAAATCGATTTTCCTGTCGCCGAAGGGGGCCGCGTCGTGGGCCTGTTGACGCGGCACGACTTGATCCGCGCCCTGGCGGCCGGCCGGCGCGAGGACGCGGTCGCCAACGTCATGCGCCGCGATTTGCCCGTGGTCGAAGACGACTCACCACTCGAAGACACGTTTCGGCGGATGCAAGAATTGGGCACCAGCACACTCCCCGTAGTCCATCACGGCCAATTGGCCGGCATCGTGACGCTGGAAAACATTGGTGAGTTCATGATGCTCCGCTCGGCACTCGACGAGGCGCAGAAGGACGCGGCGGCGCCGGCCCGTGCAGGCAATGGTATGGCGCAAGGGAAGAGCTAGCGGGAGTTTTGCGGGTGAGCTTTTGTTGCCGATCGCCGGTCAGATTTGCCATTGCCCGCCGCGCAGTGTTATAAACGCCTAATTGTCGTTCAGGTTGCGCCGGCTTGATCGCGGAGTTTGCCGGCTCCTCGGATCGCGATTCGCCTCGTCACAGAGGGAGATTTCCTATGCACCGCTTTGGGTGGACCGTCGTTGCGGTAGTGCTGGCTCTCTTGGCGAACCGCACGGTCGCGGCGGCAGACGCCAAAAGCGATACGCAAGTCGAAATCGGCAGTAGCATCGCCGACTTCGCCTTCAAGGACATTCGCTATCTGCCGCGGACTCTGGCCGACTTCGGAGACAAGCAGGCGTATGTCATTGTGTTCACCAACATCGACTGTCCGCTGGTGAAGCGCTACCTGCCGCGGCTGGCCGAGCTGGATCGCGAATATCGCGAGCGCGGCGTGCAGTTCTTGGCAGTCAATGCGGCGGCCGGCGACTCGATCCTCGAGATCGCCTACCAGGCGGTAAAGGCCGACGCCGAGTTCCCCTTTGCCAAGGATTTCAATGGCGAAGTCGTGCGAGCGCTGGGGGTCGAACGCACGCCGGAAGTGTGCGTGCTCGATGGCCAGCGCCGCTTGTGCTACCGCGGGCGCATCAACGGGCTATACCGGCTCGGCGGCGTGTTCGAGGGGCGCGTTCGCGAGGATCTCAAGCTGGCGCTCGACGATTTGCTCGCCGGCCGCGAAGTACAGGTCGCTGAAACGCCGGTCGACGGCTGCCTGATCACGCTCCCTAGCGAACCACAACCCTCGTCAGAGGTCACCTACGCGTCGCACGTGGCCGGCCTGATGAAGAAGCACTGCCAGGAATGCCATCAGCCGAACACCACGGCTCCTTTCGCGCTGTTGTCGTACGATGACGTCAAGAACAACGGCGAGATGATTGCCGAAGTGGTGCGCGAGCAGCGCATGCCCCCTTGCTACGCTAGCGACGAGCAAGCCGAAATCGTCAACCGCAAAGAGATGACCCCCGAGGAGCGCGACCAGGTGATCGCCTGGGTGCGCGGCGGCATGCCGCTAGGCGATCCGTCCAAACTGCCCGAGCCGATCAAGGCGCGCGAGGGAGAATGGGAGATCGGCACGCCGGACTTGATTGTCGAAGCGCCGAAGCCTGTCAAAATCCCGGCCGACGGCATCGTCGAATACAAGTACCTGCTGTTGCCGCACGTTTTCAAGCAAGACACCTGGGTGCAGAAAATCGAGATTCTGCCGGGCAATCACGCCGTCGTGCATCATGCGAACCTGGCGGCGGTCAATCCGCTGGGTAAGTTCAGCCGCGATGCGTTCATCACCGGTTATGTTCCCGGCGGCACGGCGATGATGCTCGACCCGAACATGGCTTACCTAATCCCCAAGGGATCGGTGCTGGCGCTGCAGATTCACTACGTCACGGTGGGCGAAGCCACGACCGACAAGATTCGTGTCGGTTTGTGCTTCCCCAAGGAGCCGGTCTACACGCAAGTCAAGCATTTCCAGGTGCATGACGGCTCGTTCGTGATTCCGCCTGGTGCGCCGCACCATCGGTCGGTGGCTTCGCTGACCCTGAAGAACGATTCGACCGGGCTGGGGATGTTCAGCCACATGCACGTGCGCGGCAAGGACATGGTGTTCAACGCCATCTATCCCGATGGTCGCAACGAAGTCCTGTTGGCGATCCCCAATTACAACTTCGACTGGCAGATGAACTACCGCTGGGCGCCGCGGAGCAAGAAGTTCCCGGCCGGCACCAAGATTCAGGTCGTGGCCCATTTCGACAACTCAAAGTTCAACCCCTACAACCCGGACGCCACCAAGGAGGTGCGCGAAGGTCAACAGACCTACGAAGAAATGATGTACGGCTTTTTCTTCTACACCGACGACACCCAGAAGCTAAACATCGAGGTTGATCCGCAGACGGGCGTGGAAATCAAGAAGGCCGAGACGGCCCAGGCGGGCGGTTAGCCTTCCTTCATCGAACGCGATTGAATTGCTATCGCGCGGGGGAGGCGCCGCCGTGCGACACACCTGCGACGCAAGACAGCGCCGCTTCGTTGACTGGCAGATTCTTCGCAGGTGCGTCGCGGTCTTAGCATGCTTCGATATTGGCCGTCCGACTTGCCGATTTGTAATCGAATTGGGTTATCGGGACGCGGCCGATTTACCGTATTCTCAGAGGCAGACGTTCACAGGCGGGGCGTGAAGCTCTGACACCAAGTCTTTGCGATCGGCCATGAGCCCTCCCGCGATGTCACGCAGTGTGCCAATTCTGATCGTGGCCTGCCTGGCTCTATGCCAGGCGCCCAATCGCCTATTGGCGAGCCATGAGCATGCTCACGGTAGGGGCGATTGTAGCAGGCTCTCTATCGCCACGACTATCGAAGATCGCGCGAAGCCGGCGGCGCGTCGTATGAGTAGCGGCACGAGTTGCGCTTGCGTCTGCCACAGCGCGGGCCGGCCGCCAAGGTACTCGATCGCCTGCCACGACGCTTCGGCGAGTGTCGCCCTCGACGCAGCGCGCGAATTGCAGGAGGAAGAAAACGACGATCTGCCGCGCGGAAGCGGCATCGTCGCTCGCACGGCACCTAAAATTGCGGCGTCTTCGGCGACGCTGCTGGTTCACCAGGACCTGCGCGTGGCCTGGACGCGACCCGTACGTATTCTTTTCGAGTGTTGGCGCAACTAGCCCAACGAAGCGCCGCGCTTTGGCTCTAGCGAGGCCGTGTCGTTGGGTTTCGTTTCGCTTGGTCATACAGCACTCATCGTTACAAGGTATGCGTCATGAATTCTTTCGCGCTACTCGGTCGCATCAGCGAGGTTTTGGATCACGTGAATCACTTTTGGGAGACGCATCCCCTTCCCGCGCCGTCGGGCGCCGCCGTAGCGGACGCCGTGCCGCCCTCGGTCGTCGCTATCGATCGCGAAGTGGGGACGCCCGACGAAGAGATCTCACGCGAGGTGGGATCGCGGCTCGACTGGCCGGTCTACGACCACGAGCTCTTGGAGATCGTAGCGCGTCGGGCGAACTGGCCACTATATGCGATCGAGGAGCTGGACGAGCGGCACGTGCCCTGGTTACAAGAGTCGTTTGAAACGTTTTGGGCGTTTCCAGGAGTGCGTGAAGCTGAGTTCGTACGTCAGCTCGTGCACACGATTGTCGAGCTGGGTAGCCGTGGCCAGTGCGTGATTGTTGGCCGCGCCGCGTCGTACATTCTCCCCACTGAAGGCGCCCTGCGCGTGCGGCTCGTGGCTGCGCGTCAAGATCGTGTGGCGACGGTCGCGCGGCGGCTGCAGGTTTCGACTAGTGAGGCGGCGCGTCGGATCAGGGTTCTAGAGCGCGCGCGTAGCGACTTCCTGCGCAGTCATTTTCGGTCGGCGGCGACTGGCATTGGAGATAGTGCCCTGGTTCTCAATACGTCGCACCTGAGCGTGAGAGAATGCTCGGACTTGATCGTCGAGGCATTGCGGAGGCGCCGCGCTTCCTCCGACACGCTATGCGGCACAACGAACGCGACGGAACGTTCGGCGATTCGTCTGCTCGCGTGAGTCGTGGGCGACGCGCCATTGCAACGCTGTCGGACACTGGCGGCGCACGCCGCGGGAGTTTGGGGGTGGCTCCACCAGGCTTCCCGCGGCTGCCAGTTTATCGCGACGGTTTCGATTCCGATCCTTCGGTTTTCCGCGGTGAACCGTTGCCACCCTGGCTCGCGGCTACCCGCTCCTTCAGGGCCAACCCCACGGCCGACAACCACTCCAGTTCGGGCGGAGCGTAAGGGCGGAACTTCTCCAAGCCACCCTCCTCCTCGCGGTGCAAAAGAGCCCGCCGCTTCCCTAGCTGGCTAGCGGCCGGCGTGTCGATCAGCAGGCTCGAATCGGCCGCGCTCATCTGCAATAGCACGCGCAAGGCGAACTGCTTCAACATCCCGCGGTCGAGCATGCGATTGAAGTTCGTCAGCGTGTCGCACCAGACGAGCACATGGATGCCCAGGGCAGGTCCGTCGCGCAAGAGATCGGCGAACTGGCGGTCGGGCTTGGGCCCCTCGCTGTCGCCGCGGCGCGAGAAGCTGAATTCCTCCTCCTGCCGGCGCAGCTCACGCAGCCGTGGCAGATCGTAAACCACGAAAACGAGCAGCGGCGCATCCCCGGAGGTTGTCCGGCGCCGCTCGAGTTCGGCGTGCAACCCGGCGACAATCGCCGGCCCATCGGCCGCGGCGGCAATCTGCGCTTCGTGCGGCAACGCAGCGGCGAGCGCTCGCAGCGCGGCGTGTTGCGGGCCGTCGACCGGTCCGCCGTCGAGCACGACGAACTTCACGCCAGGCGAGTCATTTCCTTGACCGGTTGGTGCTAGCTGCGCCGCCAGGCTTACGATCGCCGCGCTCAACATGCCGGCTGCCGCCTCGTCATTCTGGCCGACATACAGCACGTTGGCGGCGTCGCGTCGCGCCAGCGTGACGGTCGTGGCGTCAGCGATCGCCAACGGCTCGCCTAACCACGCCCGCGGTTGTCGGGGCGCCGCGGACCAGGCAGTCGCCGTTACCAATTCGTAGAGTGCTTCGTTACGCTCGAGTTCGGCCGGCTGCATCCCTTCGAAGACGATCTGCGGGTGGCGTGGCACCATCGCCGGACGTTCTGCGGCCAGCCGCTGCACGGCTTCGAGAAACACCTCGCGGCGATCGTCGGGCAGCCACACGACCTGGAACGGATGGTTCCCTTCGACCAGGCCGTTGGCATCGTTGTAGATCGCCTCGCCGGGGCGCGAAAGCAGCCGGGCGGCGGTGTTGTCTTCGCTCAGAATTAGGTGCGCGTCGGTTTCGCTGCACTGCAAGGCGATGCGCACGGCCATCTGTCCGAGCGTGCTGCGCGCCAGCGAATAAGCGCCGCCCAAAGTTTGAGAACCAAGATGGACGTGAATGCCGAAGGCGCGGCCTTGCCGCACGAGACGATCCAGCAAGAGCGACGCTTCTTGGGCGAGCCGATCGTCGGCGACGAAAAACTCCTGAAACTCGTCGACGATGAACAGGATGCGCGGCAGTTGATGCCCGGCGTCGCGGAAGCCCGCGATATCCTGCACGCCGGCAGCACGAAACCGCTCGCCGCGATCGTGCATTTCGGCATCGAGCCGCTGCATCACGCTGAGACCGAATTCGCGCTCGCTTTCGATGGCCACGACCCGGGCGTGCGCAAGCGCGTGCGTGACGTACGTCTTGAACTCGACCCCCTTCTTGAAGTCGATCAAATAAAGTTCGAGCTCCTCGGGGCTGTAGCGCAACGCGGCATTGACAATCAAAGCGTGCAGCAAGGTCGATTTGCCCGAACCCGTCTTGCCGGCGATCAGCACGTGCTGGGCGATTCCTTGACCGAGCTTGAGGTGCTGCAACCGCGTGGCGCCGACGCGCCCCAGCGGAATATCGATTCCGCGGCGGCTGTCGGCGGTCCAATAGCGGTCGGCTGGCGGCGCGATTGCCTCGAACGGCACCTCGACTCGTTTGGCTCCCACGGCCGCCTGACCAACGGCGTGCAGGACGCGCTTTTGCCAATCGGCGGACGGAGGTGGATCGACGACCAGCGGCAAGTGTTTGAAGTCGGGCTCGAGCCACGCCAATCGGTCGCTCGTGGCCGTGAACACCGTGCCATACTGCGCCAGATCATTGGGACCGATGCCGGCGGGGCGCGGCAACCGTGCATCGGCCGAGAGCAGCGTATAGACACCGCAACGCGGGCCAGTCGCCACGATGCTCAGGAGCCGTCGCACGGCGATTTCCGAGAACCCGGCCCGAAAATTCGCCACCACGAGCACGCGGAACGGTTCGGCGATTTCGCCCGCCTGCGCGTTGTAGGCTTCAATCGTCGCGTATTCGCTGCGCAGGTACTTCTGGATGACCGTTTCCATGTGTTCGGTCAGATCGGCCAGTCGTTGCTCGATCTGGTGCGATTCGGTCCAGATGCGGTGCGTCACCAAAGCCTCGTCGAAGTCGGCCAGGTGCATAAAGGCGGCGAAGTTCTGCCCCAGACCGGCCGGATCGATGATCGTAAACCGCACTTTTCCCGGCGGAACCGTCGTCAACATCCGCAGCATGAGCACTTGCAACAACTCGACGGCCCGTTGCCGCCCTGCATCTTGTGCTTTGATGTAGACTGAGCCGATCTGCGGAAAGCCGTACAGCGCCGGTAGCGCAAACTCGAGCGACTGGGCGGCTTCGCCTCCTTCGCTGGGCGTGGTGTCGGCGACGGTCGCTTCTCCCAGGAACGGCCGCACGTCGAACGTCAGTCGTCCGAAGCGCAACGCACCAGCATCAAGCTGCGGCGGGTGCCAGTCGAGCCAGGCGCGCGAATTCCACTCGGGGCAGCGGCGTTCGACCTCGCGGCGAATGGCGGCAATCTCGGCACGAGCTGTGGCCAGCCCCTGCTGCCAGGCCGCTACAGCCGCGGCGCGCATCGTGTTGAACTTGTGATCGCCAGCGGCCAGCGTTTGCTCGGCGTTCGCCCTGGTGTTGGCCGTTTCCTCGTCACAGCGGCGGCGCGCGTCGAAGTGCCGCTGCGCATGGCGATCGGCCGCGCGGCGCTGATCGGCATCGTGCCGGCGCGACAGATTCTTGAGCTGTTCGTCGACCGAGGCTACGAGCCTTGGCAGTTCAGCTTCGCGGCGCCGCTGGCACTCGACTACCGCCGGGCCGTGCTTCTCGATCGCGGCGCGCAGGTCGGCCTCACGCTTGTCGCGGATGTCGCCGCGGTGTCGCTTGTTCGCGGCCAGCGACCGCGCCAGGCAGTGCTGACACCAGTCGGTCGCGTCGCGCGCCGCGCCAATCAACGGACGAACGATCTGCGCTACTTGTCGGCGTGCGAGCCGCTTCAGCCAGACGGTCAGCCCGACCCCGATGACAAGCGCCGCGCTGGCGGTGATCGCCAGCCAAGGCACGAGCGACCAACGGCACAGCCACCCGACCGGCGCGGCCAACAGCACGGCGGGCCCCAGGAACAGCCACACGAGCCCCGCGCCCGACGTCAATTTCGGCACGCCGAGCTCTTTGAGCTCCGCCAATCGCGCGGCGAGCACTGTGCATGTGTCATCGAGCGCGGTGGTGGGATCGGCGTCGGCGGTGGGCTTGTCAATCTGCGACTCGCGAGCCGTCGCTGCTTCCTCGGCGACGTTCGCCTGACCATAGCGATCAAGTACGCCAATCGCTTCCTGCTCGGCGGCCTGAATCGCCTGCAAGCGGCTTTGCAATTGGAGTTGCGTCTCGGCAAGTTGTTGCTTGAGGCGCTTGCGCGCTCCTTCATAAACGGTCTGAGCCAGCCAGCGGGCTTCGTCGAACGTATGCTTGGCCTGTTTCTCAGCGGTATCGAGCTTGGTCGTTAATCGCTCGATGGCAGCGTGGCCTTCTTCACTGGCGGTTGCGCGCTGGGCCTCGAACGTGCTGACAATCGACGTTTGCGCTGCCTTGAAGTCTTCGTCGGCGACCGCGATTTCAGCGGCATAGTGCGCCTCGCTATCGGCTAGCGCGGCATCACGCTTGGTTTGCGCGGCTTCGCGCGCAGCGCGGAGCGCGGCGGTCAACGATGTCTCGCTCTTGGCGCGCTCCTGAGCTAGCCGCGCCAGCTCGCGCAGAACCGTTCGCTGGCGATCGACGAGGTTCGGAGAGCTCATCCCAGGGCAATATCCTGATCCTAAACAACTGCCAAAGTCGCCGCGTGCTGCCGACAAAACGAGTCTACCTCATGCGCCCGATCCACGCGAAACGGGTGATAACGCTCGCAGTTCATACCCGCTGCGCTCCACGACATACGAGCCAGTCAATCGCGCTCGCGGCAGTCCTGTTCGGCCCGGGTGAGCACTTCGGCCAACTGATCGATTGCCCGCAGCGCACCGGCAATCTTGGGCTCGAGCGGCTCGAGGTGATCGCGCTCGAAATCCAAACCGACCGGGTCACGCCAACTGGCTTGTACTTCATCCCACGCCAGCCGCAGCTTCTGCGCGGCATGCCGCAGTTTCGCTTTGCCATCGTACAGGCTGCTCGTCATCGTCGCGGATTCTCGCCTTCGTGCGTGGCATCGTCTGCGGTCTCTTCCTTGTGCGGCTCGGCCGGGATGGCCGCCGATACCTCTCCAGAGTGCCCGGCTGACACCCCTGTCGACTCGCGCGCACTCCCCTCGCGCGGCGCTGCGGCAGTCTTCAATTCGGGCGGGGCCAGTTGGGTGTACTCAATGAGCAGCGCCACGATGCGGTCCAACCTGGTGACGGCTTTGGGTAAATCGGTCGCGAGCGCGCCTGCCAGCGGCTCGGCGTGAGCCTGAAAGTCCAGAATCGCCTCTTCGACGATAGCAGCCCAACGTCTAACGGCGGCCAGTTTCTCCTCGGCTTCCTCCAGGCGGCGCTTCGCCTGTTCCACGAGTTTCTTCTCCTGATGACAGCTCGGCGTGCGATGCGGATCGATCGTGGCGGCCAGACAGCGATGTAGATCGCTCTTGGCCTCGGCCAACCGTTCGTCGCGGACACGAATTTGATGCTGCCAATACTTGAATTGATCGTGCCCCAACCAATTCAAGAACCGCTCGGCGTCGGACCGCACCGTCGCCAGTCCCTGGCTGGCCTGGTCGGTGAAAATGGATAACGCCGCTCGGAACTGTTCAAGCGCTTCGATCGATTGAACGCGGGCCGTGCGACTCATGATCTTTGGCTCATCGCTGCCGGAGGTACTCGTCGATGCGATCGGCCTTACGCAGCAGGAAGGGTACGTGCTCTTCGACCGCTTCGACAAAGCCGGCGATCGAGCGCATGGTGCGTTCGAACTCCTCGCCAAATCGCTGGTGCTCCTTGTCGCGCCACGTCTCGCCTAGCGATTGAAATTGCCCGTGCAGCATCTGCATCTGGGCCTGTAGCTCGCTGTTGAAACGCTTCAGGTTGTTGGCAAACCGGCGGAGCTCTTCGGGGTCGACAATGGCCTGTGACATGCGTCACCTGTGGAGTGAGAAGCGAATTGCGTACCTTCATACTATCTCGCAACGGTGGCAAAGGTGCGTTCGCTGCGGTCGTATCGCCGCGGGTCTTACCCTCATTAGCCTGTCGCCCTAGCGCTTTGCCGCGCGAGATACAAAGTACAGCCCTGTGTAGACCGTGGACGCAATCACTTTGCCGGCGGCCGCCTGCTCGGCGAGCCAGGTGTCGACGTCGCCCCAAGGAATCTCATGCACGATGATCTGTTCGTGGTGATCTCCGCCTCCCGCTCCGACGCGGCGCAATCCATGCGCGAAAAACAACGTCACCGTCTCGCTGGTGAGTCCGGCTGACGTCGAAAAGGTACCCACCATTTCTAGTCGCTCGGCGGTATAGCCCGTCTCCTCGATCAACTCGCGTTGGGCCGCTCTGGCCAATGGCTCGCCGACGTCCTCCGGAAGGTCGCCCACCAATCCGGCCGGAAGCTCAATCGCCGCGCAACCCAACGGAATGCGGTGTTGTTCGACGAAGAGCACCCGTCCGTCGGCGGTTACTGCCACGATCATTACGGCACCAGAGGCGACGGTCCGCTCGGCGTACTCCCAGTGCCCGCGACTGACGAGCCGCAGGTGCTTCCCCTCGGCGATGGAGACCGGCAAGTCGTTCGTCATGCATTTGGCTCGGATGATCAACCGTAAGTGACGGCTATATCTTTGCTTAGCGATCGCTCCGACGCGCAGGCGATTCGCACAAGCCAGCGTAGCGATGTGTCGGCACGGCACCCGTCATTCTCGTAAATGTAACACCGCCGGCCAGTTAACGCCTAACCACCCTAGGAGCGCCGAGCATTTCAGGTACCACCACCCTGCCCGGAGGGACACCGCGTGATCTCCCCTGCCCGAGCCATCGACGACCTGTTCGATAACGACGCCGAGACTACTTCTACCCGTCCTTCAAACCGCCTGACCAACCCCGCCGCCGGCCCCGAACCCGCAGCAGCCGAACTGCCGGTGGTCTTGCAACTCTTAGCCGACGAGCCCCGCGCCTACCTTGCCGCACGGCTCACGCGCCGCAGTTTCAAAACAAGCGAAACGCTGGCCAGCGTTGGACAACCGTGTCAGGCGATGTGGTTTGTCGCCCGCGGATTGGTCGATGTCCAGTTTGCCTCGGAGATGGTGCACGCGTTGGGCATGCCGGGCCCGATCCTGCGTGCCGGAGACAGCTACGGCAGCCATGCATTCGAGCCGTCGGCGACACACAGCGTGACGCTCACGGCGATGTCCGACGTTGAAGTTTGGGAACTCTCTGCTGACGATCTCCGCGCGGCCTGCGCGGCTCACGCGTCTTGCCTCAACTGGTACGAGAACATTCTCAGTCGGCGAATGGTAGCCGGCTTGTTTGTGCGGCTGGTTCAATTGAATCCTGCCGCCGCCGGGCAACTGGCGCAGCTCGCCGATCGACTGGTGGCGGTCGACGTTGCCGCAGGTCAAGTCATTCAGCGCATCGGCGAGCCAGTCGACGTCTTGCGAATTCTCGAAACCGGCGCACTCGTGGCGATTCCGAACGCCGGCGCACAGCACCTGGGACGCGGCGCCACCGAGTTGGGCCCTGGCAGCGTAATCTCGGCGGCAAGTTTTTGCCTCCGCGCCGCGGCCGCTGTCGACATCACGGCCATGATGAATTGCCGGGTGTACGAACTATCGAACGACGCCGCGTCGAACGACGACCTCGCATTTCTCCGTGCCGCTCTCGGCCAGTTGATTTCCCTGGGGCTCGACGTGCAGCCCGCCGGTTCGGCCGGTACCGAAATTGATCGCTCCTGTGTCGCCTACGATGGCAATGGCACGCACGTCGAGCTTGGCGAGGCGACGCAGCCCGCCTGGTGGCGCCGGCTCCCGCAGCGGCGGCAACGCGAGGAGATGGACTGCGGAGCCGCCTGTTTGCGGATGATCCACTCTTTCTACGGACACGAAATCGGCGACCGCGAAGCCCGCCAACTGGCTCGCGTCTCGCGTTATGGCACGTCGCTGGCCGACTTGAGCGAAGCTGCCGAGCGGCTGGGCTACCTGCCGGTCGGGGTCGAAGTGCCCGAAGCCGATGCGCTGTCGAACGTACAGCTCCCCGCGATCGCCCATGTCGATAAGAACCACTTTGTCGTGGTGTGGCGCGTCTCGTCGCGGCACGTGGAAGTCGGCGACCCAGCGATCGGCCGCACGAAGCTGCCGCGAGCGGCATTCGTCGAGCGTTTCGGTGGATTCCTGCTCTTGGTGCGCCCCACCGATACCACCGGCAAGACGCCGGCCGCGAAGGAAGTCACGCAGCAAGCCACTGGGGCGACCAGTACCTGGCGCAAGCTGTGGCCCTTTGCCCGGCCGCATCTGGGCACGTTCGGTTATGTGCTCTTGGCTTCCGCCTTGTTGCAACTGTTCGGGCTGGCTGGGCCGATGCTCACGCAGGTGATTATCGATCGCGTGATCGGCCACGGCGAAACGCGGCTGCTCCCGATCGCGTTCGGCGCGCTGTTGCTAACAACCGTGTTCGGCGCGATTGTCGGATACGCCCGCAGCCAGCTCATGCTGCACGCCTCGCTGGCCATGCAGCGCACATTGATGGAAACGGTCTATCAACGGATGCTGTCGCTGGCCCATTCGTTCTTCTCGCGGTTCACAACCGGCGATCTGGTGCGGCGCTTCGGCGAAGTCGACGAAGTGCGGCAGTTCTTTACGAGTCACGCCATCTCGTCGCTCGTCGACGTGCTGATGGTCGCGACCTATGCCGTGGCTTTGGTCTGGATGCAGCCGGCCATGGCGGGCCTGTTCATCGGCATCCTGCTCGTTGGCCTGGTCGTTTCGCTGCTGGTCGCCCGACCGGTGCGCAGCCACACCAAATTGCACGTGCAGAAGTTTGGCCGCGTGAACACCCACGTAATCGACTCGTTCCGAGGCATCGATCCGGTGAAAGCCATGAGCCTCGAACGGCCGTTCCGCCGCTGGTTCGGCGATCTGCTGCGACCGTCGATCGAGTTCGGCCGCCGGGCCGCGACCTGGTCGCTCGCTTCGGCGACCTTGATTCAACTGCTCGATGGCATCAACTCCGGCGTGCTGCTGTATCGCGGCACCTCGCGGGTGCTCGAGGGCGCGATGACGATTGGCCAGTTGATGGCCTTCTTGATGCTCAGCCGGCAACTGTCGGCACCCGTGCTGCGGCTGCTCGAACAATGGGACGAGTTCCAGCGCACCGTGGTGAGCCTCGAACGGGTCGGCGACCTGCTCGAGGAAACCTCCGAACGCGACCATCAAGAAAGCCGTGGCGCGATGCTCAAGCTGCCCAATCCGCGCGGCGCCATTCGCCTGGAAAACCTCTGCTTCGCTTACGCGCGTGACCCCAAAGACTCGAACCGCCGCGTGATCGACACCATGAGCCTCGAGATCAAGCCGGGCGAAGTCGTGGGGATCGTCGGCCGCTCGGGCTGCGGCAAAAGCACGCTGGCTCGATTGCTGTTGCGATTCGAGGAGCCAACCAGCGGCCGCATCCTGCTCGACGGCATTCACCTTCGCGATCTCGATCCCGAAGCCTTGCGGCAGCAGGTCGGACTGGTCACGCAAGACGCCGTGCTCTATAGCGGCACGATCCGCGACAACATTCTCTGCGGCCGGCAAGACGTCAGCGAAGAAGACATGGTCCGCGCGGCCCAAGCGGCCGGCGCCTACGACTTCATCAGCGAGCTGCCCTACGGCTTCGAAACCCGCATCGGCGATCAAGGCATGAAGCTCTCCGGCGGGCAGAGCCAGCGGGTGGTGATCGCCCGGGCGCTGTGCGCCGATCCGCGGATCCTGATCTTCGACGAGGCGACGGCCGCCCTCGACCCGCTCTTGGAACGCGACATTCACGAAGGGCTACGCGAAGTCATCAAAGGGCGCACCACGCTGATCATCGCCCACCGGCTGCACACGCTGCGGCGGGCCGACCGGATCGTGGTGATGGACCGCGGCCGGCTGGTCGAACAGGGAACGCACACCGAGCTGATGGCCCAGCAGGGTCTGTACTACCAGATGTACACGGCCTCGCCCGACTGGCAGGGACAGGAGTAGAGCGAGCGACCTGGGTAACAGGGGAGCGAGTGGGTGGGCGCGACTCTTCCGGTTCTCCTGCTCTTGGCCGCAGGCCGCGGCGATAGGCTTGCCTCCCCAGTTGGGGGTCCCCCAGAAAAAGATTGTCCGGGAATTTGCGTCCGGGTGCGTCCGGGTGTGTTGATATTGGACCGTAAATCGAATAGTTGGCACAACTTGGGGCGAGTGTAACACCGGGCATTTTGCGTCCGGGTGATCGTCCGGTTTGCGTCCGGGTATTTTGATATTGGACCCGAACTCAAATAGCGGGCACAACTTGGGGCGAATGTAACACCGCGTAGTTTGCGTCCGGGTGTCTTGGTATTGGACCCGAGTTCGATTGGAGTACACAACGAGCCGCCCGATCCCTAGCGGGGATATTAACAGTCGCATCTTGAACCTCGCGCCAAGGCGCGCTGGCGCCAAGAGCCAAAGTTGCCTGTCCGCCGATTTCGCAGAGGACGCAGATTCGCCAGCGGCAAAGACAACGCATCTCATCCGTGGAATCCGAGATATCCGTGGTCGAATGTTTGGAAGTGTGCGCGCACGGCGGACGCAGCTCTCCGAAGCCGACTTTGACAAACGATTCGTTGAATCGCGAAGTCCCTGGACAAGATGCGCGGCGGGTTAGCATCTCAAGAGCGCGCAGGCTGGCGCGCCAGGTGGCTCCTGGAGTGGCTCGTGTTCAGTTTTCGGTGGTCAGTGTTCAGGGGAACGCGGGGCGCGCAGCAGCGCCGGGCGGCTTTCCGCAGGTGTGCCGTCACTGGAGCAATGAACGACCCCTACGGGGTCGCGGCTCAGGTCGGATCGTGTACCGAGGCCTGACGGCGCCTGACGGCCTCGGCTGATAGAACCGGCCCTTCAGGCCGGAGATCATTTGTGCGACTCACGCACGGCGGTCGGAGAACATCTCGCCGCGGCGCGGCTTGATGGTTCGATTGCGACTCGGTTCCGTGGGTTGCAACCACGACTAAGCGCTCTGGCCGCTGGCGCGGCTCCGATGCAGCGTCCGCCGGCGTGGACGCTTGCGCCCGCACGTCGTTGGTCACGGGCACCGGCGGCGAGTTCTCCCGCCGGCGGGCCGGCTCGGCTAGCCAGGCCATAGGTGCCCTCCACGCCTGGTTACACGTGTCCCCCGCAGATTTAGGCCCTGTCAGTGAAGTTCATTCGTCGTGGTGCACGCGGCACCATGCCGGCCAGGGACGTACAGCGCACCGCAATTCAAACGGGGAGCTCAGCTTTGGAATTGATCCCCGTCCGGTTCAGTTCTTTCCAAGTCGAGTCCCGAATTGGCGATTAACGCGTCCAAGTAGATCCTGGCCATCGGATTACCTTGCCCTTGGCTTCGAACTCTCCGCCACCCCACGTGTGAATCTTGCCACCAATGACTTGACCTTCAGAGACGTTCCCTCCCTCGTTCGTCACAATTGCGAATACGGTATCTCCCCGTATCTCAAGCCGAACTGAGCATGACTGAGCTGGATCGCTGTTATTCTTCCAATCGACACCGTCCAATGGGGGGCCGGTTCTCTCCCAATAGCTTGCAGGCCAATGTATCCTGCTGCCCTCGGCGAACCCCGCGCCCCAGGAAGCTTCAATTATCCACGGCACATCAGAGTCCTGCGTCTTGGCAAGAATTCCAGGAGCCGTTGTCGCCGAAGCCTCGTTCAATAGGGCAAGGCGTTGCCCGCGGGTCGTCGCATCGGGAACAACCAAACAACGTAAACTCGGATTGGCGTTATTCGTATAAACGCCCGCAATATCATTTGGCCAATTCGTAGCCTCGAGTTGTTGCGCGAGATCGCCTTCCGGCGGAGCGGGGATAGGAGTGGGCGACAACGGCCGCGGTATGATTTCAGGAATCCTAGTTCTCAACGTTAGGCTTCCGCCCTCATGAATCACTTCGAGCCAATTCGGTACATTGCTGCTCCCCGAAAACGTTGCGGTGAGTCCATCAAAACCCGCACTACATGCGTGCCATTGCCCCGAAGTTAGCCCTACGAATGAACGTCCCTGGTTCCAGGCCAAATCAAGTTCCTCGCGCCTCCAGGAATTCTTTTTGACGTTCTTCTTTAGCACGTACCCGAACGAGAAGTCGATTTCTCCGGCATTGTCAAAGAGCGGTCCGCCGGCATCTGTGAAGATTTCTACTGTGCCCATGCCCGCTTCCGCTTGCTGGGTCGGAATACGCCAGTCCACCTCGTCGCCTTTGCCGTCACCAGTGTGTCCATGGACCTCGAGGCAAACGGACTCCGGGGTCAATTTCCACCCTCGCCCATTGAACGCCTCGCCCGGATATATCTTCCAAGTGCTGGGTACGTCATTGCCACTTTGATGGATTGGGTTGGATCGCCAATGCCTTGTCAGCGTAATCTCTTGAGGATCCGAGCGAAATAAAACGATGCGCCCCGGAACCTGTGGCAACTGGACGAATGCGATCGTGTATGTCGCCTCGTTCGGCTTTCGCACTGTCCCCGCCACCAACGTACAGGAGGCGACGCCCGTTTTCGGATCCTGAATGGCGATCAACGAGCCGGGGGTCAATTCGAATACTAGCTTCTTGTTTGTCTGCCTCTTGCCTTCAACGGCTACGTCACCTACTTGAATGCGGGCGAGGCATTCGTTCGGAAAACTCCCAAATACGTGCAATACGATTTGACCTTCGCCTGAGTTGACGTACGTCTTCGGCTGATAATCAGAGACAAATATCCTTTGAGGCAGCCCTGCCGCCAGCGGTGCGACTGCACTTTCTAGCTCCTTAGCGATCTGTTCCAGGTCCTTGACTGTTTTCCCCGCGACTGTCGCGGCCTCGGCAATGCCCGAACGTACCGTCTTATCTACCTTGTCGAGTGCCTGATCTAATGAATCGCTCAAAGCGTTTCTAAGCGACGTGACAGCAAGGAGCGCTTGGATCCCCGCCGTAATTGCAACATGGTTCCCTGCTGCTTCGGCTTGTTTGATCCCTTGCTCAATCGCGCTCTTGATTTGGTCTAGTGCAACACCAACCGTGACCGGATCGGCGAGTTGTGCTTTGCATGTAGCCGCATGGTTCAAAAGCGATGCAAAGGCGAACGCCGTTGTGACGCTTCCAATGACCAATCTGTGCAGTGTGCAATTGTGCATCTCGCGTCTCTCCAAGATGAATTGAGGAGCGTTGATCCAACGAAGGACAAGAGGGAAAAGCTGGTATTGGCCGGGGGCCGAGCGAACGCAAATCCGACCTGCACTCATTACCAAAATGCCCATTCGGCATTTAGTTACGCTGAGGTTCCCCAGCCAGCTAGGCTCTTATTCATTAGACGGAAACTGTGGACCAAACCGGACATCGCTTAGCACGATTTAGTGTGATGCGATCTAAACCCAAGCCCGAAGGGACAATATGTCGAGTCCTGACACCCTGAGGGAGAAAACGTAGAGTGGGAGAATTGGTTGCGCAGGCGAACACTAGCTCGATCCAAGGCATGCCACGCATGCGTGGGACATTGCACCCGCTGCGCCAGAAGTTGTTTTTGCCAAACTGCTTATGTGGTTGGCGTGGTTGCGCGTCGACCCAACAATGCTGGGCTGACGCTCCGCTACCGCTGCCGGTGCGTGGGCGCGCGCCACAGGCGGATCGCGCCGTCGTTGAAGCCCGCCGCCAAAACCTCGCCATTGGGCGAGAAGGCCAGCGACTGCGGCGGACCACTTGGCGCGTTGAGTCGCAGCTTGAGCTCGCTGGTCGCCGTGTCCCACAGCTTGATCGTGGCCTGTTCGTCGACCCCTTGTACCTGTTGACCGAACGCCGCCGCCAGCGACTTGCCGTCAGGCGAGTAGGCGACCGCCCACACGGTGCCATCCTGCCCGGTGATCTGCCGTAGCGGCGCAGCGCCGCGCAGGTCGGCCAGCCAGAGCGAGCCGTCGTGCGTGCCAAAGGCCAGCGTGCCGCCGTCGGGCGAAAACGTCAGGCAGACGACATTGAAGAGCGTGCCGGTGTTGATGACGCGAAGCTGCGCGCCGGTGACGACATTCCAGACGAGCACCAGGCGATCGGTCCCGCCGGTGGCTAGCGTCTGGCCATCGGGACTAAAGGCCAGGCAGCGGACAAGCCGGCGATTGCCAGGCAATTGATGCCGAACTTGTTTCGTGCGGATGTCCCACACACGCAAGTCGGTCGGTTCGCCCGGCCACAGCGTTTGCGCTTCCCCCCCGCCGGCGGCCAACAAGTTGCCGTCGGGCGAGAAGGCTAGGGCGTGGATCGGTTCGCGCTGCGTGAGCGACTCGGCGCGCAAGCGTTGCTGCTCGAGATCCCAGAAGCCAATCCGCTGCTTATCGAGCGAGCAAGCAAACGTCCGCCCATCGCGCGCCAGCGCACTAGCGATCGCCCAAGAGCTGATTTTTTCGTGGGTCTCGACGAGGGTGCCGTCGCCGACATTCCAGAGCCGCAGGTCGCCGTCGCGCCCCAGCGACACCAAACGCGAACCGTCGGGCACGAACGACAGCGACGAGACGCCTTGCCCATGCTTGGGCGCGAGCGCATCGCGCGCTGGCGGCGCCGATTGCCAGATGCGCACGCGGCCGTCGTAGTCGCCCGACACGAGCAGCTTGTCGCCGGGGAGGTAGCCAAGCGAGTACGTCAGGCTGGTATGGCCGGGCCACGACTCGACGACTTGTTGCGAAGCGACGTCCCACGAGAAGAGCGAGCCGCGGTCGCTCACGGCGGCCAGTCGCTGGCCATCAGTCGAAAAGACCGGGCTAAAGACATCTCCCGCAGGGCAAGCCAGCCGCTGCCGAATCTCGTGCGTCGGCGGATGCCAGAGGGCGAGGCTGCCATGCGCGTCGCGTAGCGCCAACAGGTCGGCTCGCGGCGAGTACGACAGAAAATCACACGGCCGCGTCGTGGAGACGCGCGCCTCGCACGTGCCCGAGTCGAGATTCCACCATTGCATTTCGCCCTGGTTCCAGTTGGCCGCGCCGCCCGAGCCGGTGGCCAGATGGGTGCCGTCGGCATTCCAGGCGACGCAGTAGCAGTAGGCGGGTCCGTCGCTGGCCGCGGAGCGCACATCGAGCGTTTGCCGGGCAGGGCGACTGAACTTCGCGGTCGCGCTGGCGCCGGCCGTGGCGGGCACGATGTCCCAGACTTGCGCGCTGCCGTCGAGCAGCGCTGCGGCCAGTCGGCTGCCATCGCGCGAAAAAGCCACGCCGCGCACGGCATCGGGCAGATTCACAATGGCGTCGGTGCAATCGCCGGATTGAACGTCCCAGAGGCGAATCGACTTATCATGGCTGCTCGAGACCAGCAGGCGGCCGTCGGGAGAAAAATCCAGGCCGGTCACCGTCGTGGAGTGGCCGCGATACACGAGCATGACTTCGGGCGTCGCGGGATCGAAGGCCTGAATGATTCCGCTGCCGCCGCCCACAGCGATGAGCTTGCCGTCGGGCGAGACTGCTAATGCGTGAATTCGAGTGCCGGTGTCGATTTCGTCGCGCAGTCCGCGATGGCATACTTCCCACCAGTAGAACCACTCGAAGCTGCGTCGATCTTCGCTTCCCAGGGCCGGCCGGTGCTGGTCGAGCAGCGCGACGGCGCGACGATAGTCGGCAGCCTCGCAGGCATCCTGCACGTTGTTCATGTGTGCCACGTAGAGGTACTGGTCGGCGCGCGCCCGCGCTTGCGACTCGCGTCGGACCAGGCTGGCCTGTTGCAGGGCAATGCTCGGGCCGACGATGGCCAAGATCGCCAAGGCGAGGCCCGCATTGGCCAATAGCGGATGGCGGCGGTACCAGCGCGCAAGCCGGCGCAGCGGGCCGGCGGGGCGCGCCGCGATCGGCTCGCGACGGCGAAAGTGCTCCAGATCCGTAGCCAGATCGGCCGCGCTGGCGTAGCGCGCGGTTGGCTGTTTCTCCAAGCACTTCAGGCAGATCGTTTCCAAATCCCGCGGAACCAGACTGTTCAGCGAGCGGGGACTCGGCGGATCGTTGTGCAGCACCTTGTCGACGACCAGCCGCGGGCTGCCACGAAAGGGAAGCTCACCCGTGAGCATTTCGAATAACACCACGCCCAGCGAATAGAGATCGCTGCGCGCGTCGGCTTCGTGCGATTGGCCGCGCGCTTGCTCGGGCGACATATAAGCCGGAGTGCCGACGAGTTGCCCGTCGACAGTCATGGTGACTTCGCCGGCGTCGCGCTTGGCCAGGCCGAAGTCGGTCAGGTGGGGCTCGCCGCGGGCATCGAGCAGGATGTTGGCGGGCTTCAAATCGCGGTGGACGATCCCCATGCCGTGCGCGTAGTCCAACGCGCGGGCGATCTTCTGGCATTGGTCGACGGCCTCGGCCACGGTCATCCGCTGCCGCATCCGTTTGGCGAGCGACTGGCCTTCGATCAGGTCGCTCACCAGGTAGAGCGTCGACCCATCTCGACCGACTTCGTGCAAGCTCACGATGTGCGGATGGCGCAATTGGGCCGTGGCCCGCGCTTCGCGGAGGAACAGTTCGACTTCGGCGGCCGAGAGCTCGCCGCGACGGGGGATTTTGAGCGCCACCTGGCGCTGGAGCTGCGTATCGAGCGCGCGCCAGACGGCGCCGAAGCCCCCTTCGCCGATGCGCTCCAGCAGTTCGAAGCGCCCCAGGCAGGCGCCGACGGCCACGGCCGACGACTCGGCCCCGATCAAGCTGAACGAGCTGCCGCAATCGTGACAGACGATTTGCGACCAGGGAGTGTCGTCGGCGACGGCCACCGCGCGTTGGCAATGGGGACAGCGGACCTGCAGCGGAGACGACGAGCCATCGTCGGACCGCGACTGGTCGTCGCCGGGCGGCGCGGCGTCGGGGGCGTTCTCCTCGGCGCGTCGACGGGCGGCGGCAATCAGACGCTTGGCGCGCTGGGCAATGTCTTCAACAGGACCACGCTGAGGTGAGAGCGGCATTCGCTGCGCCTACTTGTAGGCGAACCACCGTGCGGAACGTCCCAGGGCGTCGCGTAGCGATGATTTCGCCCGATGGAGCAAACCGCGCACGGCGCCAGGCGTCCGCTGCATGGCGGCCGCTGTCGACTCGATACTCTGCTGCTGGATGTAACGATGCATGATCACGGCGCGTTGATCGTTGGGCAGGCCGGCCAGGCCAACGTGAATGGCGCGAATCGCCTCGTCGCGCGCCACGCATTGGCTGGGGGTGCCACCGTGGTCGGAAAGCAAGGCGACGAGATCGGCCACCGAACTCTCGCCGGCCGTGGTGGGTCGGGCGACCTGATGTCGGTCGCCCCCGCGCTTCTTGCGCCGCAGATGCCGCAGAGTATC